>NZ_RQYM01000021.1 GCF_003859945.1 Leucobacter sp. OH1287
GTTGAGTCGCCGGAACTTTAACCCCTCTACAGGGCATGGAAACACTGGGAAGCAGCGGAAGAAATGCCACACAATCTGTCCACTTACCCTGCTTCAGAGCTACTGAGCAATGCAGAAGAAGAGAAAGAAAAAGCCCGCAGCAGCAACTGCGGGCAGTGAATAGAAAGAATTACCATGAAAAACATCGAACTATTCAAGTTCAATAATAACGAGGTTCGTGTCGTAACACAAAACGGCGAGCCGTGGTTCGTAGCCAACGATGTGGCTAAAACCCTAGACCTTGGGCATCCGAGGAGTTCGCTTGCCCTATTAGATGATGACGAAAGGGGTGTCCAACCGTTGGACACCCCCGGCGGAGCCCAAAACATGACCGTAGTTAACGAGTCAGGTCTATATGCTCTTGTTCTACGGTCGCGTAAGCCAGAAGCTAAACAGTTCAAGCGCTGGATTATTCACGAGGTGCTGCCCGCGATCCGTAAACACGGCGGCTACCTCACCAACCAGAAAATAGAAGAAGCGCTCCTAAACCCGGACACGCTGATTCAGCTAGCCACCAATCTGAAAAACGAGCAGGAGAAACGGCGCGAACTAGAAGCACAAATCGAAGCGGACAAACCAGCCGTGGAATACGTCAACCAGTTTGTTGCCCGCCGGGATGACACGATCACGATCAGGGACGCTGCAGCGGATATTGGGGTTAAAGAGACCGTGCTCAGGCAAGCGCTCCTAGACGGTGAGTGGATTTACCGGAAGCGGGTTGGTCAACACTATAGTGTGAAACAGCAGCGGGTCGTGGATGATTACGAGTACCGTGCTTATGCGGAGAAGCAGCACCTGTTTGTGTTGCGACCACACCATAACGCGCCGCGCCTATATAACGGGCAAGTTCGGCAAACCCTATACCTGAACCCGGAGGGGTTGGCTGCGGTTAAGCAGTGGGTTGATCGGGGGATCGGCGAATGATCCATGTATCGGAGGTGCGGGAGACTGTGCCGGTTAAGGATCCGGGACTGGTTGCTAGACCGGTTGACGGGATCCCGGCTCGCATATTTTTTAAGCGGGCGGAGGTTGCGGAGTTGTTTTCGTGTAGTCCGCGTACTGTGACGGCGCTGGTTGCGAAGAACCGGTTGCGGGTTGTGAATGTTCCCGGTGTTGGGGCGCGGGTGACTGCGGCGAGTGTCACCGATTTTGTTAATGCTTGTCTTAAAGGAGAAACCAGTGGAAAATAGCGAACAGACTTATCATGTAGCGGCTACTGATTTGTGGCGGGAGATGAACCGGCTACATGAGAAAACGGGTGATGATTACGATAAAGCGTTGAAGCGGCTACCGGAGGTGCAGCGCCGTCTAGGGTTGCCGACACATGAACAGATGAGTGCAGCGGTTCTGAATATAGCTGAGAAGCTTGAGGAAGTCGTGGATCACTGTCCAGTGTGCAGCGGCGGGGTGTTCAAAATTACGTTTCACCCGGTGGGTGATGTTGTCGCGGGTGCGGAAGAATTGTTGAAACGTTCCGCCGCTGCCGATAGCGAGAAGATTGCCCGGTCGCGGTGGTTTGATGAAACGTTGCGGGAGCATGACGAGCTGGGCGGGGAGGGTGAATAATGCGTGAGGTTAAAATTCCTGCCGCGAAACTGGTTGTCGTTTTGTCGCAGTTCGCTAATGGGTCAGAGAATTTTGCTGAATATCAGCAGCAGCTTCAAGATTTTTGCCGCGAGCTGGGGTTGGATGATACGCCCGCTACGGCGTTGTCGGTCGCTAGGCAGATTGGTGACGCTATGCAGCCTGTTAGCCAGTGTCCTGTATGCACTAATCGGGAGGTCACACTCTATAGTGCTGACGGGAACGAGCTTCTTGCACAGATTGTCGAGTTTTTGGGTAACGCTGATCAAGACGATTTAGATAATATCGCTGGATCTTTAAACGACAGCGGCGATACTGAGGAGCCGAAACCATGAACATTGTCGGTTGGCTTGGTTTAGCGCTCATTACTGGGTGGGTTTTCGTTAAGACCGCTGCCACTATCGAGCAGGTTAACGGACTCGACTTGTGGGTGTTTATTGTCGCTAGCGTGCTCATGCTTGCGGGCACAAAGGACAGGGAGTGTTTATGGCGGGCAGACGATAGCAAATAGCTAACAGTTTTTCCCTCATGGTGTGCTGACATGGCGGAGGGACAACCCCGGTAGGGGTTGGCTACAGCATACACGAATATAGTGCCGTACCGGATTCCGATGTCACCGAGACCCGGTTAGGAGGAATGGCACGCTACATAGAGTTGAGAGGACGCGCTCGCGGGGTTTTCGTGGTGGGAAACCTACGCGGGTGTGAATAAACAGATGTGCTTTGTTGGCTCGCCTCATGGGGATGTTTGGCGGGAACCATGACACGGGGTTATGTGTGTGGCAGCGTGTAAGCCTGCGCTGAACTAAGGCGGGAGGGTTATACCCGCCATTTTAAACAGTTTTTGTGGCTACTAGGAGGTAGTTATGGACAATCAGCAGAGTAAAGTCACTATGGACGATTGGATTAGAGCGAACGATGACGCGATCCAAGCTAAAGAGCTTAAAGACCAGTTCATAGAGGCGGCTAAACATCACGCCGAGCTAGCGGGCTTAGATCCCGAGGACATTAGCGGTAGCGTTTTCAGCCTAGGTGTAGCTAGACGCGCAGCTACCATACGTATAAACGACTTTATTAACCAGATCCTCGACAGCCGGGATTCTTTGTCTTGCGAGCTAATGCTGGCTGCGGCGAAAAAGTGCCCCAAGGGTTCACTGAAGTATACAGACGGCTACCAGCTATCTCGCTTATTGGACGAGTTTAGCGAACTTGTTGAACAGGCTAACCCGGCACAGACCGCCACTAGCAGCGAGGAGGTTACCGCATGAATGAGAAGCTTGTTTGTGCCGCGCTCGCAGAAGCCGCTAAAGCTAGTGAAGCCGACTGGCATGAAACTAACTTTTGCGCGATAACGGCTCGTCGCTTGGCTGATTCCCTGTCTGGGGTGAGCGAATATTTGGAGAGCGTGCGAAGTGTCTTGTCTGAGCCTGAAAGTGAACACAAGTTACTCACTATATTACGGCATGACCTCGACAGGGTGAATAAGGAGACTGATGACTTCAAAAAACGTGCTATGGAACAAGGGTGTGGTGTTGTCCGCGCTTATATGCGGCTTGCGACTTACCTGCTTGAGAATGATTGGGGCTGGTCAGCGGAGGATAAGGCGCATGCACTGTATAAGTTTGCCGCGATGGTTGAAGTGTCTAGCCCTTTTAAGCTTTTTGATAACGAAACTGAGGGGGAGTAATGGAACTGAAAAAGGATTACGCGCCGCTGGTTAACATTGCCGCGTTAGCGTTGGAGACTTCAGATAGACAACTGGATAATTTGCGTGGAAAGTCTGAATTGTCCTACGAGTTGGCTAAAGACTTAGAGGCTAAATTCGTAACCGCTTCGAAAATCACGCAGCTGCGGGGGCAGATTCCCCAGATGGAACATATCGAGGAGAAGTTCTGTAACAGTTATGCGAGAGCGCGAAGTGACGCGCTCGACTTCATTAATGAAACCCGCGAAGTGGGGTACACGATTACCAGCTATCTATTGGCTGAGGTTTTCGGATCCAAGGATACTCCCCACGAGCGGGGACTCAATGACGGGGAGCTGGCTGAAAACCTGCTGCTGTTTCATGCGCTCGCGCTTGCGGTAATTGAATGCTCACAGGTGGCGGTGGTTGATGATGAGTAAACAGGATAAAACCGCGTTTGGTGTGACGCTCGCGGACATGCAGCGTTGGTTCTTGAATCAACAGATTATCGCTGTCACATCTGACATGATCTATCTAAGCAACCGTACCGTTGTGAAGTTCAAGAGCCTTGACGCTACCAACACTGAACTGGTGGATATTACACAGTTATGTAAGGTCGGGAAAACTTGGTTTGTTGACCGGGTGGGTGAGACCACCCCGTTGGTGTTGGAGGATGGTAGTCAAAAATACCAGTTTGTGTTGTATCGGGGTAGTCGGGCGCTGGTGCGTGTGCATATGCGTTGGACACCTGCGCCTGGTCAGTCGGAGGATTGGCGGGGCGTGAAAGCGGTCAAGTATAACTATTCTGGTGTGGTGGATTGTCACGGTAAAACCGTGTGTGAGCGGCATGATAAAACGGTGTCACTTACTGATTTACATCGGTTGTTGCATGGTGCAGCGTTCAAGTATTGTGACTCTGAATATGGGCTTGTGTTCTCGAATGGTGTGCGTATGAAGCCGTTTTACGGTAGTGATGTTTCGCTTGCTGCGGTTACGGAGAAAACTGGGTTGGGGGGTGTGACTGGGTTTCTTGCCCCGGCTCTGGTTGTTGAGTATCCGAAGTGTTATCAGACGGCGCAGGTTGATCGTTTTGTGACGGTGTATGCGGGTGGGCATGTGTTGGCTCGGTTGCGTGCGCGTCCGTCTCGTGAGGGGCGGTATGTGCGTTGGAATGTGCCGTGTACGGTTTGGTTGTCTGCTGCGCGGGTGCATAAACGTTAAAGGGGGTTTCTGTTGGGTTTGTTTTATGAGGATGATCTTGTGACGTTGTTTCATGGGGATTGTCGGGAGGAGTTGGCGTGGCTTAATGCGGATGTGTTGGTTACGGATCCGCCGTATGGTGTCGCCTTTAGCGAGAAACGAACGAAGCGGCAAAAGGTTGGTGCGATTATTGGTGATGATTCTACTGATACTCGCGATATGGCGGTTGGGTTATGGCGCGAGCAGCAGGGAGGGGTGAACAAGCCCGCCTTATTGTTTGGTCATTACCGGATTCCGCGCCCTGTGGATACGCGGCATGTGTTGATTTGGTCTAAGGGGGATAATACGGGGTTGGGTGATACGTCGCTGCCTTGGGGTGTTTCGTATGAAGAGATTTATGTTATGGGTAGAGGGTTTAAGGGCAGTAGGGAGCCGAATATTATCACCTGCCCAACTATTCCGTCTAGTCATTGGCTGCGGCAGCGGCATCCTGCACCGAAGCCTGTGCCGTTGATTGAACGGTTGTTGTCGAAGTGTCCGCCCGAGTGGGTGGTTGCTGACCCGTTCGCGGGTAGTGGCGCGACTGTGATAGCGGCACGGAATTTGGGGCGGCGGGTTGTCGCTGTCGAGTTGGAGGAGAGGTATTGTGAGTTGATTGTTGAGCGTATCCAGAATACGCCGGTTGGGTTGTTTGATGAGTTTGAGGAGTAATGAGTATGGAGAAGTTGACGCGGTCGCAGGTTAAATACATGGTGGCGCGTGCACGTAGCGAGAAACGCCTTGTCTTGTTTCAGGACGTTGACTTGTCGGGTGTTAATTTAGAGAACTTGGATCTGCGAAAGGTGACCTTTCGCAGGGTTAAACTCTACGACACCGTGTTTAATCGCTCGGATTTACGGAACGCGACCTTTATGGATTGTGATCTTACCCGAGCCAATTTTTCGTTTGTTGACGCGAGAAACATTCACATTCGCTGGTGTGTGTTTGACCCTGAGCGTTGGCGTGTATCCGACACCTGCCGGTTGGGAAGTTGTGAGAGATAATGGCACGTTCTCGTTGGAACAGCTCCGTGAGAACCTTATGAGTGCAGAGCGTCCCTCTTTCTGCGGTTACGATGTCCTGCCCTTTGAGGTGGCTGCTATAAATAATCTGCTCGGTTTCATTGACTATCATGCGCGCTCTAGTAGTTTCTGGCAGCAGCGGCTGCTGAACTATCGGCGGTGATTACATTATCGCCCCAAACACTAAAGAGAGACATTGTGGGTCGCATGTTCAGGTGGAAGACCCCGAAGGTAAGGAGAATAATCATGGGTAAGATACAACGTACAGTGTTGACTAGGGAGGATGTGCTGGCGCGGCTTGAGGTGGCGCGTGAGAAGGGCATTGCCCCGGATTTTAGACACACTGAGATTAGGGATTGCGTTTTCACGAGAGAGGGTTTCCGGTCGGCTGATTTCACGGGTGCGAAGATTGTGCGCACTGATTTCACGGCTTGTGATCTACGGTTCACCCGGTTTAGGAAAGTGAAACTGCGGAAGGTGAATTTTTACCACTCAGATATGCGTGAGTGTAAGTTAACACCTAGACGCGCTACCGAGTGTAGTTTTTATCAGGCTGATTTTGCTGGCGGGTTTATTTCCCCCTGCTATATTAGCTCAGTAGTCGGTGAGGGTTGGTTAATCGTCCATTCCCAACATGTGAGCGTGGGTGTTGTGCCTACATCTGAGGGCTGGTGTGTTGCTACGCCGTATAGCCCGCTTATGCCGGTTGATAAGTATTTTGAGACTCGTGCGGTAGACCTGGTAGGTGGTGCTTACCCACACCCTAGCCGGAGGGCGAAAATGGTGAGGGAGCTTTACAGTATTGAGCAGATTTTCCGTGCACATATGGGTATGGAAGATGTGCATGTTAGAGGGCTTAAAGCTGCTCGGGAAAAGGAGCGTGAAAACAGTGAGGGGGCTGCGGAATGACCGTAACGGAGAGCGGGAAGATTTGGACTCGCGAAAAGGTAATAGACCATATCGAAAAAGCGCTCACGGTTAAGCGTATCCCCGATTTTTCTGGTGAGGATTTATCTGATCTTGATCTTAGCCTGATTGATTTTAACCGCGCTAACCTCTATAGCGCTAACTTGTCAGGTAGCGATCTCAGCTACACCACTCTCGCCGGTTGCACGCTAGATTTCACAGATCTTCGTGACACTGATTTGAAGTTTGCGAACTTGACGGACGCGCGCATGTATGCGGCAACGTTCGGGAAAGCTGACCTGACCGGGGCTAATCTAGCGGGCTGTGATTTGAGTGTTGCTGATTTTCTGGACGCTACATTAAAGGCGGCGGTCTTAGCTCCTACTAGGGGCGCTCACCTTGTGCTTAACACGAACGCGTTGGGTTATTGTGTTGTAATGCCAACGTGGCAGGGTTGGAAAATACATGTTTGGCGGTCTCCTGGGGAACGCTATTATTGCATGTCGCTTGACGAGTTCTGCGTGAGAGCCGGGGAGTCCGTTAATAAACCCAAAAATGAATGTGAAGTCGCGATGCAGGAGACTCTAGTGAAGCTGATAACAGCTCACTGTGAATATGCGGCGGTTGCTGTCGTAAATCTTGACGATATGATGGCTGAGAACCACGGGGCATAATGCAGGGCAGATTAAGGGATCTGAGAAGTTATTCATCGTATGGGCTTGACCTGTCCTTGACCGCTACCGGGGTAGCTAAATACGACCACCATAAAGAACATTTTGAGGGGTGGTTGATACGGTCGCAACCGCCCGGGTTTCGCCGACCCTATGAGCATATTGAACGGCTTATTAAGATCCGTGACCGTGTGCTTAGGGTTATCCCCGATCGGGTGCTGGTTGTGGTTGAAGCTCCCGCCTACCGGTCGCAGGTTGGGTTGCATGAACGCTCTGGCGTTTGGTGGATGGTTGTTGCCGGGTTGTTGGAGAAACGGTGTGAGATTGTTGAGGTTGCTCCAGCGACTCGGGCTAAATATGTGACTGGTAACGGGCGTGCGGATAAGAAAGCGGTCGTGAAAGCGGTTAATAGTCTCTACCGTTTGCCGAATCCGGTTACTGACGATAATCTCGCGGACGCGGTCACGTTGTCGGCTATGGGGTTGCGGCTTATGGGTGTTCCGGTGGAGCGTGTGCGGTCTAAACGGTCTGCCGAGTTTGAGGAGCGGCTACAGGTTGTGCGTAGGGGCTTGTAGCCGTTGCTCGCCATTATTTTGTTTGGTCTCGCTGTCCTTTGTGGGTGGTGGGGCTTATTTTTTTGGGAAGGAGCCATAGATTATGGGCGAAAACGTTGAGGTTGTGCCGTTCACATCAGAGGAGGATTGGTTGACGGCACGGCGCGGGAAAATAACCGCGACGCGGATAGCTAAGCTCGCCAACGGGGGAGCCGCTGCACGGGTCGCGGTAGCGAAAGACATGGACGGGGAAAGTCCACCATTCACTAACCAGTTCATGGAATGGGGCAAAGAGCGGGAGCCGTACCTGATCGGCTACCTGAATTTTGTGTACGATATGCAGCCGTCTCGTGACTTGTATGTGTGCGGCGATTATGCCGCTACCCCTGACGGTATCACCTACGGCATGGACGGGGAACTAACCTTGGCGGAGGTGAAAACCACGGTTAAACCGTTGGGTATGACACCGGAGGAGTTGCGTCAAGCTAATGCTCAATACTATGACCAAGTGTGCTGGGCGGCGGGCGTGTGCGGTGCTACATCGACCGTGTTTGCTTGGGAACAGCACGAGAATTTTGTGCCGGTGCGGACGGAACATTTTGTGATCCCGTTCGATACCGACCGGTTTGCTGAGTTGAAAGAGATCGCTGACGAGTTCCTGGATTGGAAACAGAACGGTCAGCAGTCCACTGAGTGGGACGAGTTCATGGCTGAGTATGCGATCGCGCGCCGTGAGTTTGACGCGGCTAAGGAACGGGTCACTGTTTTGGAGGAGCAGCTGCGGGAGCGTGCCGGGGGTAAAGACCTGAAGCTTGTGACCGCGTTCGGAAACATTAGCCTGTCTACGCCGAAGCCAACAACCCGGTTTGATTACACCGCTTATAGGAAAGATCACCCGGATCTGGTTGAACCGTATATGAAAACCAGCGGGGGGGGGGAAGCAAACATTAAGGATCACACTGAAATGACAACAACAACTAAATCTAAAACATCCACGCCACGGCGCACACACGCCACGCTTGCGGCTGCTCTCGCCGCGTTCCAAGCGGAACTACCTAAAGTGGTTAAAAATGCGTCTAACCCGCATTTTAAGAACAAGTTCGCTGACCTGACCGAACTCTCCAACGTGGTGCTACCCGTGCTCGGTAAGCACGGGCTGGCGTGGACGGCTATGCCTAACACGATTGAGGGGCGCGGCATGGTGCTAGAAACCACGCTGCTGCATGAGTCGGGTGAGAAAATGACCGGCGCTTATCCGCTCACGGGGTCAACCCCGCAGCAGATTGGGTCGGCTATCACTTACGCGAGACGTTACGCGCTCGCCGCTGTTACTGGGGTTGCGGCTGATGATGATGACGGGGAGCTTGCTTCTCGTCCACCGTTCAGTCAGGCGGCTGGGTTTACTCAGCAGCCGGTTGATGTTGTGGATCCTGACCTTGCGGCGGCGCTTGCTGCGTGTAAGGATATGGAGACGTTGGCGGTGTTGCATAAACAGGCGCATGAGCGGGGGGTGTTGACTCCGGCGGCGGCGGCGTTGTTTAAGGCACAGCAGCAGACGATCAAAGCCACCACAGCGGCGGCGACTGCACCGGCGGCGGGTGGTGAAGCATGAGCGACACCACCGGGCTACCCGGTTGGGTGATCCACATGCTGCGCCAGTTCGGGATCCACAACCCCGATCCGTCTGACGAGTTTCATTGCGCGGTCGTGGACGCGATTTTAGGCGCTGGCGCTAACTGCGAGATTGGCGGCGCGGCGGTAGCGATCCGCTTCACAGTCATTCCCCTGTTTAGTGACGCGGTGCGTGCGTCTGTGGAAGCGGAAACGGTGTTGGAGCGTGCTAAAGCGTCAGCGTTCGCTGAACTGTTGGACACGCACGGAACAGCACAGAAAGCGACCGGGTTGAAGTATCAACACGAGAGCGTGGTTACGGCGGGGTTGGAGCTTGCTGTGTGTAAGGCGCGGGAAATGTTCCTGCGCCAGTTTGTTGCGTCTTTGGACGCGCGTTTATCGCATTGGCAGACGCAGCAGCGTACTGAATACCGTGCTGATATGGCAGCGCCCGGCGGGCTGTAACCCCTTGGTGATTGTTGCGGCGGCGAGAACTTGCTTGGACGGTCTCGCCGCCGCCTGTTTTTGATTGGAGAATGTTATGCACGTAGTCTATAAACACTCTAGTGCTCGCGGGTTTATCAACATTACCCGCATGAACAAACCCCGCCTAATTCTACCGTTCATTGAGCGGGCACCGGTTAGCCGGGGCGTGTTTTTCATGTTCGGCAGGTGGGTGGTTGCCGCCCATATTATGCGCAGGGGCGTGTAACAGGGTGGCTAAGCGGGATAACGATTTTAGCGACCGGGTGAAACGGTTTGTGTTCGATCGCGCCGCGGGGTGTTGCGAACGTTGCGGCAGGGGTGGCACACGGTTTGAGTTCCACCACCGGCAATACCGGAGCCGCGGCGGTGACGGTACAGCCGCGAACTGTGTCATGTTGTGCGGGTTCGGTAACACCGGCGGCTGTCACGGCTGGGTACACGGTAACGCTACCGAAGCACACGCTGCCGGGTTCGCGTTACACGCGGGCGACACCCCTGCAGATGTGCCTGTAGCGCTTAAACGCTGGGGCGGCATGGTGCTACTTGACGAAGCTGGGGTGAAAGCCGCCACCGACACCGCATGTTTCACACACACCCGCAAACAGGTAGACAGCACCTGTGGTGTGTGCCGGACGGCGGGCACTTATTTGTGGGAGTTTACCGTCCCAAAAACTTTTGGGGCAAGGAAGCGAGGTTAACGATTTGGTTGAAACCTATCAGGAACAAGTTGAGGAAAGAGCGGTTACGCTCGCCCGCGCCTGTGACCGTGACGTGTTGCAGCGTTGGCTGGAAGAGCTGAAATGTAACGGCGTGTACACAGATACTGATCGCATGTTTTGTGATGTTTTCGCGCGAGCGATCCAAATTTTAGGAGGCTAATAAATGTCAAGTCAAGCTGTGGTTTGGGCAGCTAAAGCCTATTTTGAGGGCATGAAACCGATTCATCGGCTGATCCTGTTACGCATGGGTAACTGGGTTGGTTTTGACCGTATCTGTCGCACTGATTGGGACGATCTCGCTAAGGCGACTTGCTGCACCCGTCCCGAGTTTGAGCGGGCGCTCGCTGAGTTGCAGATCGCTGGTTTGGTGACTGTCGATTTTGAGGGTGAATCGCATACGGGCGAGCGTGAGACTCACGTTATTTTGCATTACACGGACGAATACTAAGGGGGGGGAGAATAATGTCTAGTGAAGCTACACGGTGGGCTGTTCAAGTCCGCTGGGATAACATGTTGCAGGGTGATCGGATTATCCTGTTTTGTCTTGCTGATTGGGCGGATGAAACGGGGATTTGTTTTCCTACCCGGCGGCTAATTGCCGAGGTTGCGATGTGTTCAGTTAGCACGGTGAAGCGCGCGATTGAACGGTTCGAGACGCTTGGTATCGTTGCGCGGGCGACTCGGTATGCGGGTAAGGGTCGACAGACCTCAAATAAATACCAACTGAATATGAAGCGGGTTGATTTTCGCGCTAATGGTGATGAGACTTTAGCCCCGGTTTTGGACGATTCCGAGCCTGTGGAAAACTCCACAGGGGAGGGGTTCACCCTAGATGACCCGGGGGAGGGGTTCACCCTAGATGAACCCCCTAGCGAGGGGGAGGGGTTCACCCTAGATGACCCGGGGGAGGGGTTCACCCTAGATGAACCGGGAAATATACCTAAAGGTATATTAAGACCCCAGAATGAAACCCCACCTTTTAGCGCACGCGAAAAATCGCGCACGCCCAAAAACAAAAAACCGACCACCCGGCAAGGCACATTCTTAGCCGAGGGTTGGACACCCAAACCGGAAACCATTGACCGCATGAGGGCGGAGTGCCCGAATGTTGACCTGCAGCGGGAACATCAAGTGTTTACGGATTATTGGGCTGGCGTATCCGGGGCGCGTGGCAGAAAACGTGACTGGGACGCAACCTGGCGGAATTGGATCCGCCGCGCTAGCCAGCAAGCCGGGACACGCGGCTACCAGAAACCCGCAGCACAACAGCGCATGAGCCAAGCCGATCAGGTGATCGCGGCGTTGCAGGGTGACCAGCCGGTTAGACCAGCCGTGTTACCGCTCGCTCAGCTCACGGAAAGGGGCGTGTGATGACACCGGCGGATTATGCACGGATTTTGAAGCTAGCGTCCGCATACGACAACCGGCAGGTGACGACTGAAGCGGCGATTGCGTGGCATGCTGCCGTGGAGCCGGAGCTTTCTGGGGCGGTGGATGTTGATGAGGCGCTCGCGGCGACTACTCGCTATTTTGCGTCGCAGCCGCGGGGTGAGTATTTCACTCCGGCGCGGTTGTTGGAGCAGGTGCGGGCTGATTTTCGGCTTGGGCGGGAGCAGATACGGGCTGATGTTTCGGCGGCTAAAGCGTATGGGCTTGTGGCTTCTGATTGGGGGCGGTGTGTGCCGTTGCCGAGGGGTGTTCGTGAGGAGTTGGCTGAGCGTAGGCGTGTTGTTCAGGAGGAGGCTGACCGGTTGGCGTTGCCTGCGGTGTCGGGTGTTCATGCCACAGAGACGAACGCTAGGCCGGTTTTGCCGGACTTTAAACTTCGCCGGGTGTAAAACCTTGCAGGGCGTGTTTTTCGCCCGTTAGAAACGATTCTAGGAATTACATAGCTTTTTGAAAGGATAATGTTTTGACAACAAAACCACAAATAACCGTAACCGGGAACCTCGTAGCAGATCCCGAACTCAGAACCACCCAAAACGGGAAACCCTGGGTGTCATTCAGGCTCGCAGCAACACCCCGCACATACAACCGCGACACAAACCAATGGGTAGACGGTGAAACACTCTGGCTGAACTGCACCATGGTCGGACAAGGCGCAGAAAACGTAGCCAACTCGCTCACCAAAGGCAGCCAAGTGGTCGCGGTAGGGAAGCTCGGGCAGCGCCAATTCACCGACAATCAGGGACAACAGCGAACCAGCATAGACCTTGAAGTTAATGAAATCGGCGCGAGCCTGAAGTTCGCACAAGTGCAGGTGATCCGCGCCCCGCAAAACAACAATGGCGGGGCTGCTAGCTGGGGTGCACCAACCGCGGCGGCGGCACAGCCCGCTTGGGGTGTACCAGCCGGGACACAAGCACCGGCACAACAAGCACCGGCACAACAAGCACCGGCACAAAACATCGACACCACCGCGTTCTAACCCCCGGAACACACAAAACCTGTAGCCCCAACACATCCCCCCGTGTTGGGGCTACACCAACATCAACAAGTGAGAAACCATGACCATATGCATAAACCAATGCACCTCCCGCGCACCAGACGGGGAAATTCCCGTAACCGTCCCTGACGGATCCACACTCTGCCACCGCTGCCAAGCCCGCCTAAAATACAACCTCGGTACGGTCGCTGACCTCCACGCCCGCCTTAAAATCGCGGTAAACACACGCCTGGAAACACGCGATAATCTCGGCATATCCTCAAACAACAACAAAGCACGCCCGCCTATGGACATTGCGGCGGTTGAAAGTTGTTTCGCGGTCACCAACAACCTCGCTGAACTGTGGTGGCTATTGTCAGGCAAAGACTTGGCGCACATGATCCCCCGGGTGCGTCCGCCCGCGAGCAAGTCTGGATCCTGGTTTATGTCGGGGCTTGATGATGACACGATTCAGCAGATAATCGCCGATATTGCGTTGAATCTCACACACCCGCTCTGGTGGGAACAGCTTGTGACCGTGGACGAGTGCGCGCCGGTGGCTACCGAGTTTAACCGCGCGTGTGAGCGGGCGAACGCGCTCTATCCTGAGTATCCGCGTGAGGTGGAGCAGCGCCCGCGCCCGTGCCCGGGCTGTATGGGTCGGGAACGTACCGTGTGGGCGGACATTAGCGGAGATACGCCGATTGTTCGATGTAACAGTTGCGGGTGGGAGTTCGCGGCGGAATGGGAGCGGATCCTATGCAGCCTGTAGATTTTCAAACCATTGCAAAACAGCTTGGAGTGACCGTAGAAACGGTTTACGATTACCGCAACAAGGGAATGAAACATCACCGTGTCGGCAGGCGCTATTTTGCGTTTGTGGAGCACGCGCAAGCGTTTAAACGGTGGCGTTCGCTGTCTAGCACCCGTACGGCAATGTTGATTGCGGGCGGGAAGTTGCTAGTGTCTGATGAGGATCGGCGGCGCGCCCGTATCGCGTACATGCAAGCGGGCGGGCGACCATAAAAAAATGCTGGTGTTAGCGGCAACCACTGCTGCGGCGCAATAGGCGACACGCCGGTGACCACCACAATTAACTACGACACCGACACCCTAGTCTAATATAGATAGTGGATAATTGTTACAAAAACAATTACCGACTTTTCTCCTAAAACACTGTTCCGTCGAGCTTTTTAAGCCACTTTTCGCTCGACCGAACAACCCCTTAGGGACACTAACGAGGTGTGCGCTCATACCCTAGGGGAACAGCTGCACCCGCCAGCGTCAAGCGGGATCACCAAACGCAACATACGCGGCTTTTCCTTGTTTCCTTCCCCGCGCTAGATTGCAATTTTTGGTGACCTTGTGGTTCGCGCCCACAATGCAGCACTTGGCTACCGTAGCTGCAGTCAGTCCTTTCTTAAGGCTACGGTAGCCATCAATACAATCACACAATAGGGGGTGCGCAATGTACCAGTGCGAATACTGCGGCAGCGAATACACGACCGCGCTCGCCGCAATCTATTGTGGCTGCAATGACGAAAACTATACGGACGGCTGCAATGATTAGGGGCGGCTGGCGGGGCAGCACCCGCCTGCAAACACTACCCCGTAACTGGCGCGCAATCAGACAGCAGGTGCTCGCCCGCGCCGGGTATCAATGCCAACACGTCCGCTACGACACCGGCAAACGCTGCACCAGTCGCGCCAACCAATGCGACCACATCGGCGAGCGCAACAACCACGCGCTAGATAATTTGCAAGCGTTGTGTGAATATCATCACCTGCGTAAGTCATCTAGTCAGGGTGGGCGGGCGAACGCTCGCAATCATGTGGCGGATCCGGTGAAACATGCGGGGTTGCTTTAGTGTGCAATTTTATGCCGCCGGGGTTATGCGGTTTGTTCGCTATAGTATAGGGCTTCTAGCGTGTCGAGGTGTGCAATTTTTTCGGCTGCTAGTTCCGCCGCCAGTGTGGTTATGAGCGTTCGTAGTGTCTGGTTTTCGGTCAGGGTTTTGTGGTGTGCAATATGCAATTTTTCGAGCGCGAGTTCGGCGGTGTCTACCATGCCGACGAGTTCGGCGTTGCGGGCTTTCAGGTCTGCAATTGTTGGCACAGCCCATGTTGTTGTGTTCATTGTTTGTGTCCTCTCGACTCGGTTAGCCTCGGCAATTTCTGCCTGGGGCGGTTTTGTATTGTGGGGATAGACACACCCACCACCAAAGCGGTGGGTGCAGCTACCGCAACAATGCAATTTATCGGCGGTCTAACTCACTCGGCGCATACAACAGCTCGGCACTATATCCCGCAGCTAGCACCGCAACATATACGCCGGTTACGATCCTAGAATGAACCTTAAACGGCAACTCGATACCCGCAGCGGCAGCGCTCGGACACGGTTTCGATAGACCAGGTGACAATCACCGGCGCGGGATCCAAGGCGGTTTCATTCGCCGCCGCTTCCAGCGCAGCTACACGGTCAAGCAGTACCGCATAATCGGCGGCGAGTACTACCTCAAACATTGTCTCTCCTATCATGGTTGGTTTGTGAGGGTTGTTATACCCCGCCACCGCAACAGCGGCGGGGCACAGCAACCGCAACAAACTTAGTTACTGGTTTCAGCCGCAGCTTCTACCGC
The DNA here is from genome assembly GCF_003859945.1 of Leucobacter sp. OH1287. Taxonomy (GTDB): domain Bacteria; phylum Actinomycetota; class Actinomycetes; order Actinomycetales; family Microbacteriaceae; genus Canibacter. The sequence continues at coordinate 15,579 of NZ_RQYM01000021.1, forward strand.
TTCGATAAACTCAGCCGCAATTTTCACCAGCTGCGGGTGTTCGCGCCTCCCAATATCGCGTCCTGACTCGGTGCACCGCAGCCAGTATTCATACGGGAACAGCCGCGCAATAAATGGGAGGTCTTTCCACTCAGTTGTGCGGTATTTTTCCACAACCCCGCCAGCGTAATATCCGACCAGCTCCAGCGACGGTGTAACACCAACATGACCGAGAACAGTTTTAGCCACCTCTAAGTGTAAAAACAGCATGTAATCAACGGTGGCAGTCGCAAATGTTGTATAAGCTATAGCGGTTTCCGCAATTCCCTCTACCGGCGCGGTTACCGGCTTAAACTCGGGCAACCTGTACGCTTCCATAACCTCCCGCGCGTGGTCGTCAATATTCCGCAACCCCCGTTTGAAAACGCCCTCAATCAGTTCATGATCATAGAGCAAAAATTCGGTTTCGCTACCGTCCAACGCAATGAGATGCGGTTCGTATGCGACGAACAACTTCTCAATCTCCGACATTTTAAAATCAACGCCAAACATAATCCTATTTCCTTTCCTGCGATGTTTGTTAGGACTGACGCGCCACATAATTTAGAATCAGGTTAGTGAGTTCATAACCGCATTCCCAGCGGGTGATCCCTGACAGTGGGGACTCATGCAATTGCTTGATGTCGAAAATAGACATAATAGCCTCCTGATGATTTTGAGTGAGAAAAAACCGGGCGAGTTCTCAACGCTCATCAGATAGCGCCGCCCCTATTCCCTCAGACAAGGTTTTTTATTTAGGGCTGCTCACCCGGCTATAGATATAAATATATCACCGTTAGCCGTGATCTGCTTCTGACGTTGCGGTTGAGATTCCGCCGCCGCTGTTGTTGCGGTACTGTCAGACTATCAGCACCGATAGCACGCGCACAAGTCCATCCCGTAGAATATACCGCATGAAACCCGCTAC
>NZ_RQYM01000022.1 GCF_003859945.1 Leucobacter sp. OH1287
TGTTGTCCTTTCAAGTGATGCCAGTTAATGCTGGCAGTCTACATTCTGGACTCTAAAAACAGCCGGATCTAAAAACAGGGGTCAGGCCACCGGGGGTGGATCCGTCTCACCCGGCGCCGTGGGTGGATCCGCCCCAAAACCGCATCGACGGAAGCGCTTCACACGCGATCAGCTCACCGGGTCCCAGCTGGTGCTGCGGCTTATTGGTGGCGTCGCGGTCGCGGTGTTCTTCCTGCTGCCGTACCTGGTGATGTTCTTTGGGTCGGTGAAGACGAAGAAGCAAATTCGCTCGGTGGATCCCACCTACCTGCCGACGGAATGGCACCTGGAGAACTATGCCCTGATGTGGAGCACGCCGGAGACTCCGCTGCCGATGAACCTTATCTCCACGATTGTGATCTCGGTTGGTGCAACCCTGCTCGTGCTGCTGGTTGCGCTTCCCGCCGCCTACTATACGGCCAGGGTGCGGTTCCCGATGCGGCTGGTGTTCCTGTTCCTGGTGATTATCACGCAGATGCTGCAGCCTGCTGTGCTCACCGCTGGCCTGTTCCGCGAGTTCGCTTTCCTCGGCATCAACAACACCTGGCTGTCAATGATCCTCGTGAACGCTGCTTTCAACCTGTCGTTTACGACATGGATTATGCACTCGTTCTTCTCGGCAATCCCGAAAGAGATTGATGAGGCCGCTCAAGTTGATGGTGCGAGCCAGTGGACCACGCTGCTAAGGATTAATCTGCCGCTCGCCTGGCCGGGCATTGTCACCGCCACAATCTTCGCGTTTGTTGCCTGCTGGAACGAGTTCGCGGCTTCGCTCGTGCTGCTCAACTCCGCTGAGCTACAACCGCTATCGGTTGCGCTAACCAAGTTCGTTGGCCAGTACGAAACCAGCTGGCACTATGTGTTTGGCGTATCGGTTGTGTCCGTGCTGCCGGTTGTGATCCTGTTTATGCTGATCGAGAAGCGCCTGATTGGCGGTCTCACCGCTGGCGCGGTGAAGTAGCTGCGGAACGGTTTTCTGCTCTGTTATTCGCCCCTTGCATTTTCTCGCTTTCGGGTCTAATCTTACGAGGTATAGGCTAATACTCACTTCACCAGAGTTTTAATCCACGGACTTCAAAGGAGAAAACAATGCGCACTAAGCTACCATCAAGGGTTTCCGTACTGTTAGCGTGACAACAGGCATGGCCGTGGGCGCTGCCGCTATCACGCTGCTGCTCACCGGTTGCAGCGAAACGCTCGCTGCTGAGGATCAGGTATTTGTGACAAATGATGCCGAGGGCACCGCTGAGCGGATCCGCAAGGAGAGGGGTGACGACAAAGTCCAGCTCTACAGCTTTGACGATCACTTTGACCCAGACATGACGCTCGCACCCAAGCGACACGGTATTCAAGTGATTGTGTTGCAGTGTGAGCTCACTGAAGACGGAGTCTTCAGGTTCGGCACCCTGGATACTTCCATCATCGATGAGCTGGTAGATTCTTGGTCAGATTTCGACGATCAGGATTTTGTTGACCGGGTGGAGCACCTGATCCCTGACTGCAAGTCGGTTCTGGACAACGAGTAGCTGCGGCCAGGGGCCAGCATCACCCCAGCGGCACCTGCAGCGCTGGCACAGCGAAGGGCTGGGAATGTGGTTCACATTCCCAGCCCTTTTGCGCGGTGGGGGCGGATCCGCTTAAGCCACCGCTGTTTAGATTATCCCGAGGGCGTGGACCGCGTCGCGCTCTGCTTGCAGTTCCGCGACGGATGCCGCGATTAGCTGCTCTGTTTCGGCGGACAGTTCCAGGTCTCGCACAATCTCCCAGCTGCCGTTTTGGCATCTGACCGGGAATGATGACACGAGTCCCGCGGGCACACCGTAGGAGCCGTCGGAGACAACCGACATTGATACCCAGTCGTCTGCGGGAGTTCCCTGCACCCAGTCACGGACGTGGTTAATTGTCGCGTTTGCCGCTGAGGCAGCCGATGAGGCGCCCCGAGCCGCAATAATTGCTGCGCCGCGGGTTGCCACGGTTGGCCTGAACTCCTCTCGCACCCACTGCTCGCTGACCAGCTCGGTTGCTGGTTTGCCCGCAACGGTTGCGAAGCTGAGGTCTGGCACCTGTGTGTCTGAGTGGTTGCCCCAGATGGTCAACTGCTTAATCTCGCCAGCGCCGACACCGGTTTTGGTTGCGAGCTGTGAGATCGCGCGGTCGTGATCGAGCCTGGTTAGCGCGGTGATGTTGCGCGGATCCACCCCAGCAGCCACCTGCAGCACAGTGAGCGCGTTGGTGTTTGCCGGGTTGCCGGTGACCGTCACCTTCACGTTCGGGTTTGCGGCGGCAGCGAGTGCGCGCCCCTGGCCCGCGAAGATTGCCGCGTTGGCTGCGAGCAGGTCAGCGCGGGTTTCGCCCGCACCGCGCGGTTTCGCGCCGACCAGCAGGGCGTGGTCCGCCCCCGCAAATGCCTCTTCCGCGTTAGCGCTCCAGGTGACCTCACGCAGCAGCGGGAATGCACAGTCGGCGAGCTCCATGGCGACGCCAGCAACCCGGTCGAGCGCCTGCGGCACCTCAAGGATGCTCAGCTCAACCGGCACGTCTTTGCCGAACACGTCACCGTTCGCGATCCTGAACAGCAGCGCGTAACCGATCTGGCCGGCACCCCCGGTAACCGCGACGCGCATTAGAACGCTGCCAGTCCGGTGAGTGCGCGACCGATAACCAGCGCGTGCACCTCGTCTGTACCCTCGTAGGTGCGCACCGACTCCAGGTTTGCCATGTGGCGCATTACCGGGTAGTCGCTGGTGATACCGTCACCGCCGAGCAGCGCACGGCAGGTTGAGGCGATCTTAATTGCCTCGCGCACGTTGTTGAGCTTGCCAACGCTGATCTGGTTGTGGTGGAGTTTGCCCGCGTCCTTCAGGGTTCCCAGGTAGTGCGCGAGCAGCAGGCCCTTCTCGTACTCGACGAAGCAGTCAGCGAGTTTACCCTGCACAAGCTGCTTAGCACCGATTGGCTCACCGAAGGTTTCACGGGTTGTGACGCGGTCAACAGCCACCTCAAGACAGTTGCGGGCTGCGCCCATAACACCCCAGGCGATGCCGTAGCGGGCCTCGTTGAGGCACTTGAACGGAGCAGAGAGTCCCTGGCCGCCAGGCATTACAGCGTCCGCTGGCAGGCGCACATCGGTCAGCTCAATCTCGGTTTGCAGGCTGGCGCGCATCGACAGCTTGTTCTCAATAGCGGTTGCTTTGTAGCCCGGTGTGTCAGTTGGCACAACAAAGCCGCGAACAACACCCTCTTCGTCCTTCGCCCAGATCACTGCAACGTTTGCAATTGTGCCGAGGCCGATCCAACGCTTTTTACCGTTGATAACCCACTCGTCTCCGTCGCGGCGGGCGGTTGTGATCATGGTGTTTGGATCGGATCCACCCTGCGGCTCAGTCAGCCCGAAGCAGCCGATCAGCTCGCCACGACCCATGCCCGGCAGCCAGGTCTGTTTCTGCTCCTCAGAACCGAACTTGTGGATCGCGCCCATCGCGAGCGAGCCCTGCACGCTGAGCATTGTGCGGAAGCCCGAGTCAACCGCCTCGAACTCCATCGCAACCAGGCCGTAAGCAACCGATGAGGCACCGGCGAGGCCATAGCCGTCCATGTACATGCCGAAGAAGCCTGCGGCACCAACCTCAGGAACCAGCTCAACCGGGAGGCGGCGATCCTCGAAGTCGCGTTCAATAATTGGCTTGATCTTGGTCTGCGCAAACTCGCGCGCCTTCAGCTGCCACTCCCGCTCCTCAGGGGTTACCAGTGTTGAAATATCAAAGAGGTCATCAATGGTTGTCATTTTTCTTCTTTCTTTTTGGTAGCGGATCGACTCTGCTAAACATCTTTCTCAGCTGCGGCGCCAGCCCCGGCGGCCTCGCCAGCCCCGGCGGCGTCGAACCAGGTTGCCCCCTGGTGTTCGGCGAGCGCGGGCGGCGCGGTTGTGTAGTTAACCGGCGTTGCAGAGAAACTGATCGGGTTCGCAATTGTGCGAACGCTCACCGTGGAGCCGTCTGGCGCGGTCGCCGGTGTTGTCGCAACCGGGTTGAGACCGAGCTCGGCGGCCAATTCAATCGCCTGCGAAATGTTGTTAACCCTGCCCGCCGGAATCTGCAGCCGCTGGCACTCCGCAACCCAGTGTGCGGCGCTCTCTCGCCGCAGCTGCTCTTCGAGGATTGTTTTCAATTCTGCGCGGTTTGCTACCCGGCTCGGGTTGTCTTTGAAGCGCGGATCCGCTGCGATCTCTGCCACGCCGAGCAGCTCACAGAGCTTGGTGAACTGGATGTCGGTGCCAACCGCGAGCGCGATGGTCTGATCCGCCGCCTGGAATGTCTCGTAGGGTGAGATGGACGGGTGGGCGTTGCCGAGACGGGTTGGAGAAACCCCTGTTTCGAGGGTTGAGGATGCCTGGTTTGCGAGCGCGGAAAGCAGCGAACCGAGCAGCGAAACCTTGATGTGCTGGCCGCGGCCGCTCATCGGGTGGCCCGCGGTGTCGCGCGCACGCAGCGCCGCCTGGATCCCGATAACGCTGTTCAGACCGGTGATAATGTCTACCAGCGCAACACCAACCTTGGTGGCCTCGCCGTCACTGTCACCGGTGATGCTCATCAAACCGCCAACCGCCTGCACGAGCAGGTCGTAGCCCGGCAGCGCGGCACCCGCGGCGTCGCCGAAACCGGAGATTGAGGCGTAAACCAGACCCGGATTGTCTCTGCTTAGAGTTTCATAGTCGAGCCCGAACTTCGCCATTGTGCCCGGTTTGAAGTTCTCAATCACCACGTCCGCGGTGAGCGCGAGCTCGCGGGCGGTCGCAAGATCATCGGGGTTTCGCAGGTCGAGCGCAACAGAGCGCTTCCCGCGGTTGGTTGAAGCGAAATAGGTGCTCTGACCGGCTGCGTTTTGCGGCGGCGACCACTGTCTTGTGCCGTCACCCTCGGGGCTTTCGATTTTAATCACGTCAGCGCCAAAATCCGCCAGCAGCATTGTCGCGTAGGGGCCGGCTAAAACTCGCGAGAAGTCGGCGACCTTAATACCTGAGAGCGCGCCGGGGGCAAGCTGGTTTGCCGGATCCGTGCTGGGCAGACTACTGTTTAGCGGGTTCTGTTGGGTGGTCACCTATCTAAGCTCCTTTGCGGCTTTCTTACTATCTATTCTGCCACCTTTTAGCTTTTACTGCAGCAGAAACTGCGCACTCGCGGCGGAACGAATCTCACCGAGCTGCACCCACAGGTGGTATGCCGCGCCCTCGGCGATCACGGGCTGCCGTGAGCTGTCGCAGGTTTCGGGGTCAGAGAATGTGCGATCCCACTCCAGAGCGGCGGTTTTCAGTGGCTTTTCCGGCTTTAATAAAACGTTTCTGTGGTCGCCCTGTTTTTGGCAGTCGGTGGATCGCCAGACCGTCTCGGTGCCGGTCTGCACCTCAAACACCATCTGCGACGTCCCAAGATCCAGGTAGCAATCCGCCTCACCGGTGTTTTCAATGGAGAGCTGCAGTTTCGGGTTGTCGGCAGGACCGTAGCTCTCGGCGTCGGTAATCGGCGTCAGCACAATGTCCCCGGCGCCGCACTTGGGAATATCCCCAGCTCCGGCGTTCTTGTTGGTGTTTGTTTCTGCAACATCGGCTGGCAGTTCAACCGCGCTGTTGTCTGCCTCTCCGGAGTTTGAGACGGTCGAGAAGTACATCAGCCCACCGCCGAGCACGAGCGCCCCCGCGCCGATCGCGATGAGGATCCCCCGCTTCTTCGGTTTAATCTTCATCGCCCAGCCTCTCATCTCGCGCCCGCTCCGCATTTTCCCGGGTGGATCCCGCCACCGCCGCCGGGGCTGCTCCTGCCGCCGCCGGGGCTGACCCAGCCGCCGCAGGCCGCAGCGTCTTCAGCATTCGGGTGTTGCCGAGCGTGTTGGGTTTAACGTGCGCGAGATCAAGCATCTCGGCAATACCCTCGTCGGGTGAGCGCAGCAGCTCAGCGTAAACATCTGCGGCAACAACCGGAGCAGCGTCTGGCAGGATCCGCCACCCATGCCGCCTAAAGAACTCAACCTCGAAGGTTAACGACACCAGCTGTGACAGCCCGAGCCTGAGCGCGTGCTGTTCCAGCGCCGTGAGCAGCCGGTGGCCGACACCCTTGCCGCGCACCCGATCTATCACGCCGAGCGTGCGTACCTCCCCCATGTGCTCCCACATCACGTGCAGGGCGCCATAACCAACGATCTCGCCGTCGATTTCGGCGACGATGAACTGCTGCACCGACTCGTACAGCACAACCATTTCTTTACCGAGCAGAATATTCTGGTCAACGAGCGGCTGCATCAGCTGGGCGATCTTGCGCATGTCGCTAACGGTCGCGGGGCGGCACAAAACGTCAGGGGTCACAGCGGTTCCGCTCTACAGTTCAAATCCGTAAAGGTTCGGTTCGGGTGTTAAAAGCACGCCGAACTCGGTTTGCACGAGGTTGATCACGTAGCGTGCCAGCTCCGCGACATCGGCGGCGGTTGCCCCGCCCCGGTTGGTGATCGCGAGGGTGTGCTTGCTGGAGATTGCCGCGCCGGATCCGCCAAGCCGCAGACCCTTTCTAACCCCGGCGTGCTCGATCAGCCACGCCGCACTGAGTTTGATGCGGGGTTCTGTGCGCTGCGCTCCCGGGGTTGGGAGGGCGATCTCGACACCGTTGTATAGCTCCTCGAAGGTTGTGACGGTGTCTCGTGCCGGATCCGGATCAACCGGGAACTGTGGCGCATCGAAGGGCAGCGTCCTTGCAAACTTTGCCGAAACGATCGGGTTGGTGAAGAATGATCCGCTGCTCCAGCTGTCGTGGTCTGCCGGGTTAAGCACCATCCCCTTCTCGGCGCGCACACTCAGCACGGTGTTGCGCACCCGCTGCAAAGGAACCCTCGCCCCGAGTTTCACGTCAAGCGCCGCCGCCAGTTGGGCGTACGCGATCGGCTGACCGAGCAGCTCCGATTTTACCTGTTTTTCTGGGGCGGATCCGCTCAGCTCCGCCGCAGCTTGCCCACCATCTGCGGGGGTGCCGTGCTGCAACACCAGGTCGATTGCGAGCACAACCGCCTCGTAACCGTGTTTGAAGATGGAGTCGCGGTAGCTAAGCTCAAGCTCTGCCGCGGCGAGTTCGCGGACGCTGTCACTGTCGCGCTCATAGACTGTGATCGAGTGCAGCACCTGCGAGAGTTCCCCGCCGTATGCGCCAATGTTTTGCACCGGCGCGGCGCCCGCGAGGCCCGGGATACCGGAGAGCATCTCAATACCGGAGTAGCCGTTTTCTACGGTCCAGGCGACCAGTTCATCCCAGTCTTGCCCGGCCTCGGCACGCACCCGCACAGAACCCGCAGGCAGTGTTTCGTCGGCGATTATTTCGATGCCACTGTTTCGCACCAGCAGCACGGTGCCGGGGAATCCCTCGTCACAGACGACCGTGTTTGAGCCGCCGCCGAGCAGCAGCCACGGTTCGTCTGTCTCCCACAGTTCCCGCGCGTGATCCGCCAGCTGGGTTGCTGACTCTGCGATGAGGAAACGCTCAGCGCCACCGCCAACGCGCATCGTGGTTAGCTGCGCGAGTTTGGTGTCGCTGCCGATCGCCGCTGTTTCCACCGGGATCGCGAGATCGCCTGGAATATCTACGGTGCCGGTCAGGTCCATTGCCGCCGGCCCCGCGCTCGGAATATCCTCCGGGTAGGCGCGATACTCCGGCTTACCCGCCTCATCGAAACTGTTTGACTGCTCACTCATATTTCAAACAACTAGCCCAAAATCTTACTTTTTAGTTGAACCGCACAACGGCCTGCGCTTTAGCGAGCACGGTTTTTTCGCCGTAGACGGTGTTGAGGTTGAAGGTTGCGCTGCGTGTTTCCTCATCAACACTGTGCACCACGGCGGTGACGGTGACTGTTGCGCCGGTTTGTGGATCCACAACCACCGGCCTGGTGAACCTCGCCTGCACGTCAACAACTAAGCCGTCGCTGCCAACCCAGTCGGCAATAACCGCGGTTGCCGCGCCCATCGTCAACATGCCGTGCGCGAGCACGCCGTCAAGCCCGGCCGCCTGCGCAACATCGTCACGGTAGTGGATCGGGTTGAAATCCCCCGACGCCCCCGCGTACCGCACAAGCGAGTCTCGGGTTAGCACGTACTCGCGTTCGGCGACGGTTTGCCCCTTTTCGAGGACCGCCCCAAGCTCACTAAAGTCTCTGCCGGATGCTGTAACCATCTATGCCTCACCTCGCACAACCAGGGTTGATGTCGCTGTCACAACGTGCTCACCCGCCGCGTCCATAATCTCGCTCGCCGCGGTCACCATTGAGTTGCCGCCGAGCTGCTTCACCGCTGTCACTGTCATGGTCGCGGTCAGTTCGTCGCCCGCAACGATCGGGCGGGAGTAGCTGAACCGCTGATCGCCGTGCACAACACGGCTGAAATCAACGCCCGCAGTGTCGTCAGCGAGCAGCTGCTGCAGGGTGTGCTCCTGGATCACAACGGCAAAGGTCGGGGGTGCGACCAGGTCCGGGTAGCCCGCTGCCTGCGCCGCTGCAACATCGTGGTTTAGCGGGTTCTCGCTGCGAACCGCCCGCGCAAACTCGCGCACCTTCTCTCTGCCGACCAAGTACGGTGTGGTTTGCGGGTAGCTTTTACCCTCGACTGCTTGATTTACCATGTCTCAAGTCTACGCGGCTTTTTTAACAAATTGCTCTAAAACACTTGTGATTTGGTGTTCTATCAGCCGTAAAAGTTATGCTTATAGGTATGGCTAAAATCAAGAAAGTTCTGATCGCTAACCGTGGTGAAATTGCGGTGCGAATTATCCGCGCCGCAAGCGACAGCGGCATCGCCTCAGTGGCTGTTTACGCTGATCAGGATCGCAATGCGATGCACGCGCGCCTCGCTGACGAGGCTTACGCGCTCAACGGCACAACCAGCGCCGACACTTACCTGGTTGTCTCCAAGATTCTTGACATTGCTCGCCGCAGCGGTGCTGACGCGGTCCACCCGGGTTACGGCTTTCTCGCCGAGAACGCCGATTTTGCGCAGGCGGTGATTGACGCTGGCATGGTGTGGATCGGTCCAAGCCCCGAGGCGATTAACCTGCTCGGAGACAAGGTTTCTGCCCGTCACGTAGCTGAGAAGGTTGGTGCTCCGCTCGCGGCCGGCACCAGCGACCCGGTGAGCGGCGCCGACGAGGTGCTCGCGTTTGCGGACGAGGTTGGTCTGCCGATCGCGATTAAGGCGGCGTTCGGCGGCGGCGGCCGCGGCCTGAAGGTTGCATACAAGCGTGAGGAGGTTGCAGAGCTGTTCGACTCCGCAACCCGTGAGGCGATTGCCGCTTTCGGCCGTGGCGAGTGTTTCGTCGAGAAATATCTCGAAAAACCGCGTCACGTTGAGACGCAGTGTTTGGCGGACCAGCACGGCAATGTCGTGGTTGTTTCAACCCGCGACTGCTCACTGCAGCGCCGCCACCAGAAGCTTGTTGAGGAGGCTCCGGCGCCTTACCTCACTGATGACCAGATGGAGCGCCTCTACGAGTCCTCGAAGGCGATCCTCCGCGAGGTCGGCTATGTTGGTGCCGGCACCTGTGAGTTCCTGGTTGCGAAGGATGGCACGGTGTCGTTCCTGGAGGTTAACACCCGTCTGCAGGTTGAGCACCCGGTGTCTGAGGAGGTCACCGGCATTGACCTGGTGCGTGAGCAGTTCCGCATCGCCGAGGGTGGCGTGCTCGACTACGATGACCCTGTCACACAGGGCCACTCCTTTGAGTTCCGCCTGAACGGTGAGGATGCTGGCCGCGGCTTCCTGCCAGCCCCCGGCCTGATCACCAAGTTCCAGGCCGCAGCCGGCCCGGGTGTGCGCATTGACACCGGTGTTGGCGAGGGCGACGAGATCAGCGGCGCATTCGACTCGATGCTCGGCAAGCTGATCGTTACCGGATCCACCCGCGAAGAGGCGCTGGAGCGCTCACGCCGCGCGCTCGCAGAGTTCGAGGTTGAGGGTATGCCGACTGTTCTGCCGTTCCACCGCAAGGTTGTAAACGAGCCCGCATTTACCGCGGCTGACGGCAAGTTCGGCGTTTACACCCTGTGGATCGAGAACGAGTTTGTGAACGATATTGAGCCGTGGGAGGGTGATTCCCAAAGCCAGGTTGTTGAGCCGCGTCGTCAGAGCGTGGTTGTTGAGGTGGATGGTCGCCGCATCGAGGTAACAATGCCGACCACCCTGCTGCCGCTCGCTGACCAGCTGGTGACTCGCGGCCCTGCCCCGAAGCGGAAGCACTCCGGTAAAGCAGGCGGTGCATCAGGCAACTCGGTTACCGCGCCAATGCAGGCAACCGTTGTAAAGGTGCCGGTCACTGAGGGCGACAGCGTGAAAAAGGGTGACCTGGTTTGTGTGCTGGAGGCGATGAAGATGGAGCAGTCTATTTTCGCTCCGCACGACGGCACTGTCTCAGACATTGATGCCCCGATCGGGCAGACCGTGCCAAACGGTCATCTGCTCTTAAACATTATCCCTGACGAAGAATAGCGTGCTTGCCATTCCGCCCAATTGCGTGGTCGTGCTCTGTCCTGAGACAGACGATTGAACCTAAGCTGCTCTGATGCCCAGCTGATCGAGTCGTCTCGCAACTCCGAACGCATAAATCAGGTAGTCTGCTAGCTCCTCCGATCCAGCCTCATATGTGTGCCCTGAACAGCGGATCTCATCAGCAACCGTGTTAGTACCAAGCAGGTCGTCAACAAGCACGCCGCAGCCGTCGGCGATCAACACAAGCTCTAGCCTGGATGCCGCTCACTCGCACTGTTTCAATCCGATGAAGCATCGGTTGCAATAATTCGGTTTCGGCGGGCCAGGCCGCAATGTGTCATGCCCACTGCCTGACGCGCTTCGACGATCCGTTTGCGTACTTCAACATCTATGCTAGACCCCTGTCCCACCCTCCCAATAATTGGGACTGTCTCATTAAGTGTGTAACTAGCATCCCTGTTACCTCTAGTTTTTCTTTGCTTCCGGCCACCGGTCAGCAAACGTGATAGC
>NZ_RQYM01000023.1 GCF_003859945.1 Leucobacter sp. OH1287
TATGTGGCATGAGCTGCATACCTCTGACCCGTACCGGCTTGATTGGGACTAGGCGAGAAATGCCACACATTTTGTCCACTTACCCTAGCTCTATCCCTCGCGGGGCAGCGGCGACCACTGTCTCCGGCTCCGCCAACCCCGCCGGCAGGAGCACCGTTAGCTCCGCTGGCGGAGCGGCCAGTCCTTGTTAATCACCTCGTTTTTGCCCTGGCGATTAAGCCACTCCTCGAAGTTGGTTGCCCAGGAGGTGTGCCACTGTTTTTGTAGGCGCTGCAGCTCAAAAATGTCGACGTTCAGCTGGTCATAGAATTTTGCTACGAGACGCAGCAGCACGGCTCCCGCGGCGATTGCGTCATCACCAGCGGTGTGGGCGTTATCGAGCGAAACACCGTAGTGACTAGCGAGCATGCCGAGCGTCCGCTTACCCTTCCGGAAGCGATCCTGCGCCCGATCAATGACCAGCGGATCCAGCACCAAAAGCTCGCTGGTGGGCCAGGCGATGCCGTGTCTCGCCGCCTCCTCACGCAAGAGACTGAGGTCGAAGGTTGCGTTGAAGGCGCAGACGGGGATACCGCGCGAGGCCAGCTCACCGAGCTTGGCGACGATAACCGCGACCGCCTGCGCCGGATCCGCTCCGTCGCGCTGTGCGATCTCATCGGTTATTTTGTGAACTGCGCTGGCTGCCGGAGGGATTGGAACCCCTGGGTTGATGATCCAGTCGCTGCGCTCCGTCACCTGCTCGTGGCTGTTGATAACAGCGATTGAGGCGGTGACTATGCGATCCGCAAAGACATTGGTGCCGGTTGTTTCTGTGTCGAAAACCGCAAACTGTTGAGCCCATCCGGGCAGCTTCTCTGTCATATCTCAAGCCTACCCGCACAACCAGGTTTTTTGGTGACCGCGCCCAGCCTCGGCCGTATTTTCTGCTGCGCACGGGAGAGGAGCGAACCTCAGTTTCAGCACAGTATCGCTCACTACTATAGGTAATCATGTTTGATCAGAAGCACACCGTCACAACCCCGCTAACAATAACCAGTTACTGGGAGGCCGGGCCGGTAACCGGCAGCCCGGTGTTTTTTGTGCACGGCTTTCGCGGTGACCATCACGGCCTGCTGCAGATCGCTGAGCGGTTCCATCGGATCCACCCGGAGGTGCGCTGCATAATTCCCGATCTGCCCGGGTTTGGGCAGAGTCAGGCAATACCTGGTAGGGAGCACACAATCGACAGCTACGGCGAGTGGCTTACGGATTTTACCGCCGCGATCTCGGATCGCCCGAACGCGGTTGTTGCGCACTCCTTCGGCACGCTGGTGACGGCCGCGGCGGTGTCCCAAAACTACCGGCCGGTGAGCGCGGTGCTGATCAACCCGATCGCCGCAAACGCGCTAAAGGGGCCACGGGCAATCCTTACCCGGGTCGCGGTTGGGTACTACGCACTCGCGAGAAAACTCCCGACCAGGGCTGCTGACGCGCTAATCGGGCACCCGCTGATTGTCCGCTCGATGAGTGAGATTATGGCCAAAACGAAAGATCCGGGGCTGCGGCGGTGGATCCACCAGCAGCACGACCAGTTTTTTAGTAAATACAGCGACAAAACCACGCTGCTTGAGGCGTTCACCGCCTCGGTATCCAACGATGTGACCGCTGCGGCGGCCGCGTTTACAATGCCAACCCGCGTGATTGCGGGGGCACTGGACGATATTACGTCGCTCGTTGATCAGCTGGAGCTGGTGCAGCGGATGCCGGACGCCAACCTGCAGGTGTTGCAGGGGACAGGGCATCTTGTGCACTACGAGGCTGCTGACGATGCGGCGGAGTTAATCGCTGAGCACCTGACCGCGAGCAGCGTCACACAGTAGACCGGCCACCGAAATGACTGAGCCGATCTATCTAACCTCCCTCGACGATGCGCGCCTGGACTGTTTCACCAGGCTGACGGATGTGCAACTGCGCAGCTTAAAAGAGCAGGAGAGTGGCATCTATCTTGCTGAGTCCGAGAAGGTGATTGCGCGGGCAATCGCCGCCGGACACCGTGTGCTGAGCGTTTTAACGCCCGAGTCGGCGATGGCTGCGGTGCGGGAGCTGCTGGCGCGGCAAGCAGGGGAGTTGGAGCCGCAGCTGTTTGTTGGTTCGACGGAACAGCTCGCTGAGTTAACCGGCTTTCAGCTGCACCGTGGCCCGATCGCCACGGTCGCCCGGCCCGAACCAACCCAGCCCGCTGAGATTCTGAGCTCCAGCAGCAGGGTAGTGGTGCTTGACGGGCTGGTGGATCACACCAACGTCGGAGCTGCTTTCCGCGCCGCCGCAGCGCTCGGGGCCGACGCGGTGCTGCTGAGCGACGACTGCGCGGATCCGCTCTATCGCCGCGCCGTGCGCGTCAGCATGGGGGCGGTGTTTCAGCTGCCGTGGGCGCGACTGCCAGACTGGCGGCTTGCTGGCCCGCTGCTGCGTGAGCACGGTTTCACCCAGATCGGCTTCGCGCTGCGAGAGGGGTGCGTTGAGTTTAGCCGTTTCCTGGCGGATCCGCTGCCCGCGAAAACAGCGTTTTTATTCGGGTCAGAGGGGCACGGACTCAGCAGAAAAGCACAGGGAGCAGCGGATACACTTGTTAAAATATCGATGGATCACGGCATTGACTCCCTGAACGTTGCAAGCAGCATCGCTGTTGCGCTCTGGGGTGTCAGACACGCGGCTGCCAGCGGGGCAGCGGATCACGAGAAAGGGCATTAAGCGGTGAAGCAGGCAAGCAGAGCGAAAGCGCTTATTACTGCGGTTCTGACGGCGATTTTGGGCCTCGCGGCCTACCTTTTTGGCGTGCAGAACGCAACCGGTCAGCTCGCCGAGAACACTGCGCTGGGTGCGTCCGAGTTTACAACCACACCCGCCGGCCCGCTGGGGATGGTTAACCCCACATCAATCCTCGTCAGCGGCGGTATTGTCGTGCTGATCGCACTGTTATCCTGGGGGATCGGGCGAGCCGTGGTGATTGCGGGCGCCACCGCCATCTCACTCGTTGCATCACAAATCCTGAAATCAGCGGTGCTGGAACGTCCCGATATCTGGGAAATCTCGGCGGTCAACACCTTCCCAAGCGGTCACGCAACGGTGTTCGCGGCGCTCGGGTTTGGGTTGATTATTGCCCTACCAGGAGTAGCGAGAGGTTTTATGTCAGTTATTGTTGCGGTGAGTGTCGCCCTGATTAACTGGCAGATTCTCGCCGCGGGGTGGCACAGGCCAAGCGACGTTATAGGAGCGCTGGCGCTGGTGCTCGCGAGCTACGGCGTTATGGCAGCGCTGATCCCAGCAACCGCGAGGCGCGGCAAGGTGCAGCTGAGAAACACACCGAGCCGTGTGATCCTTAACGTGCTCGCAGTAATCACACTGGTAATCAGTCTCGGCTGCGGCATTTATGCCTGGGCGGCAAACAACGCCTCGGTTTTGCTAACCGCCGGCGGCTATCTCTGTGCGGCAATCGCGTTCTGGGTTTTCCGTCGCACCTACACGCTGATTGATGTTTAGACTCGCAGCTTAACACTTAGCCACACTAGTTTCGGCTTAGCGGAGACGTTTGGGTTAGGTTCAGCGACTCCGGTATTTGCTTGATAATTTATATTATGTCAGTTCAGCTCGGCAGAGTCGCCTTCGCCTGCTTGACTCGCTTGATATGGACCCTACTCTGATCCGACTAGTTGAGTCCTGCCCCGACCCGCCTAGGCGCTGGTCAGTGCGAGCCAGCTGTGCAGCTGTTTTTCAGCAGCGCCTGAGTCAACAGCCTCGGCGGCTGACTGGTACGCCGCAGCGAGACGCTTCAGCAGCGGCTGGTTCGCCAGCGACGGATTCTCATACAGCCGGTAAGCAGCAATCGCAGCCGCCGCGTTTAACAGCACAATGTCTCGCACCGGCCCGGACTCACCCGCGAGGGTTCGCTTCAACACCTCAGCGTTCTCCTCCGGCGTGCCACCGCGCAGCTGCTGCAGCGACGCGCGCGGTATGCCAAGCTCAAGCGGATCCAGATCGTGCTCCGTTACCGCTCCCCTCACAACCTCCCAAATACGGCTGTGACCGGTTGTTGTTAGCTCATCCAGGCCGTCATCACCGCGGAAAACAAGCGCTGTTGCTCCCCTAATCTGGAAAACACCGGCGATCAGCGGCGCCTTTGTGGCGTCGGCAACACCGATTGCAGATGCCTCCGGGCGCACCGGGTTGCAGAGCGGCCCCAGGAAGTTAAACACCGTCGGAATCCCCAGCTCCTTGCGGGTTTGCGCAACGTGTTTGAAACCTGGATGCAACTGCCCCGCGTGCAGGAACGCAAGCCCGCTCTCCTGGAAAATCTCCGCCCAGCGCTCAGGGGTAACGCTCTGCCCCACCCCGAGTGCCGCCAGCACATCCGCTGCGCCCGACTTACTGCTAGCAGCGCGGTTGCCGTGTTTCACAACCGGCACACCGGCCGCGGAGGCAACAAAGGCCGCGGTTGTTGACACGTTAACGGTTCCGTGCCGGTCTCCCCCGGTGCCAACAATGTCAACGGCGTTGCTCGGCAGCGGCGGCACAGTTGCAACGCCGAGAATCGAATCACGGAAGCCAACGAGCTCCCCCACTGTTACTCCCTTGGCGTTGAGAGCCGTGAGCGCGGCACCCTGTTGGGCGGCGGTTGCGGATCCCGACATGAACGCCGCCATTAACCACTCAGCCTGCGACACGCTCAAATCATTTTTGCCTAAAAGCTGGGTTAAAATCTCCGGCCAACCGAAATCCGCGTCAATCATAGGTCTATTTTAACGGATTGACCCCCTTATATAACATCTGATGAAGATTTGTACACGCCGCAACATGAGAATTGAACATTTCTCAGTTAAATATCAGGTAAGATTAAACAGACCGTTGAGCTGAAAAGCTCCGCGCGGGTAACCGGGCGGGAAAGTAAAACGTTTCAGCCATAATGGAGAGGTAATAGAACCACAATGAGTACTAAATCAGCCGTGCAGGCGGTGAAGCGACCAAATATCGTCGCTACCGGCACGATTGTGTGGCTTGGTAGCGAGGTTATGTTCTTCGCTGGCCTGTTTGCCATTTACTTCACACTGCGCGCCATGGCGCCTGAGCAGTGGGAGTACGAGACTTCTAAGCACAAGCTCGCCTTCGCTCTGATCAACACAACCATCCTGGTGCTGTCATCCTTCGCTTGCCAGTTCGGCGTTTTCGCTGCCGAGCGGATGCAGGCACGACGGACCGGTTCTATCTTCCAGCTAACCAAGTGGGGCACCGTCGAATGGTTCTACCTCACCTACTTCATGGGCGCGATCTTCGTTGCCGGTCAGGCATACGAGTACGCAACACTCGTTTCTGAGGGCGTGACGCTGCAGTCCAACGCTTACGGAGCCGCTTTCTACCTCACAACCGGCTTCCACGGCCTGCACGTATCACTCGGTCTGCTCGCGTTCCTGTTTGTTATCGGCCGTATCTACGCCGTGAAAAACTTCACACACAAAGAGGCAACAAGCGCTGTTGTGGTTTCTTACTACTGGCACTTCGTTGACATTGTGTGGATCATCCTGTTCAGCATTATCTACCTCGTGAAATAGGGCAAAGGAGATAACTAAGATGGCTAAAGCCAAAAAGAAGCTCCGCAAGACTGGTCGTCGGCATCCGCTCGCGACAGTTGTGCTCGTAGCGGTTGGCCTGCTTATTGCAGGAGGAGCATACGCTGGATTCAACCAGACCGCTGCAACCGCTGAGGTTGACATGAACTCGGCTGAGACCATTGAGGCCGGCCGTAAACTGTTTGCCGCTAACTGTGCAACCTGTCACGGTATGAACGCTGAGGGAACCGAGGACGGCCCAAGCCTGATCGGTGCTGGTGCTGCCTCTGTTCACTTCCAGGTTGGCACCGGTCGTATGCCGCTCGCCTTCCAGGGTCCGCAGGGCATGATTAAACCACAGCAGTTCACCGAGGAGCAGACACTGCAGATGGCAGCTTATGTCGCCTCCCTCGCACCGGGGCCAGCAATCCCCGAGAAGAAATACCTTGAGGCTAGCGGCGACGCAGCTAACGGTAGTGAGCTGTTCCGCATCAACTGTGCGATGTGCCACAACGTTGCCGCAGCCGGTGGTGCGCTTACCCAGGGTAAGTTCGCGCCAACCCTAATCGGTGTTGACGAGGCACACATCTACGAGGCTATGGTTACTGGTCCGCAGAACATGCCAGTGTTCTCTGACGCAAACCTCACTGCTGAAGAAAAAGCAGACATCATCACCTACCTGAAGTACATCGAGAATGAGCCATCAGTTGGTGGATTCAAGCTCGGGTCTCTGGGTCCAGTGGCTGAGGGTCTGTTCATTTGGATCATTGGTTTGGGAGCTGTTGTCGCACTGACCGTGTGGATCACAGCCAAGTCAAACTAGTAAGCAATCGTTAAGTTTTTAATTAAATCTAAGGCTAGGAGCAACATTGGCAGAGGAAGCGAAAAACGGCTACGGTGATGCCGTTGTCGCCAGCCATGATGGCCACAGCGACACACATCAAGATACCGGTCTTGCTGTTATCTCAGATGACGCTGTAAAGGATCCGGGTCTTCCGGCACACCGGAAGCGTGTGACAGACACCAACCCTAAAAAGGCTAAGAACGCAGAGCGCGCGGTATTCACCCTGTTCTACCTGTCAATAGCTGGAAGCTTGGCTTCGGTTATTGCCTACATGTTCTTGCCAATCGAGTCCGGTCAGATGGGTGCGATCAGGCTGCACACACTGTTCGTCGGTCTCGGAATGGCTCTCGGTATGCTCGGTATCGGCCTCGGTGCTGTGCACTGGGGTAAGGCACTTATGTACGATGGCGAGTCAATCGACCACCGTCACCCGGTTGCCAGCGACACAGAGACACGCAAAACCGCGGCAGAGATCTTCAAGATCGCTGACGAGGAGAGCGGCTTCTCACGTCGTACCCTGATCCGCAACAGCCTGTTTGGCGCGCTGATCGCCTTCCCAATCCCGGGCATCACCCTGCTGCGCAGCCTCGCACCGATGGAATACGATCCGGTAGAGCTGCTCAAGCACACCATGTGGGAAAAGGGAACCAGGCTTGCTCGCGACCCGAGCGGTGTGCCGATTAAAGCATCTGAGGTGACCATTGGATCCGCATTCCACGTCATCCCGGAGAACCTCCGCGAGGCTAAACTGCCGCTCAACGAGAAGGCTAAAGCAATTGTGCTGCTGATGCGTCTCGACCAGGCAGAGCTGAAAGAGCGTGAGGAGCGCAAGGGCTGGTCATACGACGGAATCGTTGCCTACTCTAAGGTTTGCACCCACGTTGGCTGCCCTGTGGCACTGTACGAGCAGCAGACACACCACCTGCTGTGTCCATGCCACCAGTCACAGTTCGACGTGTCAAACGAGGCAAAGGTTGTTTTCGGACCTGCAAAGCGTCCACTGCCCCAGCTTCCAATCACTGTTGACGAAGATGGTTACCTCATCGCACAGAGTGATTTCCATGAACCTGTTGGCCCAAGCTACTGGGAGCGTCTGAAGTGAGTAACACAAACGTAACAACAAAACCAGCGCAGGCAGGCTTTACTGCTAAAGCAGCCAACTACATTGACGAGCGCACAAAAGTTGGCGTTGCCGTTAAAGAGTTCGGTCGCAAGGTATTCCCCGACCACTGGTCATTCCTGCTCGGTGAGGTTGCGCTCTACAGCTTCGTTGTCATCCTCATCTCAGGAACCTTCCTGACCCTCTTCTTCGAGGCGTCAATGGTTGAAACACACTGGAACGGCCCGTTCGCGCCGATGAAGGGTGTTGAGATGTCAGCCGCTATGGCGTCAACACTCGACATTAGCTTCTCTGTGCGCGGCGGTCTGCTGATGCGTCAGGTGCACCACTGGGCGGCGCTGCTGTTCGTAGCCTCAATCGGTCTGCACATGCTGCGCGTCTTCTTCACCGGTGCTTTCCGCAAGCCACGTGAGCTCAACTGGGTTATCGGTTTCGTGCTGTTCGTACTGGCAATGGCTGAGGGCTTCACCGGCTACTCACTGCCGGATGATGTTCTCTCCGGTAACGGCCTGCGAATCATTGACGGCCTGATTAAAGCCTTCCCGGTTGTTGGCACCTGGCTCAGCTTCCTGTTCTTCGGTGGCGAGTTCCCTGGCATTGACATTATCGGTCGCCTCTACATGCTGCACATTATGGTGCTGCCGGCAATGGTTATCCTGTTCCTGGCCCTGCACCTGACCTTCGTTGTGATCCACAAGCACACCCAGTTCCCTGGACCGGGACGCACACAGCAGAACGTTGTTGGCTTCCCAGTGCTGCCGGTTTACGCAGCGAAAGCGGGCGGTTTCTTCTTCATCGTCTTCGGTGTTATCGTGCTGATCGCGTCACTCTTCAGCATCAACCCGATCTGGAACTACGGTCCATACGACCCATCACCGGTATCCGCCGGTACCCAGCCTGACTGGTACATCGGCTTCGCGGACGGCGCGCTGCGTCTTGTCCCACCGGGCTGGGAGACCGAGTGGTTCGGTTACACCTGGTCATGGAACATGCTCATCCCAATCCTCGTGATCGGTGTGCTGTTCGTCCTGGTAGCAACCTACCCGTTCATTGAGGCCTGGGTTACCGGCGACAAGCGCGAGCACCACATCCTGGATCGCCCACGTAACGCCCCAACCCGTACCGCAATCGGTGCAGCGGGTGTCACCTTCTACGGCACCCTCTGGGCTGGCGCGAGCTCCGACCTGATGGCAACCCACTTCCAGCAGTCACTCGAGTTCATGATCCACATGCTGCAGGCGCTGCTGATCCTCGGACCGGTTATCGCCTACTTCGTAACCAAGCGCATCTGCCTCGGTCTGCAGAAGAAAGACCGCAGCATTGCACTGCACGGCTACGAGTCAGCACGCATTGTTCGACTGCCAGGCGGTAAGTTCACTGAAATCCACGAGCCGCTCGACGAGTACGAGCGCTGGGAACTGGTTAGCTACCACAGCTACGAGCCGCTGATGCTCCGCCCAGACGCTGACGGCAAGATCAAATTCAGTCAGCGGATCCGTGCCGGTTTCAGCCGCTGGTTCTTCGAGGACCGGATCGTACCGCCAACTCAGAAAGAGATTGAGCAGTCACAGCACGATCACCACTAAACAACAAATAACAGTGTTCCCCGGTTTTTACGCCGGGGAACACTGCTTTATACGGACAATAGCGCGGGCTATACTCTGGTTTATCGAGAAGGCTAGCCGATTATAGGCGCTCGATGCCCAGCTTTCAGGCGCGGGCTGGCCGCGGGTTATTTGGCGGCGATCTACCCCATCACCCGCACCACCAGGTCATCTCTACCAGGTGCGGCAACAACCTGCACTGGCGCGCCGGTCGCCGGATCATGGGTAACCCCGGCGGGAAAACCGAGCAGGTTCCAGACACTGACCGTCGGCGCGAACTTGAGATTTGCGGTGATGTTGCGGATCCACGACCGCCGATGCCACTTACCCGCTCTCGGCGGCAGCTGGGCAAGCCCCGGTGTTAACAGCACCCCGTTCTCCCCCAGTTGCTCTGCAATCCGTGTGGCGGCAGCAAACTCGCCGGACAGCCACTGCGGAAACAGTTTGCCGAGGAGGCGCCCAAGCGCAATGTGAGTGCGATTCCGCGGCTCGATCTCGTGCGGAAGCAGACTGCCTGCGGCAATTTCAGCGTCCACGTCAGCTGCGGCGCCCGCGGTCCAGCGCGTCAAAAGCGGCAGCGGGTTAGCCGGATAGGCGGTTCTCAGCTCACTAACCGGCAAACCGCGCTGCTTCAAACGCTCAGCAGCTGTCAGTGACGGTCGAAAAGTAGCCCACTAGCGCCGCTCGAAAAGTAGCCCAATTCATCTAAAAATGAAAGGGTGATTTCTTTGGATA
>NZ_RQYM01000024.1 GCF_003859945.1 Leucobacter sp. OH1287
TCTGAGTTGCCGGAGTTTCCTTGGTGGGTTGTTGTGCTTGGTGGGGGTGTTGTGGCTGCTGGTGTGTATTTGTGGTGGACCGGACGCCAAGCGGTTAAGGACAATGACGCTTGAATCAATGATCGAAACGAGCTCAGTCGTGGCAGTGAGACGAGTGTTAGATAGTTTCAGCACCGTTGCGACACGCCGAAAGTGGCAATCGCTTTAAAATACATAAAAACGGTACGGGGGGGGGTATGTGTTTTTGGCATTCCTGGGGGCGTTTGCTGGTGTGAGAAAGAATACCGGTCAACGCTAATTTTTTGGTTTTCACTATGCTAATAGGGGTGCATACCGCGATATATTCAGGTGAAAGTTTCTTGTTTTAGCTATGTAAAACCCCTTAACTGCTCTGCGTTTCGGGTGTACTCTAAAGACATCCCCCCGATTGAATAGCTGAGTAAGTGAGAGAGTATCCCACTTATTCACAGATTTTGTCGTAGGGGTGTAACCACCTAAACGGAGAGCGCTATGACAAAAACAAGCACAAGGTTCCTCAGCTTCACGCTGATGCTAATGCTTGCGTTGGTCGCTGTCGGGGGGGGGGCAACTCTCTGCTCTGACGCCGGCTGCTAACGCAACTGATGCCCAGGTAGATCTGAGAGCAACTCTCACTGCACCAAGCTCCGGTAATGCGGGAGCGCCTTTTGAGGTTATCGGTAAAGTCAGAAACGTTAGTGGTGACCCCGCTGGTGGCTCAACGTTTGTTTTTGAATACGAGAAAGGCACCCTTGAAGCAAAACTAGAGTGTGTAGCAAGTGGGGGCGCTGTCTGCCCAAACATGGATGATGTTGAGCACACCTCACCTTATTGGTACGGAGGGTCTTTCGCGGGCAGCATCCCGACTCTACCTGTTAACGGCGAAATTACTCTAAAGCTAACCGGTCTTTATACTGCTATAAACAGCACCTCTACATTTTCACTAGAGGCAACACCGCAGAGTGGAGCCGAGGATACTGATCCCGCTTCTAACAGAGCGGTCGACAACACTGTAGTTACATACACTTCTACCTCGGTTAGGGTTACTAAGACACAGGATAAACTAAACGTTAATTCTGGTGAGCCCCGAGTGTATACCGTTACCTATGAGAACACTGGTAATGCGGCAACGGTTATTCATATCAAGGACACATACGATCCTGTGAGTTTATCTGATGCTGAGATAGACGAGCCTGCGACAGTTAGCTTCTCAACTGTCTGCGATAGCAGCACAACCGCGAGCTGCCCGGCAGTATTTAATGGGGAAATCCACACAAAAGAATACAGACCCGATGGACAGTCCATTACTCTCTTTGAGAGTGCCGAAACCCCGCTTTCCGATGGTGACACTAGTGATACGAACCCGTATGATAAAAGGTTCAAGCACCTGACTCTCTACCCCGGAAAAAAGCTTGTATTAAAAACTACTGTCGTAGAAACTATTAGAGGTTGTATACATGGTAACTCCAGGGTTACTGTTGGAAATAAAGCAGAGGCAAATCATTATCGGGGTGTGGAGTTTTACCCAGGGTATGCCCCATATCTTGATGGTTATGTCACTAACTTGACACAGTGCCCTAGCGCAACTCTCACTGTCACGAAAACGCAGGATCGGGGTATCGTAAACTCCGGTGAGACCCGCACTTACACTGTGACATACGAGAACACTAGCAACAATGATGCAGTTGTAGATATCGCAGATAGCTACGTTTCTCAAGCTCCTTCTTGGCTGCAATACTATCCTTACTCAGTGAATGGCATACAGGGTAGCATTCTTCAGGGGAGCTCGACTGTTAAATATTCAGTGCAGTGCCACACATCATCAACTGCTACGTGCCCTGCCCAGTTTGATGGTAGTGAGAAAACTGAGATCATTGATCAAGATAACCGTCAAACTGTGCTGTTCAGATCGAATAAGCTCCCCTTTGTACAGAGCGGATACGTTGATGCAGTGCCGTCTGTATCTATCCCAGCAGGCAAGAAGCTTGTACTGAAAATCCCGGTAACACATACGATACAAGGGTGCGTGCAAAATGGTGAATATTTAGGAGTTGATAACTCAGCATCATTAGGTTCCATAGCCGGTAGTGGTGTGACCATACAATCTGTTGACACCGATGTTGAGGGGCTCGTTAAAGCTCAGGAGTGCCAAGAAACCACCGTTAAGGTGACCAAAACTCAGGATAAAGTCGATGTTGCCTCCGGTGAAAAACGCAAGTACCAGGTAACTTATGAGAACACTGGCGATCATGATGCGAAGGTTCGTATTAATGATAGTTACGGCTGGGGTGGGGTGCCTGCTACCTCAATAACAAAAGTTACATGTGATAACTCCTCAACAGCATCATGTCCGGCAGCAGACTTTGATGGCCATGAAGATGCCCTCGGCTTTAGTAAGTGGTTCTACGATTATGGAAACCCGAACAGTAGCTCTTCCAGTGTGAATCCTAGCAGTTACTTCAATAACAAACAGTTGACAATCCCCGCGGGGAAGAAACTGGTGCTGAATATGGAAATTACTCATACCATGATAGGCTGCTACCAAGAGACACAGCCCTTTGATGTTCTTAGCACTGCCAATATACAGCCTGCTGACGGATCGAATGTGCGCTTCACGGCTGCTTATAGCGAAGTTCGTGGGAGTATTTTCTGTAATGATATCTCCTCAACCACAACTGTTCCTAACCAAGTCTTAGCCTTTGGTGATCCCTTGTCCTTCAGTTCAAGGTTCTCCAATGATGCCGGTCAGGTTGATGTATTGCCGTTTAGTCAGGTTCTGCCACAGCGTGCTGTGCTGAGCCCAGAACAGGCAGTTAAGGCAGGACTTGTGACTGACCCGGCAAAAGCCTTCAGCTTCAGCTGTTTCACCGGTAGTGGAGCTAACGGTACGCCGCAGCCAGTTGCCTGCCCTTCAGACCTTGCATATGATGAAGCGAAACACGCGATCACGGGCACCTATCGACAGCCGATTACTGCTGATAGTTGGTTTGAGGTTCACACAAATACCTTCGCAGGATTTGTAGCCGCACCGAGTGCATCATTCGACATTAAGTCAGAGATCGGTGAGGTACGTGGTGATGTCAATATTCCGCAGAATAACTCAGTGGATACATTTGAGCTGACGAACACCCAGCACACTCTGAGCGCGATTGTGACGTTGAACAGGACAGCTCCTGAAGACATCAACTTCAAGATCAAGCTGTACTGTGAGTTCCAGGGTGACCCGAACTCGCAACCAGCCGGTTTTGTTAAAGAGGTGTCATCCTCGATCAGTCAAAACAGTTCAAGTAAATCACTCACACTACACAGTGCCTACTGGACCCACGACAACTGTCGAGCAGAGATAGAGCGCGGTGATCCACCAGCAGGATATGTCTGGGATGATGACGCTGAATGGGAGCAAATCAAGTCACAGATTGAGAACCACATCGTTGGTGATCACACCTGGACATTCCCGCTGAAGATAGCGCCAGCACCGGCACCATTCACGCCAACACTGCCGCTAACGGGTGGCACCGCGGCAATCACCTACACTATCCTCGGCACGATAGCAGGCGGTGTGGCACTCGCAGTAGCCTACTCACGGAACCGAGTAGTGCGCAGGCGACAGCTGCCGGAGGTTAACTAAAGCCTGGCTGTGCCTGTCGAATTAGGGGAGTGCAGGCACAGCCAATACCCAAATCAATTCCCCCTATGGTGTCTCGACACCACTCGAGAAACAGGAAAAGGAAATGAAACAGTCACTGTTCAAGAAAACAACGGTGCTGCTCGGAGCTGCAAGCATCGCTGCCGCAGGGATCCTCATCCCAGCAGCAGCTCAGGCATCCGGCAACATCGACCCCTCAAAAGACGGTCAGGCGAGCCTCACCATCCACAAATATAAGGCAGATTCAAACCAGTCTGGTCAGGGTCAGCCTAACCCCGGTGGAACTCTGATTGCAGACACCTCTAACCTTGGTCAGCCACTGCAGGGTGTTGAGTTCACAGTCACCCCAGTAACCCAGAAAAACGGTAAGGCAATCAACCTTGCTGAGCCTGCAGGCTGGGACCTGATTAAGGGCCTCAACAGCCTCAACCAGAGTGCACAGGTTGCTGCTGTCAAGGGTGGCGATTACACCCTCGGCATCCCAGAGAAAAAGAGCACCGGCTCAAACGGTGAGGTTAAGTTCTCAGGTAAAGCATTTGGTCTTTACCTCGTAGAAGAGACCAACCCAGGTAACAACAACATCACAGCTCCAGCAGCGCCAATCCTCGTAACCCTGCCGCTGACAAGCGGAACAGGCTGGAACTACGATGTACACATGTACCCAAAGAACACCGTCGGTGACGACATCTCCAAAACAGTAAAGAGCATCGAGAACAACGAGATTACCTGGTTGGTAAACTCACCAGTTCCAGCTCTCGCTGCTGGTCAGCCTGGTTACACAAAGGCGATCATCACCGATAACCTAGACAGCCGCCTCACCTACAAGGACGGCAGCGCAAAGGTTAGCTTCAGGGCAAACGGCTCCAGCTCTGCAACTGCGCTTGACGCTGCAGACTTCACCGCAAGCGTTTCAGGTCAGACACTGACTGTTAGCCTCAACCCAAGTGGCCTGGCTAAGCTTGCTGCTGGCAGCCTGCAGGTAGAGTTTGCAACCACCGTTGTTGGAAACGGTGCAATCTCTAACACTGTTATCAGCAACATCAACGACAGCACTTTCGAGGTTGCAGACAACCAGCCAAACACTCCTGTTGCTTACTACGGTTACCTGAAGATCAACAAGAAGAGCAATGACCAGCCTGCGCTGCCACTGCAGAACGCTAAGTTCGGCATCTACGCAAGCCAGTCAGATGCAGAGAACGGCACCGCACCTATTGCAACTGTTACCACCAAGGCAGACGGTACCGTTTCACAGCAGCTTGCTCTCGGAAAGAAGGACGTCTCTGGCAACATTGGTTCCGACACAAAGACCTTCTTTGTTAAAGAGCTCGAAGCCCCAGCCGGTTACGTACTGGACAGCACCGTCCGCTCAGTTGTCGTAAACAAGGATCACTCAGCTGCTGTTCCAGTCGAACTGGAAATCACCAACGAGAAGGCACTTGTTCCAGGTCTGCCACTCACCGGTGGACAGGGCGCAACCCTCCTTGCAGTAGCAGGTGGTGCACTCGTGATTGCTGGTGCTTCAGTAGCTGTGCTGCGTCGCCGCAACAAGCAGGTAACTGCATAACCCAAGCGGAACAACCGCTAAAAACAGCGCTGTTAAAGGAGCAGATCCGGTCAAAGAACAGGAAAAAGAGAACTGCGAAATAACAGAACTGTAATCCTATCCGTGGGCTATCCCGCGGTAAGAAAACAGAGACCGGCTCGTGTAGTCTTCCTTCACGAGCCGGTCTCAGTTTTCTTGGCTGTAAATAGCTAGCTCGAGCACAAACAATCCCGTCATTGCCCTCCGGTGCCGGGGTTTCAAGCCTCGCAAACCCCCCAACCCAACACTTATAACCCTAAATACCAAGAACAAAGCAGCAGCAATGCCACTAAAAGAGAAAAGCCCCCGCAGGGCAACACACATACCAGCGGTGAAACCAACGAAAATCAACAAACGATCTCGACGTCAAACCCTCCCGCGTCACGTCGCTGGACGCAGATGGCGTCTGGATAAGATGTCGTTAATTCCGGTCACGCTCGGTCTTGTTGGGCTGCTGGTGGCTTGCTATCCGGCGGTTGCGTCGTGGTTTAGTCAGGTTAACCAGTCTTTGCTGGTGGATGATTATGCGACCCTGATTGATCACGCTGAACCCGACAAGACAGAACAAATCCGGCTCGCCCACCAATACAACAAAGCCCTGCAAGCGGGTGCCGTATTCTATGGTGGGGATAATAAAGCAACCGGTGAGGGCACAAGCGATAGTGGAAGCGAGCTTAACTATCGGGATATGCTGCACACCCCTGACAGTTTAGTGATGGCGAGGCTTCGGGTTCCTAGCGCGGGGGTTGATTTGCCGATCTATCACGGCACCAGTGATGCGGTGTTAAACGTTGGTGTCGGCCACCTGGAGGGTACCTCTCTGCCGGTTGGT
>NZ_RQYM01000025.1 GCF_003859945.1 Leucobacter sp. OH1287
CACTCCTTCTAACAAATAAGGTCCTTGTTTTGGGGTTTGTTTGTGGGTGGGTGTGTTCGTACGTTGGAAACTACACAGTGGACGCGAGCATCTTTGCTAGGATCATCGCATAACATGTTTTGTCTAGGACTCTTTTTTGGGGTTTTAGCTAGTGTTTTGTGGTGGTTTTAGTGAAATTATTTTTACTTATGGTCTAGATGCACACCGTGAAATGTTTACTTCTCTTATCCTTTGGGGTTTGGGGGTTTGGTTTTGTGGTGTGTTCTGTGATTTTGATTTTGTTTGCAAGTTCTTAAGAGCAAACGGTGGATGCCTTGGCATCTGGAGCCGAAGAAGGACGTCGTAATCTGCGATAAGCCTCGGGGAGTTGATAAACGAGCTGTGATCCGAGGATTTCCGAATGGGGAAACCCAGCAAGAGACTATATGTGTTCTTGTTACTCCCACCTGAATATATAGGGTGGGTAGAGGGAACGTGGGGAAGTGAAACATCTCAGTACCCACAGGAAGAGAAAACAACATGTGACTCCGGGAGTAGTGGCGAGCGAAACTGGATGAGGCTAAACCTGTTAGGTGTGATACACGGTAGTGGTTGCCTAGCGGGGGTTGTGGGACGCAATAAAGAGTTCTACCGGGCTTTTAGCGTTATTGTGTGCGTATAGGAGAACACTTTGGAAGGAGTGACCGTAGTGGGTGAGAGTCCCGTATCTGAAATGCGTGTGCAGCGTTTTGTGTATCCCGAGTAGCACGGGGCCCGTGAAATCCCGTGTGAATCTGCCAGGACCACCTGGTAAGCCTAAATACTACTAGATGACCGATAGCGGACAAGTACCGTGAGGGAAAGGTGAAAAGTACCCCGGGAGGGGAGTGAAATAGTACCTGAAACCGTTTGCTTACAAACCGTCAGAGCATCCTTGTTGGTGTGATGGCGTGCCTTTTGAAGAATGAGCCTGCGAGTTAGCGGCATGTGGCGAGGTTAACCCGTGTGGGGTAGCCGTAGCGAAAGCGAGTCTGAATAGGGCGGTATAGTCGCGTGTCCTAGACCCGAAGCGAAGTGATCTATCCATGGCCAGGTTGAAGCACGTGTAAGAGCGTGTGGAGGACCGAACCCACTTAGGTTGAAAACTGAGGGGATGAGCTGTGGATAGGGGTGAAAGGCCAATCAAACTTCGTGATAGCTGGTTCTCTCCGAAATGCATTTAGGTGCAGCGTTACGTGTTTCTTGCCGGAGGTAGAGCTACTGGATGGCCGATGGGCCCTACAAGGTTACTGACGTCAGCTAAACTCCGAATGCCGGTAAGTCAGAGCGTAGCAGTGAGACTGTGGGGGATAATCTTCATGGTCGAGAGGGAAACAACCCAGATCATCATCTAAGGTCCCTAAGCGTGTGCTAAGTGGAAAAGGATGTGGAGTTGCTTAGACAACCAGGAGGTTGGCTTAGAAGCAGCCACCCTTGAAAGAGTGCGTAATAGCTCACTGGTCAAGTGATTCCGCGCCGACAATGTAACGGGGCTCAAGCACACCACCGAAGATATGGCAATCCGTGTATAGGCAAGCCTTTGTGGTTCAGTTCACGGGTTGGGTAGGAGAGCGTCGTGTCACGAGTGAAGCGGCAGAGTGATCTAGTCGTGGATGTGACACGAGTGAGAATGCAGGCATGAGTAGCGAAAGACGGGTGAGAAACCCGTCCTCCGGAAGACCAAGGGTTCCAGGGTCAAGCTAATCTTCCCTGGGTAAGTCGGGACCTAAGGCGAGGCCGACAGGCGTAGTCGATGGATAACGGGTTGATATTCCCGTACCGGCTGGTAACCGTTCAACACAAACTTTCGAGTGCTAAGAAAACTTTTATGTTGGGTGAAGCAACTTTGTTGTTTTGTCTAGTGTGTGGTTTTTGATCCCGATGATTGGGCGTGAGCGTGAGGTGTGACGCAGGAAGGTAGGTGGTCCCGGGCGATGGTTGTCCCGGGCTAAGTATGTAGCCTGTTCCTTAGTAATATTTTGGAACATTAGGGTGAGATACGATGGGGAGCCGTTTTTGGTGAAGTCACTGATCCTATGCTGCCGAGAAAAGCATCGGCGTGAGGTTGCTGGTTGCCCGTACCCCAAACCGACTCAGGTGGTCAGGTAGAGAATACTAAGGAGATCGAGATAATCGTGGTGAAGGAACTCGGCAAAATGCCCCCGTAACTTCGGGAGAAGGGGGGCCATCCGCTTATACCAACTTGCTTGGGAAAGGGTGTGGTGGCCGCAGAGACCAGTGGGAAGCGACTGTTTACTAAAAACACAGGTCCGTGCTAACAAGCAATTGGATGTATACGGACTGACGCCTGCCCGGTGCTGGAAGGTTAAGAGGAGAGGTTAACACTTTGGTGTGAAGCTTTGAATTTAAGCCCCAGTAAACGGCGGTGGTAACTATAACCATCCTAAGGTAGCGAAATTCCTTGTCGGGTAAGTTCCGACCTGCACGAATGGCGTAACGACTTCCCAGCTGTCTCCACCGCGAACTCGGCGAAATTGCAGTACGAGTAAAGATGCTCGTTACGCGCAGCAGGACGGAAAGACCCCGTGACCTTTACTATAGCTTGGTATTGGTGTTCGGTGTGGCTTGTGTAGGATAGGTGGGAGACTTTGAAGCATGCACGCTAGTGTGTGTGGAGTCGTTGTTGAAATACCACTCTGGTCACTCTGGATATCTAACTACGGACCCTGATCGGGTTCTGGGACAGTGCCTGGTGGGTAGTTTAACTGGGGCGGTTGCCTCCCAAAAAGTAACGGAGGCGCCCAAAGGTTCCCTCAGCCTGGTTGGCAATCAGGTGGCGAGTGTAAGTGCACAAGGGAGCTTGACTGTGAGACTGACAGGTCGAGCAGGGACGAAAGTCGGGACTAGTGATCCGGCAGTGGCTTGTGGAAGCGCTGTCGCTCAACGGATAAAAGGTACCTCGGGGATAACAGGCTGATCTTGCCCAAGAGTCCATATCGACGGCATGGTTTGGCACCTCGATGTCGGCTCGTCGCATCCTGGGGCTGGAGTTGGTCCCAAGGGTTGGGCTGTTCGCCCATTAAAGCGGTACGCGAGCTGGGTTTAGAACGTCGTGAGACAGTTCGGTCCCTATCCGCTGCGTGCGTTGGAAATTTGAAAGGATCTGACCCTAGTACGAGAGGACCGGGTTGGACGGACCTCTGGTGTGCCAGTTGTACTGCCAAGTGCATGGCTGGTTGGCTACGTTCGGGATGGATAACCGCTGAAAGCATCTAAGCGGGAAGCCGGCCTTGAGATGAGATTTCCTAACACTCTTTTGTGTGTGAGGTTCCCTATAGATTATGGGGTTGATAGGCCAGATATGGAAGCATAGTAATGTGTGGAGTTGACTGGTACTAATAAACCGAATACTTGCTAAACAAAACACGCACCCTGATTTATTTGGGGTTGGTGTTTTGGCAAAGGAATATGCTGTGAGTGTGTTGTTCGCGTCTGCTTTGTGGTTTCGAGCGTACGAAACCCCCAAACATTACCTTTTGTGGTTTGTTTGGTTTGGGGTTGTTTGGTATGTTGATAGAGTTTCGGTGGTTATAGCATAGGGGAAACGCCCGGTTACATTCCGAACCCGGAAGCTAAGGCCTATAGCGCTGATGGTACTGCACTCGGGAGGGTGTGGGAGAGTAAGTCACCGCCGAAATATTTTTGATTGGGGAGGGGGAACCGT
>NZ_RQYM01000026.1 GCF_003859945.1 Leucobacter sp. OH1287
ACCAACCGGCAGAGAGGTACCCTCCAGGTGGCCGACACCAACGTTTAACACCGCATCACTGGTGCCGTGATAGATCGGCAAATCAACCCCTGCACTAGGAACACGCAGTCTAGCCATCACCAAACTGTCCGGGGTGTGCAGCATATCCCGATAGTTAAGCTCTGAAGCGTCACTGCTTGAGCCCTCACCGGTTGCTTTATTATCCCCACCGTAAAACACGGCACCTGCCTGCAGGGCTTTGTTGTATTCGTGGGCGAGTCTGATCTGTTCTGTTTTATCCGGTTCTGCGTGATCGATCAGGGTCGCATAATCATCCACCAAAAGGGACTGGTTAACCTGACTAAACCACGACGCAATCGCCGGATAGCAAGCCACCAGCAGCCCAACAAGACCGAGCGTGACCGGAATTAACGACATCTTATCCAGACGCCATTTCTGCCGTTTTTGCTCTGCTTGCTGTGCTGCCGATGTCATGCTGTTCCTTGTTTAACTTGCGGAGTTATAGTAGCACGGAGCTCGGATCCCCTGGCCAGTTGTTCATCCCGCTAGGTCGCCTAAGCTCCGTGCCACTGCCTGCCGCGCAGCGTGTTAGTGCGCTGCTGCCTGCTTGCGGCGACGAACCACAGCGACTGCAATACCAGCGATCACCAGCGCACCGCCGGCTACCGCGAGGAGGGTTGCACCCTGTCCACCGGTGAGCGGCAGACCCGGAACCAGAGCTTTCTCGTTGTCCACGGTCAAAACGCTTGGCGCAGCCTTGGTGTGCGCGGTTGTGACGGTTACCTGACGCACGGTCTCGTCAAGCACGTAACCGGCAGGCGCAACAAGCTCTTTCACATAAAAGACCTTTGAGGTGCCGCCCACGGTTTTCACCGCGTCTTTGTTTCCGAGCAGCAGCTGCTGGGTTGCGGATCCGTCAGCCCCCGTCTTAATCCGCGCAACCGGGTTGTTTCCTGCTCGTGCCTCATCCTCGGATGCGTAGATACCGAACTCAGCGTTCTGAAGCGGCAGCTTCGGCGCAGCAGCGGTCTGCTTGTTGAGCTTTAAGTATCCGTAGTAAACCTCTGGGGTTTTCGGGGTACCTGGCTTCACATCGAAGGTGCTGTCGTTGATGTTGCTAACGATGGTGTTCTGGATGCTTCCGCCGTCGGTGACGGTGGTTGTAAACTTCACCTGCAGGGTGCCAGCAGCGAGCTTGCGG
Organism: Leucobacter sp. OH1287; assembly: GCF_003859945.1. GTDB lineage: Bacteria > Actinomycetota > Actinomycetes > Actinomycetales > Microbacteriaceae > Canibacter. The sequence goes on from NZ_RQYM01000026.1 coordinate 1,202, forward strand.
AGCCCAGAGTCTGTGAGTGTCACGGTGAGTTTCTGCCCGGTGAAGGCCGCGTTGAAGTCAGCCGGATCGAACGCTGTCACGTTTGACTCGCCAGCTCGAATAAAGCCGACGGTTGCAGTTCCTTGTTTGTAGGTGAGACGGCTGTCGAGGTCATCGGAGACGACCGCCCTAGTGTATCCGGTCTGGCCGGTTGCGAGCGCCGGAACTGGCGAGTTTACTGTCCAGACTGCCTCTTCGTTGGTTGCGGTGACGGTTTTGGAAATGTCCTCACCAACGGTGTTCTTTGGGTAAACGTGCACGTCGTAGTTCCAGCCTGAGCCGTTAGCGAGCGGCAGGGTCACCAGGAATGGTTCTGCGGGAGCGGTGACGTTGTTGTTACCCGGTTTAGTCTCCTCAACCAGGTAGAGACCAAACTGCTGGTTGCTGTAAACAGCTTCACCGTTTGCCGCAGTCAGGTTCGTCACCTTATCTCCGAGAATGTACTCCGGACCCTTGACGGCAGCAACCTGCTCGGCTGCGCTCTTGCCCTTCAGGTCCTTAATCAGGTTCCAGCCTGCCGGGGTTGAGAGGTCAATCTCTGTGCTGTTTTTCTGCGCAACCCGAGTCAGCGTGAACTCTACGCCCTCCAGCGGGGTGCCGAGCGTGCTCGCGTCAAGCTTTACGCCGTTTTCGTTTGTCTGACGCTGGTTCTGGTTAGCGTCATCAGCCTTGAACTTGTGAATGGTCAGGGTTGCTTTGCCGTTTTTTGTAGCGTCGATATTGCCGGTGTTTGCCTGCGCAGCCGCGGGAACTAGAAGCCCGGCAACCGCGATGCTAGCGGCGCCAAACAACACCGCTGTTTTTTTAAACAGTGACTGTTTCATTTTCCTTATCTACCTGATTTTCTTGAGTGGTGTTGTGTAACACCGTGGGGGATAACAAATTCCTCTAGACTGTGTCGACGCATCCCCTGGTGCGCCGACGCTGTCAAGTTCTAAACTGCTTGGCGCGACTCCTCTCGCCTTCGCATAGCCCTGTTCCGCCAGATAGCGGAGGCAACCGCGGCAGCCCCCACACCAGCTCCGATCAGCGTGTAGGTTATCGCCGCCGTGCCACCGGTTAGCGGCAGAGCTGGGGCTGGCGCGGGTGCGAGCTGCAGCTGGAATCGCCAGGTTTCAGGCCCGGTGATCCTGGTTTTTTTCAGGCGCTCGCTCTGTCGGCCAGGTGTCCTCATCAGCCCAAACATAGCCGGGCGGTGGATCATCACGATCCACCAACAATCGACAGTTGTCGTTGAGCCAGTAGCCGTTGTGCACTAGCGAGGTGGCGGTGTCACTGCCCCGCGGAATAGTCGCCTGGTACTCAGCGACGTAGCCCCGCGGTTGCGATGTCTCGGAACCCTGGTATTCGCAATAGAGTTTGCCACGCAGGTGAATATCCGCTGGCGCCGGGATATTCAGGGTGTTGGCCTGACCCCTGTTTTTAGATCCGGCTGTTTTTAGAGTCCAGAATGTAGACTGCCAGCATTAACTGGCATCACTTGAAAGGACAACA
>NZ_RQYM01000027.1 GCF_003859945.1 Leucobacter sp. OH1287
CGAGATCAGGCATCTACGTAACGAGGGTTTATCAATACGAGCTATAGCAAAGGAGGTGGGCTGCGCGAAACGAACGGTGGAACGAGCTCTAGCATCACAAACACCACCTTCCTACAAGAAAAGAGCGAACACTGACAACTCTTTCACACTGTACGAACCGCTAGTACGCGCGCTACTTACAGAGCATCCCAACCTACCCGCAACAGTTCTAGCAGAGCGAGTTGGCTGGCCAGGCTCTGCCTCCTGGTTCCGTCAAAACATTGCACGCATCCGTAACGACTACCTCCCCAAAGACCCTGTAGACAAGCTCGTACACCTACCGGGACGGCAAATCCAATGCGATTTAACATTCCCCAAAGAAGACCTACAAGGCATCGACGGGATAAAACGTAAATATCCCGTTCTGGTGATGGTCTCCTCCTACTCACGATTCATGGGCGCGGTAGTACTTCCCAGCCGGAAAACAGGCGACCTGCTGGCAGGAATGTGGCATTTGATAGAAACACAGTTCACGGCTATACCCCAACATTTTTTGTGGGACCATGAGACAGGGATAGGGCAGAAACGTCTTGTGCCAGCAGCACAAACTTTCGCAGGTACTTTAGGCTGTCAGATCCGTCAAGCACCAGTACGAGACCCCGAATCAAAAGGTGTTGTAGAACGAGCGAACCAGTACTTGAAAACCTCTTTCTTCCCCGGCCGTAAGTTCGCTGATGTGCATGACGCGCAAACCCAACTAGACGAGTGGATCAACACTGTCGCTAACCGGCGACAACACCGGGTAACACGCATGATCCCTTACCAGGCGTGGCAGGAAGATAAAGCAGCGATGAAACCGCTTAGTCCCTCACCTACAGTTGGTATGACAGAACAGATCAGGTTACCGCGTAACTATTACGTCACTGTTGACAGCAACCATTACTCTGTCAACCCTGTGATGATTGGCCGTTTGGTGACAGTAATCACAGACTTAAACACGGTAACAATCCTCAGCCCTGAAGGTGAGATCATGGGCTGTCACAGGCGTTGTTTGGCGAAACATCAAACAATCACAGACCCCAGCCACCGGCAGGTAGCAGTGGATATGCGGGAGCATTTACGGCTTGTTAAAACCACACCGCCTGTACTTGAAACTCCAGTACAGGCTCCTAACCTTGATATTTACGACAGATTGGTGGTAGCAGCATGAACATGCCCATGAGTAAACAAGATATTGACACTGACCTGGCAAGAATAACAGCGGTTCTTAAAGCTCCAAGGATCAAGGAAAGCTATCACCGTTTAGCAGCCTACGCGCAAGCAAATAACTGGACCTTTGAACGCTACCTGCTTGCAGTTTTAGAAGAGGAGGCTAACGCTCGGGAAGCTTCAGGAGCGCAGCTGCGGATTAAGCGTGCTGGGTTTCCAGCGGTTAAAACAATCGCTGAGTTTAACTTCAGTCACCAGCCCGGTCTTGACCGTGCTTTGATCGCGAGGTTGGAAACCTCTGGCTGGATAACCAGCCACGAGAATGTTGTGTTGCTAGGGCCGCCGGGTACGGGTAAAACACATTTAGCGATTTCCCTGGGTATCATCGCTGCCAGGCAGGGATACCGGGTATTGTTTGACACAGCTGCTGGTTGGATCAACCGTTTAGGGACAGCTCACCGTGTCGGGGAGTTATCAAAGCTTGTAGCTAAACTCTCCCGGTATGACCTGTTGATTATCGACGAGATCGGTTATCTACCGATAGAAGCTGATGCTGCTAATTTGTTTTTCCAGCTCATCGCTGAGCGTTACGAGCGTGGGTCTGTGATTATCACTTCTAATCTCGCGTTCTCGCGTTGGGCTGAGTGTTTTGGTGATTCAACAATCGCTGCGGCTATTATCGACCGGATTGTTCATCACGCGCACATTATTAGTAGTGAGGGGGAAAGCTATCGGTTGAACAAGCATGTAGCTAGAACAGAGGTAGAATAGCAGTACGTTTGTTGGGCTACTTTTCGCCCGTCATTTTGGGCTACTTTTCGACCGTCACCGACA
>NZ_RQYM01000028.1 GCF_003859945.1 Leucobacter sp. OH1287
CTGTTCGGGTGCGGCGGGCCTTGTTTTTGGGTTTGTTGTTACGGGTGGTGTCTGGTCTTTGAGAACTCAATAGTGTGCACTTGATTGTCAAATGCCAAATTTATTTATTTATCCTCGTGGCCACATTTTTTTGTGGTTCTTGGATTCCTTTGACAATTAACGGACAGCCAGTAAACAACTAACGTCTTTTTGGGTGTGGTTGTTTTGGTTTGTTTTGTTTATTTTGTCGGGATTGACTCTTTTAACTCGATGGTTTACCTGTTTTATGGTTTGCTTTTGGGTTGTTTGTTTTTTACGGAGAGTTTGATCCTGGCTCAGGACGAACGCTGGCGGCGTGCTTAACACATGCAAGTCGAACGATGAAGCTGGGTGCTTGCACCTGGTGGATTAGTGGCGAACGGGTGAGTAACACGTGAGTAACCTGCCCTCTACTCTGGGATAAGCGCTGGAAACGGTGTCTAATACTGGATACGACCTTGAACCGCATGGTTTCTTGGTGGAAAGTTTTTTCGGTAGGGGATGGACTCGCGGCCTATCAGCTTGATGGTGAGGTAATGGCTCACCATGGCGACGACGGGTAGCCGGCCTGAGAGGGTGACCGGCCACACTGGGACTGAGACACGGCCCAGACTCCTACGGGAGGCAGCAGTGGGGAATATTGCACAATGGGCGAAAGCCTGATGCAGCAACGCCGCGTGAGGGATGACGGCCTTCGGGTTGTAAACCTCTTTTAGTAGGGAAGAAGCTTTTGTGACGGTACCTACAGAAAAAGCACCGGCTAACTACGTGCCAGCAGCCGCGGTAATACGTAGGGTGCAAGCGTTGTCCGGAATTATTGGGCGTAAAGAGCTCGTAGGCGGTTTGTCGCGTCTGCTGTGAAATCCTAAGGCTCAACCTTAGACTTGCAGTGGGTACGGGCAGGCTTGAGTGCGGTAGGGGAGATTGGAATTCCTGGTGTAGCGGTGGAATGCGCAGATATCAGGAAGAACACCGATGGCGAAGGCAGATCTCTGGGCCGCTACTGACGCTGAGGAGCGAAAGCATGGGGAGCGAACAGGATTAGATACCCTGGTAGTCCATGCCGTAAACGTTGGGAACTAGATGTAGGGACTGTTCCACGGTTTCTGTGTCGACGCTAACGCATTAAGTTCCCCGCCTGGGGAGTACGGCCGCAAGGCTAAAACTCAAAGGAATTGACGGGGGCCCGCACAAGCGGCGGAGCATGCGGATTAATTCGATGCAACGCGAAGAACCTTACCAAGGCTTGACATATAGAAGAACACTCTAGAGATAGAGGACTCTTTGGACACTTCTATACAGGTGGTGCATGGTTGTCGTCAGCTCGTGTCGTGAGATGTTCGGTTAAGTCCGGCAACGAGCGCAACCCTCGTCCTATGTTGCCAGCACGTTATGGTGGGGACTCATGGGATACTGCCGTGGTCAACACGGAGGAAGGTGGGGATGACGTCAAATCATCATGCCCCTTATGTCTTGGGCTTCACGCATGCTACAATGGCCGGTACAAAGGGCTGCGATACCGTAAGGTGGAGCGAATCCCAAAAAGCCGGTCTCAGTTCGGATTGGGGTCTGCAACTCGACCCCATGAAGTCGGAGTCGCTAGTAATCGCAGATCAGCAACGCTGCGGTGAATACGTTCCCGGGCCTTGTACACACCGCCCGTCAAGTCATGAAAGTCGGTAACACCCGAAGCCGGTGGCCTAACCCTTTTGGGAGGGAGCTGTCTAAGGTGGGACTGGTGATTAGGACTAAGTCGTAACAAGGTAGCCGTACCGGAAGGTGCGGCTGGATCACCTCCTTTCTAAGGAGCATAATTACACATCACGCATTTGTTTTTGTGTGGTGGTTGCTGGTTTAAACGCCGAGTGTGTGTTTGCCGGTAGCTCATGGGTGGAACGTTTGATAAAGTGCCAGATTCTTTACATTTCTGGGTGTTGGATAGTACGCA
>NZ_RQYM01000029.1 GCF_003859945.1 Leucobacter sp. OH1287
TTGGGGACTGTGGATTTAAGTGTGTAACTGGTTCAACTCGCTGATATGTTCAGCAGGAAGGACAAAACACGAATGAATACTGCAACAATGGAGAGTATGTCTCCTACACCCAAAGACAAAAAATCATCCCCGCGCGATGAACAAACCGCTGCCGCGCTGGAGTTCGTGAAAATAGCTAAAGCCAAAGGCCTGGATCTGACCGGCCCGAACGGACTGTTAAAACAGTTCACCAAAGCTGTTTTAGAAACCGCTTTAGAAGAGGAAATGACCGAGCATCTAGGCAGGAGCAAACACGAGAAAACCAGTGACGGTAAAGCAGGTAACACCCGCAACGGCACTAAAGCTAAAACCGTGCTATCAGACGCGGTAGGGCCGGTAGAGATTAACGTTCCAAGAGATAGGAAAGGTACTTTCGAACCGGTGATAGTAAAAAAGCGGCAGCGTCGCCTGTCCAGTGTGGACGAGGTAGTGCTATCGCTTTACGCTAAGGGGCTTACCACCGGGGAAATTTCAGCGCATTTCAAAGATATTTACGCTGCTGAAGTTTCTAAAGAAACAATCTCACGGATCACCGATAAAGTCGTCTCGGAGATGCAGGAATGGTCTAACCGGCCGTTGGATGCAGTGTATGCTGCCGTGTTCATTGATGCGATCCATGTGAAGGTGCGTGACGGTCAGGTTGCTAACAGGGCGTTCTATGTTGCTCTCGGCGTTGATTTGGACGGTAACCGGGATGTTTTAGGTCTTTGGGCTTCTCCCGGGGTGGAGGGCGCTAAATATTGGTTGAACGTGCTTACAGAGCTTAAGAACCGTGGTATTAAGGATACTTTCTTCGTGGTCTGTGACGGGTTGAAAGGTCTGCCGGACTCGGTGGGGGTTGTGTGGCCAGAGGCGATAGTGCAGACCTGTATTATTCATCTGATCCGTAACACGTTCCGTTACTCAGCTAAGAAAGACTGGGCGGCTATAGGGCGGCTACTTAAACCTATCTATACTGCTCCTAGTGTGGCTGCCGCGGAGGCTTTCAGGGATGAGTTGTTTGCCGCGTATGGGAGTAAGTATCCTGCGATTAAAGGGTTGTGGGAGAACGCGTGGGAAGAGTTCATCCCGTTTTTAAGTTACGATGCTGAGATACGTCGGGTGATTTCTTCTACGAACGCGATCGAGTCGTTGAACGCGCGTTTTCGTAGGTCTGTGAGAGCTCGGGGGCATTTCCCTGCTGAGCAGGCTGCTTTGAAGTGTTTGTATTTGACGGTGCGGTCGTTAGATCCTACTGGGAGGGGGCAGGTAAGATGGGCGGTGAGGTGGACGCCGGCTTTGAACGCGTTTGCTATCACGTTTGCTGACCGGTGGCCGGAAGCAAAGAAAAACTAGAGGTAACAGGGATGCTAGTTACACACTTAATGAGACAGTCCCAAT
>NZ_RQYM01000030.1 GCF_003859945.1 Leucobacter sp. OH1287
GGGTAAGTGGACAGATTGTGTGGCATTTCTTCCGCTGCTTCCCAGTGTTTCCATGCCCTGTAGAGGGGTTAAAGTTCCGGCGACTCAACTTCTAGGCTGGACAAAAAGCGTGGCATAAAACCCTCTGGATCCCAGTGTTTCCATGACCTAACCCTGGTTTTAAGTTCCTGCATCTAGCTTGCTTTTTATGGGAGTTGTAAATTGTGAGTTCTGTGGCAGGAAAATGCACCGTAATGGTCGTACCAGCGCCGGTAAAACCAGATGGCGCTGCAGACACTGCCATGCCAGCAGAGTGCAGGTTATAGACAATAAAGCCAAACAGTTAAACGAGTTTCTAGACTGGCTGCTTGGCCGCCGCATCATGCGGGAGATGCCCGGCGGTGGTAGAACGTTTAGACGCCGCACAAGCTGGTGCTGGAACCTATGGCCAATTAGCCCGTTCATTGATGAAACCCTGCCGGTTATCTACATTGACGGGATCTATTTGAGCCGTAAAGCGGTGGTGTTAATCGCTTCTAGCGACACTAGGGTTCTGGGATGGTATCTAGCTAGAAGTGAGAGTTCAGCTGCTTATATGGGGCTGATGAAAAAGATTGCAGCACCGTTTATGGTGGTATCAGACGGTGGTGCTGGGTTTGCTAAAGCATTACGGCAGGTATGGCCTGCTACTAGGCATCAACGTTGTCTGCTGCATGCAGCAAACCAGGTGAAGCGTTACACCACCAGAAATCCGTTGACCGCTGCCGGTAAGGACCTGTTGATGTTAGCGGGATTACTGACCCGGGTAAGGACTATTGAGCAGCGTGACCAGTGGATTTTCTGGTATCAAAACTGGCGTGATAGTTATCGTGTGTATTTAAGTGAAATGTCCCGGCAGCCTGATGGTAGGAAGGTGTTTACTCATCAACGGTTGCGTAAGGCTCGTGCGGGCCTTGACCGGTTGTTGAGAGACCGGACTTTGTTTGCGTTCCTTGATGCTGGGGTTGAGGGGATGCCGGCGTTTAATAACCGGGCTGAGAGTGTTAATAGTTGTTTACGTCGAATGCTTAGACAGCATATTGGGTTGCGGGTTGATCGTCAGGTTAAAGCGATTATGTGGTGGTGTTTTATGCATTCCGGGCAGGGTCTTACTGCTGCTGATATTTTGCGTTTGTTTCCTGATGGGGATGAGGTTTTACGGTTTTATCAGCATCCGGGTAATCAGGGTGGTCAGTTGCCAGGGGCGCCGGAGTACGGGCAGGTGGTTATGTGGCATGAGCTGCATACCTCTGACCCGTACCGGCTTGATTGGGACTAGGCGAGAAATGCCACACATTTTGTCCACTTACCC
>NZ_RQYM01000004.1 GCF_003859945.1 Leucobacter sp. OH1287
TATCCAAAGAAATCACCCTTTCATTTTTAGATGAATTGGGCTACTTTTCGAGCGGCGCTAGTGGGCTACTTTTCGACCGTCACTGACAGCAGTTTTATGAGCACGTAACGATTTAGGCACTGAGCAATTAACGAGTTCTTGTGAATACTTAGCTTCGCTCTTTAACCACCGGTCTACCAGGTTTTTTAGGAGCATCCGGAGAGTTGCTGCAGCTGGCCTGCATCTTAAAAATTAGCAAAATTTCCCCGAAAGCCCCAACTTCCGGGTTTAGAGTCGAGTAGCGGGGTTACTAACTCCTAGAAGATGTCTCACAAGTGGTCGGTTAGACCCAAAATAGACCCTTGGCAGGGTTTTGGGTGCTTTAGCTCGGAAAGCGTTTCTCTGTTTTGTGCCCCTGACCGGTGTTTTTGGCTTGTGCCCCAGAGAGGAATCGAACCTCCGACACCTTCTTTAGGAGAGAAGTGCTCTATCCACTGAGCTACTAGGGCGGATGTGTGGGTTTGGGCTGCTGCAAGAGCGCCCAGACGCACCTATCTAGGATACCAGGATCGGCACGGTTGATGCTGCACGTCAGCTGCCAAAGACAGAAAACCGCGGGATCCACCTAGGGAACCCCGCGGTTTAAGCTGCACGCCGCTGTTAGCTGCGCAGCGCAAGCACCGAACTAGTTAACGCGAATGATGATCGAGTAGGTGCTTGGGTTTGAAACGTAGCCTGGCTTGTCGTAAACGGTTGAGCCGAGGTAGCCACCGTGTACGCCGCCGCCGTTACCAGCATAGATGCCAACGTGACCTGGGCGGATCATAATATCGCCAGGCTGAGCCTCTGCTGGTGACACCTGGGTGCCGTAGCGAACGAAGTCGTAAACGCCGTGGTCGTAGCCGCCTGCGTCACGACGCTGGGTTTTGCCGAGAGCAGCCAGCGCGTTCTGCACCATGTCGGTGCAATCCTGTGAAATGCCGAGCTGCGCAAACGCTGCGTTGAGCAGACCCTGTGACCCCTCACCGGCTGGAATTGCAGGAGCTGCTGGAGCTGCTGAAGCTGCTGCCTGAGAGTTTGCCTGGGTGTTGTTTGAGCGGTTGTTTGCCTCGGTTGTTTCTTCAGCCTTAGCCTCTGGCTCTGCAGGCTTCTCAACCTCGGCGAGCGCAACGCTCTCACCAACCTGCGGCAGAGAAACCTCAGCCACCTCGGTGATAATGCCCTGGGTTGGAGCAGTGCGCAGATAGTAGAGGAATGCGTCATCCTCAGAGTTGCTCTCTGCGTATGCTGGAACCGCGAAGGTTGCTGTTAGACCAACCGCAATAACTGCCGCGCCGATTGCACGTACACCTGAACGGCGCTTTGCTGGCTTAGCCACACCGCTAGGTGCGACAACAAGCTCTGTGCTTGGGGTGAACTCCATAGCTTACTTCCTGTTTGTCGATTCGCTTCTTAGATTAGTTAGTGGAAGAACCACACCTGATCAACTGTAACGGAAAATAACGAAAATGTCACATTTAGATCACGGATTCTCAGCTTGTGTCGCTTTTCTGACCGTCGCAGGCGTGGAAAAAAGCCCTATAGGGTAACGAAAATATGGGCTGCGAGGTCTTTGCTTAAATCCAGGGATTTCTCAGATCCAGCAACCGTGATCGTGACATTTCGACCCTCACGGACGAACTTTGCGTGCTTACCAGGCAGCACATCTGCGGCGATGAACTGCTGCAGCACCTCCGGATTTACCTGCACCGGCTCAGCCAGTCTGCTGATAACAGCCTCAAATTCATCCAACGCGCCATCGGTGAACACCGACACAACGTCAACGACCTCACTGCGGAACACACCGCGCGGTTTGTGACCGAGCTCCTCAAGCCCTGGAATCGGGTTGCCGTACGGCGATGACACCGGATTGTCGATGAGTTCCAGGATCCGCTTCTCAACCCGGTCGCTCATCACGTGCTCCCAGCGGCAAGCCTCCTCGTGAACGTACTCCCACTCCAGCCCGATCACATCGTGCAGCAGTCGCTCAGCCAGGCGGTGCTTACGCATCACCTGCACAGCCTTCTGACGGCCCTCACCGGTGAGTTCCAGGTGACGATCCTCGGTTACAACGACCAGGCCGTCACGCTCCATCCGCGCAACCGTTTGTGAAACAGTCGGCCCGGAGTGATCCAGTCGCTCGGAAATACGCGCCCGCAGCGGCGTAATACCCTCTTCTTCAAGCTCAAGAATTGTACGCAGGTACATTTCTGTTGTGTCAATCAGGTCGGTCACAGATTTACCCCTCTCGCAGTCTCTATTGTTAGTCTACTCGCGCAACTCTTAGGATCGCCTAACTTTTGCTAAAAATTTTGTGAAAAAGCGCTAAAATTTCATGTATGCCTGAGATCAATATCCCACAGTCCCTACTCCCCGCAGATGGCCGTTTTGGTTGCGGTCCCTCCAAGATCCGCACCGCCCAGCTCGATTTTCTCAACTCTTTGCAGCCCGGCGTGCTCGGCACTTCCCACCGCCAGGCGCCCGTTAAAGACCTGGTTGCGAGCGTCCAGGCTGGCCTCCTGAAAATGTTTAACGCCCCCGATGGTTACGAGATTCTGCTCGCTAACGGCGGCGCCACAACGTTCTGGGATTCAGCGGTCCACTCGCTCATCGAGCAGCGCAGCGCACACGCCGCGTTTGGCGAGTTCGGCGCGAAGTTCACTAAGGCTGTTAAAGCGGCTCCGTTCCTAGCGGATCCGGTTGTGTTTGAGGCCGAGGCAGGCTCACTAGCAACCCCGTCAGAGGTGCCCGATGTTGACGTTTACGCCTACCCGCACAACGAAACCTCAACCGGCGTGATGAGCCAGGTGCGCCGCATCGCCGCTGACTCCGGCGCGCTCACCGTCGTTGACGCAACCAGCGCAGCCGGCGGCATCGACTTCAACGCCGCAGACGTTGACGTCTACTATTTCTCACCGCAAAAAAACCTCGCCTCCGACGGCGGGCTCTGGTTTGCGCTGGTTTCTCCGGCTGCAATCGAGCGGATCGCGAAGGTCACCGCCTCCGGTCGCTACATCCCTGAGGTGCTCAACCTGCAGGTTGCAGTCGATAACTCACGCAAACACCAGACCCTAAACACGCCAGCGCTTGCAACCCTCGCGCTGATGGATGAGCAGATCCGCTGGATTAACGACAATGGTGGCCTCGCCTGGGCTGCCGCCCGCACCGCCGAGTCGTCAAACATTCTCTACGATTGGGCCGCGAAACAGAATTACGCGCAGCCGTTTGTTGCCGACCCGGCACACCGTTCACAGGTGGTTGTGACAATCGACTTTGACGACAGCATTGATGCCGCCGCGGTTGCGAAGGCGCTGCGAGCAAACGGTGTTGTTGACACCGAGCCGTATCGTAAGCTCGGTCGCAACCAGTTGCGGATCGCGACATTCACCGCGATTGAGCCCTCCGACGTGCAAAAGCTGACGGAGTGCATCGACTTTGTTGTCGCCGAGCTAAGAGGTTAGTTCAGCTCGTCGGCGCCGGTGGCGTCCGCGTCATCGGCGTCGTCTTCGTCGGAGTCGGAGTCATCGGCATCGTCGGCGTCCGCGTCGTCGAGCTCTACCTCGTCCACGTCCACACCGTCGATCTCATCGTCAAAGTCGGAGAAATCGTTGTCGAGCACATCGTCCTCAGCAAAATCCTCGTCAGCGAGCTCAAGCGCTGCCGCCTCCGCATCCACTATTTCGGCGAGCGCCTCACGCGCTTGCGCCTCCCGATAGAGAGCCAGCCGTTCAGCCCATGGAACCCACTTTGGCGCAAGCAACGCCTCAGTGCCGGGCAACAGAGCCACCTCAAGAACCGTTGGCGCGTCACCGTTTACAGCAGCGAGAGTCGCCGTCCAGTGCCAACCCGGGTAAGCGGGGTGCAGACACTCAAACTTGACGGTCCAGGTCAGCTCGCCGGGTGCGGATCCACCCTCGCGGCGCTCGTCAATACCCGCGAGCGCGCCAATCTGCGCGGCCTCGGTTATCTCCAGCAGCGCCTCTTTTGCCAGGTCAGTAAGCTGTTTTTCTGCGGCGGAAATCGGATCCGCCCCCTTCTTTTTAGGCATCAAACTCACCCGCCACGTGTCTTAACATCTGTGAAAGCTTGCGCGCTTGAGCGCGATCAGGGTACTGGCCCTGCTTCAGTCGGGAACCGGCGGCGTCGAGCACCTTCACCAGGTCCTCAACAATAATCGCCATATCGTCGGCGGCTTTGCGGGGACGGCGAGGCACCCGGCCGGTCTCAACAACCGAAACCGACAGCGCCTGCGGGCCGCGGCGGCCATCGACCACGCTGTATTCGACCTTCGCTCCCGGATACAGCGTCGACGGATCCTGCACCGCTGAGGCGTGCACATAAACCTGCTGCCCGTCAGCGCCGCTGATAAAACCAAAGCCCTTTTCTTCGTCAAAGAAACGGATCTTACCGCTTGGCATTTTGCCTCCAAGTTCTAAACCACCCGCCAGAGTGGGCGGCCACAAAAAACAATAATTCAAGTTTACGCTGGGTTCGGCAAAACTGGCAGTCAGTTTCGCTAGCCGCGCAGTCGAGCGGGCGAAACAACCCCGCGGCACGCACTAGAGTAGATAATATGAGCCAAAAACGTAACCAAGAGATAACCCCCGCTCCGCTGATTGAGCGAGTGCTCGCAATTATCGGTGTCACCTGCATTGTGCTCGCCGTCGTCTGCTATCTCACCGGGCTGTTTGTTACCCTGTTCTTCTCGCGTCAAACACTCGCCGACGGTTTTTGGACGTTCGTTGCCTGGTTCTCTTACATCGGTATGCCGTTCGGGTTCCTTTGCGTGCTGACTCTGCTGTTCCTCAACCTGCGCCGCCGCAGCAGCGAACAGCGGGAGGCTGCAAGCAAACACTCCCGTCCGGCCAGTAAACAGTCCCGTCCCGCAGGAAAAAACAGCCCTGCTAAAGGGCAGCGATCCGGCGGGAAGAAACAGCGTCGCCGGTAGTGGCGAGCATCCGCAACGGGTTTTGTCGATAAGCGTTTCGGCCACCCAATAAAACAGCCGGCGCACAACAGCGGTGAAACAGCGATGAGTTCGGTTCTAAATCTGGCAGCGGCGTTAAACCACTTTGCGCCGCAGCTGGACAGCGCCTGCCTCAGCCTGCGCGAAATCAAAACCCCGCACAAAGACCTGCTGAGCCTCGCCGGGGCGCTCATCAGACCCGATTCGCTGCGGTGTGCAATCCGCAAACTAAACCGCGCGCAGCTCCGCCGCCTCACCGACCTGAAAACATCCGCACCGCTAACCGACAGTGACCCGCTCACTCAGCAGCTAGGCGCGCTCGGACTGCTCGGGGTGCAGGCGGGTCAGCTGAAAACCCTCCCCGAGGCGACCTGGCAGCTGGAGCGGCTGCAGGGCGAGTCGGCGGGCGCGGTGGCTAGTAGGCCGGGCGCGGAGGCGAGCGATTCGGTGGGTGGCTTGGCTGGCGAGCTGGCGGGCGGATCCGCACCGCCCCCGCACGGCGAGGTTTCAGGCTCTGAGCTGCCAACTGCCGCGCCAGCCAGCCAGTGGTGGCACGCGGCAGCGCTGGCAACAACCCACTGCGATACGCTGACGCGCCTTCTGCATCACAACCCCGTGAAGCTGATTGCGGGCAAGCGGGCATCGACAAAAACCCCGGTCGGAGTAAAAACTCTACGCGCTTTTGCGAAGCAGCTGCACCTCACCCAGCAGCTTGTTGGCGAGTATTTTGAGCTGCTGTTTAACGCCGGAATCCTGTCCACCCGCGCAACACAGGATCGCGGCACTTTCGCAGTTGTCAGCCCCGCCGGCCGTAACTGGTTGCGGCTTGACCTGCCCGAGCGGTGGAGTGCGCTGGTCGCCACCGCGGCACTCCAAACCGCCGCCTATAACCGGGCGTTTCCGGGGACTATCGCGGGTGCGGAAGAGTCGCCGCTGACGGTTGTACCCCCCGCGCAGTATCTCGCGGAACATCCGCTGGCCAAGCCCCAAACCCTCACCGCGTACACAGCGCTCCACGATCTCCTGTCCGCGCTCGGCTGCGCGCTCGAAACCGGCTACAACCCGGTGTTTTCACACTCGTTAAAGACCGAGCTAAGCTACCTGCGATCCACTGCGGAGGCAGGGGCGGAGGTGGGGACCAGCTCGGGAGCTGCGGCGGCGGCCAGCTCGGGAGCTGCGGCGGCGGCCAGCTCTGACGTCGAGGGGCCGCTGATCGGCGGGTGTGCGGATCCGCCCACGAACCCGATCGCGGTTTACGGCCTTGACGGGCTCGCGCCGCAGCAGCAGACGCGGATATATTTGCAGCCTGACCAGACGATTCTCTGCCCGGGGTCAGCGTCGCCCGCGCTTGCCGACACGCTCTGGCTGCTCGCCGACCCGGAGCAGCTTGAGCTCGCCTCAACCTGGCGAATCTCGCAGGAGAGTCTCGGGCGCGCGGTTGCGGCGGGGGTGAGCCCCGATGAGATTCTGCGGAGGCTCAGCGAAATCTCGCTCACCGGCGTGCCGCAGCCGCTGCAGTTCACGCTCGCGGAAATGGCCGCGGCGCTCCCCCGCGAGAGCACGAACGAGGGCACCGGCCCGGCTGAGACCGCGGGGTCTAAGCAGCCGACACCGCTCGCGGAGAAACTCGCCGGGCTTGGCGCGATCCACCGAGAACTGCTGCAGCTTGTGACCCAAAAACCCGGCGGCGACACGATCACAAACACCCTGCAGCTTGCGGCGCGGGGTAGCATCGCCGTCACCGTCGCGGTCACCTCCCACGGCCAAGACCACAGTTTCACGCTGGTGCCGCGCGCGGTTGCCAGCGGCAGGCTGCGCGGGGTGGATCCGCAAAACGAGATCGAGCGCACAATCCCGCTCTCGGCAATAACCGCGGTGACGGTTTCAGACCACCGGTAATAGCGCTAAAATAATAGCCTTATGACTGCTTCCTCGCACACAACAGCCGCCGCCAGTAGCCTGCCCGGTCCGCTGATTGTGCAGAGCGACAACACGCTGCTGTTGGAGGTTCACCACCCCGACGCTGACGCAGCCCGCCACGAGCTCGCGATCTTCGCTGAGCTTGAACGCGCCCCTGAGCACATTCACAGCTACCGGATCACGCAGGTTGGCCTGTGGAACGCGCGCGCCGCCGGGCACACCGCCGATGAGGTGCTGGAGATTCTAAACCGGTTCTCGAAGTTCCCGGTGCCAGACACAATCGCCCGCAATATTAACGATGTAATGGATCGCTACGGCAGACTCGAGATTGTGCGCGCCGAAACACCCGAGGTGGCCGGATCCACCCCGCAGCTGCTTTTGCGCAGCAACAGCCCCGCGATTTTGCGCGAGGTTGCGAGCAACAAAAAGGTTGCCTCGCTGCTCACCGAAAAGCTTAACGAAAACAGCTACCTGATCGCCGACTGGGCGCGCGGTGAGCTGAAACAGCAGCTGCTGCAGCGCGGCTGGCCCGCAGCGGATCACGCCGGCTACCAGGACGGTGCTTTCCTCGACGCCGAGATTACCGAGCAGGATTGGCGGTTGCGCGACTATCAGCGGGAGGCGGTTGCGCGTTTTTCCCGTAGCGGGTCAGGCGTCGTTGTTTTGCCCTGTGGTGCGGGAAAAACGATTGTTGGCGCGGCCGCGATTGCAGCGCTTAAAACGCACACCTTAATCCTTGTCACCAACACCGTTTCGGCGAGGCAGTGGCGTGATGAACTGCTGCGCCGCACAAACCTGACCGTGGACGAAATCGGCGAGTATTCCGGGCAAATAAAAGAGGTGAAACCTGTAACCATCGCAACCTACCAGATCCTCACTGCCCGCCGCGGCGGCAAATACTCGCATCTTTCCCTTTTAAGCGCCGCTGACTGGGGCTTCATTGTTTACGACGAGGTGCATTTACTGCCCGCACCGGTTTTCAAACTGACCGCCGAGCTACAGGCGAAACGCCGTCTCGGCCTCACCGCAACGCTTGTCCGCGAGGATGGGAAAGAGGGTGAGGTGTTCAGCTTGATCGGGCCAAAACGATTCGACGCCCCGTGGAAAGACCTTGAACAGCAGGGCTATATCGCACCCGCAACATGCTATGAGGTACGGGTGGATCTGCCAGCAACCGACCGGTTCAAATACGCCGCGGCAAACGATCAGGATCGCTACCGGATAGCCGCCTCCACCACAGCTAAAATACCGGTTGCGAAGCAGATTATCGAGCATCACGGCGGCGACGCGCAAACCCTCGTCATCGGCCAGTATCTTGACCAGCTAGAACAGTTCGCCGCCGAACTTGACGCTCCCCTAATAACCGGTAAAACCCCGGTGTCCAAGCGCGAGCAGCTGTTCCAGCGATTCCGCGAGCGCGAGATTAAAACACTCGTTGTCTCAAAGGTCGCAAATTTCTCGGTGGATCTCCCGGACGCCTCCGTAGCGATCCAGATTTCCGGCTCTTACGGGTCACGGCAGGAAGAAGCACAGCGGCTCGGCCGGCTACTTCGGCCGAAAAGTAATGGCGAGTCCGCCGCCTTCTACACGATTGTCACCAAAGACACGGTGGATCAGGATTTTGCGCAGCATCGGCAGCGATTCCTCACCGAGCAGGGGTACAGTTATTTGCTTGGGAATGCCGCCGATCTCGACACGCTGTGGGCGCAAAATTCAGCAAGATCATAGAAATTTATCAGAGACTGGTTTTATGGCACAGAATAAAGGACCACGCATTCTAATTGTTGATGACGAACCAAGCATCCGCGAGCTACTCACAACCAGCTTGCGTTTCGCTGGCTTTGGCGTGAGGGCTGTAGCAAACGGTGCCCAAACCATCTCAGCGGTGCTTGAAGAAGAACCAGACTTGATTCTGCTCGACGTAATGCTGCCAGACATGAGCGGCTTCAGCGTCACAGAGCGGCTGCGCGGTGCCGGATACACCGCTCCGATCCTGTTTTTGACAGCGAAAGACGACACCGAAGACAAGGTTAAAGGCCTCAGTGTTGGTGGCGACGACTATGTCACCAAGCCGTTCAGCCTTGACGAGATTATCGCACGCATTAAAGCGATCCTGCGCCGCACAACCCCAGAAGAAGAGGTTGCATCACTGTCAATCGGCCCGATCACAATGGATCAGGACACCCACGAGGTGCAGGTTGGCGACGCTTCGATTGAGCTCAGCCCAACCGAATATAAACTGTTGCGCTACCTGATGCAGAATCCAAACCGGGTGCTGTCAAAAGCACAGATTCTCGACCACGTTTGGGAGTACGACTTTAACGGCGATGCCGGAATCGTCGAGTCATATATTTCGTATCTGCGTCGCAAGCTTGACCCGCTAACAGCGGAGCCGATGATCCACACCAAACGCGGATTCGGCTACATGTTAAAAATCGACACCAAGTAGTTGGGGCGTTTGCCTGCCGCCGCGGGCCGGAGTAAGAAAGCATTAACCCTGTGAAACGACGGACGCTAGCACAGCGCTGGGCGGATATTACACTGCGGAGCAAAATAACCGGTGTGACGGTGCTTATTTTGTCATTCGGTTTGCTTGTTGCTGGTGTTGGCACAATGTCGTTGCTGAAGCCAACCCTGTATGCGAGCCACGATCAGGAGCTGAGGCAGTACCTCAGCAATCCGACCGCAGCTCTGCAACAGGGCGCTGATATGCACAACCCAACCCAGGGCGATGTTATTAACGCCCGCGGCCCAAACTATGTTGCGCTGTACGACAGCTCCGGAAAACTGCTCGCAGATAACAACTACGCGGAGGTTCCGGACGAATTTCGTGACAGTGTAATGCCGAGTATTGATCAGATCGACACAGAGCTGCTCCAGCGGCACAACAATGACTACGATATTTTAGAGTTCAAGGCCGCGGACGGTACTGCCTGGCGAGCCGTGCTGGTGCCACTGTTTGATCAAGATACCGGTAGCATAGACCGCTCCCTGCTCGTGGCATCCTCCACCAGGGTTATCGAAAATGTAATGGCACAGTACATTACGATCTTTTCTGGGTTTGGGCTCGCTGTGATTCTGCTCGGGGCAGCGCTCACCAGAATCCTTGTCACCGCAACATTTGAACCCCTCAGCGAAGTGGAACGAACCGCCCGCGAGATTGCGCGCGGTGACTTTTCAAGGCGTATCCATGTGGCAAGCCCAAACACCGAGGTCGGCCACGTGGGAACCTCGCTCAACATTATGCTCGACAAGATCGACGAATCGTTTAAGGAGCGACAAAAGACTATTGAGCAGATGCGTCGCTTCATCGGCGATGCCGGTCATGAACTGCGCACCCCGCTGGTGTCTGTGCGTGGCTACGCCGAAATGTACCGGCTCGGGATGCTGCAGGAGCAAGAGCAGGTAGATCAGGCGATGGGCAGGGTTGAAAAAGAAGCGATCAGAATGACGTCGCTGGTTGAGGATTTGCTCTCTCTTGCGCGCCTCGATTCGCAACGGCAGCTCGATATGGTGCCGCTCGACCTTAATTCACTAGCGCGTGATGCTGCCCTTGATGCGGTTGCCCAAGCACCCGACCGTGAAATCGTTGCGCTTGAGTGTGACCAAACACCAATGGCGTTGGGTGATGAGCACAAGGTGCGGCAGCTGATGACGAACCTGCTGGGTAACGCGATCCGCCACACCGATGCTGACAGCCCGATTGAAATCGCGGTGATTGCAACCCCCGAAACTGCACGTTTTGAGATTCGCGACCACGGCGAGGGCGTGCCAGAGCAGATTAGGCAGAAAATTTTTGACCGTTTTTGGCGCGCAGACACCTCCCGCAACCGTGAAACCGGTGGTTCTGGGTTGGGGCTTGCTATTGTCTCTTCAATTGTGGCTGCGCACGGTGGATCCGTCTCTGTTCACGACACCGAAGGCGGCGGCGCTACCTTCCGGGTGGACCTGCCTTACGCTGTTGGTGAGGAACCGGTTGAGCACCAAGACGCAACAACCGTGTTTCAGCAAAACGCCGCAGAGACCGCCGCAAACGGCAGACGCAGTGGCTCCCGCAGCCGCGGTCGCACCTCCCGCAACCGTCGCAAAGAGAGCGGTGAGGGTTAAGCTCCGCCTTGCAGCTACTGGGCGCTGAGTGACAGACTGCAACTGTGTAAACCACATCACAGACAATAAATAACAGCCGGTGGAGTACCATTTGAGAACTCCGCCCGGCTGTTATTTAGTGGGTGACTAATCTATTTCTAGATCAGCTATCTTGAGCCTGCTTCCGATACCGTGCCAAGGATACATAGCAGATTCCGGCGCCAAGGATCATCATGGCTATACCGCCGCCGAGCAGTGGTAGATTATTGCCACCGGTAACGCTCAAGATCGGTTTTGGCTCCGGCTGGTTAACTACGTTTTCCAGCTTCACCTCTTTGCCGTCTTCGGTTACCTCTGCGCCAATCTCACGGGTGTCGAGCACATAACCATTAGGTGCTACGGTTTCTGTGATGATGTACTTGCCGTAGTGTACGTTCTCGAACCTCACTGCGCCAGCATCGTCAGAGGTTGCTTCTGCGACCTTGTTGCCGTCGCTGTCACGCAGTTCAAAGATTGCCCCAGTAAGCGCCTCATCGCTCGGGTTCACCTTCTTGAAGGTAATGTGACCGACAATGAACTTGTTTTCAAGGGTGCCAAGGTTAATGGTCTCACCGTTGTCACGCACCTTCACCGCGTGCACATCGGTTGCAAGCAAGTAACCCTCAGGTGCTTTAACTTCGACTACCTCATAGTCGCCGTAAGGCACACTCTTGAACACTAGCTTGCCATCCTGACCCGTGGTTTGCTTAGCAACCACGTTACCGCCCTGACGCAACTCAAACTCTGCACCAGCCAACGGACCTGCAGGATGATCACCAGTCTTTACCAGGGCGATATCGCCGGTCTTGATCTTATTGGTTACTGTGCCAAGATCGACTGTTGCACCGTGCAAACGAATCTGCAGATCTGCCTTCCAGCTCTGATTCAACAGGTGTGTCACAACGGTTGATTTTTCCCGCACGGTGTAGTCACCGTATGGCAGGTTCTCGAAGATAACAAGACCGGTTGCGTCAGATTTTGCTTCTGCTACCGGGGTGTTACCCTTAAGCACCTCAAACACAACACCCGCGAGCGGTGTCTTGGTGTCTTCATCCTGCTTCAGCAGTGACGCGTTACCGCGGATCATAGTGTTTGGTACGTTACCCAGGGCTACCACCTGACCTTCGGCCTGAATGGTTGCGGTGCCCTCCCAGTTGGTAAGCAGATAATTTACCAACGGGGTGATTTCACGGACCTTGTAAGTGCCGTATTCAATTCCGGTAAAGGTTGCGACACCGTCTACACCGGTTTTGGCGGTCTTTAACGGAACGGTTTCACCGTCTCGGTATAGGCCGAAGATCACACCCGGCAGCAGCAGATTAACATCATCAGCGTCATGTTTAACAACCGTGATGGTGCCGGTGATTTTCGCATTCTTGAACGGTGCAGCGCTCAAGTCGATAACTTTACCGTCGGCATCGATATTTATGTCACGACCGTTCACCTCTTCGCTCGGATTGTAACCAGCGATTGGGGCGTCTTCTTTGAGTGTGTACTCGCCGAAGGCAACGTTGTCAAAGCGCACAATACCTGATGCATCAGTCTGGGCAACAATCTTTGCGCCACCGGATTTCGGTGTGAGCGAGAATGTTACGCCCTTTAGTACGACGGTTTCGTCTGCTGCGTCAACCTTTTTTGCGATAACAGAACCTTTGGCGATCCTGTTGTCAATGCTGATCCGCTTGCCGTCTATGCTGACATTTTGGTGGGCAGACAAATCTTTGATTGTGACACCGGTTGGCGCAACGGTTACCTCAAGCGGCGGGGTTTTTACATACTGTGCCGGAGCCTCAACCTCGGTGAGAGTGTAAACACCGTACGGCACATTGGTGAAATTGATCATGCCGGTGGCGTTAGTCACACCTTCGAAGCTTGGCAGCGGGTTTGGTGCTGGGAAGCCAGCAAACTCACCCTTCCAGTCCAGGCTAAACTTTACATCAGCCAAATCTGCGCCAGCGCCGGTTTTCTTGATGTCAAGATTAACAGTGCTGTAGAAGATGCCGACGTTCTTAAGCGCTTTACGGTTGGTCGGGCTGAGTGTAAACACTGCGGTGAGACCGGTATCGCCGGCTTTATCAACCACGTGGTTTGCTACGTTCTCTGCGCCGTTACCGAGCTTGGTGAAGTTATCTACCGGCTTCTTCGTGAACTTCACACGGTAGTCACCGCGCTTGTAGACATCGAAGTGGTAGGCACCGTTGGAGTCGGTGTTAACCGCAGCGATCGGTGTACCGTCTTGATGCATTGCTGGGCTACCATCAGCGTTAATCAGTTCTGCTTTGTAGCCGGCTAGCAAACGCTCACCTGCGTCATGGTTGCCGTTTTCGTTTACATCGTGGAACGCAATACCATCAACCTGGTATTTCACAATCTCTGAACGCACGTGCAGTGTTTCCAAGTACCGGGTGTTGTTTGCTGAGATCGCGAGTGCGTTCACAGACTTGGTACCGGAATCAAGTGCCTTGGTGGTGTCGTTAAACGGTATCTGGTGTTTAGTGACAATTTCTACTAGTGAACGAGCAGGAATTGCTTTACCGTCTTTCACCTCGGCACGGATGCTCTGCACCTTTGCCCAAGCGGCTTGGGTATTGCCAAAGGCGGCGATGAACTCATCTTTGGTGTACCACTGTGAGTTAAGAACAGATGCCAGAATGTCACCCGAATTTGCCTGCTCCGTCACTGAGTACTTGTAAACGAAGTAGTCGTTCGGCACCAGCTTGTGTCCCGATGCCGTCTTGTTTTGTGGCACATCTTCAATCGCCATCACCAGTGGAGTGACGTAACCAGAATGGTTTACGATTTCGGTTGAACCGTCGTCCTTCAGTTTCTCCCACCAGCGTGGGGTATAGACGAGGTCGTTCGGGCTGGCATCGGTGTAGCCGTCAACGATTGTGTAGTCGTCGAGTGACGGCAGCACGTCAAGCAGGTAAATCTTATTCAGGTTTACAGCATCACCGTTTTCAAGGGTTATGCGGTAATAGAGATCTGAACCAAGATCCTGTGCCGGTGCCTCATAAGACCAGTTTTCTGCATCAGTAGAGATGTGCTTCATAATGCGCGTCTCTTTTGGCGGCACAAAAGTGATGGTGTTAGTTGTCTTTAGGAAGAATTCGTTCTTGTCACCATCGTTGTCAAGGTCTATTGCGTCACGGTAGGCGCCAGCGCCGGCATCCCAAGTTAGGTTCGGGTTTTCGAGTTTGCCAGCAGAACGAATACCACCGAAATTGTTGTTTGACCAGCTCCAGTAGAACTCTACGGTGTTAGAGCCTGTTGCTGCATACTGTGAGGTGTGCAGGTTCAGGGTGATTGCAGGCATTGCATTGGCTACCTGCTGTTCCCCTGCGAAGTCGTAAACAACAGCGGTGCGCCCGGTGTTTTGGAAGTTCTTAACGGTGCGCGGCTGTGGTAGTTCTGCAGCTGTTACGTTTGCACCGTTGACGGATCCACCCACGGTGCTGTGGTAATCAACACCCGGCGGTAAGAGCACGATGCCCTTCACATCTTTAGCGGTTGGCGCCGGAACGCCCCAAAGGTTGCCGTTTCTATACATTGAGAATGTGAACGGTTTAATTCGACCACAGTTTTCTGGGGTGAGCACGGTTCCCGGTGGCAGGTGGTTCTCACAGGCAATCCACGGCACAGTGTGGTTTTGTGTTGATCCAGCGTGCACACGCGGATCGATCCCCTGAATGTGTTGAATATTGTCTTTGTCGTCTACCTTGGTAGAGAACGGTTCAACTACATTTTTTGCACCGTTTTGCCAAGTCTTGGTGCCGTCTGCGTTCACCACTTGCGCAATGTCATACTGAATAGTTTGTACCTGAGCACGAGCCTTATTGTCGTAATCCTGACGTTCGCTGTAGTCGCCCTTTGCCCATTTTGCAAATTCGGCCGCAGTAGGCATTGCCTTAAAGTTAATGCGAACACCGAAGTTATCGAGTTCAAGTGGATTATTAATAAACTTCAACTTCAGCGCAGAGTACTTACGGGCAGTATCCTCGATCCAGATATCACTGCCAATATCACTCACGTCAGTTAAACGCTTGATTTCGCTTTCGCTGCCATCAGCAGCGATACCGTATAGCACCGGACCTGCAGCGATGAAGCGCTCTTGTTGCTGCTTGTGGGTCAAACGGGTATGGTTACTAGAGTTTCTCTGCAAGAAACCAGCCTCAATGCGGACAACATTGTAGTACAGGCGGGAATCGAGATCGTAGTCCTCAATTTCTGTCACTTCTTCAATTTTGCCGCCATAAGCTGGCACACTGGCATCATAGCGTGAACCGCTGTTGAAGTTAGACTGTTCGATCCACCAGTGTAAACCTGCCTTGTTAAAATCCCTGTCTGCGCTAGGATCAGCAACAATTTGAGATCCGGAAGCAACTTTTCCGTCGCTCATAATTAGCTGATACCAGCCATAGCTGCGATGCTTCGCTGTAGTTGTTGCGTACTGAGGGTCAAAAGCTGTCTGCTGTTCGAGCATTCTGAAGAAGTGATCCCACTTCACCTCAGGTTTAACCTGTTGGCTGGACAAGCCCTCATCAATAATAACCTTTGCCCGGTTGGTGAAGATGACTGCGTTTGAGCCGTCTTCAGCCACCTCATTACCGTCTTTTGAAATCGGTAGTTTTGAGAAAAGCAGGTTAATCTCTGGGCAAACTACGTACGGAATCGGCTTACCCGGGGTGCTGGTCAAAGTCCAAGTTGCGGACTTACCGTCTGCAGCAACCTGCCAACCACTCCCGCCTGCAAATTTCGCGCCCGCAGGGAAGGTCTCAGTGATTTTGATGGTTTGCGGGCTGAAAACACCCGTGCCGGCTGCAGCGTTAGGCAGTGGCACGTTAGTAACACAGATGCGGTATCCTACCCGCTGATCGGGTCTAGTATGAGTAACATACTCATCAATCTGGTTTTGATCCCACTGCTCAACGTGCTTTTGCAGGTGTTCAAACTTAGGCACACCCGAAATACCCTGCACCTCGGGGCCATAAGAGTCATCACGCCACTGACCGTCAGCAGCTCCGAGCTTTACTGCTTTATATTCTGAGGCGGAACGCGCCACAAAGGTAATCGCACCCTCTTTTAGCACGGTGCCGTTAGCACTCATCAACTTCGCAGTTACCGGCACCGTGGAACCGTTTGGAGTAACAAAGTTTTTAAAGTAGAACGGGAACTCATACTGGAACTTCGACCCGCCAGAAAGCTGTGAGTAGTGGTACTCCATCCACCACTTATTCGCGTCTTCACCCCTGACACTGGTAACGCCAAACACACGAGGGTCAATAAAATCCGGGTCTGAAATGAAGCGGTCGTCTGTTTTCGGATCAGACGGATCGATCGGATTCTGCTTTAGCACTTCAAGGCGTAGGATCGGGTCACGCTCATCTAAGGTGCTAGCATCGCTAACCTCAAATCTAACAGCCGCTTTGATCGTTTCGCCCGAGAAATACTCTGTCTTAGGATCGGTAACCTCTTGATACACCGACTCTTCGTCACCCAACCACAGATTAATCTGTGTTGGGTCAGCCTGCGCTGTCTGTGGCGTGACGGTGAGCAAACCGCCTACGGCAACAAGAGTTGCCAGGACAAGCACCACAAACTTATTTACCGCAAGCGCCAACGGTGATTTAGCTCGCAATTTAGGTTTCATAGCGGGGGGATCCTTAATTGTGATAATGGCCTGCTGTAAAACAACAGGCTTTTCAGATGGGGAGTAGATTTGTCATAATAAACTACAAGCCCCACTCTAGCAAAAATGCCCCCCCCCGCAAGATGCGAGAGATATAATTCCAGACCGGCGCCAGACAAACAACCCTTTTGTTTGTGATAGTTTCAGAGAAATCATCGACTACTGTCGCAGTGCCTTACCCTTTTACACCTGTGGATCGTAATCAGCTTTTCCCCGGTGAGGAACTAAAAACTTACACATCAAACGCTCTAGCTTCGTTTAAAGGCATTGAGATTCAAACACAAAGCACTGGGGTTGAGGCTCACAGGAACCTTAACCCCAGCGCTTTGTGTTGCCGAACATACCGGCTTTATCCGAGCGGGCTGTTAATAAGACCCGCCCAAATTGTGTATTTAGCTGCGGCGGGTGCGGCTTACCGCTGTGACAGCGGTCACTGCTATGCCTGCAAGGAGCAGCACAGCACCGGCAAGCAGCGTACCAGCACCGTCAAAGCCGGTCTTTGCCAATTGCCCGGAACCTGTTTTAGCACCGGCTGCCTGGGAACCGTTAGCTGGGCTACCAGTCTGCTTTGTAGGGTCTTGAGAGTTCGCGGTGTCTGCTGGTTTGCCACTGTCTGCTGGTGCAGTGCCTGAACCGTTGTCAGAGCCTGCACCTGGGGTGGCTCCTGCACCATTATCGGCACCGGCGTTACCACCGTTACCAGTGTTATCTGTGTCACCGGTGTTACCGGTGTTACCGGTGTTACCGGTGTTACCAGTGTTCCCGGTGTTACCGGTGTTACCAGTGTTCCCGGTATCACCCGTGTTACCAGTATCACCTGCATTACCACCATTACCGGTGTTACCTGTGTCACCGGTGTTACCACTGTTACCGGCATTACCACCATTACCACCATTACCAGCATTACCGGTATTACCAGCATTACCGGTATTACCAGCATTACCGGTATCACCCGTGTTACCACCATTACCGGTGTTACCTGTGTCACCGGTGTTACCGGCGTTTCCGTTGTCAGCTGGTGGTTGCTCATTTGCAGTGATGGTGATTGCATCCCAACCAACCAGGTCATTAACTCTGTCGGTCACCGCGATTCGGTGCTCACCTGTGACATCAGCTGGTAGTTTCACCACCACATTGCCATCGGCATCAACAACATGCCGGCCAAGCGAGTGTGGGTCAGAGAACAACCACAGTGACAGTTCTTCACCAGCACGCTCTGCACCAACCTGAACAGTGATCTCAGATCCAACAGTTGCCTTTGCCGGGGCATCAACCTTGCCCCTTGTAGTATCGATGAGATCCGCCAGGTGCGGTGGAATAGTGTTCGGCAAGAAAACAAACGGAGAAACATACGCCTTGTAGGTGGCACCTTTCGGGGTCTTCAAAATCACCGCAACGGCTGTTGCTTCACCGACAAATTTCCGCTCTGGGGTAAACACAAAATAACCATTTTCGATGGTGTATTTGCCATGGCCATCTACTACCAATACGCCCTTGTCTGCGCCTTCCAGTTCATAAACAGATTTGGCAGGAGCGTTCTTAAAGAGCTTGTCTAATGCAACCCGCTGCACCTCACCAAGCTCACCCACAGATTGAGTGCCTTCAGCGATAACCGGGTCATCAGCCCCTGCCTCAGCGGCATGAGCTTGCCGGTCAGCTTTGAGCACGTCTTCCAGGTTCTTGGGGTTAACAAAGTCCGCAGGATTTTCGGTTGCGGTTGGTGCGCCCCAGAGCTTACCCGCTAGTTTTTCTTGCAAACCTGACCAGTCAGTGAACTTGTTATTAGTCGCACGAATGCCCCGCAAAGCGTAACCCTTCGACAGCTCAGCGAGCGGACTCGGATCAGTAATGAAATTGTTGCGCAGGTCAATAGTTTCTACAACTCGCAGCGCTTTCAGTCCATTGACATCGGTGATTCGGTTATCCGCCGCGTCAATCTTTTCCAGTCTCCGCAGATTATTGATGTAATCAAGGTTCTGCAGTCGATTGTTCTTTACGTTGAGACTGCGCAGGTTTTCACCTGACACAGAGTTAAGCTCTGACAGCCGATTATTCTCGAGATCGAGTGTGCTCAGGTTCTCAAGACCGGCGAGCGCACTAATGTCGGAGATTCGGTTGTCTGTTGCGTGTAAACCATCCAAGTCCTGCAGCGTCTGCAGCCCATCCAGGCTGGTCAGCCTGTTGTGTGACACATCAAGGTCTACCAACTTGGTAGTTTTAGCCAGGGGTGTTAAATCTGTAACATTGTGGTAGAGTACACGCAGCCGTGACAGGTTACGAGCGTACTGCAAGCCCTCCAGACTCTTGATTTTCTGCTCCTCAGGAAGGTTAACTCCGATGCAGTTTACCGCTTGCAGACTCTGCAACACCCGATTCACAATCGGGGTATCAGGCTGCAGATCAAGTGTCTCAAGGATGCAGGCGCGCAGCTGTGGATCAGGCACCTCAACATCGAATGTATCCTTGTCTACGACCGGGACGTTGCTGGTTTTTGGCCGCTCATAGATATCCGGGAACAGATTCCACAGCACCGGAGCTGGTCGGTCAGCCTCTCTGCCGTGGATCTCAAAGGTTGCAACAAATGGTTCCCGGGTTTCACCGTGGTAAAAACCTACCAGCTGTTTAGAGAGTTCGGTAATTGTTGGTTTATGTGAGTAAACGATTAGGTAATCGTCTCTCACTTCCCACTTTAGATCAGCCAGCTCAAGCAGTGGCTGCTGTTCAAAGGCTGCCGCTTTTGCTCCGGCCAGTGTGCCACCGGTGGCAGCATCAACAAGCAGTTTTTTATTAACAAAATCGATTGTCGGGTTGGCCAGCGTCACATCCAAGATACCGTTGTATTTGCTCCAGTTGACACTCCCTTTGAAGCTGAGCGTTGTTGGGTTTTTTGTGTCAAACTGCTGATTTGCTGCTGCTGGCCAATCGAGCGCTGTTGCGCCTGCAACGGTGCCAGCACCCTCAGAACGTGTCTCCCCCTCAAGGCCAACATATTCTCTAAAGCTGCTAACAAAATCCCAGTTAGCGCTGCCCGTTGTCAAAGTTAGCTGATCAGCTGATTTTGCAGCAGCTGTGGTCTCTTGTGGCGCGCTTGACTGTGCCGTAGCTGCGCTCTCGGTTTGCCCTTCTGTAGCAGGTGCTCCGGTGCTTGTGCCAGAGTCTGCTGGCCCTGACGCTGCAGTAGCTGCTTAAGCGGCGCCTGCAGCTGCCGCATTTGCTGCCGCAGGATCACTGCTAATCTCATCTTGCTGCTGCGCAGTTGCTGTATTTGCAACAACCGAATTGCCGGGCGTATCTGACTCACCACCGGGTAAATCACCGGTAGCAAACGCCGGCAGACTACCACCAGCTACCAACCCAAGTGTGAGCAAAGCGGCAGTTGAAACGACCGCGCCGCGTTTAAACGGCTTTTCAATCACGTGCGTACCTCTCAGTCTCGTATATCAGTGCTGCGGCAGCGCTGATGTTTAAACAACAGAAACAGAATAGATATTGCCGACCCATTAAACGGTCAAACAAAAGATAGCCTACCCTTACTAACAGGGAAACATCAAATGCGAAACACCACACCTAAAACACAAAAACGGGTTGATCTCCGAAAACAGAAATCAACCCGTTTTTAGCGGCTGATGGCCACAATTTAGACAGCTAGTTGCTAGCGGCTAGCGAACCTTACCGGTGCGCAGCGCCTCTTTCACCTCAGCGATTGCCTTGGTCACCTGGATGCCGCGCGGGCATGCATCGGTGCAGTTAAAGGTTGTGCGGCAACGCCATACACCCTCTGTCTCATTTAAGATATCAAGTCGCACCTGCGCTTTGTCATCGCGGGAGTCGAAGATGAAACGGTGTGCATTAACGATTGCGGACGGCCCAAAATACTGCCCGTCAGTCCAGAACACAGGGCATGAGGTGGTGCAGGCGGCGCAGAGGATGCACTTGGTGGTGTCATCAAAACGTTCACGATCGGCAATCGATTGCAGGCGCTCTTTGCCCTGCTCAGGCTTACTGTCGGCCTGCAGAAACGGCTGCACCGCGCGGAAGGCGTCAAAGAACGGCTCCATGTCAACGATCAGATCCTTCTCCAAAGGCAGTCCCTTAATCGCCTCAACATAGATAGGCTTGGAGATATCCAGATCCTTAATCAGGGTTTTACAGGCCAGCCGGTTCCGGCCGTTAATCCGCATCGCGTCGGATCCGCAAATACCGTGCGCGCAGGAACGACGGAAGCTGAGTGTGCCATCCTGATCCCATTTAATCCGGTGCAGAGCGTCGAGGATACGATCCGTGGGGAACATCTCAACGTCAAAGTCCTCCCAGTAGGCATCTTCCCGCACCTCGGGATTGTAGCGCCTAACCAGCAGGGTTACCGTGAACGGCTTTGGAGCCTCTGGGGCTTCAGCCGTTGGGTTCTCGGTGTCATGCGCAACTGCTGTGCTGCTCACGTTAGTACTTCCTCTCCTGCGGTTCGTAGCGAGTCTGTCGTACTGGTTTCCAGTCTAAGCGGATATGATCTTCCGGGTTTGGCGAGTGCGGATCGCCGCTGAGATACGCCATAGTGTGCTTCATGTAGTTGGCATCGTCACGCTTCGGATAGTCGTCACGCATGTGCCCACCGCGGCTCTCTTTGCGGTTGCGTGCTGTGTAAGCAAGCACCTCAGCAAGATCGAGCAGGAAGCCCAGCTCAATCCCCTCCAACAGGTCGGTGTTAAACCGCTTGCCGTGATCCTGCACAGCAATATGCTGGTAACGAATCCTAAGATCGTGGATAACGCCCAATACCTCGGTTAGTGACTCCTCAGTGCGGAACACCTGAGCACCGCGGTCCATCGCCTCCTGCAACTCCTTACGAATCCCAGCAACAGATTCGGTTCCCTTTGAATTGCGGAGATTCTCGATCATCTCCCGCACACGTTTAGCTGGGTCGTTGGGCAGCGGCACAAAATCGGCGGTTTTTGCGTAATCAGCTGCGTTATTGCCGGCGCGCTTACCAAACACGTTAATGTCGAGCAGCGAATTAGTGCCGAGGCGGTTAGAGCCGTGCACAGAAACACAGGCACACTCACCTGCCGCGTAGAGACCCGGCACAACAGTGTCGTTGTCTTGTAACACCTCAGCGTCGTTATTGGTTGGGATACCGCCCATCGCATAGTGGGCTGTTGGGTACACAGGCACAGGCTCAACCACTGGATCCACACCGAGGTAGGTGCGAGCAAACTCGGTAATGTCTGGTAGTTTAGTCTCTAGCACTTCAGCGCCGAGGTGGGTGCAGTCTAGGTAGACATAGTCCTTGTGCGGACCAGCGCCACGGCCGTCAAGCACCTCTTGCACCATTGACCTGGCCACGATGTCACGCGGCGCAAGGTCTTTAATGGTTGGCGCGTAACGCTCCATAAAGCGCTCGCCCGAGTCGTTACGCAGGATCGCACCCTCGCCACGGGCACCCTCTGTTAACAGGATCCCGAGACCGGCGAGGCCGGTTGGGTGGAACTGGTAGAACTCCATGTCTTCAAGCGGCAAACCGTTACGCCAGATGATTCCAACACCGTCACCGGTGAGGGTGTGAGCGTTTGAGGTGGTTTTGAAAATCTTGCCGAAGCCACCGGTTGCAAACACAAAGGATTTCGCCTGGAAGACGTGCAGTTCACCGGTCGCCAGCTCGTAGGCAATAACCGCAGAAACGCGCTTCTGACCGTTTGGCTCTTCAACCATCGCCAGATCGAGCGCGTAGTACTCGTTGAAGAACTCGACATTGTGCTTAACACAGTTTTGGTAGAGGGTCTGCAGAATCATGTGGCCGGTGCGGTCAGCCGCGTAGCAGGCGCGGCGTACCGGTGCCTTGCCGTGATCGCGAGTGTGACCGCCGAAACGGCGCTGATCGATCTTACCCTCCGGGGTGCGGTTGAACGGCAGACCCATATTCTCCAGGTCGATAACCGCTTCAATCGCTTCCTTTGCAAGGATCTCGGCGGAGTCTTGGTCAACCAGGTAGTCGCCACCCTTAACCGTGTCATAGGTGTGCCACTCCCAGCCGTCTTCTTCAACGTTAGCGAGCGCCGCAGCCATACCGCCCTGCGCTGCGCCAGTGTGTGAGCGTGTCGGGTAGAGTTTGGTGATAACAGCGGTTCGTGCCTTTGGCGCTGCCTCAATCGCAGCGCGCATACCAGCTCCGCCGGCACCAATAATCACAACGTCATACCGGTGATAGGTGACACCGTCTTTTTTTGTCACTTCGTATGCTGTGTCGTTAGTCAAGGTTGATCCTCATTTAGCTGATTGCGAGCAAAAATTGTTTAGTGTCCCTGTTAAAGGCTCTGGCAGAAACTTGCCACCATTTCAGGGTCGGCTCCCGCTGGGCAAGGGTCAAATGTCCACACAACCAGGGTGCCGAGCAGGATCAACAGCGCCGCAGCGATAAAGATTGCCGCTTTCAGTGCCTTAGCCAGACCCGGTTTTGCCACGTAGTCGTTAACGATTGTGCGCATTCCGTTTGAACCGTGAATCAGTGCCAGCCACAGCATCAGGGTGTCCCACACCTGCCAGAACGGATTTGCCAGTTTGCCACCAACAAAGCCAAAGTCGATACCGTGGATACCGTCGCCGAGCATCAGATTGGTAAACAGGTGACCAAAGATGAGCACCACCAGCAGAACGCCGGAGATACGCATGTAGATCCAGCCCCATTTTTCCCAGTTGGTGGTTTTTTTGTTTTTAATGAAGGGATTAGTTGTTGTCGTAGTCATAGCTGCTTAGTTCCCTCCTAGTGCCCAAACACGTTCATTAGGTGACGCGGAGTAAATCCGGCCATCAGAATAACCCAAAGCACAATCACAATCCAGAACATAACCCGCTGGTATTTTGCGCCCTTGCTCCAGTAGTCAACCAGAATCACACGCAGACCGTTGAGCGCGTGGAACACCAGCGCACCAACCAGTCCAACCTCACCAATACCCATAATCGGGTTTTTATAGGTGCCAATCACTGCATTGTATGCCTCGGGGCTGACACGAATCAGCGCCGTGTCAAGCACGTGAACGAGCAAGAAGAAATACAGCGCCACACCGGTGATACGGTGGATAACCCACGACCACATTCCTTCGCTGCCGCGATAGAGTGTGCCGCCGGGCAGCTTTTTCTTTTGTGCAGGCTTTGCAGATGCTTTAACCTGTGCCGTTTCGGTTGACACTAGCCCTCCTAGTTAGCTGAAAAAATGCTCCACGTTCCATTATTGCACTTTTCAGAGCGAGCAAAAGTTTATAAGATTTACCCTTCATCTGATGAACACCCGGTCGCCTTCCCGATTCGCGCTGATTAACGGCTAAAAACCGCGACACGAGGTTGGCTACGGTAGGCTATAGTGCATGAGTCTGCATGAAAATTTCTGGTGTGTTATCCCGGCGGGCGGTGTCGGATCCCGCCTCTGGCCGCTGTCTCGCGCTGAGGCTCCTAAGTTTCTGCTCGACCTCACCGACTCCGGTGAGTCACTGCTGAAAACCACCTGGAACAGGCTGCTACCCCTTGCCTCCCCCGACAGAATTATGGTCGTCACCGGTATGAGCCACCGGGACTCCGTGTGTGAACAGCTTCCCGATCTGCTGCGCGACAATCTCGCACTCGAACCCTCCCCCAAAGACTCCTCAGCAGCCATCGGGCTCGCCGCAGCGTTAATCCTACGTCGTGACCCCGATGCCATAATCGGCTCTTTTGCAGCGGATCATGTCATCCGCGGCTCAGTGTTGTTTGAGCGTGCAATCCGCACAGCGGTGCAGGCGGCAGAGAGCGGCTCAATCGTCACTGTCGGGATCCGCCCCACACACCCGGCAACCGGTTTTGGCTATATTAAGGCTGGCGAGCCGCGCACTGACATCGCAACCTTTGACGTCTATAACGTCCGCAAGTTTGTTGAGAAACCGAGCCGCGCAACCGCGAGTAAGTACCTGTCGCGCGGTGATTCACTGTGGAACGCGGGCATGTTTATTAGCCGCGCCGATGTGCTGCTCGCGCAGATGGCGGAGTCGGAGCCGGAGCTGGTTGCGGGGATTAACAAAATCGCTGACGCCTGGGGCACCCCGGAGCTCGCGCGGGTGCGTGAGCAGGTGTGGCCGACTTTGAAGAAGATCGCGATCGACTACAGTGTTGCCGAGCCGGCAGCGCGCGCGGGCAAGATGCTCTGCGTTGCCGCGCACTTCGAGTGGGATGACGTCGGTGATTTCGCGAGCGTCGCCAACCTGCTAACCCGCGGTCGCGCCAAGGATCTCGCGGTGCTCGGCTCGCAGGCGAGGGTGCTCAGCGAGTCGTCCAGTGGGATCGTGGTGGCGCAGCAGGACCGTCTCGTGACCGTCGTTGGAATGCAGGATATTGTTGTGGTCGACACTCCGGACGCGCTGCTCGTCACCAACAAGGCGCACGCCCAGGACGTGAAACAGCTGGTTAACCGGCTGCGCGACTCCGAAACCGAGGTGCTCTAGCCCGCCTACTTTGCCTAGTCCAGGCCGGAGTAGGCGTGCAGTCCCTTAAAGTAGGTGTTCACGATCGTAAAGTTGAAGATCACCGCGGTGTAGGCAATAATTGACAGCCACGCTGAGCGGATCCCCCGCCACCCGCGAGTCGCGCGCGCGTGAATAAAACCGGCGTAGAGGATCCAGATAATCAGCGTCCACACCTCTTTCACGTCCCAGCCCCAGTAGCGGCTCCAGGCGCGCTCTGCCCAGATAGAGCCGGCGATCAGCGTGAACGTCCAAAACACGAAACCGATAATCGCAACCCGGTATGACAGATCCTCTAGCTGTTCCGCGCTCGGCAGCGTTTTCAGGAACTTCAGCTTCGACGGTTTACCGGCGTTCAGCAGGTTACCGCGCCTGGTTTGCAACAGCTGCAGAATCGACAGACCAAACGACAGCGTTAGGAAGCCGACCGCGAGCACCGCAACAATAATGTGAATAATCAACCAGTAGGAGTCGAGCGCCGGCTGCAGCGGCACAATCTCCACATAGTAACCGACCTTGCTAACGCCCAAGAACAGCACAACCAGGCCGGTGATCAGGCTGCCGAGGTAGCGCAGGTCGACGATGAAGAACGACAGCAGGTAGATCACAATAACCGCGAGCGTTGCGGTTAAAGCAAACTCGTACATGTTTGCCCACGGCACACGCTCCGCGCCAATACCGCGCATAACCGTCGCGGCGCTGTGCAGGATCGCGCCGAGCACCGTCAGTGCGTAAGCAACCCGCGACCAGCGCCTCACCGGCTGCTGATCCGCGAAATCACCTGAGCGGGCAGCGAGATCCACAACATAGAAAATGAACGCGAGCGCGTAAACGATAATTGCCGAGTACAGGGAGAGTACTGAGAATTCTTCAAGCGATGCAGGCACAACTTAGATATTAGCGCCTGTTGCTGGAAAAATTAAAAAGCTCGCGAAGATTTAGAAAGCTCGCTTTGGCAGCACAAACATCAGCAGCAGGGCGGCGATGAACGCGGACGCCGAGCAGACAATCCAGACCGTGTAATAGCCGCTGATCGAGCCGGCGGTGCCGGTTGCACCGCTTAACAGCGCGATCCCGAACACGCAGGAGGCAACCGCGCCGCCGACGGTTTTCACTGAGTTGGTGAGGCCCGTAGCAACCCCGGTTTGGGTGGTGGGGGCGGCGGCCGCTGCGGCGGCGGGCAGAGCGGCGACGAGCATCCCGGATCCGCACCCGACAATCGCCATGTTGATAAGCACCTGCAAGTAATCGTGGTGGAATGGCACAAACAGCCCGTAGCCGAGCGCGACGGTCAGCGCTGCCCCGGCGAGCACCCGTTTACCGCCGAAATAAGCTCTGAGGCGCGGGTAGAGCAGCGCACCAATCGACATAACCAGCACATAAACACCGATCAGCAGCGAGGTTTTGAAGCCGGGTGCGCCGAGTCCGAAACCGTGCTCGGCGGGGTCGGTGCGGGCGAAGGTGGAGAGCGGCGCCTGCGCTCCCAGGACGCTCATGCCGAACAGCCCGGCGGTCAAAAATACCGGCCAGAGGGCGTTATTTCGGAACATGCTGACGTCGATAAGCGGATCCGGGTGCCGCCGCTCGATCCTCACGAACAGCGCGACAAAGCCGAGCGAGAGCGCGAGCGCGGACCACGCCCACGGGTTTGTCAGGCTCACCCGCAACAGGATTAGCGCCCCCGTAAACAGAACGAGCGCGGTCGCAATCACCGCCATGCCCGCGCTATCAAAGCCGGTCGCTGCCGGGTTTGCCGCCGTGTTCGCAGCCGGGTTTGCCGCCCGAGGCCGTGGTTTAACACCGATCAGCACAGCAATAACGCAGAGCACAGTCGCTGCCGCCGGAACCAGCAGCACCGTCAGCAGCGGCAGGCTGTCAATCAGTGCGCCGCCCGCGAGCGCCCCGGCAATCGCCCCGAGCTGCAGGCAGGCGACCAGCACACCGGCGGCTTTCGCGGTTGTGTGTTTACTGTCCGGGTGGTCGGCTGCGCGGATCCACACCAGCGCGATCTCGAGCGGCAGCCACACAACATAGACGCCCTGCAGCGCCCAAGCCGCCATAAACCACCACCAGCCGGGCGCGAACGCCAGCGCGAGGGTTGCCGCCGCGGTTAAAACCGCCGAGATTAACAGCATCCGCCGGTGTCCGACGCGGTCGCCGAGCTTCGCAAACAGTGGCACAACCAGCGCCGACAGCATCAGCTGCGCGCCCTCAAGCCAGTTCACGTCGGCGTCGTTAACCCCGAAGTTTCGCGCGATATCAGTGAGCAGCGGCGTGTAGTAGCCCTGAATAATGCCGCTGACGAACTCAACGAAAGCGAGAGCGCCAACAACCGCGAACAGGGATCCGCCCGCGGGGAGGGTTTTTAACCGGGAGGTTTTATTCACAGCTGCCCCCTACTGTCCTGTTTCGCTGGTGGGTGCGGCGCTCTCGGCCGGATCCGCCCCGGGAATCGCGCTAATAAACCGGCGCCAAAACTCGACGCCGCGCCCAAGCGCGCTAACCTCGATACGCTCGTCAACCGCGTGCACGGTGCTGCGCAGTTCTCCGGGCATCTCCAGCGGCGCGATCCGGTAGACGTGTTTGGCGAACCGGTGCCAGTGTCTGCTGTCGGTGTTTGCGAGCATCAGATACGGCACCGTCGCATGTCCCGGCCAAACGGCGGTTACGGCGCTGTCGACTAGTCGCCATTGCGCACAGTCGGTGCTCGCGATCCCGGTCGGTTCCTCACCGTCAAGCAGTGTCACCGTCACCTCGGGGTCGTTAATAATCCGCTCAATTTTGCGCGTCGTCGCCGCAACACTGCTGCCAGGCGCAATACGACAGTTGAGGGTTGCGGTGGCGTTTGCCGCGAGCACGTTTTGGGCGGATCCGCCAGCGACCATGGTTGGCGCAACGGTTGTGCGCACCATCGCAGCCGACTCCCCTCCCTGCCTCGCTAACAGCTGCGCGGTGAGGCGTGGCCTGCCCTTTAAGAAGCTCAGCAGCTTCGCCGTTTTACCGCCGGCTGCCCGCTGAAAAACAGCGATCATATCGCTGACTGCGCGGCTTGTGCGGGCTGGGAAGGGGCTCTGTTCAAGCCGCACAATCGCGCGGCTGAGCCTGCCGATTGCGCTGAGTTTCGGGGGTGCAGAGGCGTGACCGCCCGCCGCTGTTGCGGTGATTTCGTAGGTCGCGATGCCCTTCTCCGCGACACCAACCATCGCCGCTGGAATCTCCAACCCCGGCAGTGACCTGTCAAGGATCGCACCGCCCTCATCAACCACAAGCCAGGGAATCTCACCCCGGTTTTTAAAATCGGAGGCAACGGCCCTGCCTGATTTGCCGTGGATCTCCTCATCACCGCCGAGCGCGATCACGGTGTCACGCTCCGGCACAAAACCCTCAGCGAGCAGCTGTTCAACCGCTTCAAGCAGCACACAGAGGGCGCCCTTATCGTCGAGTGTTCCGCGGCCATAAAGCCAACCGCTGTCAATCACCCCGGCGAACGGCGGATGCGTCCACGCCTGCGGGGTTTCCGCCGGCACAACATCGTAGTGAGCCATCAAAACAACCGGCTGCGCTGTCGGATCCGCTCCCCGCCAGCGAAACACGAGCGCTGACTCGATCCGCTGCAACTCTAAATGCTCGTGCACGAGCGGAAACAGTTCCCGCAACACCTCCGGGAAATCTTGAAAAGCCTGGGCTGTTTCAGCGTTTGCCGCACTCGGCTCGGAAATGGTTTGCAGCTGCACCAGCCGCTGCAGCTTTGCCGCGATAGTCATACAAGTATTTTAGACGCTTGGCAGCGTCAAAACCGCGTCACAGGCTGCCGCAACTGTCGGATCGTGGGTGACAATCACAAGCGTTTTCCCGAACTCATGCTGCATCTGCAACATCTCGGTGAGCGACTTGGCAGCGAGTTTCGCGTCTAGCGCGCCGGTTGGTTCATCCGCCAAAATCAGCTCACCGGGTTTCAGCAGGCAGCGCGCGAGTGCAACCCGCTGCTGCTCACCGCCCGAGAGCGTCATAACCCGCTGATCTATCAGGTGCGAAAGCTCTAGCCGCTCCAGCATCTCGCCAGTCTGCGCTTCCTTCTGCTTCTTCGACCCTGCCGCATAACGCATCCCCAGCAGAATATTGTTGCGGACCGTCTCACTCGGCAAAAGCGCGAAACTCTGGAACAGGTAGTTGATGCTGTGGCGGCGCAGCATCATCGCGGCCCGCGAGTTAATCGGCGGCAGCGGCTTACCGGCCAGCTTAACGATTCCGCTGGTTGGCGAGTCAAGCAGTCCAATAATGTTTAGCAGCGTCGATTTACCACTGCCTGATTTACCAACAATCGCGGTGGCGGATCCGCTCGGCACCGCCAAATCAACCCCCTGCAGCACAGTCCGCTGCCCAAACTGTTTTGTTACCGCTTCAAGCGTCAGAATAGTATCCATTTTTACCCGTCTCGCTTTCACTACACTGTTTTCACCGCAAAGGCTATCTGCTCTCGGTGGCTCTGTGCGACCAAGATCGTAAGGATCGCAGGCTGCACCACCAGCATGACCGCGCTCACCAGCACCGCTACGTTTGACTGCGCGATCAAGCCGATCAAAACCCCCAGCAGGTTCACCGCGATAACCGCGGCGAAGGTGAATCTAAAGCTGTGCAGAGGGCTGTGCCCGAGCAACATTTTCACCGCCAATGACCTGCGATTAACCGCCGCATACAGTTTTGTTAGGGTTAACAACGCCAGGATTTCAAGCAGTAGCACCGCTGCGCTAACCCCTGCGAAGAGTTGCAAAAACTCCTGTATGTTTTTTTGCAAACCGGCGATGAAGTCACTAACAGGTCTAAACTCTGGCCGGTTGTCGTCCAGGTTGTACTTCGCCAGATACTCTGATGATCCGTATTTGGCTACAGCATCTGAGCTGAGTTTTATGTAACTGTTCTCTAACCCAATCGCAGACAAACTCTCAGATTCAAAGAAGCTCATGTTTTGTGGTGTGACAACCAAAATTACGGGGTCAGCGGTGGTGCTCTCGACTTCCAGGTCAGCACTCCAGGTAAACAAGGGTTCAGCTACCTGATAGCTCTCAAAACTGTGTCTGGGGTTTTGGGTGAACTCGGTCTGAATTACACTATCCTGTTGTGATAATTGTATAACGTCCTCAGCTACCCAGGCTTTCAGCGCAGCAGCGTCTGCTTCGCTGTAACTATCGGGTACCAGATAGACGCGCTCACCGGAATCTGCTCTGGAAAGCAGATCCTGGTTAAGATTTAACCCCACCGATTCAAGGTAGCTCGGAGATGCAGCAAAATACCACAGGGGTTTATTGGGAATGTTCTGATAGACACCGAGTTCACGCCAGTTTTCCAACTGTTCCTTATGATGGTATCTAGTGTTAACAACTGATACGCCCGCCTCAGCCGCGATTGTCCTGTACCAGGCATAGTAATCCGCCATAAGCTTTCCACCACCGCTGGTAAAACTAGCAGAGTCATCTCCGGCATCCTGTTTGTAGAGTATCTGATAGTCTGTGACCCGCTGCCACTGCTGGCTAACACTGCCCAGTCTGTCAATTTCTCGAATCGGCCCGTCCAAGAATATGCTCATTCCGATCACCCCCGCTGCACTAGCGCAGTAAGTAATCGCTAGCATAACAATCATGATCTTCTTCGATACCAGGTTGCGGATCGCGGTTACTGGGCGCACAAGTAAAAGCACAAGCGATGCAACAACAACCGTTGCGAGGGTAATCGCAACCGTAACCAGCGCTGGAGGCAGTGCCACTGTCGCCACGGTAGCCAAACCGTATCCCTGCATCGTAAAGAATGTAACAAGAAAACTAACTGGGTACACCAGCAGCATGCTCAGAAGCACCGATCTAAACAGGCTCACACAGTAATCGAATGCAGACCAACCTAATATTAGGTGCGT
This sequence comes from Leucobacter sp. OH1287, assembly GCF_003859945.1. Classification (GTDB taxonomy): domain Bacteria; phylum Actinomycetota; class Actinomycetes; order Actinomycetales; family Microbacteriaceae; genus Canibacter. Next base: position 31,107 of record NZ_RQYM01000004.1, read on the forward strand.
TCCGAGCTCTTGCAGCGATCTAAAGGCCTGTACCAACAGTAAAACCTGCAGAAGGCCTGATACCGCCACCAGCCCAATTAACGGTACTAAGAACGAGAAACTGCGGTCAACAGCAGAGCCTTGGAGAGCTGAGCCTACTTGAGCAGTTGTATCGCCAGTAATACTGTTAATCTGGGCGCTGAGCTCTGAGAGGGTTTGCTCGTCTACTCCAATAAACCGATAAGTGCCGCTAACTGTTTCGGATCTCTGCGTCAACTCTGCTAGCTGCATCACCGACAGTCTCTCAGCAAAGCTGAGATGTGGTACGTTCAGGAGGGTGTCGGCAGCGTTCTGATCCAACCCGAGTGTCTGTTCTGGCTCGGCTGCTAAGAGTTTAGCTATCGCCTCTGTTGAGACGACCTCTGTCCCCATGAAACGCAACACACTGGCATCGGTTAGGTCTGACTCGCTGCCAGCGAATACACCGATCCTGATTGCGCCTGCGCCCCGGTCAACCTGTGACAGTACAGTGTCAACGCGAAACACCGTTGCGTGGTTGGCAGCGGTATAAGAAGCTATCGCTGACAGCACACTGGCGTGCTGCACCTCGTCAACATTCGATACGGTGAGTTCGGCGGAGTTATTCGGGTATTCATCACTTGCTTTACCGAACTCTGCTGCCCGATAGAAGAGGGAGAGGGTGCCAGTACAGATGGCTAAAAACAGTACGAGTAGCACCCGCAGGGAAAGCATAAGCGAACGCACGATGTTCCTCCAATAGCCTAACCGGGTCGGCATCGCGATAGTTACTATTGTTCCTTCAAGACACTCACCGGTTTTGCCGAGACAGCGCAAGTTTTAACACATACTGTGCTCGTAGCTTAACGCATATCCGGGGGGAAGACAAGCAATTGTGAGAAGAAAATTGGAGCCGCCTATCGGACTCGAACCGATGACCTTCGCTTTACAAGAGCACTGCGCTACCAACTGCGCCAAGGCGGCATGTGCGTTTAAGCACGTTTAACAATCCTACCCTGTTTTAAGTTTCAGCGCAAAATAAAAAGCTCGGGGTTTGGCGCGTTTTACGCCCAACCCCGAGCTGTTTAACAATGCTGTCTGCTGAAGCAGATCTACCTAGCCGCTTGCTTAGCTATCTGCTTAACCGGCCTCGGTTGCGTCCGCGTCAATATCCTGCAGTGTCTTTAACAGGTATGACTCCAGGTCACCGTCGCGCGGCTGGTACCACTGCTTACCGTTAACGATCGCGGTCGGTGTTGAACGCAGGGTCTGCGGCTGTTTCGCGTCCTGCAGTTCACCGGTTTGGATGTTATCAATCAGCTGCGAACCCTTGGCAAGGCCGAGCACCTCGGTCTGCATTGCCTGTGTCACATTGCCGTCAATAAAGGAGACGAATTTGCCGTCGTTGACACACTTTTCAAGCTCTGCGTTCTTCTTAGCACCGCCCTTTACAGCGATCTCAAGCAGTTTCTCGTTGCTGTGCCCGGCAGCTCCCTCTTTCGGCTGATCCGCAAACAGTTCCTTGTGAACCTTAAACGCGTGCTCCGGCTGTGTTGACGCTACACACGCGAGCAGGTTGCCGGCGCGTGATGAGTATTTGGTGCCTGCCGACTGTGGATCCAGGAAGTTCAGCGGGTAAACCTCAAGGCTGATATCGCCCGATCCGGTGTACTGTTCAAGCATCGGACCGTAGGTTTCTTCAAAGCTGCCACAGGCCGGGCAGAGGTAGTCAACGTAGGTGACCACGTGCACAGGACGCTGGTTAACGTTGAACTCTGTTGCGATCCGCTTCTCGCCAGCCGCAAGCGCCGGTGTCTCCTTAACCTCCAGGTTTTCACCGAACACAACACCGCCTGACTGCATGTTCTTTGGGCCAGCGGTTGGCGCAGCCTCACGCACACCGTTTGCAATCACCAGCGCAACAATCGCGACAATCGCAACAAGCGCCGCCGCAACACCGCCCTGCAGCAGCAGACGGTTACGCTTCTCGCGCTTCCTCTCAGCCTCACGAGCCTGTCTAGCGAGCTCGCGAGCCTGCGCTCGGCGTTCGTTCTTAGTCAGCCGTTCCGGATTTTGGCTCATTTATTGTCCTTTCAAAACGGGCAGAGCCTAGATCTCTTGCCCAAAACTGCCACGCTTTTTATTCGCGTTAACGGTCTGTGTTTTTAACTGCTGTTTTTGCGCTTTTGCCTTCGCTGCAGACTGTTTAGCTGCTGGCTTGTTTGCCCGACCGGCCGCACCACCGCTGGTTTGCGCATCACCAGAATCATCCGGGGCGGTGTAGGTGAGATCCTGACGCTCAGCGCTGTCAGTCTGCTCTAGTCCGCTGCCCTCCAGCTGCACATGGTGCTCAGCGTCCTCTTTCACCTGCACCTGCAGGTTGTGGATCATGCCGATTGATTCCTCTTTGATCTGATCCATCATTGCCTGGAACAGGTCATAGCCCTCACGCTGGTATTCCACGAGCGGATCCCGCTGCGCCATCGCCCTCAGCCCGATTCCCTCTTTCAGATACTCCATCTCATAAAGGTGGTCACGCCAGTGCCGGTCGATTGTCGCCAGCACAACGCGGCGCTCCAGCTCACGCATCGCCTCCGAACCGAGTTCGTTCTCTCGCTGCTGGTAGGCGTGCTCGGCGTCGCTCAAAAGCTCCCGCTGCAAGAACACGGCGGCGTTCCGCTCCAGCTCACGGCCACCGGCCTCAACCAGTTCTTCGCTGGTAACACCAACCGGGTAGAGCTGCTTCAGTTCGGTAAGCAGCGCGTCAAAGTCGTAGGATCCGTCAGCACCGAGATGGCTCTGCACAATCGAGTGGATCGTGTCCTCACGGAACTGGTTGATCCGATCCTCAATATCGTCGCCGTCGAGGATGTGCTCACGGTCGCTGTAGATTGCGTGACGCTGACGGTTAAGCACATCGTCATACTTCAGCACGTTCTTACGGATCTCGGCGTTGCGTGCCTCAACCTGTGACTGCGCCGACTGGATCGCACGGCTCACCAGTTTGCTCTCAATCACGGTATCATCGGGGATGTCGTTGCGGTTCATCAACATCTGCGCCGCCCCGGCATTCAGCCGCAGCAGATTATCGGTGAGTGACAGGTAGAAACGGCTCTCACCCGGGTCACCCTGACGGCCGGCACGACCGCGCAGCTGGTTGTCGATACGGCGGGATTCGTGACGCTCGGTTCCCAGCACGTAAAGGCCACCGGCGTCCTGCACCTTCTTTGCCTCTTTCGCAACCGCCGCCTTCACGGCCTCAAACACCTCTGGCCAGGCTGCCTCGTACTCTTCCGGGTTCTCTTCGGTGGAAAGCCCTCTCGCGCTCATCTCTTGCACAGCCAAAAACTCTGCGTTACCGCCGAGCATAATGTCGGTTCCACGACCAGCCATGTTGGTTGCCACGGTAACCGCACCGAAACGACCCGCCTGCGCAACAATCGCTGCCTCACGCGCGTGATTCTTAGCGTTCAAAATCTCGTGGCGGATCCCCAGTTTCGCGAGCTTCTTCGACAGGTATTCGCTCTTCTCAACACTGGTTGTGCCAACCAGCACAGGCTGACCGGTTTTGTTGCGCTCGGCAATGTCTTTCACAACCGCGTCAAACTTCACCTGCTCGTTCTTGTAGACGAAGTCTGGTTGATCCAGGCGGATCATCTCTTTGTTGGTTGGGATCGGCACAACACCGAGCTTGTAGGTGCCCATAAACTCGGCCGCCTCGGTTTCAGCGGTACCGGTCATGCCCGAGAGTTTCTCGTACATCCTGAAGTAGTTCTGCAGGGTGACGGTTGCAAGCATCTGGTTTTCTGCTTTCACCTGCACACCCTCTTTTGCCTCAATCGCCTGGTGCATACCCTCGTTGTAGCGGCGACCCGGCAGGATACGACCGGTGTGCTCGTCAACGATCATCACCTCGCCGTCAAGCACAACATAGTCTTTATCGCGGCTGAACAGCGCACGCGCTTTAATCGCGTTGTTGAGGAACGAGATCAGCGGGGTGTTAACAGACTCGTAAAGGTTTTCAATCCCCAGGTAGTCCTCAACCTTGGCGATGCCCTCCTCCAGCACACCGACGGTGCGCTTCTTCTCGTCAACCTCGTAGTCGACTCCCGGGGTGAGGGTTTTTGCAACCCTCGCAAACTCGGTAAACCAGCGGTTTGCCTCACCCGAGGATGGACCGGAGATAATTAGCGGGGTTCTCGCCTCGTCGATGAGGATCGAGTCAACCTCGTCAATAATCGCGAAGGCGTGACCGCGCTGCACTCGCGCATCCGCGGTGGTTGCCATGTTGTCGCGCAGATAGTCGAAACCAAACTCGTTGTTGGTGCCGTAGGTGATGTCTGCCTCGTACTGGGCGCGGCGCACCTCCGGTGACTGGTTGGCGACAATACAGCCGGTTGTCATGCCGAGGGCACGGAAAACACGACCCATCAGATCACTCTGGTACTGCGCCAGGAAGTCGTTAACGGTAACAATGTGCACACCTTTGCCGGTGAGCGCGTTCAGGTATGCCGGCATTGTCGCAACCAGGGTTTTACCCTCACCGGTCTTCATTTCAGAGATGTTACCGAGGTGCAGGTTTGCGCCACCCATAATCTGTACCGGGTAGGGGCACAGACCGATTGTGCGCTTTGCCGCCTCCCTCACCGCCGCAAACGCCTCCGGCAGTAGATCGTCGAGGGTTTCACCCGCGGCGAGGCGCTCTCTAAACTCGGCTGTCTCGCCGCGCAGTTCCTCGTCGCTGAGCTCCTCAAAGTTGCTCTCCAGGTTTTCGACCTGCTTTGCTATGCGCTGCAGCTTCTTCAGCGTCCGCCCCTCGCCAACGCGAAGTACTTTTTCGAGAACAGTTGCCACTGTTAAACTCCTGATTTCTTAGTCTTTCTGGGTCACCGGTTGCAAATAGACCCACATCAGTTCAGTCTATCAATCCTCAGCATTAACCGCGCTGTGAGAATCCTAGTTGCCCGCCAAAAAGGATCCGGCACCGCACAGACTGTGCAGCACCGGATCGCTTTTATCTTCAGCTAACGCTCGATAGCGCCAGCAATTTCAGTCACAGAATCTGCTGTTACTCCTCAGCGTCTTCCAGGCTGATTACACCGTAGTTCCAACCCTTGCGCCTGTAAACAACGCTCGGTTTATCGGTTGCGGCGTCAACAAACAGGAAGAAGTCGTGGCCGACCAGTTCCATGCGGTCAACAGCCTGCTCAACCGTCATCGTCTCTGACGGGAATGATTTGCTGCGGATCACAACCGGCGACTGCGCCTCCTGCTCCCCGCCATAATCTCCCCCGTGCTCACCGCTGCCAGCCTCAGCAAGTTCCTCGGCACTGACCGGGCTAAACACCGATGCGTCAGCCGGGGTAATGTCGATTTTGCTGAAGTCTGCGGCGGCTGCCTCGCCAAGCGAGGTTAGCCCACGCTTGTGGTCAACCTTGCGCTTGTCTTTCATCCGACGCACCCGCTCAAGTATTTTGCCGTAGGCGATATCAAACGCGGAGAAGTTATCGCCGCTGTTTGCCTCGGCACGCACAACCGGCCCCGGACCGATAATCGTAATCTCAACCCGGTCACCGTGTTTAGGGCTTTTGTCGTTAACACAGCTAACACGAACCTCGAAAGACTGTGTTTTAGGCAAAAGCGTCTGTATCTTCTCGGTTTTACTCTCAACGTAGTCTTCAAACCGACCGCTTAGTTGTGCGTTAATCGCGCGGATGTTTACGTCCATTTTGCCCTCCTCGGGGTTAAGACGGTGGCTCCGGGTGGGAGCAACGTTACCCGCCTTAACAACATTTTACTCTGGCTTTGTTTAGCTCGCACTGCCTATTAGCTTTGTGAAAGCTGGAAACTATTTCGGAGTGTGCAACATCACCCGGTAGAGCGCCGCCGCTGCCGCAACCTGATAGCCCGCAGCGCTCAGGCAGAGAGCCGCACCGCGCAGGGTTGCCCCGCTCGTACAAATATCGTCAAACAGCACAATCTGCCGCCCCCTAATCTCCCTCGCACGCCTGCCCACGCGGATCCGCAACGCATTCAACTGCCTCGCCTGCTGCCCCAGCCCCACCTGCCCGGTGCGCGCACCCGTGGCCGCGAGCGCCTCACACACCCGCTGATCCCGCACCCCGGCAACGCGAAGCAGCAGCCGCAGGTGGTGATAGCCTCGCTGACGCACCCTGCTGCGCCGGGAGGGAATGGGGACGAGCACAATGTTGCGCGGATCCACCCCCTGCCCAGCCAGCTCGCTCACGGTGTGGTTGATTAGCGCCCGCACGCCGGGACGCAGCAGCTTCGCAAAACCGGGCATGTCGCGGTGTTTCAGCGAGACGATCAGCGCTTTCAGTGCGCCGTCGTAGTGCAGCAGCGTCCACACGGTTAGGCTTTCTGGCTCACCGGAGGGTGAAACCCCGAGCGGAACGCTGATGCACTCGGGCAGCTGTTGCTGTTCCTCGGCGATAAAGGCGCGGCAGCCCGCACACAGCAGCTCGTTGACTCGGCCGCAGCCGCAGCAGCGGCTTGGGAAGAGCAGGGTTATCAGCTGCTGCAGCAGCGTTGTCGCCCAGCGTCGCAGCAAAGTCAGGGATTGTTTCGGGGTTTTCACACAGTTATTCTCTGTCGTGCGGGCAGACGGGAGACGCGAAACCGGCAAACTGTGGAAAACTTCCGCGGCGACGCGGTTATCCACAGCGGCAAAACAGCAACACTACGGCCGGTCTAGCCCCACTTCACGAGCACGTCCACGCCCTTCAAGCGCTGCTGCCAGCCGTTTAGTCCGCGCGGCTGGAACAGCTCACCCGAGCTGGTTAGCACCCTGATGCCCGATGACCCATCAACCCCCGTGATCCGCAAAGCCCCCGACAGGCTGCCCCTGGAGGAGCTGAACAGCCCCGTGCCGCCGACGGTTATCGCCTTGGTTTCGGAGCTGCCGGAGATAACGGCAACGTGTTCGTTATCAACCCAGTCCATGTCGACGGCGGATCCGCTCGCGCTCATCGCCAAAACCGGGCTCGCCGCGGTAAACGACGGCTCGTTCGTCTCGCTGCGCACAATCGACAGCACCTGCACCTGCGTCACCGTCTCAACCTGCAGCATCACCGCCAGCCTGTAGCCGTCGGGAGAAACCCGGAACTGCACCAGCTGACCGGGCAGTTCCGGCAGCTCCAGGATTTTTGCGCGCTGATCCGGGTGCCACACGTGCAGCTCCCGCGAGCCGGTAACGGAGCTCCAAACAAAACCCCACCGATCAATCGACGGCGGTAAGAATCCGCTGCCACCCGAGAGCAGCTGGGTGCCCTGATCGGTTGCGTAAACAAGCCCCTGACCGGTTAACATCGCCGCCGCCCGGCCGTCAGAACGGAGCGACACAGTGCTCGGTTTCGCGTTCGCGATCAGGCTGGAATAGCTAAGCTCCTGCCCCAGTTCGGTGCCCCGCTGCACAATCACCCTGTCGTCAGTGAGCACGTAAGCAGCGCGATCCGCCCGGCCGCTGGAGATATTCTCAACCCGTTTCTCGGTGAGCTCAACCCCCTCGATTGCCAGTTCGAAGGTATCAACGTTGGGCACACCAACCAGGCTGCGACTCAGCTGCGTAATCAAGCGTTCCCGCGCCGCACCGGTCACAGCACTGAGCGCGCTAGACATGTCAATCTTCGCGCGGCCGTCAACGATTGTGACGGTGTTACCGATCAGTTTCGAGTTTGCGGGGAACTCGGTGTGCGCAATCTCGGCAAACTGCTCGCTCGGGCCGGCGATCAGCGCCTGCACAATCTGGGTTGCCGCGCGGCTGCGCTTCGCAAACCAGCGCTCCTCCGCGATCATGTCCCCTTTACCGTCCGGGAAATAGAGGGTGTAGGCGTTTAACAGGCTGGTGAACACGGTTTTTTCGAGGACAATTCCGGTGGGGGCTGACGCGATCCGCCACTGCTCACCGATCCGCTCAAACTCAAACCGCAGCTCCGCCTGCGTGCCCGCAACCGAGTTGGTTAAAAGCCCGTGATTGTCGACCCGGCCAAGCTGCTGGGTAACAACCGTGACAATATTCGCCTCCGACTGTTTAAACTCGCGTGTGCCAGAGTCCACCAGAATCCCCGCGGTTGGCGACCACAGATCGGCGTAGCTCGGGCTTAAAAACTCGCGGGCGACAGCGTAGTTCTCGTCCGGCGAGGCGGCCGCCTGCAGGAAGCCGCGCAGAATATCCTCCTGCGTCGCCCCATCCTGCGGACCAACCGCGTCATACACAACCGGCTGCTCAACCTGCGACAGGTCCGAAAGCCCGGTTCTCACCTGCCCGCTGTCGGGCACGTTCTGGAACCCGGTAGCGACAAGCGCACCAACCCCGACAATCGCGAGCCCGGCAATCACCCAGTTACTTCTTGCCATCGTCGCCCCTCCGCAACAGCCACCGGCTCGGCCGCTTCACCCAGTCGGTCACCGTCTGGCTCGCGTCAGTGCCCGTAACATCCTCGGGAACAAGCGGCAGCGGCGACAGGAAACTGTCAAACGAGTCCGAGCGCGGCAGCGTCAGCCTAAAGTTCGAGCCAACGTTCGGCTCCGACCACAACTCAATAACGCCGCCGTGCACAGCCGCGTCCTCCTGCGCGATCGCGAGCCCCAGACCGGTGCCCCCGAGGGTGCGCTTGCGTGACGGATCCGCCCGATAAAAACGATCAAACACCCGCTCGGCCTGGATCTCGTTCATGCCAATACCGTAGTCGCGCACCGCAATCGCGTAGGCGGTTGTGTTGGAGTCGATTGTCACAATAATAGGGTTGCCCTCACCGTGCTCAATCGCGTTACCGACCAGGTTAGAGACGATGCGGCGGATCCGGCGCGGATCCACATCAATCGCACTGTAGCCACCGAGCGGGCGCACCTCGATAATGCTCTCAGACAGCGGCTGCAGGTCAGCAACAACCTCCTGACAGAGCGATACCAGGTTGGTTGGTTCGGTCTCAATCTGCACCCGGCCTGCATCGTAGCGGGAAATCTCCAGCAGGTCCTCAAGCAGCCGCTCAAAACGGGTCACCTGCTCGGTGAGCACCCGGGCGGCACGCTGCTGCCCGGCAGGCACCTGCTCGTCGGAGGTGTTTAACACCTCGGCGGCGAGGCGAATCGTGGTCAGCGGCGTCCGCAGCTCGTGCGACACGTCAGAAACAAACCGCTGCTGCATAGTTGAGAGCGTGTCAAGCTCTTTAATCCTGGCGTTAAGCGTGTCCGCCATCTGGTTAAAGTTGTCGCTCAACTCATCAAAGTTGTGATCGTTCTGGTGCCGCATCCTGGCATCGGTTTCACCCTCCGCGAGTTGGCGACTAACCTGGGCTGCCATGCTGATCGGTTTAAACACGATCCGCGACATACTCCACACCAGCAGGCCAATAAACAGCATCAGCACAACACCGGTGAGAATCAGCGTCTGCGCAATAAAATCGAGCGTCGTTTTTGTCTCGGCAAAACTGTAGGCAATAAACAGGTTGTAGTTGCCAGTGTTCCCCGGGAAGGAAAGCGTTGTGCCAACGATTATGCCCGGCGCTGCCTCCCCCGGCCCGGTTTCCAAGCTGACATACTGCCACAGCTGCGGCTCTTCAGCGGTGATAATTTGCTCGCTGAGCTCCGCCGTCACCGCCTTGGGAACAGCCTCGCTCGTGCGAAAGTTTAAGGGTGCCTCGGTGGATCCGTCCTGCCCCGGCTCCCGGCGCACATAAATCGCCGAACTGGAGCTGGTGTCGCGGATCGCGGCCCTCACCGACAGCATCAGCGACGCGAGCGCCTCCCGGTCGGTTGCCTCGGTTGAGTCGATCAGCTGCTGGGCAACAGTTGTTGAGCGGGCGCTGTCCTGCAGGGCGGCGTTCAGCTTGGTTGAGTTCAAATCCTCCCGCACACTGCTCAAAATAAACGCACCGGCGAGCGCGATCATGCAGAAGGTGATAACGCCCGTAATGGTCATCAGCCTGAGCGCGAGCGAGCTGCGCCAGCGGCGGCGGAACGTGCCCAGCACCGGGTCGCTGAACCGATACCACTTCAGCAACCAGCGCCGGAATTGATACCGCATTATTTTTTGGGTGTTCCTGCCCTGTAGCCAACACCGCGGACGGTCAAAATATAGACCGGATTGTCTGGGTCTCGCTCAATCTTGGAGCGCAGTCGCTGCACGTGCACGTTCACCAACCGGGTGTCGGTTTTGTGCCGGTAACCCCACACCCGCTCCAGCAGCGTGTCACGGTTGAACGCCTGTTTCGGGTTGCGCGCCATAATCACCAGCAGCTCAAACTCGAGCGGGGTGAGTGAGATGGTTTCGCGGCCGCGCATCACCTCGTGGGCGGCGAGATCAATCTTCAAATCGCCCAGCTGCAGCGTCTCCGACTCGGTTGTTTCCGGTTTTGGCTCACGCAGTCGGGCGCGGATCCTGGCAACCAGCTCGGCAGGGTTAAACGGCTTCAGAATGTAGTCGTCGGCGCCAGCCTCGAGCCCCTGCACAACATCGGTTGTGTCGCTTTTGGCGGTCAGCATAATAATCGGCACACCCGACTCGGTGCGCAGGCGTTTACACACACCAACCCCGTCAATGCCAGGCAGCATCAGATCGAGCAGCACCAGATCCGGTTTTGTGGTTTGGAACAGTGAGATCGCGCTTTCGCCGTCTGCCGCGTGAGTTACCGCAAAGTCTGATCCCTCCAGCACCATCGTCAGCATCTCTGCCAGGTCTAGGTCATCGTCTACGACCAGAATGTGTGCGCTCATAACTACCTATTTTATTGCCTAGCGAATGCTTATTGGGTATAAACCGTCAGGTTTTCGCTGTTGGTTTTTGCTGGCGGCACCGGGTATGCTGCGCCGCCGTCTGCCAGGATCCGCACCCCGGCGTAAACACCCGCCGGTGAATGGATCGTGAAGATTGAGCTCGGGGGTTTAGCGACGGTACCACCGCCAGCTGGCAGTGTCAGCTCGGTTTCGGAGCCGTCCGCACCGAGCAGTTTCACGCTCGCTTGCGACTCCCCGGAGTTTACGAGCACCAGTTCACCGCCGGAGATCCCGGCCACCGCTGTCTCATCACCCCGCAGCAGCTCCTCCGCCGGGCTGTACCAGACCATGTCTGCTTTGCCGTTGCCGAGCACGCTCGACTCTACCGCGCCAACAACCGCAACGTCAGCGCTAATCTCGGCGGCGATCGCGTCATCCGGCCAGTTAGCGAGCGGGGTTTTGGTGACAATTCCGGCGATCAAATCGACGTTCGCGATCTCCTGCGCAGTGCCGTCCGGGCGGATCGCGCGAACAGTCGCCTGCCCCGCCTCGCTCGGCGCCAAAAGCACCAGTTCCTGTAGCTCGGTTGCGCCCGCGTCGCTGTCTCCCTGCCCGTCAAGCACCGCCTTCACGCCGGGAATCACCAGCCGCTGTTGCGGGGTGCCCTGCGATGCCACAGTGTCCGCGCCAACCGCACGAATATCAATCTGCGCGTATGTGCCAAGCGTCGCCACAACCGCCGCGCCGGTCGCCTTCACCCGCACCGCCAGCTGCTCCTCATCGGTAACAATGCCGTTAACCGCGATTGTCCGTGACTGTCCCGCGGGCACAACAATACCCGAGCTTGTCTGGTTGCCCACAATCCCGGTGGATCCGTAAACCTCCAGCGTCACCGTCGCCGCCTGCGCGGCCGGGTTAGACACTGTCACGGTTGTAACGTTACCGGTTGTTGTTTTGCCGCCAACCAGCCACTGATCGGAGCTCGGCTCCTGGCAGGCGTAGGCGGTTAAACCGGAAACCGTTTCGGAGTTAAGCTGCTGGGTTGCGGCGGCGGTCAACTGCGCGGTTGCGCCCGCTGTGTAAACCGCTCCGGCCTGCTCCTCCCCGCCTGCTTCACGGGCGAGGGAGCGCGTCTGCTCACTGTTTGCAACTACGCTCTGGCGCCCCTGCGGGACCGCGAGATTCGGCTGTGCCGGATCCGCCCCCAGCTCGGCGAAAGAGCCGCTGCAAACGACTGAGTGGTTTGCAGCGCTGGCGGTGTCAACCACAACGCCCTGCGGCTTCGCAATAACCTCCGGTGTAGGCAGGGTTTGCAGCGCTAAAACAGCGGCACCCGCGACCACGGTGACCGCAACACCGGTTGCTGCCCGCCCAAAACGGCGCATCGACTGTGTGTCCTTAGTCATGCTTCGAGTCCTCCCCCAACGGATCGTTCTGGTCGCCGTCACCGCCCGCTGTCGGCTCCTCAGCTGGTGCGGGCTCGACGGTGTCTGCCGGCGCCTCGGCCGTGGCCGGCGCCGCCTCAGCATCGGCATCAGCTGGCTCGGCCGCTGCTACCTCGGCAGCCTCCGCCGGATCCGCCGCCTTAGCCGCAGCGACCTGCCCCGCTGGCACAGCGACCTGCCCCGCTGGCACAGCGACCTGCCCCGCTGGCACAGCGACCTGCCGCGGCTCGCGCGGCTGCCGCTTTTTCACGCGCGGCCGTTTCTCCGGCCTCGCAACAACCTCACCGGTTGGCAGCGCGAGCAGCAGCATGCCAACAAGCAGCAGCGCCTGCACGATCCACACCGATGTCGCTGTGAAGCGCAGCTTCGCAATCTTAATCACCGGGTTCTCGTCGACCGGCTCTGCGGCGGTTTCAGCGCCCGGGTCGCTCACCGCCGAAACCCGCCAGAGGTGGCCGGTTGCGGTGTCTCCGGCGCCCGCCAGCGCACCGTGCTCCTCAATGGTCGCCTGCAGTTCGGCGCGTTTCGCCGGGTCGCCGTCAGCGTTCAACAGCACAAAATCAATCCGATTACCGCTCAGCTGTTCCGCAAGGTTGGTGGAGCCGTTGGAAGCGAGCGCACCAACCAGGGTTGCCAACTGTTCATCAGAGCTGTTCGGCTGTGAACGGTAGGCGGCGGTGCGAATCTCGTCAAACCGTAAGCCCGGCCCGGTAACAACCCGCGCCGTCACACTGTTGTCGCTGTTCGCCTCCAGCACGAGGGTGCGCAGCTGCGGATTCTCGCGACCCGCCGCCTGCACAAGCGACGGCATCTGCTGGGCTGCGTTCCGCACCTCAGCCCTGCCGATGACAAGGTCGGCGAGCAGCGGCAAAACCACGACCAGGTTGAGCAGCAGCGCAATCGCAACAAGCGGTTTAGCGCCGCGACCCAGCACGGCGGAGCCGTTGGCTGCGAGGGTGACTATCGCGATCCAGTAGAGAGAAAGACCGGAGCCTGTCCAGAGGTTGATAACCTCCGCACCCTGGGTGGTTAGAGCGAGGTGGGCGGAGGCGACGGCGGTGATTAGGCCGAGCCCGCCAAGCAGTGAGGCGAACACGGTGACGTTCGCTTTGCCCGTGTAGGCGCCGAGCAGCACCAGCAGAATCAGCGGCAACAGCAGCAGTCCCACCAGCAGCGTTGTTGGTGCGATATCGATGCCGAGGTTCGCGGTTATGTCACCCCAGCCCTCAAGCCCAAACTCGGGGAAGCCGAGCAGCAGGTGCGGCAGCGTGCTCGGGGCATAGGAGGAGGTAATGCCGGGGTCGCGCAGCACACTCAGCAGGTCACCGTGCAAAACCGCGTGGATCACAAGCGGCAAGAACAGCGCCGCCGGGGCGATCGCGATTGCGGCGTAGCGGACGATGCCGCGCGGGTGGGTGATAATCCCAACAATCCAGAACAGCAGCGCCGCGGGGATCAGCACCGGCGCAGCGGCAAGCCCGATCAGCGCGAGCAGCGAGGCGGTGCCTGCCCACGCCCAGGACTCGTGCGCGCGGGTTGCGGCGATTAGCAGCCACGGCAAAACAACCGCGAGCACGATGGTTGGCAGCCTGCCGTGATCGAGCGAACCGAGCAGCACCGGACTGAACGCCCAGGCAACGCCGGCGAGCACCCGACCGGCCGCTGAGGAGGTGAACTGCGCACCCCACAGCCAGCCGCCGAGCGACGCGAGCGGGATTGCGGCCGCGAGCAGCAGCACCAGCGACAGCGACGGGTTGAACGGGGTGAGCGAGCCGAGCAGCGCGAGAATCCAGGTGAACGGATCCGCCGGGATACCCTCGCTCAGGTGGGTGTTACGCCACAGCTCCCCGAGGTCGCTGAGCGGAATAATCCCGCCGCCGAGGGTTTGCTGGCCAAACAGCCACCAGGTCAGCGCAACTGATACCGCGACGCTCACAACCAGCAGCCCGAGCCCGCCGGTTGAGATAAAGTGCAGCTCTTGCCGCTGTCTGCCCTGCGCCGCGAGAATCGCCTCCCGGTCGATTGCGAGCGCGGTGCGCACGGTTTTCGGGTCGGTTCTTAGGGGGCGGATCGCACCCCACCCTGCTTTGTTGTTTAGGCGCAGTCGCCTCCGCGCGCGGATCACGCGCACCGGCGTGAAGAAAACGCGCAGTGTTGCGGCGAGCTCACCGGGGATATTGCCGGGTTGTTCGCGCAGCAGCAGCCAGAAGACGCGGAAGATTGCGAGCGCCGGGAGCAGGATCCACATCAGGAACGCGAGCGGCGCGGGTGCGTAAGTTAGTCGCCTGTGCAGGTGGGAGAGACGTGCCTGGTGGTGTGCCTGCCGCAGCACTTTTCGGCTGCGGTCGATGCGGGGACCTGCAACACCGCTGAGTGCGTAGCGGACGCGCGATTTTGGTGCGACAACGACGCGGTAGCCGGCGAGCCTGGCGCGCAGGCTGAAGTCGAGGCCGTCATCAAAAACCGGCAGTCCGGGGTCGAATCCGCCGAGCTCCTGCCAGACCTGGCGGCGCACCAGCATACCCGCGGGGCCGACACCGAGTGTGTCTTGGATGTGGTCGTACTGCTGCTGGTCGAGCTCCTGGCGGCGCAGTTTCCAGCGGTTGCCGTAGCGGGTGAGGCTCTGGCCGAGCTCAATAATTCGCTCGGGGTGATCCCAGTCGAGCAGTTTCGGGCCGGCAACAGCAACCGACGGTGCCTTCTGCACCGTCCGCAAAATAGACCGCAGCGCTTTCGGTTCGGGGGCGGTGTCCTCCGCCAGCAGCCACAACCACTCCTGTTCACCGTCGTGGCCGATTGCGCGATCCGCCGACGCAATTGCTGCACCGTAGGCAAGATGTTTGCCGGTAACAATTACCTGATCCGCTCCCGCCTCAGCGAGCTGCGCCGCGAGCGCTTCGTTGCTGCCGTTAACAACACCGATGAGTCTGTCTGGTTGGCGCGTCTGTGCAGCCAGAGCCGCTAGTGTCTCGTCTAGTCTGTCTCCGGTTTGTGCAACTAAAATTGCGGTAACTGTTGTGCGCATATCATTTCAACGATAATTAATCGTCTGTATGTTTGTTAGCTGCCGCGCCCTGTTACGCAGATTTGCGTCGCAGTTTACGCCTTTCTCGCTCAGACAGACCGCCCCAGATGCCAAAGCGTTCATCGTTTTCAAGCGCGTACTCCAGGCACTGCGCCCGCACATCGCACTGACCGCAGATACGTTTTGCCTCGCGGGTTGATCCGCCCTTCTCGGGGAAGAAAGCCTCGGGATCGGTTTGTGCGCAGAGCGCATCGGCCTGCCACGCGAGCACCTCATCGAGCTGCGGATCTCGCACGCCGGGAACACCTAAGTAGACCGGATCAACAAACCAGTCGCCTGGCACACTCGAGCCGGGGAGCTGCTGTGACATACTACGGCTCCTTTCTGCTTACCACTGTTTGCCTCCACAACCGCGTCTCATTTGTGGTGAGTTGCGATTATTAACAACTAATTACACACGTGTAACTTTGGTTTCGTCAAGTTTTGCACGCTAAACCCTGAAGCTGGGGTTGAACCTTTACCCGCCCGTATTGTGCTGTCTGATCGCCGGTTTCGGTGTTAGCGCGGGGCAGCCAACACCGCGGCAGAAACGACGCGGCACAGTGCAGAAAGCCCGCCAATCAAGTACCATCAAATGTATGAGCTCCAACAAAACAAGACTCGGCATAAGCGCGTACACGATCACGGTGTTCTTTGTGATGTTGGGCGGCAACGCGGTGCGCAACACGGTCGGCTGGGTGGGCTTCTTTGTGATCTGCGCACTGCTCGTGGCTGGTGCGGCGGTGCTGCTCGTAAAAGAAAAACCGGACCGCCTCAACTGGACCCGGATGCCGAAGGGGCTGCTGCTGTTCCTCGCGCTCGCTGGTCTGTCGATTGCCTGGTCCGCTTACCGTTTCGAATCGCTGCTCGGGTTTATTGCGCAGCTGGCAACCAGCTTTGTCGCCGTTGTTTTGGCGGCGGTGCTGTCGTGGCACGAGATCCTGCGCACCCTGGGAACCGCGCTCCGCTACCTGCTTGGCCTGTCGCTGGTTTTCGAGTTCGGCGTTGAGCTGCTCTTTGGGCGACCCATTTTGCAAAACTTTATCACCGTCGAAAACCCCGAAAAACCGTCGAAGCTGTTTTACTGGAGTCGCTCACTGCTGTTTGACGGTGGCCCTGTGCAGGGGCTTGTCGCTAACTCGGTGCTGCTCGGTTTTATCGCGCTGATCGGCCTCATCGTTTTCGCCATCCAGCTGCGCGCGGGACTCGTTAGACCGTTCGCCGGCTGGTTCTGGGTGACTGTCGCGGTCGCAACCCTCGCCCTCACCCGTTCGGTGACGGTGCTCGCGGCACTCGCCGTGGTTGTTATCACGCTGCTGTTTGCGCTCTGGACCCGCCGGGTCGGTGTGAAGCGGATGCCGGTCTACACAACCGGCGCGGTGCTGCTCGCTGGCTCAGCCGCCGCCGTGTTCTTCCTGCGTGACACCCTGCTCGCAAAAATCGGCAAAAGCCCAACCCTCACTGGCCGCTCAGAAACCTGGGAGAAAGTGACCGCGCTCGCCGAACAGAAGCCGATCTTCGGCTGGGGCTGGGTGAGCCACTGGACTCCGTGGGTTGAGCCGTTTAAGAGCCTCGACACTAAAAACGGCATCCAGGTTATGCACGCCCACAACGCCTGGCTTGATGTGTGGCTGCAGCTCGGCTGGGTTGGTGTGCTGTTCTTCGCGGTGCTGGTGCTGGTGACGCTGCAGCGGGTGTGGTGCCGCGCGGTTGACCAGCCGCGGCGCGGGTATGCGGATCCGCTGCCCTACGCAACCAGTTCGCTCTTCCCGCTGCTGGTTATGACGGCGCTGTTTGTGCAGAGTTTCTCGGAGAGCCGCATCCTCATCGAGGGCGGCTGGCTGCTCTTGATTATCTTTGCGGTGAAGAGCCGCATCGACTACGAACTGCCGACCAAGGCGGACGAGCCGAGCCGGCTGCCGTGGAGCAATGTCCCGATCAGTCAGGAAAGCCGGGCGGCGTAACGGGCTCCGCCGGAAAGCAGTGAGCACACTGCCTGCCGGACCCGCTCGCCCGACCCGCTCGCCCGACCCGCTCTCCGAGAAACCCTAAGCTTGATCATCTACACTAAAGGGGTACCGCTTTAAACCCAAGAACTCGAAAGGCGTGACAGTGGCAGTTGTCCTGCAGAACGTGGTTTTTCCGACTAACCAAGATCCTGACGTCCTCCCCCTCTACGCGGATCCTGAAACCTGGGCAACCGTCAAGTGTATGCCACTGCGACTGAGCGACAGCGCGAGCATCGACAATGTGCTCTCCCGGCACAGCGCCCGTGTGCGCCCCGGTAAGCGCGTCTCCTACGCAACCTACTTCAACGCCTTCCCCGCATCCTACTGGCAGCGCTGGACGGTTGTGCGCGATATCACCCTCAACATCTCAACCAGTGGCACCGGCACGGTTATTGTCTACCGCTCCAACTCTGGCGGCCAGCAGCAGCGTGTTGAGAGCCGCACCGTGAAGGGTGACGGCGTTAACAACGTCTTTCAGCTGCCGCTTAACAGCTTCGGTGACGGCGGCTGGTACTGGTTCGATTTGATCGCGGGCAGCTCCGAGCTGGTGCTTGAACGCGCCACCTGGGAGACAACCGCCAAACCGGTGAAAACCGGCAAGGTGAGTCTCGGCATGTGCACTTTCAATAAGGCAGAGTACTGTGTTGAAACCCTCGCAAATATTGCGGCGGATCCGGCTCTGCGCGAGGTTGTTGACAAGATCCTGCTCGTCGATCAGGGCACCGCGAAGGTGAAGGATCGCCCCGAGTTCCCGCAAATCGCAGCCGAGCTGGGCGACCAACTGCGCGTCATTCACCAGGGCAACCTGGGTGGATCCGGTGGCTACAGCCGTGCGATGGCAGAGACCCTGCAGCTTGCGGACACCGATTTCCTGTTGCTGCTCGACGACGACATTGAGTTCGAGACTGAGAGTGCGATCCGCGCCCTGCAGTTTGGCCGATTTAGCAGCAACCCGGTGATCGTTGGCGGTCACATGTTCGACCTCTACGATAAACCGGTTCTGCACGCCTGGGCGGAGCACGTGAAACCGGGGCCGTTCCTGTGGGGGCCGAGCTTCCCGGAACAGCACCGCCACAACTTTAAAGAGTCCAACCTGCGGCAGACCCCGTGGATGCACGCGCGCCTCGACGCCGACTATAACGGCTGGTGGATGTCGCTGATCCCGAAACAGGTTATCGCCGATATTGGGCTGTCGCTGCCGGTGTTTATTAAGTGGGATGACTCCGAATACAGTCTGCGGGCGGCGGAGCACGGCTACCGCACCGTTTCACTGCCGGGTGTTGCGCTGTGGCACATGTCGTGGCTCGATAAGGACGACAGCCAGGACTGGCAGGCTTACTTCCACACCCGCAACCGGATTATTGCCGGTCTTTTGCACTCAACCCAGCCGCGCGGCGGCAAACTGATGCAGAACAGTAGCCGTCAGGACATTAAAAAGCTTTTGAACATGCAGTACTACGCGGTGCAGCTGTCGATTAACGCGATGCGTGACGTGCTCGCCGGCCCCGAGAAACTGCACAGCACCATTAAAACGGTTATGCCGGAGGCGCGGGCGCTGATGAGCGAGTTCGGTGAGACCAGGGTGTGGCTGCCGGATGACGAGGATCACCCGGTTAGCCGCGGCGGCCGGTCACTGCCGATTATTCAGGATCCAACCTGGTTCGAGGAGGAGAGCCGTCCCGAGCTGCAGTACCCGACCGGGATTAACCTGGCGCTGTTCACCGCAAAAACCGTTGCGAAGCAGTGGCTGCGAGAGGACGCAACCGACAAAATCCCGGAGCTGGAGTATGCGAAGCGTGACGCGCTGTGGTGGCATATCCCGAAGCACGAGAGCGTGATTATTGGATCCGCTGACGGCCGCGGCAAGATGTGGTATCGCCACGACCGCGCTAAGTTCCGGCGGATGCTGCGCGAGATTCAGGTGCTGCGGCGCCAGATTGAGCGCAACTGGGACACCCTCGCGAAACAGTACCGCGAGGCGCTGCCGCACATCACCTCGGTGGAGATGTGGCTGGAGACGTTTGAGAAGTAAATGCGCCTGACAATTGTTTCCCGGATTTACCGGCCTGAACCCTCCGCCGCCTCGAACTTCCTGGGCGCGGTGGCTGACGCTGCCACGGATGCCGGGCACACGGTGACGGTGCTGACCGCGAAACCGCCGCGGCACCTCGCGTCTCAGGGGCGGGGCAAGCGCGGGGCTCAGCGGGGAACCCAAAACAGCGCCTGGCGAGGCAGTGCCGCCGACGCTTTAGGGGGCGGCGAAACCGTTAAAACCTTCCCGGTATTGCGCGATAAAACCGGCTATGTGCGCGGCTACGCGCAGTACATGAGTTTCGATATTCCGCTGTTCTTCAGGCTACTGTTTCACAAGAAACCGGATGTGCTCTATGTTGAACCGCCGCCAACCACCGGCGCGGTCGTCCGCGTGATCTGCGCGCTGCGGCGTATCCCCTACGTCTATGACGCTGCGGATCTGTGGTCGGAGGCGGCGGTTAACGCAACCGGTTCCAAGCTGGTGCTGCGGGTTTTGCGCGCGCTTGAGTCGTTTGCGTTGCGCGGTGCGGATCACGCAACCACCATCTCGGAGGGTGTGCGGGTGCGCCTGGCTCGCTTCGCACCCAAACTGCCGGTGACGGTTGTCGGTTTCGGCGCCAACACTGAGAGCTTCAAATACACGCCCGCGCCGGTTGAGAAACACTTTGTTTACGCCGGCACCTACTCGGATATTCACGGTGCCGAGGTGTTTGTTCAAGCCTTCGCCGAGTTCAGCAGGCAAAACCCGGGCTACCGGCTAACCTTTGTCGGCAACGGCACCGTCGGCCAAACACTTGAGGAGTGCGCTTCCTCACTCGGTATCGCCGATCGCTTCGCCGTTTTGGCACCGATCACCGAGCCGGAGCTGCAGCAGCTTTTAAGCGGATCCCTCTGCTCACTCGCGAGCCTAAAACCTGGTGTCAACTACGACTACGCCTTCGCAACCAAGATCTACTCCGCGATCGCGAGCGGCTGCCCGGTTATTTTCGCGGGTATCGGGCCAACCGTCGATTTTATAACGGAGGCTAAGGACAGCGTCAAAATCGGCGAGGCGACTGCCCACGACGCCGCGGCGGTTGCCGCCGCTATGCAGCGATTGGCAGCGGATCCACTAACCCCCGCAGAACGCCAGCAGCTCGCCGCCTGGACAGACCAGCAACACTCCCTAAAATCAAGCGCTAATCGTGTGCTTTCGGTTATTATGGAGACGCTGAAAAACCCTCGCCGCCGCTAGCAATTTTTGCTGGGACGGGCTTTGTTTACCGTCTGTTAACCAAGATGTAAACCGCTGGTAACCATTTTTCGGGCACAGTATCTTATTCATCTGAAACAATGAATAACATGAGTTTTGCTGCCCTAAAAAAGCTGAACCTCACACCCCTCTCAAAACGTGTTAGCGTTGTGTTGCTGCTGGGTGCTGTGGCTTTGGTTGCGATTTCCGGAATCCTCTATCTCTGGGTGCTGCTCACGGGTTTTGAGAAGGCGAGCTGGCAGTACGGCGCGTGGAACCGCTTCAGCGTCGCCCTCGAATCGAACATCGCCGCCTGGTATGCCGGGGCTCTCTGGCTAACGCTCGCCTACGCGCTCGCGTTCATCGGAGTCATCGCTGACCGCAAACGCATCAACTGGTTCCTGCTCAGCGCCGTCGCCGTCTACGCCGCAATCGACGAAATAACCGTGCTGCACGAGTACTACTTCTTGCTCGGCGACCACATAGCAAAACTACTGCCGTTTATCCCGGTCTCCTACACCTGGGTGCTGATCGGCATCCCGCTGGCGCTGCTCGTGCTTGTGCTGTCACTGCCGCTCGTGAAAATCCTCCCCCGCGGTGTCAGCAACGGTCTCTTCCTCGCCGGTGGCACCTTCCTGCTCGGCGCCATCGTGTTTGAAACAATCGGCGGTCACATCGAGATTTTGCACAACTACGACATCACCTGGCACTTTATGCTGGAGGTGCACGCTGAGGAGCTGCTCGAGTTCTGCGGCGTTATCTTCGCAATCGCCGCGGTGCTGCAAATGGCGGTTGTGGATCGCACAGCAACCGGCTTCCATCTCCGTTTTCGGGGCTACGCCGACGCGGTGCCGCAGGCGGCCTAGCGCGAGAAGGGCACCAGCGCGGTGACCAGCCCGCGCGCAAAGCCTGCTGTTGCGAGCGCGACCTCCTAGCGCGAGCGGCCTGCGCTACCGCCTAGCACGGCGACCCGCGTGATCCACCCGCCCTGCTAGTACATTGTGCTGTCGCCGTAGCGGCGACGATACAGTTTTGCCGCGAGCCGCGCCCCGAAGCGGCGCCACAGCCGGTACTGTGCTGGCCGAAGCGGCAACTCCAGCGCGCCAATGTAGTCGGTGCGTTTGCCCGCGAAGGCGAGCTTGAACTTGCCGAGCCCGTATGACGGGTGCTCCGCGGTGCTGTTTGCCCAGCGTGGTGCGATACCGCAGAGGTCCAGGCGGGTTGGTCCCGCCTCCTTGGCGTCGACGATCATCTGCCAGATAACCAGGTTCGACATGCCCGGCGAGGTGCGCGGCCGGTCGGATCCACCGTCTTTATAGAAGGCGGTCTCGTTAACCCGGATCATGTACGACATCACGGCGGGCTCGCCCTCACCGTCGGCGGTGCTGTAAAAACGCCCATGATCGCGGCGACTGAACTCGTTCCAGAGCAGTTCAGAGTGGTTTTGTGCGCGCAGGAAGAGGACAGCGGATCCGCCGCCAACAAGCCGCATCAGCCGGTGCATGTGGGCATGGGTTGCTGCCGTGTTTTCGGGGCTAATAACCGTGACGTCATCGCGTTCGGCGCGGCGCAGGTGGTTGCGGCAGGTGCCCTTAAAGTTTGCGAAGATCTCAGAGAGTTCGGGGGTTAGGTCAACGATTGCGGTGTTGGTGTCGCCCTGCACCGGGTCAACCCGCTGGTAGCCGAGGTTTTTCAGCTCGACCTCGGTGACATCGTCCTCCAGCAGCGGCGGGTTAGCGACGATCGCAAATACGCGGCGCTGCTGTTTCGCGAGCTCGCGGAGAGCGGCGGTGTGCGCGGCAAGCTCCGAGGTTGTGACGGCGGCGGGCCCGCACGGCAGATACCAGAGTGTTCCGAGCAGGGGGACTTTGCAGGCGAGAATCTGCGCGTAGCTGTGCGCGGATCCGGCAGCGGTTTCAAACACAACCTGTTTTACCCGCCAACCGAACTGACCCTTGACCGTGGCGAAGGCGAGGGTGTTTTGGTAGCGGGTGCCGCCGGGGTTGTCTCCGATGAGGGTGTCCCAGCTTTCACGCTCGACGGGGTTTGCAAAACGAGCAAGCAGTTTTGAGAGAGACATAACCCCTCTATTCTAGATTTATACGCCTGTATTTAACGTGAATATCACCGATTGGCGCATAAATTTAGGAATCTAACCAACCCTCGCTGAGAACCCGGGCGCTGGCTTTGCCGCTGTGGACCTCGCGCACAAACTCCTTCCCCTCGGCGGCGAGCTTGTGGATCCGCCCCCGATCTGTCACGAGCTCGGTGATAACCCGCTCAATCGTGTCGGGCGTCGCCTCAACAATCGGCAACTCAAGGCCGGACTCCTGCAGCACAGTTTCGCGGGTCGCCTCGGTGATGTGGCCGAGCACAACACAGCCGGCCGCCATCGCCTCAATCGCGGTAACACCGTAGCTGCCGAGACGGAACTGGTCCAGCACAATATCCGCCTCACCGTAGAGCTCCGGCATCTTTTCGGACGGGATGCCGACCACGCGCCGGTACTCAATCAGCCCAGCGTCAGCGAGCCGGTGAAGCGCCGGCTCAATCAGGTCTGTGCCCTTAATCAACGGTTTGCTCGGCACGTGCACGACCAGCGGCTTCTCGCGGTCGCCGCTGTGCTGCTTCTTCGCGCCGAACCACTTGGCGGTGTCGATAACGGTTGGGCACCACCTCGCCTCCGGCAAGAACAGCTGCAGATCGGGGGTTGAAACAAACACCCTGCCACCCAGCGACTTGAGCGCCGCAATATTGGCGCGCGCCATCCGCTCCTCACCCTGCCAGTAGTAGCCGGGGTCGTGGAACAGCGACCACGGTGACTCCCTGCGGTGGATCGTGGGGACGCGCACATCGGTTCCGTGCGCCAAAAACGCGACGTTCAGGCCGCGCGACCGCAGCTCCCTCACCTCCGCGCGCAGTGACTTAAAGCGCCGCCCCAGAATCTGCCGCTCCGCTTCGATCAACACGTGGCTGCACTCGGAAACGGTTGCGAGCTGCCGATCCTGCCAGCTGCGGGATCCGGCATAGACGTGCAGCGGAATCTCGGTGTCGGTGGGGAACGCAAACCCGCCCGGCACCTCAACCGCGTAGGCATACGCCCAGGTGTCCTCACGGTGCTCCTCAAGCGCCCGCGCCCACAGCGTGCCCTGCCCCGCGTAGTTAACCGGGGCGATAACCACCCGGGTTGCCACCTCAGCCGGCACCCGCGGCGGGGTGAGCTGCGGTTTCTTCTCGCCACGGTACTGTGAGAGGATCCGCAAAACCACAACCGGGGTGTTTGTCATCGCGTAGTCGATCAGCCGGTTAACAAACCGCGGCAGTCGGTTGCGGTTATTCAGCAGTTTGTAGACGAGCTGCAGCGGGTTCATCGGGCACCTCCCGCAGGGTTTGCGGCCTTGGCGGCGGGATCCGCGGCTACGGGCGCTGGTGCGGGATCCGCCCCGGCGCTCTTTGCGGCCTTGGCGGCGTCGTGACGGCTGCGCCACCCGCGAATTACCCGCTCACACGGCTTTTCAACGAAACTGTGCAGCAGCCAGGCGAGCGCTAGCGCGACCACGAAAGTGACCGCGTACCAGCCGAGGTTTCGCCAGCTGCTGCCCTGATAACCGAAGATAGCGAGGAACGTATAGAGCACGGTTGCGTGCACCAGATAGAACGCGAACGACACCTCACCGAGCTTCACCAGCACCCGGTTGCGGTAGCTGGAGAAGCCGCCGCGAATATCGCGCAGCGCAACACTGTAGATCAGCAGCGCAAACAGCAGCACCAGAATCGGCACGATCAGTTTGCTAAACACCGCTATCAGATAGATATCTGGGAAGCGGGGAGCCACAAACACCTGGGCGACGACCACGGCGGCGATAGCGGATCCAACCAGCAAAGGCGGCACCTTCACCCTGACACCGCTCATCAAAAGCAGCGCGAGCGCAACTCCGAGGGTGTACTCGCTAACCCGCGCAACCGGGGGCGGGATCATGTCAAACAGCTCAGGTGCTTTCAGCTTCCCGATCGGGTAGGTGACGATCGCGGCCGCGCTAACAACCGCCAAAACCGCGGCGCCGCGGGCACGCAGTCCTCGCATCGCAACAAACAGCAGCGGTGTGATCGCGTAAAAGAAGAACTCCGCGGTCAGCGTCCACGCAGCCGGGTTACCGGAGAACAGCACAACCGGATCATTCGACCAGCCCTGCAAAAGCGGGATAGACAGCGAGAGAATCCCCCAGTCATAGGGTTTAACCCAGTCCGCCGACGCATCCGGGTTGGCGCTGTAGAACACCGGCAGGGCGATCAGCAGCGCAACAAAGTGGGCCGGGTAGATCCTGCCGAAGCGGCGCCAGTAGAAGGTTGGCGCGGAGGTGGAATCACGGTGTGACCAGGCGATAACGAAACCGGAGAGCACAAAGAAGAAGGCAACACCCATGTAGCCGTAGTTGGCGAGCCCGCTAACACCGGGCAGCTCCGCGAGCACCCCCATGTGAAACAGGAAAACCCCGAACGCCGCCCACCAGCGAAGGCCCGTTAGTGAGTCAAGCCGGGGCCGTGGGGAAACAAATATCGAGAGGCGCCGCTCGGTTGTTGTGTGTGCCAGGGTCATTCCTTATTTTACTTTCCAAATCTCTGCACGAGCAGCTGCGCAATCCGCAACCGCAGTGGTGCCTGGGGGTGTAATAGATGTTTTAGATTGCTGGTTAGCACCGTGTCAAGGCCTGTGAAACGGTTGGCGCGCGCTGCGAGTTTGTGGAGAGCATCGCCCCTCACCTCACCAGAGACAATCCCACCAACAAACTGGGCCTCAGCCCTAGACAAAACCCGCAAAACAGAAGGCTCAGCAGCAACAACCAAACGAGTCACACGCTGCAACTCCAAAAACTCATCACCCTCAAGCTGCCCACCAGACCGCAACAAAACCGTGTTCCCAACAACCTGCCGCAAAACCTGACTAAACACCGCAACCCGAGACGCCCGCGACCCAAAATACGGCATCTTCGGATCAAGCAGCAGCGACACAACCGCCAAATCCTCTGTAAACGAACGAGAAGTATAAGTCACCCTGTCGGTTTGGTCCTCAAAACCAACATAACAGCGGGAGCGCGGCGCAAACACAACCCGACTACTAAACCACAGCCGCAAGCTCAAAGGCTGATCCTCACCGGTAGCAAGCCCCATCTCAAGCCGATAATCTGCAAGCGCCTCACGACTAATCAACCCCAAGGGCGCAACCCGGTAACTAAGCCGATCTAACACCGGATCACAAACCCGCTCACGCCCAAACAACCAACCCGGACGCACCGGCGGATACGAAAACACAGCACCGTGATTGAACCTAATCGGCGCGATAACAACCCCCGCCTGATGCTTCTTCGCCAACGCAAGCCACTGATCCAGCGCGCCAGGCTCAAGCGCATCATCAGACCCGACCAGTGAAACCCAGGGCGCATCCGCCTGATCAAAACCATAGTTCATCGGCCCCGCCGGGCTTTTCACACCGTCGTTAAACTCCAACAGCCTAACCCTGGGATCCGCCGCCAAAACACCCAACCGGTCACGAATCGGATCCACCTCGGTGTTGTGCACAACAACTAAAACCCGAACATCACACTCGTTCTCCAAAACCGAAGCAACAGCGCGCTCAATCGGCCGCTCAGGCGTGTGCACAGCAATCACAACATCAACAACAGACCCCACAAACACCCCTTACAAGTCGTTTTCGGCACTGTCTTAAATTTTAGTCGGTGAAAGCTGCGTATCTGCGGCGGATACGCCCGGTTTTTAAGGAGGCGGCAACCCGACTAGAGCGGCGAGCGCCCGAGCGATCCCCTAAAAGCACTGATCTTCCGGTTACTTAGGCGGTCGGACGCTATAGAATGGAAAGCATGACAGCCGACCCGCAACTCAGCAGCACAGCCGCGAGTGATTTAAAGCACGCCGACACCTGGATTGTTATTCCACTGTTTAACGAGGCGACTGTCATCGCTGACGTTGTTGCTGAGCTGCGTGAGCAGTACAGCAATGTGCTGTGTATTAACGACTGTTCAACCGATAACAGCGCAGCGGTTGCTGCCGCGGCGGGCGCCGAGGTGATAAACCACCCGATTAACCTCGGGCAGGGTGCGGCGCTGCAGACCGGTTTCGACTATGCGCTGGAGTGCGGAGCGAAATACGTTATCACCTTCGACGCTGACGGCCAGCACCGACTGGTTGACGCGAACGCGATGCTCGCGCTTGCCCGCGAGCGGGATCTCGCGATTGTTTTCGGATCACGCTTCCTCGACGACCGTACCAAACCGGGACTGTTGAAGAAGATTGTCCTAAAAACCGCGGTGTGGGCAACCAACCTGGGCACGCGCATGAAACTCACCGATGCCCACAACGGGCTCCGGGTGATTCGCGCTGATGCGCTGCGACTTATCCAGTTGAAGCAGGATCGGATGGCTCACGGCACCGAGATTGTTGTGCAGCTCGGCCGCACCGGGCTGCCGTGGGCGGAGCACCCGGTTGAGGTTATATACACCGACTACTCCAGGGCTAAAGGCCAGTCGCTGCTCAACTCGATTAACATTCTGATCGACCTGATTATTAGGTAGGCACCCGATGGAAATTATTAAGCTGCTGTTACTGGTTGCGGTGTTTGCGCTGGCCGCGATGCTGTTCAGGTCGATCCGCGCCGAAAAATCACTCGCCTTAAAACGCCTTTTGGCGCTGCTGTTTGTGGCCGCCGCGATTATCGCGGTGCTGTTCCCGCAACTGTTAACCGCGGTTGCCGGTTTCTTCGGGGTTGGTCGCGGCACCGACTTCCTGCTCTACGTCTTTATTGTTGCGGTTTGCGCGTTTGCGATCGCGGTTATCAGGGCGAAGGCGAGGGCGGACGCCAGGGTCACCAAGCTGGCACGCGCGGTGGCGCTTGCTGAGGCGCGGGCTGCCAGGATCCACCGAGAAAATAATTCGGGCGAACAGCGGTAATTTTAAAGCCGCGAGGGGGCTGCTAGCTTAGACTGGATACATGGATCTAGTTGTTGTTGGCTCTGGCCTGTTCGGTTTAACCATTGCCGAGCGCGCCGCGTCTGAGCTGAATAAAAAAGTTGTCATTATTGAGCGCCGCAGTCACATTGGCGGCAACGCCTACTCCGAGTTTGAGGAGCAGACCGGCATTGAGGTGCACCGCTACGGCGCGCACCTGTTCCACACCTCGAACGAGCAGGTTTGGGAGTATGTAAACAGGTTCACGAAGTTTACCAACTACCAGCACCGTGTTTACAGCAACTACAACGGTGAGGTGTATCCGCTGCCGATCAACCTCGGCACAATCAACCAGTTCTTTAGGGCCGCTCACTCACCCGAGTCAGCTAAGCAGCTGATCGCTGAGCAGGCGGCAGAGTTTGACACCGCCAGCGCAAAGAACCTTGAGGAGAAGGGGATCTCGCTGATCGGCAGGCCGCTGTTTGAGGCGTTCATTCGCGACTACACCGCGAAGCAGTGGCAGACCCCGATCAACGAGCTGCCGGGCAGCATTATCAGCCGCCTGCCGGTGCGCTACAACTACGACAACCGCTACTTCAACGACACCTACGAGGGCCTGCCGGTTGACGGCTACACCGCGTGGCTTGAGCGGATGGCGGATCACCCGAACATCGAGGTGCACCTGAACACCGACTTCTTCGACGAGTCACAGCCGCTCAACAAGCGCGCGCTTGTTGGCAAGGTGCCAATTGTTTACACCGGCCCGGTGGATCGCTACTTCGACTACTCGGAGGGCGAGCTCGCGTGGCGCACCCTCGATTTCGAGGAGGAGGTTGTGAACGTCGGCGACTACCAGGGCACAAGCGTTATGAACTACGCGAACGCTGACGTCCCATACACCCGGATCCACGAGTTTAGGCACTTCCACCCGGAGCGCGAATACCCGGCCGATAAAACCGTGATTATGCGCGAGTACTCCCGCTTCGCAACCCGCGAGGACGAGCCATACTACCCGGTTAACACCCCGGAGGATCGCGAGCGGCTGCTGCGCTATCGTGAGCTGGCGGACCAGGAACCAGAGGTGCTGTTCGGTGGCCGCCTCGGCACCTACCAGTACCTTGACATGCACATGGCGATCGGTGCTGCGCTGACCACCTTCCGTAACCAGCTGACACCGCTTTTGACCAAGTAGCACGTGGCGCTGCGCGACCCTCAGCGGCAGCACAGCACTGTGTGGTGTCGCTGCGGCGCTGCCGTGGCACTGTCGCTGATCTACCGCGCAGCGCTGCCGCGTCTGGCACAGGAAAAGGCCCGGGATAAATCCCGGGCCTTTTGCTTTCGCTGCCTAGCTAGCTAGCAGGTTACTGGTGAGCCTTGCGGCGCTTCACCTGCGCGGTCATCATACCCGCACCGAGCAGCAGCAGACCAGCAGCGGCGGTCAGGTACATGCCGTTGAGGGCAGAACCTGTCTGTGCGAGTGCAGGCTTGTCAGCTGCTTTCGGAGCTGGCTGTGCTGGCTGTACCGGCTGTGGGTTGTCAGCTGCCGGCGGTGTTACCGAACCGGTTCCTGGGTTAGGGCCAGGGTTTGGTGTTGGTGTCGGCGGGTTGTTTGGAGCCGGCGGGTTGTTTGGAGCCGGCGGGTTGTTTGGAGCCGGAGGAGCTGGCGGGGCTGGCTCCGCGCTGTTCAGCAGCTCAACCTCGGTTGACTGCTGGTTGGTGATCACGAAGGTCACCTCGTTCTTTGACTCCTTACCGTTTACGGCGAAGGCTGGCTCACTCCAGGCGATAGCCGGGTTGGCCGAGTTGGCTGAGCTCAGGTCCTCGGTGAGGGTGATCTTGGTGCCAACCGGGAAGGTGCCGTTGTAGGTGTTGTTCTTACCGATCTCGATGGTCATGTCAACCGGGTTTGCTGGTGCCTGCCAGCCCGGGTAGTCAGCAGCTGACTTACCAGCTGGCAGCTCCCACTTCACCTTGCCGGTGAAGCTGGTGCCGTTAGCAACCTGGTTAACAGCGGTGCCGGTCACCTTCTTGGTGACACCGAAGCCGCCGAAACCGTCCTCCATGGTCACCGTGATTTTGAAGGTGTCAACGTAGGAGTTGCTGTTCTCTCGGGTTTCGTTAGTGCCCTCAAGGGTTGCGCTGTTGCCGTAGACAACACCCGGCTTGATCTTGTCACCGTCTGGCTTAGTGGTATAGCGCAGGCGGTAGTTGGTGTCAGGCTGGAAAGGACCGGTGATAGTGAACTTCGCCTTGTTTGAAGCGAGCACCTCAACGTTCACGGTGAAGCCCGGCACGTTGAACTTTGCCTTGTTGTCGGTTTTACTGTCGTACTGATCGAAGATCGCAGCAATCTTGTCTTAATCGTCGAAGGTGTGTTCTGGACCACTCAGGGTGTCGATAAAGGAGATTGTCTGGGTTGAACCGTCAGCGGTGCGGCCGAGTGCCTTAGCAACAAAGTCCGCGCCGAAGCCGAGTGACCAGTGAACACGGGTCGCATTGTAAGCGATTGAAACGGTGTTCTTTCCGAAGGTCCATGGGCCGTAGCCGTTACCGACGGTCTTGATCAGCTCGTTGTTTGGCAGGGGCAGCGGGGTAACCTTGCCGTTCAGGTCGAAGGTGCTGGTGCCGCTGGTGGTTGCCTTCTGCGCGGTCAGCAGTGCGCGACCCTCACCGTGAATATTGATTTTGCCGCGGATTGCGTCATTGAAGGTGCAGGTGATTTTGCGTTCTAACAGCTCGCACTTACCAACAGAGGTGCCCTGGAACTCAAATGGCAGCTCCTGGATGCTCTCACGGGTTTTAAACTCGTCAGGCAAGCCGATTGAGAAAGAGTCTCCCGGCTGTGGATTTGCGTTGCTTGCATCCCACTTGAAATTCAAAGCTGCAGCCCGCCATACAGTGAGTGAGTCCTTGGTGTCAGCGCCCCGGCCGTTAACGGTTACCAGCGGTTCAGCTGTAACGGTGATGTTCGGGTTATCTGCTGCGTGAGCGGCTGTCGCCACGCTTCCGAGTGAAGCGCCAGAAACGATCAGCGTAGCTGCTGCGCCGCTCGCAAGGAGTGACAGCAGCTTAGACTTTGCGCGTCCTGCTCTAGTGTTTTTCATGTAATCATCCTCATTAACCACTAATTAGTTATCGATCGTGAGGAGGCCTCTGGGGGTAGTGGTTACATACATACTAATGAATCAGGGATGAATCAGTCAAACGAACGCTGACAATCCTTCAAGTCCTGGCGTGTCAACACGCAATTCTGAGCTGACAGCCAGTTTTCTGGGGCAGTAACTACTGCGGCCGCAACCAGTTCTGCAGCAGCGCCCGCGCGCTAAACTCGCCGCTGTGCACCTCTTTAACGAAGCGCTGGCCCGCCTGGATCCGCTCGCTAAACCCTGCCTGATCGCTGATCAACTCACGCAGCACGGAGCCGATCTGGTTCGCCTCGCAGCTGACAATCGGCAGCGACACGCCGGTAGCCTCCTCAACCGCGCGCTCAACCTGCGGGGTGATGTGGCCGACAACAACGCAGCCGGCTGCCATCGCCTCAACCGCGGTTACACCGTAGCTGCCAGCCCTGAACTGGTCGAGCACAATATCGGCGTTCTGGTACACCTCCGGCATCTTCGCGGACGGCACGTTCTGGATCCGCTGATAGTCAATAACCCCGGCGCGCTCCAGCTCAAACAGCAGCGGCTCGATAATGTCGGTGCCCTTCTCCGCGGCGCGGCTCGGCGCGTGCACAACCAGCGGACGCTCCCGTTTAGGCTTCGGCGAATCACTGCGCCACCGCTGCAAGTCAATCGCAACCGGGCACCAGATCGCCTCCGGGGTGTAGACGAGCAGGTCGGGGGTTGAAACAAACACCGGCCCGGTTAGTTCGCGGATCGCGGCAATATTGCGCCGCGACAGCCACTCGGCCCGGAAATTATCGGCGCCGGGTTCCGCGTGAATCGACCAGCGGGTCTGCTTCACGTGCTGTGAGGGGACGCGGATGTCGGTGCCGTGGGCGAGGAAGGCGACGTTAACACCCGCGGCGCGCAGCGCCCGCACCTCCTGCTTAAAGTTCTGGAAGAGGTTACCAAACAGCCTCACCTCCGCCTCCAGCAGCACAAAATCGGCTCCGCTCAGGAAGCGCAGCTGCTGTTTTTGCCACGCACGCGAGGTCTCGTAAACGGCGACTGGGATCTCACTGTCGACCGCGAAACTGAAACCGCCCGGCACCTCAACTGCGTAGGAGTGCGCGGCAAGGTCGCTCGCCGCCGCAACCGCGTTCCCCCAAACATAGCCCTGACCGGCGTAGTTTACCGGCCCGATAACGAGCAGCTGTTTCTGCGGGTCGGTAGTCGGCAGGGCGGGAACCTGGCCGGCCTTGCCCAGCTGGATCCGCCGCAAAAACCGCCGCAGCCACGCCGGCAGGAAGTCAACGCCGACCTGGATAAGTCGCCGCCCGATGCCGCCCAGCTTGTTCACCAAACTCACTAGATCAGTCCCGCCAGCTCTGCCTGCCGCTTAAAGTCAGGCACCTCGGCAACCACCTCGTCGAAGGTGCCCTGACTCTGCACCTTGCCGTCCGCGAGGTAGCAGACAATATCGTAGTCGCGGATCGTCGCAAGCCTGTGCGCGATCGTAATAAAGGTGACGCGACCGGCGAGTTTGTTCATCGCCGCGGTTACCTTGTTTTCGGTGTCGGTGTCGAGCGAGCTGGTCGCCTCATCGAGCACCATGACAAGCGGCTCCGCGTAGAGCGCCCGCGCAATACCGAGGCGCTGCTGCTGGCCGCCGGAGATCGCCGCTCCACGCTCACCCATCTTCTCCTGCAGACCCTCGCCGCGCGACGCCAGATTGCTCAACTGCGCCAGCTCCAGCGCCTCAATCACGCGCTTTTCATCGTAACTGTCACCCCAGGTGAGGGCGACGTTTTGGGCGACGGATCCGTCAAACACCGCAACCTTCTGCGGCACATAGCCGATGTGGGCTCGCCACTGCTGCAGCACATGCGTCACCGGTAGGTTGTCGATCTTCAGCTCACCGGTGCTCGGAATGCTGAGGCCGAGGATCACGTCAACCAGGGTTGATTTACCGGCGCCGCTCGGGCCAACAATCGCAACCCTGGAACCGAACGGGATTGTCAGGTCGATGCCGCGCAGCACCGGCGACTCACTGCCCGGGTAGGAGTAGGTGATGTCTTTCAGGGTTAGCTGCTGCGGGTGGTCGGGCAGCGTCGCAATATCGTCCGCCGGTTTTTCTTTGTGGGCGATAAAGTCGGCGCGGGTTAGCTCGTTAATCACGTCACGGGCGTACGGCTCAGCCGCAACCGCCTGGGTGATACTCGACTGGATACCGTTCATCGCCGGGATCATACGGAACCCGGTTGCCGCGAACAGCGAGATCGAAACAACCGCCGCCGCTTCGCCGCCAAGCGCGAAGGAAACACCGCCGATCAGCAGCAAACCACCGATCAGCGCTGCATCAAAAATGTATTTCGGAATAATCGCGTAGTAGGAGAGGTTGGCGCGCGCGTCGGTTGCAACCTTGCGGCTCACCGAAACAGCCTCACCCGCCTCCGGCAGTTTGTCGCGCAGGGTTAGCTCTTTTAGTGCGTCCACCATCTCGCTGATAATCGTTGCGGCACGGTAGCCGTAGTCGCGGTTCGCGTAGCCGGCACGGCCAGCACGGCGGGTAACAAACACGAGCGTGATCAGGGAGATAACCGTCAGGTAGATGAGAGTCAGCAGCGCGGTCAGCGGCTGCGCAACAATCAGCACCATCAGCACACCGACGAAGGTGACTACGTTGTTTGGGATCTGCGACAGCGGCAGAATAAACTGCATGTTCGCGAGCTCCATAGAACCGTCGACGATGCGGGTGACGTCGGAGTTTGAGTAGCGGGAACGCTCCTCCCAGCTGGAATTAACGTACGCCTCAAACAGCTGACCGCCAACCTCCAGCTCGTAGCGGGCAAAGCGACGGGTGGCGAACCAGTGCAGCAGCACCGCAAAAACGCCCTTGATAACGAACAGCGCACAGATCGCGACAACCACGAGCGGGGTTGCGGAGGGGTCGAGTTCGCCGAGCAGCGGCAGGGTGATTGGGTCGCCGTTCACCATCGGCGTGATCACAATCGCGATCAGCGCGAGCGCCACCGTGTCCAACAGTGAGAGCAGACCGGTGACGATTGAGTACCACACGTAGAAGGGTTTTGCGCCCTTCGGCAGCACCGCAAACAGCTCTTTTAGCGTAACCCAAACAGACTTCATCTTGTTGTTTTATTCCAGCCTCGTCAAACAGCTCAGCACGCTGAGCACTAAACCAGTCAGCTAATCCTTCGCCCTGGTCGATTAGGCGCCGGCGCTGAGAACAGCCGCAACACCGTTTACGATCCGCTCCAGATCACCCTCGGTGAGTGACGGGTGAACAGGCAGTGACAGCACCTCGCTCGCGGCTTTCTCGGTCTCTGGCAGGTGCAGCTCCGGTGCGAAGTGCGCGAGTGACGGCAGGCGGTGGTTCGGAATCGGGTAGTAAACACCGGATCCGATCTGGTGCTCGTCACGTAGCACATCGCGCAGGCGGTCGCGCTCTGCGGCATCAACCCGGATTGTGTACTGGTGGTAGACGTGCTCCGCCCCCTCGCGAACCGCAGGAACCGTGACACCGTCGATCTGGCCGAGTCCGGCGTCGAGCACGGCGGCGTTCTGCTGGCGCTTAGCGGTCCAGGCGTCAACCTGGGTGAGCTGCGCGCGACCGATCGCCGCGTGAATGTCTGTCATGCGGGCGTTAAAGCCGATAACCTCGTTTGCGTACTGCGTCTCCATTCCCTGGTTGCGCAGCAGCCTAGCGTTGCGGGCGATCTCACCGTTCGCACAGGTGATCATACCGCCCTCGCCGCTTGTCATGTTCTTGGTTGGGTAGAGGCTGAACATCGCAAAGGAGCCGAAGGTGCCAACCGGGCGCCCCCGCCACTTCGCACCGTGAGCCTGCGCGGCATCCTCAAACACCTGCAGCCCAAACTCGTCAGCAATCGCCTGGATCTCGTCAACCAGGAACGGGTGACCGTAGAGGTGAACCGGCATAATGCCGCGGGTGCGCTCGGTTACAGCGGCGCGAACACTCTCCGGGTCGAGGGTGAAGGTGTCTGGCTCAATGTCCGCAAACACCGGGGTTGCGCCGGTTAGCGCAACCGAGTTACCGGTTGCCGCGAAGGTGAACGACGGCACAATCACCTCGTCACCGGGGCCGATACCGCTCGCGAGCAGACCAAGATGCTGACCGGCGGTGCCGCTGTTAACCGCAACGGTTTCACGCCCCTCAGCAAAATGCTCGCCGAACTCTTTCTCAAAGGTAGCTACCTCTGGCCCCTGCGCGATCATGCCGCTGCGCAGCACACGGTCAACAGCCTCGCGCTCCAGATCGCCAATAATCGGTTTAGCAGCCTGAATGAACTCTGCCATTTAATTCACCTCTGTCCTACCTGGCGCGAACCTTACATAACTCGCCGCCGCTTTTAGTTTCTCTTTAAGGCTACCGCAAAGCGCCGGGTTTTAGCTGCAGCTTTTACCGTTTACCAGCCGGTTTTTTTAGACGGTGCCTGAGCGGATCCGCCAGCAAAATACCAGCGGCAATCCAGCGCGCTCACCCACATCCCGCCCAATGCTGTCACAATAGAAGAGACACACAAGCCAACCCCGAAGGGCCCACCCGCAATGAGCTGGACTCAACTTATTCCCGTAGTTCTCACCCTGATCGGTCTTATTACTGTTTTGGGTGCGCCGCTCGCGTTTGCTCTAAGAGCTCGCGGCTACGCTTTCTTCATTGTGACGGTGCCCGCCGCCTTCGCGGTTATTGCACTCTCACAGATTATTTCCGGGTTTTTGCGGATCCCCTGGCAACCGCTCGTCCCGCTCGGACTGAGTCTGCTGCTCGCCCTGCTTCTGCTGCCGCTGTGGAAACTGCACCGCTTTGACCCGCTCAGCGTGCCGGGCGCGAAAAGCACCGCCTACAAACAGCTGCCGCTGAAGAACCGCCTGCACGATTTCTGGGTGCCGCTGATCGCCGCCGGAGCCGCCGGCTTCTTTATCGTCAGCCAGCTGCTGCCGAACATGTGGGCGCCAGACGCAATCTCGCAGACCTACGACGCGAATTTCCACCTCAACCTGGTTGACGAGTTCCTGGCTACCGGATCCGCAAACCCCTTCACAATCACGCTCACCTCCCCGGAAGGGCCGGTGTTTTATCCGTCGCTCTGGCACGGCACCGTGGCGCTGCTGGTGCAGCTAACCGGCACTTCTATTCCGGCGGCAACCAACGCGATGACGCTGGTTGTGTGCTGTGTTGTCTGGCCGCTCGGCGCTGTCGGCCTGGTGCGCAGTATGCTCGGCCCGAGCAACCGCGCCGCAATTATCGCCGCGCTGTCAACCGTGCCGATGGCGGCGATGCCGTATGTGCTCGCGATCTACGGTGTGCTCTACCCGCTGCTGCTGTCAATGTCGCTGCTGCCGTTTGTGCTGCTCGCCCTGATGCACTGCTTCCGCGCGGCCCGCTCCCGCAGCACCGACCCGCTGTCGCAGATTGCCCGGATTGTGCTCGCGATTGGATCCCTCGGCGCCGCCGCTCTCGCCCAGCCGAGCGCGATCTTTGGCGCGCTGATCCTGCTCGGCCCGCTGTTTGCGCTGGCGATCGTCCGCGCCTGGAAGGCAGGCCGCTACCGCTATCTGCTGCCGCTCGGACTCGCGCTCGTCGGCTACGCTGTTGCGATTGTGCTGGCGTGGAAATACGGCAGCATCGACGACAACTCTTGGCTGCCGCGCAACACCGTCTGGCGCGCGGTTGTTGACGGACTCAGCGGCTCACCGCACCTCGGCAGTGATGCCTGGGTTGTTGGCGTTTTGACAATGGTCGGCGTTGTGCTGATGCTGCTGCGCAAACGCTACCGCTGGTTCGCCGCCATGTATCTTTTGCTCGTCGCCGTTTACACGGTCTGTGACGGTTTCCCGGTTGGCACCCTGCGCAGCCTAATCACCGGGCCGTGGTACAACGACGGCTGGCGACTCGCCGCCCTGATCGGGGTTGTTGCGGTGCCGGTGCTGGCTTTCGCGCTCGACAACATCGCGGTTATGCTGCTGCGCCTGAAATCCACGGTGAAAGCGCTCTGGGGTCGCAGGGCAACACAGGCGATGACCGCAATAACCATCGTTATCGCTGGCGCTGGCCTGCTGCTCAACCCCGCAATCGGCGAGGTTAAGGTGTGGGCGGAGAGCAGTTACGACAACCGTGACGGCTACGCTGACCTAATTAACGAGTCGGAGAAGAAACTGATTAAACAGGCTGACGAGATCCTGCCGGATGGCTCGCTGCTGCTCAACAACCCGTGGACGGGCTCCTCCCTCGTTAAAACCCTCAGCGACAACGAGGTAATCTTCCCGCACATCGGCGGCAATTACCCGCAAAGCTACTTCGATTTGATTAACGGCATCAGGGACGCGGATCCGGCAGCCTGCCAGACCGCTCAGGAGCTCGGCGCCGAATATATTATTGATTTCGGCGATCACCCCGTGTTTAAGAGCCCCCGCGACTTTGCCCGGTTTGCCGAGGTCACCAACCTGAAACCGAGCGAGAACCCGAACCTGGAGCTGATCGCCTCGGAGGGAGACACGAAACTGTTTAAGATTATCGGCTGCTCGTGGCAGGCAAACTAGCCGCGTGACTCTGCCAGCAATTTCGGGTTAAAACCTGGCCTCACAGAGTAGGATTGTATTACTAACTTCACCGCTAAGGAGAAACACTATGACACTGAAGTACGGTCTGCTTGGCCTCGGCATGATGGGTCGCCACCACGCCCGCGTGATCCGGGAGCTGGACGGTGCTGAGCTCGTTGCCGTTGCTGACCCGATGGGCGATCCGCACGGTGTCGCCGGCAGCACACCCCACTTTGACAGTGTTGCCGGGCTGATCAGCGCCGGTGTTGACGTGGCGGTTGTTGCCGTCCCAACCAAGTTTCACGAGGAAGTTGGTTTGCAGCTGGCGGAGGCGGGGATCCACACCCTCGTAGAGAAACCGGTCGCCTTCGATATTCCGGCGGCGGAGCGCCTGGTGAGCGCCTTTGAGAGCGGCAACCTGGTCGCCGCCGTTGGCCACATTGAGCGTTTCAACCCCGCGCTGATTGAGATGCGCAAGCGGATCGCGGCGGGCGAGCTCGGTGATGTCTACCAGATTCACACCCGCAGGCAGGGGCCATTCCCGGCGCGGATCGCGGACGTCGGCGTTGTTAAGGACCTCGGCAGCCACGACGTTGACCTCACCGCCTGGCTCGCACAGAGCAAATACGAGAGCGTTTCCGCTCACACCATGAGCAAGTCCGGCCGCGAGCACGAGGATATGGTGTCAATCACCGGTAAACTGCAGAACGGCATCATGGTTAACCACATTGTGAACTGGCTGACCCCGTTCAAGGAGCGGCTGACGCTCGTCACCGGCGAGCGCGGCGCAATGGTTGCCGACACCCTGACCGCTGACCTGACCTTCTTTGAGAACGGCGTTATCGAGTCTGACTGGGATGTTGTTACCGCCTTCCGTGGCGTGTCCGAGGGCACTGTCACCCGCTTCTCGCTGAAGAAAACCGAGCCGCTGCGCAACGAGCACGAGGCGTTCCGTGACGCGATCCTCGGCAAGAGCGCAAACCACGTGTCACTGCGTGAGGGGCTTGAGGTGCTGCGCGTTGACGAGGCCGCTGTTGCCTCCGCCCAAAACGGTGGCCAGGCAGTCAAACTGGAGTACTAATGAGCCTGATCGCAGAAACCGCCTACATCGGCGAGGGTGTGACCCTCGGCCGCGATGTCAAAATCGGCCCGGGCGCTGTTTTGCTCGGTCCGCTCACTGTCGGTGACGGGGTGTGGATCGGGCCGGGCGCCCAGCTGGGTGCTCCGCCCGAGATCTCATCACTGCCGCAAAACGCCGCCTGGGCTGGCGATCAGCGGCACGCCGGGGTGATTATCGGTGACGGTGCGGTGATTCGTGAGGGTGCCGTGATCCACCAGGGCAGCCACCGCCCAACCACGGTCGGGGCTAACTGTTGGATTTTGAACCGCGCCTATCTCGCGCACGATGTGCAGGTGGGTGCCGGCACAACGATCTCTGCCGGGGTGTCAATCGGCGGGCACTGCACAATTGGCGAGCGCGTCAACATCGGCATGAACGCGGTTGTGCACCAGCGGCGGGTTATTGCGAACGGTGCGATGGTCGGCATGGGGACCCCAGTGACGCGCGATGTGCCGCCGTTTGCGAAACTGTATGGCACGCCGCCCAGGATCACGGGCGTTAACAGTGTCGGGATGGAGCGCGCGGGAGTTAACCCCGGCGCCGCTGAACTGCTGTGGGAACGTTACCTCGCGGGTGACACGCTGCTGTGGGATGAGGCGGTTGTGACTGAGCTGGTGCGGGCCGGATCCGCCCCGGGCAGTGACGCTGAGCCGGTGCTCGCGAACGCGCTTCAGCACTGGCAGCAGTTCGCTGAGCTGCGCCCCGCCCGCACGGCCGCTGAGACCCCCGTTTAACTCAGGCAAACTATATCCGATAGAATTTACTAGACTAACAGCTGAATCGGGGATTATGGACAGTGCACTGCTTGAGAGCATCCGACGCGATGCCGACTATCAGACCCCTGGCACAAGCAAGGGCTTGCTCGATGTTTTCAGAAACAGGTACCTGCTTAGCCTGCTGATGAAGAAGGGTGTCGCCACCCGCTACTACGGTTCTGTGCTCGGCTGGGTGTGGTCGTATATCCGCCCGGGTGCGCAGTTCCTCATGTACTACATCGTGATCGGTGTGATTATGGGGGTGGATCGCCACCTCGACGCCTTCCCGATCTACCTGTTCACGGGCATTGTCGCGATCAACCTGTTTAGTGAGACGCTGCGCAACGCAACCAACGCGATCACGGATAACCGCGCGCTGGTGCGCAAAATCTATCTGCCGCGCGAGCTGTTCCCGGTTGCCGCCTGCGGTGTTGCGCTCGTGCACTTTGGCCCGCAGGCGCTGCTGCTGTTGATTGTCAGCATCGTTGTCGGCTGGACGCTCGGGTGGATGCAGGTGGTTGCGCTGTTTGTTGGCGTGCTGCTGCTGATGGGATTCGCGCTCGGTCTCGGCCTGTTCTTCGGCGCCGCTAACGCGCTCTACCGTGACTCGAAGAACATTGTGGATCTGATCCTGATGTTCGCAACCTGGGCGAGCCCGGTGCTCTACCCGTGGACGATGGTGCACGAGCGCGCTCCCGAGTGGATCTTTAACGTCTACATGTCTAACCCGGTGACGGTTGCCGTCGAGATGTTCCACATCGCCTTCTGGCTGCCGCTCGACAGTGACGCTAACCGCCCTGACCTGGTGCCGTACCTGATCGCGGCGTCGATTATCACGGTGGTTACCCTGTTTATCGGGCAGCTTGTGTTTAGAAAGTTGGAGGGTCAGTTTGCACAGCGACTTTAGTAACGCGGTTTGGCAGAACCCGCTTGAGGCGCCTAAGCCTGGCGCTGATCCGCGCCCCGCGATTGTTTTTCACGGTGTCACCAAGAGCTTCGACATTAAGCACACACACTCGCTGAAGGAAACGGTGGTTGCGGCGTTTAAGCGCAAGGCTATCTCCAGCAAGTTTGATGCGCTCCACGATGTTTCTTTCACCGTCCCCGAGGGGCAGTCGATTGCGCTGATGGGCCGCAACGGCTCCGGCAAATCAACAACCCTGAAGCTGCTCTCCGGTGTTATGCCGGTTGATAAGGGGTGGATCCGCACTCGGGGCCGGATCGCCGGTCTGCTCGAGGTTGGTGCTGGTTTCCACCCGGATCTGACGGGCCGCACCAACGTCTACCTGAACGCCGCGATCCTCGGAATGAGTAAGGCGGAGGTTGATGAGCGCTTCGACTCGATTGTCGAGTTTGCTGAGATCGGTGATTTTATTGACACCGAGGTGAAGTTTTACAGCTCCGGCATGTATTCACGGCTCGGGTTCGCGGTTGCGATTCACACCGAGCTTGATACGCTGCTGGTTGACGAGGTGCTGTCGGTTGGTGACGCGAAGTTCCGCGAGAAGTGTTTTGCGAAGATTGATGAGTTGCAGGCGCAGCGCAAAACCATGTTCGTGGTTAGCCACAGTGCCTCACAGGTGAAGCAGCTCTGTGAGCGCGGAATCATCCTGGAGCGCGGCCGTAAGGTGTTTGACGGCCCGATCGACGAAGCCGTTGACTTCCTGGAGCGCAGCTAGTTTTCTGCTGCGATGCGGGTTTGCAGGTTAGCGTCTTTTTGGGCGACCTGGCTAGCAAGATCCGCTGCATAGTCGTCGAGCTTTTGCTGCACAGCCGCGTCGGAGCTGCCGATGATCCTGGCCGCGAGCAGTCCCGCGTTTTTGGCGCCGCCGATTGACACGGTTGCTACCGGGATGCCGCCCGGCATCTGCACGATCGAGAGCAGCGAGTCCATGCCGTCGAGGGTTGCCAGTGGCACTGGCACGCCGATAACCGGCAGGCTTGTCATTGACGCGACCATTCCCGGCAGGTGGGCTGCCCCGCCCGCGCCAGCGATAATGGTTTTTAGGCCGCGGCTGGCCGCGCTGGTTGCGTAGTCGAACATTTTTTGCGGGGTGCGGTGTGCGCTAACAACCGCGACCTCGTGCGGGATCCCGAACTCCCTGAGCACCGCGACCGCGTCCTGCATTACCCGGTAGTCGGAGTCGGATCCCATAATCACACCGACCAGCGGTGACGCCTGGTTTGCCTGCTGCGCCGGGTGCGGATCCGCCCCCGCCTGCGCCTCTAAAGTCGCCGGGTCTGTTGCTGCTGTTGCCTCTGCTGCTGTCTGGTTAGCCATGTTATGCTCCCTCCCCAAACTCTGCCGCGCAGTCGATTGCCTGCTGTTTCACGGCCTGCAGGTTGTGTCCGGTGACGGTGACGTGCCCGACTTTTCTGCCCGGGCGCGGGCTTTTGCCGTAGCTGTGAATTTTCACCGTCGGATATTTCGCCATAATCTCAGCGTACCGCACCGGCATCGCGCCCTCTGGCGGGCCGCCCAGTACGTTCACCATCACCGCGTGGGGTTCACGCATGGCGGTGTCGCCGAGCGGCAGGTCTGTGACGGCGCGCAGATGCTGCTCGAACTGGCTGGTGATACTGCCCTCGATTGAGAAGTGGCCGGAGTTGTGTGGGCGCATCGCAAGCTCGTTAACGAGCAGTCTGCCGTCGCGTGTCTCAAACATTTCAACGGCGAGCACACCGGTGACGCCAACGCCAGCGGCAACCTGTGTGCCGATGTTTGCTGCCGCCTCGTTTAACGCTGCTGCCCCGGCTGCGGATCCGCTCGGCGCGGGCGCTGTCACAACCGCGCAAACACCGTCCCGCTGTTCCGTTTCAACAACCGGCCAGGTTGCCTGCTGCCCTGAGGGGTTTCTCGCAACCAGCTGTGAGAGTTCACGGGTGAAGTCTACGAGTTCTTCGGCGAGCAGCGCTTCTGTGTCGCCGAGCTGGGCGAACCAGTCGGCTGCTTCGTCACCGCTGGTGACCACGCGCACGCCTTTGCCGTCGTAGCCACCGGTCGCGGTTTTCACAACCGCTCTGCCGCCGTGTTCGTAAATAAAGTCTTGCAGCTCGGGGGCGGTTTTAACGGCCCGCCAGCTCGGCACGGGAACCCCGAGCTCGGTGAGTTTTTGCCGCATCAGGATCTTGTTTTGTGCGTACCGCAGCGCCTCTGCTGGTGGCTGGACACTGTGTCCCGCGTCGGTTAGTGCACGCAGCACCGACTGTGGCACGTGCTCGTGGTCGAAGGTGATAACGTCAACGGTTTTCGCGAACTCGAGCACAGTTTCTGCGTCTTTGTAGTCTCCTACCCGGTCGGCTGCGCGTTTTGCGCTCATTTCGGGTGCTTCGGCGAGCACGCTGATGTCGATGCCGAGGGCGATCGCGGGCGGCACCATCATCCGCGCCAACTGGCCTGCGCCGATCACTCCGACCCGAATCTTATCCTGCGCGCTCATCTGTTTCGCTCTCTTCCGCTGCCGCTTGCTACTGTTGCTGCCGTTTGTTGTCTATTCTACGATTATGCCGGTTGGCCCGGTGCTGACGTCCTCTAGCGCAACCTCCGGGGTTTCGGGGGTGTCTATGACGTCAACAACAATCAGTGACACGTTGTCTCGTGCTCCCGCGTCCAGTGCCTCATCGAGCAGCATGTCCGCGATCGCCTGCGCACTGTCGGGCGCGGCGAGCATCTGTGTCAGGTCGCGATCCGCGATCTCGTTGACGAGCCCGTCGCTGCAGATCAGCAGTTTGCTTTCGCGGTGGACGGGAATCAGCCAGGTGTCTGCTTCGTCCACTGGCCCGCCGAGCGCCCTGGTGATGATG
Organism: Leucobacter sp. OH1287; assembly: GCF_003859945.1. Lineage (GTDB taxonomy): Bacteria > Actinomycetota > Actinomycetes > Actinomycetales > Microbacteriaceae > Canibacter. The sequence continues at coordinate 73,946 of NZ_RQYM01000004.1, forward strand.
TTGGGTGGTGGCAGTGACGGGTCGTTTGGATCCGCCCCCCGCTCGATCATTTCGTCGCGCAGTGTGTGGTCGACTGTGATCTGTTTTAGCTGGCCGGCGAGCAGCTGGTAGACGCGCGAGTCACCGAGGTTGATGATCAGCCAGGTGGGGTTGCCGTCGTGTTCGATCATTATTGCGCCGCTGAGTGTGCAGCCGGCACCGCGTTCGCTCTGCTGTGCGAGTTTGCGCACGCGATGCCGCGCGAGCGTGTATGCGTCTGAGACGATTTGAAAGTTTGCGGGTTTGCCCGCCGGGATAATCTCGGCGAAGGCGCTGATCGCGGTCTGGCTGGCAACATCTCCGGCATCGTGGCCGCCCATGCCGTCGGCGACGAGGTAACAGGGGTACTGTTCGAGCACAGCGTCCTCGTTAACGACGCGTTTCGCCCCGACGTCTGAGTGGCTGGCTGTCTCGATTAGTGGATTCTTGTTCACTTGTTAGCTCCCGACCCGCACTAGTTCAACCTCTAGGCTGCCGAAGCGCATTTTGTCGGTTGCGTATTCTTGTTTACCTGGCACTGCGATTCTCTCTGGTTTGCCATCTTTATAAAGCACTATGCCGTTGGTGGATCCGAGATCCTCGATCAGCCAGCCGGTTAGCTCATGCTTAACCAACCGCGCATGCGTTTTTGAAACGGTGCGTGTCTCGTCCGGGATAATCAGCGGGTTATCGCCCTTCGGGTTGCGCCCGATGTGGATGCTGTCACCAAACAGTTCGAACTCGTCGCCGTTTGGCAGGCGCAGGGCCCAGCGCTCTTTGGACGGGGATGGCTGCGGTGTCACGGGCGCGGTCGCCGGTTCTGTCACCAGCTCCGGGACAGTGTCCGGGGTTTCACCCTGTGTCTCGCCCGGGGTTGCTGCAGGGGCTGCATCCGAGCTTTCTGCCGGAACGGCGGGTTTTGGCGCTGGCGCAAACACCGGCGCTGCAATCGGCGCGGGCAGCGGATCCGGGGTTGGTAGTGGATCCGGCGCAGGCTCAGCCGCGGAAGCGGCCGCGGGCGCTGCCGCGTCGGCACTGTCAGCGCTGTCACCACTGTCAGCGAAAAGCTGCTGAATACCGTCGGAGTCGTTCTCGTTGGACGCCTCGGCGATCTCGTTGTCGCTGTCGACCGGCTCCTCCTCAAACGGCGAGGAAACCAGTTGCGTGTGCTCGTCGTAGCTGCTCGCGATAAGCGCGTCAAAGTCGGTTATCACCTCGGGCTCAGCGACCGGGTTCTGGTGGTCCACCGGCAGTGGCGGCTCAAAACTCGCGGACTCGTTCAACACCGCGTCAAACGCTGACTCTGGCAGCACCGGCGGCAGCTGCGCCGCGTTAGCTACCGGGTCGCCGGCGGCCACGGTGTGCGAGGTTGGGCTCGCAAGCGGCTCAATAATCGGGAGTGCTGGGGCGGATCCACCAGCGTCGCTGAGATCGCTGGTTACGCTGAGATCGCTGGTTGCGGAGGCTGCGGAGGCTGCCGGATCCGCCACAATATTTTGCGGGTTTGCGAGCAGCCAGTAGCGCAGCATTTGCGCCCACAGCGGTGCGAGGACGAAACCGGTGACCGTGTAGATGGGACCCCTGCCCATTTCGGCGTTGATTTTGTTGATTGCGCGCTGTCTAAAGAACAGCAACAGTAGCCAGCCGAGGATTGGCAGCAGGGTGAGATAGGCCGGGGTTGGTGAGAATCCGGCGCGTTTCAAAAGCGCAGCGTCGGCGACGATCGGGGTTTTGCCCTTTGCGGCGGGCAGGCCGATCAGCGGGAACAGCTTTGCGAGCTCCAGCAGATACCAGACATACACACCGATAGCGAATGCCAGCCATAGCACTGTGTTTGCCAACAGCAGCACTGTTTGAGCGTTCACTGACGGTGTCTCCTTTTCGCTTCTTTCGGGTTACCTGTTTTCCGGCACACAGACCGGGCAGCCGCGCGTTCAACCGCTTGCCTGCCCGTAGACGACTTTATCTATTCTACTGTTATTTTGTATGGGATCACACCGTAACCATTTTTCTGTGGATAACTGCGCTCGGCAGTATCTACGGGGTTGTGAGCGGATCCACCCCGAGCCATGGCGCTGATATTACAAAAGCGCCGCAGCTTAATAACTGCGGCGCTTTGTGGTGTTATTGCTTAGATAGCGTTAACGTCAAGCGGGATACCAGGCCCGAACGTTGTTGAAACAGCGCCCTTGAGGACGTACTTGCCCTTCGCAGATGCTGGCTTCAGACGCAGGATCTCCTCAAGCGCTGCGCTGAGGTTCTCAGCGAGCTGCTCGGCGGTGAATGACGCCTTACCAACGATGAAGTGAACGTTAGCGTGCTTGTCAACACGGAACTCGATCTTACCGCCCTTAATGTCGGTAACTGCTTTAGCAGCGTCAGGGGTAACGGTTCCGGTCTTTGGGTTTGGCATCAGGCTGCGTGGACCGAGCACCTTACCGAGGCGACCGACCTTGCCCATCATGTCTGGGGTTGCAACCGCTGCATCAAAATCAGTCCAGCCTGCAGCAACCTTCTCGATGAGCTCGTCGCCACCAACCTCGTCAGCGCCAGCAGCGAGAGCTGCCTCAGCTGCAGGGCCGATAGCGAACACAACTACGCGAGCTGTTTTACCTGTGCCGTTTGGCAGACTAACGGTGCCGCGCACCATCTGATCTGCCTTACGTGGATCCACACCGAGCTTCACAACCGCCTCAACGGTGCTGTCGGTTTTAGCTGAACCGGTTTCGCGCGCGAGCGCTACTGCCTCAGCTGGGGTGTACAGTTTACCGGCCTCAATCTTTGCAGCGGCGGCGCGGTATGCCTTTGACTTCTGTGCCATTTCGTCGCCTCCTACTACTCGACCGTAATGCCCATTGAGCGAGCGGTGCCCGCGATAATAAGTTCTGCTGCGTCCAGATCGTTCGCGTTCAGGTCAGCCATCTTCTGCTCTGCAATCGCGCGAACCTGGTCGCGGGTAACCTTAGCCACCTTCACGGTGTGCGGGGTGCCTGAACCCTTTGGAACGCCGGCTGCCTTCTTGAGCAGCTCAGCAGCTGGTGGGGTTTTCAGAACGAAGTCGAATGACCGGTCGTCGTAGACGCTGATCTCTACAGGGATAACGTTGCCGCGCTGTGATTCAGTAGCGGCGTTGTATGCCTTGCAGAATTCCATAATGTTGACACCGTGCTGACCCAGAGCCGGACCTACCGGAGGTGCTGGGTTAGCGGCGCCAGCCTGGATCTGAAGCTTAATCAGACCCACAACCTTCTTGGCTGCCATGTTTTTTCCTTTCTAACGAGGGTTACCCCTCTCCCACAAAACAGACTCTCTGCCAGTGGTATTTGCGCACAGCAAAATGCTGCTGCGAGCAACCTCTCTATTCTAGAGAGTTTTTGCGGATCTCGCAATCCGAGCTTAAATAAACGCTTGGGCGTTAGGCGAGTTTAGCAACCTGGTTGAAGCCGAGCTCAACCGGGGTTTCGCGCTCGAACAGTGACACGAGCACGGTGAGCTTGCCGCTTGCGGCGTTGATCTCGCTGATGGTGCCTGGCAGGCCCTCGAAGCTACCGTCTTTAATGGTGATGGTCTCGCCAACCTCGAAGTCGATTTCGACGTTGCCGGCCTCCGCTGCGCGGTTTGCTGCGGTGCTCTTGTCTTCGTTCTCCAGGTCAACGGTGCTCTTCAGCATCTCGAATGCCTCATTGAAGCGCAGTGGCACTGGGTTGTGTGCGTTGCCGACAAAGCCGGTAACACCTGGGGTGTGGCGCACAACAGACCAGGTATCTTCGTTGAGGTTCATGCGAACCAGCACGTAACCGGGGATCCGCACCCTGGTCACCATCTTGCGCTGGCCGTTCTTGACCTCCATCACGTCTTCCATCGGAACCTGGATCTCGTAGATGTCGTCAACGGCACCCATAACCTCGCGACGGTTCCAGAGGTTCTGCTTAACCTTGCGCTCGTAGCCGGCGTAGCTGTGGATCACATACCACTTGCCTGGCTTGCGGCGCAGCTCACGCTTGAACTCTTTGTAGGGGTCGACCTGCGGCTCAGCAGCTGCTGCGGCGTCTGCCGGAGCGTCGGCAGGGTTGACAAGAGCGTCAAGTGCGCCCTCAAGCTGCTGCTCAGCTGCTGTGCTCTCTGAAGTCATATCCTTAAACCCCTACTTAGTTATGTGAAAAACTGTGACGGCAAAACCCGCTTAGTTAGGGGTTCCGAATACCCAACCGGCGAGTGTGCCGAAGCCGAGATCAATCAGTGACACAAACACCATCATGATGATTACGAAGGCGAGCACCACCAGGAAGTAGTTCCACAGCTCTTTGCGAGTCGGTGTGACAACCTTCTTCAGCTCGGCAAAAACCTGCTTGATGAACAGAATTATGCGCGCGAACGGGTTGAGTTGCTTCTCACCATCAGCACCGTGTTTAGCGAGTTCGCCAGAGGTCCTGTGTGCCTCGATTTCACTGCTGCTCACGCATAGTCCTTTCATTAAAACACTCTGCACCGGTCAGAGCAGAAGTGTGGCAGGGCGGACAGGACTCGAACCTGCAACCGACGGTTTTGGAGACCGTTGCGCTACCAATTGTGCCACCGCCCTAGGCAATGTCTACCCTTCAGCACCCTACTTGTGGGCACGTCAAAATAACATTACAGGTGTCAAGTCTACGGCAAAACCTGGCAGATGTCGAATGAGACCTCGCAAAAACTTAAAAATTCCGCAAAACCCCGGCGCGGATCCGCCCAAAAATGCCCCAAAATGATGAAAAGCAACCCGTAAAGGCGTAAACTAAGAAACTGTGAACCAGAAACCTCGTTTATCAAAGAAAATTGCGGCAATCGCAGAGTCAGCAACTCTCAAGGTCGATAGCAAAGCAAAAGAGCTCAAAGCAGCCGGTCGCCCAGTAATCAGCTACGCAGCTGGTGAACCAGATTTCCCAACCCCGGAGCACATTGTTGACGCGGCAAGAGCGGCGCTCGACGATCCGGCAAACTTCCGCTACACGGCGGCGGCGGGCCTGCCAGAACTGCGTGAGGCGATTGCGGCGAAAACCGCTCGCGACTCATGGCTAACCCTGCCAGCCAGCCAGTTTATTGTCACCAACGGCGGTAAGCAGGCTGTTTACCAGGCGTTCCAGGTGCTGATCGATCCGGGCGACGAGGTAATCGTGCCCGCGCCATACTGGACAACCTACCCGGAGGCGATCGAGCTGCCGGGCGGTGTGCCGGTGCCGGTTTTTGCCGGGGCGGATCAGGGCTACAAGGTGACCGTTGACCAGCTGCAGGAGGCACTCACCGAGCGCACCAAGGTGCTGCTGTTTGTTTCGCCGTCAAACCCAACCGGCGCGGTCTACTCGCCGGAGGAAACCAAGGCGATTGGTGAGTGGGCGCTGCGTAACAACCTGTGGGTTGTCACCGACGAGATCTACCAGAACCTCACCTATGACGGTGTCAAAGCAACCTCGATTGTCGCCGCCGTGCCGGAGCTTGCAGACCGCACCATTCTCGTCAACGGTGTCGCAAAAACCTACGCGATGACCGGTTGGCGACTCGGCTGGATGGGTGGCCCCGCAGACGTGATGAAGGGCGCGGCAAACCTGCAGTCGCACCTCACCAGCAACATCAACAACATTGCGCAGCGTGCCGCGATTGCAGCGCTCACCGGCCCGCAAGAGCCGATTGAGGAGATGCGTCAGGCGTTTGACCGCCGCCGCAAACTGATTGTTGCGGAGCTCAGCAAGGTGCCCGGCTTTGTTTGCCCAACCCCGGAGGGCGCGTTCTACGCCTACGTTGACGTCACCGGCGTGCTCGGCCGGGAAATCAAGGGGCAGACACCAACCAGCTCACTGGAGCTCGCTGACCTGATCCTCACCGAGGCAGAGGTTGCTGCGGTTCCGGGCGAGGCGTTTGGCCGCAGCGGCTACCTCCGCTTCAGCTACGCACTCGGCGATGAACCGCTCATTGAGGGTATTCAGCGGATCCAGCAGCTGCTCAGCTAGTCTCACCAGCTGTTTCAGCGGGTGAGACCCGCAAACTAAAGCGCTTTCGGCGCTCAAAGGGCGGTGCGTTCCTCTCTTAAGGAATCGCACCGCCCTTTCGCTTTTGGCTAGCGTCACACGCTGCTGACGCCCGGCCAGGGACTAGCGCCTGCCGCGCAGGCTAGCCCCTGGCCGCAATGGTCTAGCGCAGCGCCGCGGCCTCGCGGTCGGCGACGTCTAGCACCTCGTCGATAATCTCTAGGCCGCGCACCAGATCCGCCTCGGAAATAATCAGCGGCGGCGCAATCTGCAGCCGGTTACCCGCCGCGAACGGCCACAGCCCCGCGTCCTTGCACGCCGCAACAACCCGGTTCATTGGCGCGGCAGCGTCACCGCTCGCGTTAAACGGCACAAGCGGTTCACCGGTTTCACGGTCGGTGACGAGCTCCAACGCCCAGAACAGGCCGAGTCCGCGCACCTCACCAACCGACGGGTGTTTTGCTGCGATCTCGCGCAGTTTTGGACCAACAACACGCTCCCCCAGGTCACGCACGCGCTCACAAATCTGTTCACGCTCAAACACCTCGAAGGTTGCAACGCCGGCGGCGCAGGCGAGCGGGTGACCGCTGTAGGTGAGTCCACCCGGGAAGGGGCTGCTCTCGAAGCTGCCGTGGATCGCCTCCGAAATAATCACACCGCCGAGCGGCACATAGCCGGAGTTAACACCCTTAGCGAAGGTGACAAGATCGGGCGTGATCCCGAACTGTTGGAACGCAAACAGCGACCCGGTGCGGCCAAAGCCCGCCATCACCTCGTCACAGATCAGCATGATGCCGTGTTTGTCGCAGAGCTCACGCACACCCTCCAGGTAGCCGGGAGGCGGCACCAGAATACCGTTTGTGCCGGTCACGGTCTCAAGAATCAGCGCCGCAATGGTGCCCGGGCCCTCCAGCTCGATTGTGTGTGCAAGATGCTGTAGTGCCCGCTCGCTCTCCTCGGCGGCGGATCCGGCCCAGAACTCTGAACGGTACTCGTAGGGGCCAAAGAAGTGCACAACGTTTGCGTCGAGCACACCGTTCGCCCAGCGGCGTGGCTCACCCGTAAGCGTGATCGCGGTCGCGGTTGAGCCGTGATACGAGCGGTAGCGGGCGAGCACCTTCTGCCTGCCGGTGTGGTGGCGGGCGAGGCGGATCGCGTACTCGTTAGCGTCAGCGCCGCCGTTGGTGAAGAACACGCTGCGAGCGCCCGCGAAACTGTTTTCGACGAGCAGCCTCGCCAGTTCACCGCGAGCGTCGTTCGCGAAGGCGGGCTGGATCGTGGCGAGGCGCTGCGCCTGGCTGGTGATCGCCGCAACCAGTTCGGGGTGCTGGTGTCCGAGGTTCAGGTTGACGAGCTGTGACGAAAAGTCGAGGTACTCTTTTCCGTCATAGTCCCAGAATCTCACCCCCTCACCCTTTGCAACCGGTAGCGGATCGATTTTGCCCTGCGCCGACCACGAGTGGAAGACGTAACCGCGGTCGTTTTCACGCACCCGCTGCTGTGCGGCGGCGTCACCGAAACTGCGTGCCTCACCCGCGAGATCAACATAGTCTGTCATTGTTTACCTTTCTGGTTTTGGTTGGTCTGGTGTTAATTCTTTTGTGGATCGCGCCCGCGCCGTTGCTTCTGAGGCTGCCTGCGTGGATCCACCCGCGCCCTCACCGCTAGTTGCTGTTTTGCTGCCAGAGCGCAGTATAGTTGAGCCCGAGCCCGATCAGCAGGCGGCGGAGCGCCGGCAGGGACAGCCCCATAACGCAGCTGTGGGATCCCTCAATTCGGTCGATAAAAGCACCGGCAAGCCCGTCAATTGCGAAGCCGCCCGCGAGCTGCAGTGGTTCGCCGGATGCGACGTAGGCGGCGAGTTCCTCGTCGGTGACATCATCGCAAAGGCGCACTGTTGCGCTGTCAACCAGGCCACCACCGGTGATTATTTCGCCGTTTTCGACAACAACAACCCAGTGCCCTGAGTAGAGCACGCCGGTTTTGCCGCGGTGCTGTTTCGCGCGTTCAAGCGCAACCTCCGGCACAAGCGGTTTGCCGAGCAGTTCACCGTCGAGCAGGAACATGCTGTCACCGCCCAAGATCACGCCAGTGAAACGCTGCTGCCGCAACTGGTCACGATGGCGTTCAGCAACGTCCTCAGCCTTCGCTTTTGCGAGCAGCTGCACGGTTTCTGCGGCGGTGAGGGCGGATCCACCAACGGCGATGCTTGCCCGGTTTGCGGCCTCAACAACCGCTGCTTCGTCGGTTGCTGGGGGCCACAGCTGGGCGGGGATGATGCCGGCGGCGCGCAGCACGGCCTGGCGTGCCTGGCTGGTTGAGGCGAGAATTAACTGCATAACCAGATATTAATGCCTGAAACTGTCTGTATGCTGCGTGGGACTGGCAGAATATTAAGCATGACTGAAAAAACCGAATCAGCGGCGACCGATAACGCCCGCAAGAATCCTGGCACGGCAGCGCTCAGCGCGGGAGACACTCTGGAGCTTGAGGTGACGGGGATCGCGCACGGCGGCCTCAGCATTGCCCGCCACGAGGGGCGTGTTGTGTTTGTTGCCGACACGCTGCCGGGTGAGCGAGTGCGTGCCCGACTGACCGAGGTGAAGAAGAGTTTTGCGCGCGCGACCGCGGTTTCGGTTGTTGAGGCTTCCCCCAAGCGGCAGGATCACATTTGGGCGGAGGCGAGTATTAACCGGCAGCCGGAGATGCGGGTTGGCGGCGCCGAGTTCGGGCACATCGAGCTTTCGCACCAGCGGGAGTTGAAGGCGCAGGTGCTCGCGGATGCGATGCGGCGCCAGGCGAAACTTAACAGCGAGATCGCAACGGCCGCGGTGATTGAGGCGCTGCCCGGCGACGATGATGCCGGGCTCGGCTGGCGAACCCGCGTGCGCCTGCACGTCGACCCCGAGACGGGCAGGGTTGGCCCCTACGCCGCCCGCAGCCACCGCGTGATCCCGGTGAAGTCGCTGCCGCTCGCTGTTCCCGAGCTCGCGCCTCTCGCGCCGCTTAACGACCTGCTGCCGGACGCGCAGCACGTCGACCTGGTGGCGCCGAGCGGTGACGATCCACGCCTGTTAATCACCCATCGCGGCGAAAAAACCGCGGTTGGCGCTGGGGACGTCATAACCGAATATGCTGCTGGTCTGCCGTTCCGGGTGCGCGCCGGTGGCTTCTGGCAGGTGCACCGCGAGGCCGCGTCGACGCTGTTTGAGCAGGTTGCGAGCGCGGTTGAGTGGCTCGGTGACGCGGTGGATCCGGCCGCCGCAAACCTCGATCTTTACGGCGGTGTCGGGTTGCTCGTCGGCGGTTTTATTGCGGGCAGCGATTCCAGGGCGCGGATCACCAGCATTGAGAGTGATGAGGCGGCGACCGATCTCGCGGCCGAGAACCTCGCAACCGCGCCGGGCGCTCAAACCCTCAACGCGAAAACCGAGGACTATCTCGCAGACCTGCTGCGCTCCAGCGGGGTTGTGCGGCAGCGGGTTAACCGGGGCACGGTGGTTTTGGATCCGCCCCGATCGGGCGCTGGCGGCCGCGTCACCGCGCAGTTGCTAGAGCTCGCACCGCAGAACATTATCTACGTTGCCTGCGATCCGGTGGCGCTCGCGCGCGACACGCAGACGCTGGTCACGGGCGGATATGAGTTGACGGCGCTGCGCGGCTTCGACCTCTTCCCGCACACTCACCACTTCGAGTCAATCGCGATCTTCGAGCGGATCTAGTCACCCGGCAACCCGGCACCCCCGCCACCCGGCATTCCAGCCACCCGGCATTCCCGGGCGGATCCAGCGACCCTGAGCGGCACTGCCGACCCTGGCCCTAGGCAGGCTCCTCCCCGGGCGGATCCAGCGACCCCGTCGACCGCTCCCGCGATCCTGCGGAGGCGCCGAATGATTGCGCGCATCATCAGATGTAGATAAAATGGGACTTACTAATCCCCAAGAGAATTGCATATTGATGTTAGCTACCTTTTTGATTGGCTTTCGCGAGGGGCTTGAAGCTGCCCTCGTCGTCGGTATTCTGATCGCCTACGCTGCCAAGCTCGGCAGGCGTGACGTGATCCGCAAAATTTGGCTGGGCGTTGCGCTCGCGATCCTAATCTCGCTTGTCACCGGGTTTATTCTCACCTACGGTGCTTACGGTCTGTCGTTTAAGGCGCAGGAGCTAATCGGCGGCGGACTGTCACTGGTCGCCGTCGCGATGGTCACCGGCATGATCTTCTGGATGTTGAAAACCGCGAAGAATCTGCGCGGCGAGCTGGAGGGTAAGCTCAGCAAAGAGATTATTAAAGGCTCAGGCTGGGGAATTGTTGCGCTCGCAACCATCTCGGTTGCCCGCGAGGGTCTAGAAACCGCGCTGTTTATTTGGGCGACAACCAAAACCTTCGAGCTCGGCCCCGCCGCAGGTCTCATCAACGCTGTTGCCGGCATTTTAGTTGCCGCGCTGCTCGGCTGGGCGATGCAGACCGGGCTTGTGCGCGTCAACCTCTCCCGCTTCTTCACCTGGTCGGGTGTGCTGCTGATCGTTTTCACCGCGGGTATCCTCGCTTACGGTGTGCACGATCTGCAGGAGGCTGACGTGCTACCGGGGCCGTTCGCAACCGCGCCAACCTGGGCTCCCGAGGCACTGCACGGCCTCTGGGGTGACAGCGCCTGGGCGTTCCAGATCGGACACATTATCAGCCCTGACGGGTTTATCGGCTCACTGCTGAAGGGCACAGTCGGGTTCACCCCGGAGATGAGCAAGCTGGAGCTTGTCGCCTGGGCGATCTACCTGGTGACGGTGCTAGCAGTCTTCATCGTAAAATCCCGCAAAACCCCGGCAAAGCCAGCGGCAACCAAAACCGCAGCGACCGGCTCAGCGGCCGGCCCAGCTACCAGCCCAACAACCGCTCAAGCGGCAACCAAACCCCAAGAATCCCCTAATCCCCCTAAGTCCTCCAAATCCCCAAACCCTGTTGAACCCGTCTCCGGTTAGCCAGCTGGCTATCAAGCACGGCGACCCGATGACAGACTCAACAGTGGCGGATCCGCCAAAATGAAAGGAAAATCCCCAATGAAGCACACCAAGCTAGTCGCGATCCCCGCGCTCGCTGCTGCCTCAGCGGTAGCGCTCGCCGGTTGTGTGCCGAACGCCCCAGAGGGCGGTGCGGCAGCGCAGAAGATCGCGGTCACAGCAACAGACACCGACTGTAAGGTTGAGACCGCCGAGGCAACCGCCGGCACAATCACCTTCACCATTAAGAACGAGGGCAGCAAGGTTAACGAGTTCTACCTGCTTGGTGAGAACGGCCTGTCGATTGCCAGCGAGGTTGAGAACATTGCTCCCGGCGCAAGCCGCGACCTGACCTATGTTGCCGACCCTGGCACCTACTTCACCGCCTGCAAGCCTGGCATGGTTGGCGCTGACGTTGGTAAGGCCGAGTTCACTGTTACCGGTGAGGTGCAGGCACTGCCGGCTGACGAGCAGCAGGCCGCCGATGACGCCGTAGCGACCTATGTTGCCTACACTAAGCAGCAGGTTTCTGAGCTGCTGCCACAGACCGAGGAGTTTGCGAACGCCTACGCGAGCGGTGATTTTGACACCGCCATGAAGCTGTTCCCGCTGGTGCGTAAGCACTACGAGCGGATCGAGCCGACCGCTGAGCAGTTCGGCGACCTGGATCCGAAGATCGACTACCGCAAGCCAGGCGCTGAAGCAGAGAACCTGGAGTTCACCGGCTTCCACCGCATCGAGATGGACATGTGGATCGACGAGGCCCGCAAGAACTACCCAGACGAGGATATTCAGCCGCTTGACGAGGCAGGCCGCAAGAAGCTCGCCGACCAGCTGGTTGCTGACGTCACCGAGCTGCACGACCTGGTGTCTTCTGATAAGTTCGAGCTGACCCTCGCCGACATCTCTAACGGCGCGATCGGTCTGCTCGATGAGGTTTCTGCTCCTGACGGCAAGCTGCCGGGCGAAGAGGACGAGTTCAGCCACACCGACCTCTACGACTTCTACGCAAACGTTGAGGGCGCCGAGGTTGCGTTCGAGACCGTGAAGAAGATCGCATCCGCTAAGGGTGAAGAGGGTAAGAAACTGGTTGCTGAGCTGGAGAAGCAGTTCAAGGCCATGAAGGACCTGCTCGGAACATACGGTTCATACGAGGAGGGCTTCGTTGACTACTCAACCGTCGGCCAGGACGAGCGCAACGAGCTTGCCGCCCAGCTGAACGCGCTGAGCGAGCCGCTCTCGAAGCTCACCCACACCGTGCTGGGTCTTGAGGAACCAGCCGAGTAGTCCGGGATAAAACCCACTAAAATAACACTAAAGGCACCGGTTGCCACAGTAAAAGTGAGATAGCTCACAGGGGGAAGCAAAACCCCTGTGGGCTATTTTCACTAGCTTCCGCCGGCCCCACTGGTCACACCGATTTTCGGTTCACCGGTTCACCGGTCGCACCACACCGTTTCGCCGTCACTGATTTCACCAACCCCGAGGCAATTATGACTGAGCACACTTCCCCCAACAACGAGTCTGCCGAGAGCGGATCCGCCCAGCACGACACCGTCAAGAACGGCAACGCCGAAAATCACGCCGCCGAGCGCGGCACCGCCGAGCGCGGCACCGCCGAGCGCGGCAAGCTCACCCCGAGCCGCCGTGAACTGTTTGGCATGATCGGCGCCGGAGCCGCCGGAATCGCCGTCGGTGCGGCCGGAGGCGCAGCCGCCCAAACGGCGCTGAGCGGTGGTTTTGACGACAACCGGGTTGATACGGTCCACGGTGTTGTGCCCTTTGAGGGTGAGCACCAGGCGGGCATCACAACCGAGGCGCAGGACCGGATGCACTTTGCGTCGTTCGAGCTGAACCGCGCAACCAGCCGCGAGGATCTGATCCAGCTGCTGAAAGACTGGACAACCGCGGCGCGCGCCCTCACCCAGGGCAAAGATATCGGCGACGGAGCCGTTGACGGCGCGCTGCTGCTCCCACCCGACGACACCGGCGAGGCACATGATCTGGGGGCCGCGAACCTGACCCTCACATTCGGCTTCGGACGCACCCTCTTCGCCGACAAAAAATCCGGTCAGAGTGTTATCGCCGACCCTTACGGACTTCGCAGCAAACTGCCGAAAGAGTTTGAAGAACTGCCGCTTTTCGCCTTCGACCTGATTGATGACGCGATCAGCGGCGGCGACCTGTGTGTGCAGGCGTGCGCGGACGATCCGCAGGTGGCGGTGCACGCGATCCGCAACCTCAGCCGCATCGCGTTCGGGAAGGCGCGCATCAAGTGGACGCAGCTCGGTTTCGGCCGCACCTCCTCAACCAGCCGCAGCCAAAAAACACCCCGTAACCTGTTCGGGTTCAAAGACGGCACAGCGAGCATTAAGTCCGATGAGGCTGAAAAGCTGAAGGATTTTGTGTGGATCCAGAAGGGCGATAAAACCCCCGACTATCTGGTTGGCGGCACCTACCTGGTGGCGCGCAAAATTCAGATGACCATCGAGATTTGGGACCGTCAACACCTCAACGAGCAGCAGCGCGTGATCGGTCGCACCAAGGGTGAGGGCGCGCCGCTGAGCGGCAGCACCGAGTTTGAAACACCTAATTTTAAGGCGCTGAACCCCGATGGCAGCCCGGTGATTGACGTTGACGCGCACGTCCGTCTCGCCCACTCCAGCAACAATCAGGGCGTTGAGCTGCTGCGTCGCGGCTACAACTATGTTGACGGATCCAACGAGCTCGGGCAGTTGAACGCTGGCCTGTTCTTCATCACCTTCCAGAACGATCCGGCGAAGTTTGTGCAGGTGCAGGGCAACCTGAAGAGCGACCTGCTCAACGAGTACATCCGCCACATCGGGTCAAGCCTCTGGCTGGTTCCGCCCGGGGTGCGCCCCGGCGAGTACATTGGGCAGCGAATCTTCGAGGCCTAGCTAGCTAGCGGCGGGTTTGCTGACGTTCTGCGCGCTGCTGCAGCATCTCGTTGTAGGCGCGCAGCTCAGCATCGCCGGTGCGATCGGCGGCACGGTCACGGCGGCGCTGTTCTTTATCGTCCGCCCGCGCCCACTGCACCGACACAATCAGCGTCAACAGCAGTGTCGGAATCTCGCCGATACCCCAGGCGATACCGCCGCCGTTTTGTTGATCCTGAAGCGGCGGATCCCCCCACTCGCGGCCCATCGCCCCGAACCAGTCCGCTGCGAGTAGCCCCTCACCGCTCATAATAGTGACGCCGAAGAAGGCGTGCGCCGCCATGGTGGCGAGCAGCAGAACGAGCCGCAACGGATAGCTGAAACGGTTTGGCACCGGGTCGATGCCGATCAGGGTTAGCGCGAACAGGTAGCCGCTGAGCAGGAAGTGCACGATCATCCACTGGTGGCCGATGTGCTCCTCCATCGCCCAGCGAAGAATCGGCGTGAAGTAGAAGATCCACAGCGAACCAGAGAACATAATCGCGGCAAAAATCGGGTTCGAGACGAGTTTCGCCCAGGGGGTGTCGAGCGCCCAAACAACCCACTCGCGCGGGCCCCAGGATCCATCGCGGCGCTTCTCAGCAGCTCGCAGCAGCAGCGTCACCGGGGCGCCCAGCACCAGCAGCATCGGGATCAGCATGGTCAGAAACATGTGCCCGAGCATGTGGGAGCTGAACAGGTAGGCTTCGTAGGCGTTCAGGTAGCCGTTCGTGACCCAGAACAGCACGAGCATACCCGCGGTCCACGAGATTGTTCGGCCAATCCCCCATTTGTCGCCGCGACGGCGTAGTTTAATCACACCGTAGTAGTAGATTGCGATGCCGAAAACCGCGATCAAAATCCACAGCAGATCAAACTTCCACTGTGTGAAGATGCGGTCCGGGGTGAGTTCGGGCGGCAGCGGATCACCGGTCAGCCACTCTGCGGGGGTGATTGTGGTGCCAAGCTCCCGCGCCGGCTGGATCGTGACGGGTGTTTCGGTGCGGCCGAGCGCTCCGGCAAGACCGGAGGCGATGCCCATAACCGCGATCTCGCTCACAACAAACCAGAGAAACAGGCGGGTGCGATAGATCGCCGTCTGTTTCACCTCCCCCGCTGGTATCTTCGCCTCGCGAGGCTGCTTCGCGGCGCCGGGGTGCTTTGCACCAGCACCCCGCGGCTTTGCGACGGCGAGGCGCGGGATTAGGCGGATCCGATGCCACGCACCAAACCCGAGCAGCACAATCATCGCAACGGTTTTTAAGACGAGCAGCTGGCCGTAACCGGTCGCAAACAGGTTAGAGAGGTCTCCAACCCGGAGCATACCGCTTAAAACACCCGAACAGAAAACCGCGATTGACGCGAGCAGCGCGAGAAACGAGTAACGGCGCACCAGCACGGCAAACCGTTCAGGGGTGCTAAACAGCGCCAGATAGACGATCGTGACAAGCCCGCCGATCCAAACCGCCGCGCCGCCAATGTGCAGGAACATCGCGTTCACCGCGAGCGAGTGGCCTGAGGCTCCGGCTGCGTGACCCTGCGCGGCGAGCGGCAGCAGGCACAGCACCGCCGTCACCAGCGGCAGCAGTGTCAGCCTGCGCGACCTGACAGCGAAACACAGCACGGTGGTGACAGCAGCGAGCGCAACCAGCTCGATCCACAAGCGCCCAAGCTCTAACTCGCTAACGAACTGGCCGAGTCCCGCGCCGAACGCCTGGCTCGCCGAGAACGGCTGCAGGCTGACATCGAGGTAGGTTGCGATCAGCGCTGTGCCCGAGCTGACGGTGAGCACCGCAGCGGCGCCGGCGGCGAGATCCATAACCCGTCCGTACTCGTTTTTGTCGGTTGCGAGCGCCCACACCGCAATCAGCAGTGCGCCAAGCATAACCGACAGCGACAGGTTAACGGCTGTGCGGGATGCCGGCAGCAGGTAGCGCACAATCGCCCCCGGGTCTGCGACGGTGCGCGGATCCGCTGCCCCGCCGATTTGCAGTCCGGCGTAGAGGGAAACAGCGGCGCCGAGCAGTAATAGCACCACCGCGGGGGTAAAGACTTTTAGCGCACGATCCACGCTACTAGCCTACCGTAAGGACACCGGCCGGATATTTAGCGCGCTAGCTCGCTGTCAGCGCGGTCAGCACCCGATCGAGGGCGTTCTCAAACTGGCTTGCCTGCTCAATTGTTAGCACCATCGGCGGCTTAAACTTGAGGACGTTTTGCCGTTCACTGGTTGGCTGCACGATGAAGCCCTCGGCAAGCAGCGCCTCACAGACGGCTGCGGTGAGCGTGGTTGCCGGGGTTTTGCTGTCGCGGTCGGTCACCAGTTCGATGCCGAGGTAGAGTCCGCTGCCGTGAACGGCGCCGATCACCTCGTGTTTGTTTTGCAGCTCGGCCAGCAGCTCGCGGGTGTGATTGCCGACGGTGAGGGCGTTTGCCTGCAGCTGCCGTGACTCAATCTCGTCGAGCACTGCGGAGGCGGCAACCGCGCTTGCCGGTGCACCCGCCGCCGAGGAGAAGAACATGCCGACGCGCACAAGCGCCGCAACGGTCGCACTGCTCGCGATTACCGCGCCGACCGGGTATGCGTTACCGGCCGCCTTCGCGGTCGCGATAATATCCGGCGTGACACCGAGCAGCTCGCAACCCCAGAAGGTTTTACCGAGCCTGCCGTAACCGACCTGCACCTCGTCCGCGATCACCAGACCGCCCGCCTCACGAACCGCACGGTAGACGCGATCCAGGTAGCCCGCCGGCGGGATAACACCCCCGGCGTTACCGAACACCGGCTCGCAGATAAACGCTGCCGGCGGGTTTCCGGCCGCAACCATCTCGGCGATCACTCGCTCAACCTCGGCCGCGTACTGCTCTGCCGCGTCCTCGCCCTGGTGCTCGCCACGATAGCTGTTTGGTGCGCTCACCAGGTGCACCCAGTCGGGGCGGGAGGCGGTTGCGTGCGGGTTGTCGAACGCCGAGGTGCTGACGGCGTCGGACGCCATGGTCCACCCGTGGTAACCCTCGCGCGTCGCAATAATGTGACTGCGACCGGTTGCCACCTGGGCGAGGCGGATCGCGAGATCCACCGCCTCAGAGCCGCTGTTGACCGGGATTGCGCGGTTCAGGCGCGGATCCGGGCTGTGCGCGAGCAGCTTCTCGGTGAACTCGGCGTAGGCGTCATAGAGGAAGCGGTTGTTGGTGTTGAGCAGCTGCAGCTGCTCGGCAACGCGCTCCGCGAGCACCGGGTTGGAGTGGCCGATCGCGGTGACGTTGTTCACCAGGTCGACGTAGGCGTTGCCGCAGTTGTCAACCAGCAGCGCCTCCCAACCGCGCTGGAACAGCGGCGGATCAGCGTAGTAGCGCTCCGCGGCCTCCCCCATTGCGCTATTGCGGCGGGTCTGTGCCTCACGCTTTTGCCGGTGTGGATCCGTCACCGCCGCCGCCCGGGCGGGTAGCCTCAGCACAACGCTCGGGTCAGCGGCGCAGTTGCTCTCGTAGTCACCCGCCGCGTCCGTGAAACCGTATGTTCCACGTGAAACATTGTCTTTAATTGTGGCGATCAGGTCGGAAATCGTTGCCTCCGGGGAGACGATCTGCCGCGTCACAATCGCGCTGCCGAGCATCTCGTCCTCGCCGGAGCTGAGCAGTCCGATAACCTCGCCCGCAACAACCCGCTTCACCGGGGTCGCGATCTCGCTGACACCTTCGCCGTTGCGCCCGGTTTCCGCCTCGCGTTCGTTCTCGTCCTCGACCTGGCCCTCACGCTCGCTCTCGTTCTCGGCAAGCGGCTCGGCCTCGCCAAGCGGCTCATCCTCACCACAAATGTCGGTGACGAAGTCCTGTGCGCTGTCGATTGGTTTCAGCACTTCGCTCGCGAAGGTAACAGCAACACCGCTTTCGCGATCGTAGAGGGTTATACAGCTGGAGTCGCCAGCGTCGTAACAGTAGACCTCACCGGCAAAGGGTGCGCGGATCCGCGATTCGGATGCCTGCCACAGCTGCACCCCGCGTGCCCGTGCCCGGCCCTGCTCGGTTGTGTCCTCGCTGACGCGGGTCATTCGCGCCTCGCCGAAGCGAGCAACGCACACCTCGCCGAACTGCACCAGGTCAGCTGCGAGCTCCGCCTCCTGCTCGGGTGCGGGCTTTGCCAACCAGCTGCCGCCGTTGAAAACCGGGGCGGTGATACCGAGATCCAGCACCTTAGCCTCGTCTATGCCAAGAATGGCATATGCGTAGTCTGCGCCGGTGTGGGGCAGACCAGCGGCGAGCAGCAGCTGCGCGGTCGCCCAGTCGTAGGGCAGCGCGAGCGAGCGCTCAAACACCTGCCACTCCTGTTCCATGCGAACAGCGGCATATTCGTTTTCGGGGTCTATGCGCAGCTGGGAATATCCGCTAACGGCGAGCACCGCGCCGCGCAGCACAATCAGCGGCAGAATAGCGCGCACCTCTTCTACGCTGAGCGGGTTTCCGGCGGCGGCAAGCTGTTTTGCGCAGCCAGCAACGCCGCGGAGAACCGTCATAAAGTCTCCTGTGTGGCCGAGCAGATCGGCGGCAAAAACAGCCAGCTCGTTTACTCGCCACGAGTGCATCAGGTCGCCCAGGTCAACAACCCAGAGGTTGCCCGAGTCGTCCTGCATAACATTGTCGGCGGTCAGATCGCCGTGAATTATCTGTCGCGGCAGTTTCGCCGCGAGCTCACTAACCCGCTGCCAGGCGGCAATTGTCGCGTCACGGCAGAGCGGCTGTTTTTCGGCGGGGAGCTCCTCCAGGAGCTGCGCCACAACCTGATCCGCCCGACACAGATCCCACTGCAGTTCACGCCGGGCAGCCGGGTGGTCAAAGTCTTGCAGCGCCAGCAGCACACGACCGAGCTGGGCGCCAAGCATCTCGGCGGTGACGCCGTCAAGCTCACCGCGCTCCAGCAGCGACCGGCCGGGAACAACCTCAAACCCAACCGCGGTTGCGGTGCTGTGGCCGGACCCAGCGCTACCACCGGTCGCGGCACTCTCGCCGGTCACGGTGCTGTCACCAGTCGCGGTGCTGTCACTGTCGGCGAGCGGCACCGTCAAAAGCCGCTCCCCCGTCAGGCTCGGCCGAGCAAGCGGGGTGCGAAGGCCGTGCTCGCGCAGCCGGTCCGCGGCGGTGATCTGCAGCTCGACGGTCTCGCGCGTCACAACAGGGTTGTAGATTTTCAGCAGCAGCGGATCCGCCCCGGCCGTGCCCTGCACAAGATAGTTGCGATCCTGCTGGCTGCCGAGCTCGCGGACAACACCGCTGACATCGTAGTTGGTCATCGCGATCTCAAGGGCGGCCGCGGCGGTAACCCGGGGACGCTCAAGTAACCACTTGGCTGATGGTTTGTGCTGCATAATGCCTCCTCGTTAGCGATACTACCGGGCGTTCGGTACGCCACACAAAAAACTCGCTCGTAGCTATCTAGCGTTTGGCCGCCACACCACTATCTCGTTTGCGCGACGCACCCGGGTGCCGCGTCTGACGCTGACAACCTCACCGCCTGCCCCGGCAGCGAACACGCGCCGCTCCTGCTGCATAACCTGATCGGACAGGGCACGCTCAAGTGACGCAACCCTAACCCGCAGGCGCTGCACCTCGTTCTCCAGATCGAGCACGCGGCGGATCCCCTCCAGACTCAAACCCTCGTGTGACAGCTGTGAAACCTGCCGCAGCTGGTCGATGTCGTGGAGGGAGTAACGCCTGGTGTTACCGCGTGTTCGCTGCGGTGACACCAGGCCAATCCGGTCGTACTGGCGCAGGGTTTGCGGGTGCATCTCCGCGAGCTCCGCCGCCTGGGCGATTGCGAAAATGGGCGAGTACCGGTCCATTTTTTCAGTGCTCATACTGTTTCACCGCTCATTCACCTATCTAGCCATTTCACCGGGTTGGTTAAACCCTAGCGTACAGGTCGCCGCGCGGATTGTCAGTCTCCAGCTCCTGCAACTGTTCAAACAGTTTGCGCTGTTTGTCGGTTAGGCGCTGCGGCACAACCACCTGCACCTCAACCAGCAGATCACCGGGGGTTCCGGATCCGTTCACGCCGCGACCCTTAACCCGCAGCACACGGCCGCTCGGGGTGCCCGGCTGCACACGCAGTTTCACGCGCTCACCGGTGATTGTTGGCGCCTCAACGGTTGCGCCGAGGGTTGCCTCCAGGTAGGTGACAGGCAGTTTCACGCGCAGGTTCTTGCCGTCACGCTCAAACACCGGGTGCTTACGCACCAGCACGGTGAGGATTAAATCACCGTTCGGGCCGCCGTTCGGGCTCTCCTGCCCTTTGCCGCGCACGCGAATCTTCTTACCGTCGGTAACACCGGCGGGAATCTTCACCTTAATCGTTTTATCGCCCGGGATCGCGAGCGTCACCGTGTCGCCGGTGATTGCCTGCCGCAGGTCAATTGTGTGGGTGGCACCGAGATCCGCACCCTTCTGTGGACCGCGTGGCCGCGACTGGAAACCGCCCATACCGCCGAAGATGTCTTCAAAGCCACTGCCGGTTTCGTAGCGCACATTGCGTCTTGCACCGCCGCCGCCGAACAGGCCGCCGAAGATGTCCTCAAAACCGCTGAAGTCACCCTGTTGGTAGCCGCCAGCACCGCCGAAACCGCCGGGGCCGCCGAACATGCCGCCGAAGCCGCCAAACGCGGCCGGGCCGAGCTCGCGAATCTGGTCGTATTCAGCGCGCTGTTCCGGGTCGGAGAGCACCGAGTATGCCTCGCTGATCTCCTTAAAACGCGCCTCCGCCGCGGCATCACCCTGGTTGGAGTCGGGGTGATACTTGTGCGCGAGCTTGTGGTACTTCTTGGTGAGCTCCTTCTCGGTGACCTGCTTGTCAACGCCGAGGATCTTGTAGAAGTCCTTCTCTAACCAGTCCTGACTAGCCATCGGCCGCCACCGCCACCGCTACTTTTGCGGGACGCAGCTCAACCTCGCCGAGTTTGTATCCCCGCTCAACAACGTCCAACACGGTTGCCTGCTCGGTGCCCGGCACCGGCACCTGCGCAATCGCCTCGTGCAGCTGCGGATCAAACTCCTCACCGGCCTCCCCGTAGGCTTCCAGGCCGAGCTTCTCCAGTGAGCCACGCAGTTTCTGCGCGATCGCGGCAAACGCGGTGCCCTCAACCAGGTCACCGTGAGCTGCCGCGCGATCCAGGTCGTCAAGCACCGCAAGCAGCGGGGTAACAACCTTCGCAACCGCGCGCTGCCGCTCCAGCTCCGCGGTTTCGGCGGTGCGTTTGCGGTAGTTCGCGTACTCGGCGGTGATCCGGCGCAGGTCCTCTAGATAGGGGTTTGCCGCATCCTGCAGCGGGTCTGGGTGGGCGGATCCACCCGGCGCAGCGCCGTCAGCAGCTTCGGCCTCTCCCTCCCCGGTGCCCGCGGTTGCGGATCCACCCGGCGCAGCATCGTCAGCGGCTGCGGTGTTTTCGGCCGCGGCCGCCTCCTCACTCTGCGCCGCGCTCAAAATATCTTCAACTGTGAGCGGTTCTGCAGCTGCGGCAGAGCCGGAGACGTTTGCCTCCGGCTCACCGCTGTGAGGAACCTGCTCGTTGTTAGCGTTCTGTTCCTCTTTAGTCATTGTTACTTCTTGTCCTCTTCGTCGTCAACAACCTCGGCGTCCACGATGTCCTCGTCGCTGTCTGCGCCGGCTGCGGCAGGCTCAGCGTTTGCTTCGCCTTCGCTCTGCGCAGCGGCGTAGATTGCCTGGCCGAGTTTGCCCTGGCTCTCGTTCAGTTTGTCAGCTGCCGCCTTTACCGCGTCAGCGTCATCTCCGGCGAGCGCCTCATTGAGCGCGTCAAGGTCTGCCTTCACCTCGGTTTTCACGTCCTCAGGCAGTTTGTCGTCGTTTTCGGTAAGCAACTTGTCAACACCGTAGGCGAGCTGCTCTGCGCTGTTGCGGGTCTCAGCTGCCTCACGACGCTTTGCGTCCTCTGCTGCGTGCTCCTCGGCTTCCTTCACCATGCGGTCGATATCCTCCTGTGACAGGCTGGATCCACCGGAGATGGTGATGGTCTGCTCTTTCCCGGTGCCCTTGTCTTTTGCAGACACCTGCACAATACCGTTGGCGTCGATGTCGAAGGTGACCTCGATCTGTGGGATGCCGCGAGGAGCCGGTGCAATACCGCTTAGCTCGAAGGTACCGAGGTTCTTGTTGTCGCGGGTGAACTCGCGCTCACCCTGGAACACCTGGATAGACACAGACGGCTGGTTATCTTCAGCGGTTGTGAAGGTCTCGGAACGCTTGGTTGGGATCGCGGTGTTGCGCTTGATCAGCTTGGTCATAATGCCACCCTTGGTTTCGATACCGAGTGACAGCGGGGTGACGTCGATTAACAGCACGTCTTTCCGCTCGCCCTTCAAAACGCCCGCCTGCAGCGCCGCACCAACGGCAACAACCTCGTCAGGGTTTACACCCTTGTTTGGTTCTTTACCACCGGTCAGCTGCTTTACGAGCTCTGTTACGGCTGGCATACGGGTGGATCCACCAACGAGCACAACGTGAGCGATTTCACTAACCTTCACGCCCGCCTCTGCGATAACGTCGTTGAATGGTTTCTTGGTGCGCTCAAGCAGATCCTTGGTCAGCTCCTCGAACTTTGCACGGGTGAGGGTCTCGTCAAGGTTTGCGGGGCCGTTCTCTGTCAGTGACAGGTATGGCAGCTGGATACTGGTCTGGGTGCTGGTTGACAGCTCCTTCTTTGCCTGCTCTGCTGCCTCTTTAAGGCGCTGCAACGCGATCTTGTCGTTTGAGACGTCAACGCCGGTTGCTGCCTTGAACTGCTTGATCAGGTGTTCAACGATCCGCTGATCCCAGTCGTCACCACCGAGACGGTTATCGCCCGCGGTTGCGCGCACCTGGATGGTTGAAAAGTCGTCGTCCTTACCAACCTCGAGCAGTGAGACGTCGAAGGTACCACCGCCGAGGTCGAACACGAGGATCAGCTCATCCTCTTTGCCCTTGTCGAGGCCGTATGCGAGCGCCGCAGCGGTTGGCTCGTTAACAATGCGGAGCACGTTCAAGCCAGCGATCTCGCCCGCTTCCTTGGTTGCCTGGCGCTCTGCGTCGTTAAAGTAGGCAGGAACGGTGATAACCGCGTCGGTTACCTTGTCGCCGAGGTAGGTTTCGGCGTCGCGCTTCAGCTTCATCAGGGTGCGAGCGCTGATCTCCTGCGGGGTGTATTTCTTGTCGTCAATGGTGACGCTCCAGTCGGTGCCCATGTGGCGTTTAACTGACGCGAGGGTGCGGTCAACGTTGGTGACCGCCTGACGCTTCGCGGTTTCACCGACGAGCACCTCACCGTCTTTTGTGAACGCAACGATGGACGGGGTTGTGCGCAGCCCCTCCGCGTTTGCGATAACGGTTGGCTCGCCACCCTCAAGCACGGACACAACCGAGTTGGTGGTTCCGAGGTCAATGCCTACAGCGCGTGACATATTGTCTCCTTTGTTACTGGGTCTAAATCGGGGTTTCCCGAATCTTTTAACTCTCTGTGGTTGGTCGGTTTGTTCGTCCGCCACGGCGGTCGCCAGATTGCCCAAACCTGAGTCTTACACACTCAAGTTTACAGATTTGCGTCCGGCGCGCAACTCCAAACCGTCAAACTTGAGTCATTCCCACTCAACTTTCAGGTTATGGGATGGATCGCGTCAGTTACTCCCCCGCCCAGCGGCTATTTTCCCGCCATTCAGGCCAGTGTCTCCCAGCCCCGCGCCCGGCTCAGCCCCGCGCCCGGGTGAGCACACCGTCAGACATCACATACTCGGAGTCACACCAGTGCAGCTGCTCCCGGTCGTGAGTGACCACAACGGTTGCAAGGTTAAAGTCAACGGTCAGCTGCTTCAAAAGTGCCATAACCGCCTCACTGCGGACACTGTCGAGCGCGCTTGTTGGCTCATCCACCAGCAACACCCGCGGCGAGTTCATCAGCGCCCTGGCAATGTTGACGCGCTGCCGTTGCCCGCCGGAGAGTTCACCGGGGCGTTTTTTAGCGTGATCCGCCATATCAACCGCCGACAACAGCTCGGCGACCCGCTTACTCACGGCATTGCGCTGAGCCCTGCCACGTGTTGTGCCGCGCAACTCAGAGGCAATCTCCAGCTGCTCTGCAACGGTCAGTGAGGGAATCAGGTTGGGGGCCTGAAAAATAATCCCCAGCTTATCCCGGCGCAGCTTCGCCAGCTCCGCGCCGTTCATGCCGGTTGTGTCGACGCCCGCGATCGTGACCCTTCCGCGATTTGGGCGCTGCAGCGTTGCCGCAACCGCGAGCAGGCTTGATTTACCGGATCCGCTCGCCCCCGTAATCGCGACCATCTCGCCCGCATTAACCCGGAGGCTAACCCGGCGAAGCGCAACCGTTTCACTGTCACCATCCGGGTAGATCAGTTCTACGTCTGTTATCTCTAACACTTTTACTCCTTGTACTTCTTTTGCAATCGAGGGCTGCTAGGCGGCAGCTGCCTGCAGGGCGCTGTTTGGATCCGCTCGCACAACCTGTCTAAGCGATACCAGCGCACCGATGAGGCCAGCAACAACAATCATCACCGCCGGCAGCGCAACGGGAATCAAGCCTGAAACAAACGGCAGACTCAGGCTGACAGCTGAACCGAGCAAGAGGTTTGCGACCCCGCCAAGCAGCACACCGAGCACCAACACCAGCAGCGCCTGACCGAGACTGTCGCGCACAAGCCACGAGGTTTTTGCGCCAAGCGCCTTTAACACCGCGATATCTCGATACCGCTGCATCGACCACACCAGGAAGAAAACACCGATCACAAGTGTTGCAATAACAACCAGCATGCCAATCATCATGCCCAGCGAGCCGATCTCAGACTTGAACGACTCAAGCGCGAGCAGCGAGATCAAAAGCGGCTGCGCCTCTGTCTCGGTGAGCTGTGCGGTGTCGGCGATCAGGGTTTCTGTGTCAGCTTGTATGCCCGTGGCCGCCTGGGCTGATCCCGCTTCCCCCGTCTCGCCAGCTGCCTGCGCGGATCCTGTCGCAGTCTGCTTTAACAGCAGCACCGAGGCGAATCCGGCATCCTGCATAGTGCGCTGCTGCAGCTGGTGGGCACTCTCCAGCGAAATCCACGCCACTTCGCGGTGCGAATAGAACTCATCGCCGGTGATTTCTGTGACTGTGAGCGGGCTACCCGCGAGGGTCACAGTGTCGCCAACTGTCACACCAAGCTCCGCTGCAGCGCCCTCACCAAGAATGACATCTGAGCCGCGAGTTACCGCCTCACCTTCCGGATCCACCCCGGCAAAAAACACCAGCGGTTGCTTGGCGCTGTCAGATACGACTGCGCCGTTAACAATGCTGAGCGGGGTCACCCTCACCCCCTCAACCTCCTCCCAGGTGGCAACCGCGTCTGCGGAGATCGCAGATTCTGAGTACGAGAGTTTCTTGTCTGCCGTCGGGGCGCTGAACACCACCTGGTCGGCGCCGGTGCGCAGCAGCGCGGAAATGTTTTGGCTGGCGAGCCCGCCCGTCAGACCGGTGAGGAAACCAACCAGCATCGTCATCAACGCAACGACTGTAACGATGAGGGAAAACCTTCCCTGGGCAAACCTTAATTCACGAATTGCTAAGAACATACTTATCAGTCTGGTCGCTTGCCAACCGCCAGAGAACCGCAAAAAGGTCGGCTTTTTGTCATCCTTTTGGATGATTTACAAGCGGCACCTACTGGTTTTGCTGAGCGTGCCATAGCGACACTACCCAAAACGCAGCTAGGCTGAAACTATGACTGTTGCCCTCTCCCGCTCTGCCTCGCGACCGCTCGAGCTGTCGATCCTCGCGGGCGCGCTCGCACTGATGGCCCTGCCGAGCGCGCTGGCCTTTGCCGAGGCGGATCCTGGTCGCACCCGCATCCTAACCTTCTCCCTCCTCAGCGCGGCACAGTTGCTGATCGGTAGTTACTGGCTAAGCCGCAGCGGTGTTTCGCTGCTATCCCCCGCAACCCGAATCAACTGGCGAGTCGTTTTGCACCTGATTGTGTTCAGCTCCCTGTGGGCGGTGGTGATTGCCGACAGCCCCTATGCAAGCTATCTGCTGTTTGTGCTCGTCCTAAAAAGCTACTGGCTGCTACCACCCCTGCCCGGGTTCATCGCCGCCACGCTGCTCACCGCCGGCACAATCGGGGGTGAGCTAATGCACCACAGCTGGTCACCGTTCACAGTGCTCGGACCGCTAATCGCCTTCGCGATTATTTCCGTGTTTTCGGCGCTGTTGCGTAGCCTGCTCGCCGCGAATAACGCCAAGTCGCGGGCACTCGCAGAGCTAACAGCCGCCCGTGAACAGCTCGCCGAAACGGAGCGCCGAGCCGGAGTTCTAGCGGAGCGCAGCCGCATCGCCGCCGAACTGCACGACACCGTCGCCCAGTCACTATCAAGCATCCAGCTGTTTCTACAAATGGCGGCTAACAAACCCGAGAGTTCTGCCAAGCACATTGAGCTTGCCCGCGCCGCTGCCGCGCACTCTCTCGCTGAAACTCGCAGCTTCATAACCGAGCTAAAGGCGCCCGCCGACCTGCGCGGCAACTCACTGCCTACCGCTCTCAGGCAGGTGGTGGATCGCGCAGCCCAGCACTCAATCGCCCGCGCCGCCGAATCCCCCGCCGCCGGCTCGCCAACTGCCAAACCGGTCACGACCGCGTTTTCGCTGCGGTGCGAGCTGGGCGGATCCACACTGCCTCTCGCACACGAGACAACGCTGCTGCGCATCTGTCAGGCGTCAATCGAGAATGTTGTGCAGCACGCCGGCGCCGCGCACTGTGAAGTGCGGCTGAGTGCAAGCGACAACGAGGTGCGGCTGGAAATCGACGATGACGGCGTTGGTTTTGACTACGATCAACAGCTGGTTTCCGCTGTGCAGTCCGACAGTGGCTGGGGTCTAAAACTGCTTGCCGATCGGGTGCAAATCTTGGGCGGCAACCTCGCGGTTGTGACAGAACCGGGCGCCGGATGCTTAACCTCAGTGACGCTACCGCTGAAAAACAACCAAACCGGAGAAACCCCATGATTCGCATGGTGATAGTTGATGACCACCCGATTGTACGCAGCGGGCTGCGGGCCGTGTTTGCTGACGATCCCGGCTTTCAGGTAGTCGGTGAGGCAGACCGTGCCGCTGCCTCGGTCGCGCTTGCAACCGAACTGCAACCTGACCTGGTGACAATGGATCTGCGCTTCCCGGAGGGGATGAGCGGGGTGGAAGCGATTATTGAACTGCGCGCCCTACAACAGCCACCAGCGATTCTGGTACTCACCAATTACGCCGATGACAGCGATATTTCCCGCGCGATTGCGGCCGGTGCACAGGGCTACCTGTTGAAGGATGCGGCACCGGCAGAGCTTTTGCGTGCCGCCCGGGCTGCAGCGAACGGCAGCTCTGTTATTGCCCCGCTGGTCGCCGAGAAACTGGTGCAGCGGATGCGTGATCCACAGCCGGATCTAACGCAGCGGGAGCTCGATGTTTTGCGGGCGCTCGCGGGCGGAGCCAGCAATAAACAGATTAGCGAGCAGCTGTTTATTGGGGCAACCACTGTCAAAACCCACCTGGCGAGAATCTACGCAAAGCTCGGTGTCAGCAGTCGCACCGCGGCACTCGTGCGGGCACGCGAACTTGGCTTGGTTGACTGATATTTCAGCGCAGCGACAAAAGTCGATGAGTTTTACTGTTTGGTGCGCCGCAGCTCGGCAAATAAGGCATCCAGGGTTTCACTGTCTGCCCAGCCGTTCACCGCTGTTGTACCATCGGCTGCCACGGTGATCTCTAACCTGTCTGGCAGCTGCTGCCAAGCCCCCTGCAGGTGACTGTAACGCGGGGTCAGCGTGTGGAAGCCCTGATTGCGCGATCCCACCCACGGTCGCTCGTGATCTAGATCCTCCCTGATAAACGGACCGTCAATCAGCAGATCCGTGGCTGCCAACAGCTGTTCTGTGGCGGTGTCACCGGCAGCTGCGCGAGCCTCCAACTGCTCCAGCGTGTATCCCGTGAAGCTCATCACCGTCAGCCCTGCATCTTGCACCAGCCGCGTGAACGGCGCCAACGCAGCAGCCTGCTCGAAGGGTTCACCCCCGAGCAGCGTAACACCCTCGACTCGCCGCTCGGGAATCATCGCGAACAGTTCCGCGGCGCTCATTTCGGTGCCACCGCGACTCGTCCAATACTGCGGGTTAAAGCACCCCGGGCAACGGATTGTGCAGCCCTGCACCCACAGTGCAAAGCGATTTCCTGGACCCTCCGCAACCGTTTCCGGCACCACACGGGCCACCCGAATCGGGGGCGATTCCGGAGGTTGCTGCGGGGTTTCTGGCGCGAGTGGATCCGCAGCTGACCGAGGTGGATCCGCTGCTTGGCGCGATATTTCCTGCCGCACCCGCGGAAATGGCAGCTCAGTCATTAAAAGTCGACGATTCGCCCACCGCGTGACTCATCGCTGCGCTCCGCGGTTTTCGGAGGCTGAGCAGCCGTCGCCGCAGCGGTTACCGTGTAGCCTGCGCGATCCTCACGAGATGTTGCCGCGACTGCTCGTTCGTCAGCCCAGGCGCGCAGTTTCGCGATCTGTTCCGGTTGGGTGACCGCGAGCGGCACCATCGTGTCAGCCGCGTGGCGCAGATCCGCCATCGTCAGCTTCCGCTGAGCCGTGTAGGAGTCGAACATTGCCGAGATCACGGCCTGTTCAATCTCCGAGCCAGACCAGCCCTTGCTGAGGTTCACCAGCTCTACCAGGTTTGCGTCAAGGTCGATCTCGTGCTCAACCCGCGGATTTTGCAGCCGCTTGCCAAGGTGCAGCCGCCAAATCACGTCACGCTCAACAGCGGTTGGCAGATCCACAAAGAAAATCTCGTCAAAGCGGCCCTTGCGCAAAAGCTCGGGCGGCAGGGCATCAATGTTGTTGGCGGTTGCGATCACAAAAACCGGTGCTTTCTTCTCCTGCATCCAGGTTAGGAAAGACCCGAAAACGCGAGATGAGGTGCCCGAATCGTGTGACTGCATAACCCCGGAGAAACCTTTTTCGATCTCGTCTATCCAAAGCACACAGGGTGAAACTGCCTCGGCGGCTTGAATCGCGGTGCGCATGTTTTGTTCGCTGGATCCAACCAGCCCCGAGAACACCTTCCCGATGTCGAACCGCAACAGCGGCAGCTGCCAGGCAGAGGCTACAGCCTTCGCGGTCAGTGACTTACCACAGCCCGGCACACCCGTAATCAAAACCCCGCGCGGCGCAGGCAAACCGTATGCGGCAGCCTCCGCCATCCACGAGTTCTTGCGCTTGCCAAGCCACCGTTTCAGATTCTGCAACCCGCCCACATCATTGAGGTTAATCTGGGCATCAACAAACTCTAACATCCCCGATTTGCGAATAGTCTGCTGTTTTTCCGCGGTGATAATATCGACGTCTCTCGCGCTGAGTTTGCCGTCCTCCACAATCGCGAGGGCAATAGCGTTCTCGGTTTCTTGCAGAGTCAAACCGCGTGCCGCGTCAATTAGACGCTCCCGGTCTTCCGCGGGCAGGTCGATTGCGATCCGCCCAGAGTGTGAGTTTGCGGCGACGATACCGTCGAGTGCTTCCCCGATTTGGGCAGCTCCCGGCAGCGGAAAATCAACAATGGTGACATCTTTTTGCAGGTCAATCGGCAGCTCAACACCGGGCGCAACCATCACCAGGGTGCGAGCCACCTCACCGTTTTGGAAGGCAGCAGCGATATCGCGGATCGCGCGCACAACTGTCGGGTCTGCGGGGCGCCGCTGGTCCCCGAGGGAGGCGTGCAGGTCCACTAACACAAAAACCGCTGCTTCGGTTTCGCGATGAAGAATCTCAGTCAGTGCGTCGAGGGGAGTTTTGGTGTGACCGATCGGGCTCTGTTCGCTGTCAAGCAACCCGTCGGTCAGCGACCAGCGGTAAACCTTTCTAGGGGTGCGCACCTGTGCGGCATCGGTGGCGACCGCGGTGATCTCACTCAGCACCCGCTGTTCCTCGTGGGTTTCAATCAACAGCACCGGGAAGCGAGCCTTAATTAGTTGGGCTAGCTCTCTCCGGAAACGTGTCTGTTCAGACATCGAGGATCCTTCCTTGTCGCGGCGGTTTTGTTTTCGCCGGTTTTTGTTGCCGCTCCGCCGGGGTGTGGGGAGAAACGGTGTGCGGAGAGCCAGCGGGCTGGGAGTCAGCGGGCGGTGTCTGCACGAAGCTAAGGCGTGAGCGGATCGCGGCAGCCTCGTGCGGCTGCAAATCCAGCGCCGCGATCACATCGGTGATATCCCGCACCATGTCACGGTCACGCAGAGCAACCAGCTGCTCGGCGCGTGATCGGCTGATAAACGGCAGCACCTCCAGCTGATCGACGGAGGCGGTTGCAAGATCCACCAACCCGACTGTGCCGAAGGCGCGCTGTGTGTCGATCTCATCCCAGCTGCGGAAGCGGGGTTGCGGGGAGCTGCTGCGGCGCACCTCCTGTGCTGCTAGTGGCACCGCGCTGCTTCGACGCGCTGCCTGAGAGGCTGGCTGCGCTGTGCTGCTGCGCTGCGAAGCCGACGCACCAGCCTGCGCTGTACTGCCCTGGCTCGCCGCCCGCTCACTGTTTTGCGCGCCGGCTTCACCGCTGATGTTCCTCAGCCGTGCCGTGAACCAGTTGCTTGCCGCAGGAACCTCCTGCCCAAGCATCTCCCGCCGCCAGGTAGTCCGCAAATATCCGGGGTTGATATACAAACCCAGCAATACTGGCCCGATCCACAAAAAGATGTGCATAAATTGGGTTTCGTCGACGTCATCGTTAAACAGAGTGAACGGCAGGTAGAGAATGCTGAGACCCAACAGCACCAGTGCGATAGCGTTCATGCCAGGGCTTCGCCATTTTTTCGCCAGCCAGAAATATGACACAAAACTGATGTAGCCGAGACCAAACACCGCCGGCAGAATCCACAAACTACGCCGCAGCATCCAACCGAGCGGCGGTTTATCGGGCGGCTGCTGTCGTGCCTGCAGAGGGGAGCTGTTTCGTGTCATGTTATGCTTCCACGTTCACGGTGTCTAACACAATGCGGATGTTCTGTTCCGCGTCGATGGTTTGTGAGCTGACTCGCATCCCAATATTCTCCGCCTGGGCGTGGATCCGCTCAACCACCGCCTTTTGCACCAGTTTGCCGTATGCAGCATCGAGCTGCCGCAGCAACTCGGCAGCCTCCGCCTCGGTCACCGTGTGCTCCTCATAATGTCCCGCGTTCACGGTGCTCGCCGCCTCCGCGTGGGCAACCCACACACCGCTGTTATCGCGGCTCATTGTCAGGCGGATCCGGTTAACCTCCGCCACAACCGCGTCCTCCGCCGCTTCCTGCACGGCCACGCCAAGCTCCTCAAGAGCGCGCACCAAAAGCCCGGTGTCACGCATCCTGGTTTGCACCTGCAGCACCGTCGCATCGGCTGTTTCTGTGCTGGTGTGAACTGTCTGTTGAGCGACGCTGCCCGCTGCCAGGTCCTCTTTCGCATGCTTGGTTTTGTGGGCGGCTACCACGCCGGCGGTCATCGTAAACGCGATCGGCAACAGAATCACTGACACGCTCATTCTGCGACCCCCTGCTGCACGGCAGTGCCGGTTACGAGGTTGTCAGCGGCGAGGGTTTCGGTAGAGATGTTGCCTGCAACAGAATTGTAGTTGTGCGCCGGGGTAACACCGCGATGATAGTCAGCTGTAAACTCAGAGGTCACAGTGTTGGCGGCGAGCAGATCCTCCAAAACCTCAATATAATCGAGGCAGTCCGGGCCGGTTACGCCCTCGGTTTTTGCCTGCACAGTGCCATCGGGTTGCACGGTCAAAATAACTCGCGGGCTAGCCATTTGGGTCTCCCTGGTAGTTTTCTCGCTGCCGCTGCATTTCTTCCTGCACCGCAGCATCACGTTCATCATAGTCAGAGTCTTGCACCCAAGCGCGCCAGGTTTGC
Source organism: Leucobacter sp. OH1287 (assembly GCF_003859945.1). GTDB lineage: Bacteria > Actinomycetota > Actinomycetes > Actinomycetales > Microbacteriaceae > Canibacter. Next base: position 105,836 of record NZ_RQYM01000004.1, read on the forward strand.
CCGGGTTTTGCGTACACGGTCACAGCATATCCTTGCACCGACCCAGCGGGATAGTTGTTGCTATCTGACTTGTCTTCCCCAAGATAAATTCCTACACCGTACCCTTCATCAGAGTTGTTTTGGCAGCCGCACCTACCACAGATGGTGACCGTCTCATCCATTGCGTCAGTAAGCTGCAGCTTAATATACTCTCCGGGGCCGTGATAGTAGAAGGAACCCGTTCCGGTGCTTTGCCATTCCGCGTAAACGGGTAGATTCTCAAAGACCGTTTGTGGTTTGATGCCCGTCACCGGCTCCACTTTGATTTTCCAGCTGCTGCTCCTGACCGTGAGCAACTCCCCCCGCAGCATTTTCAGCACTATCGGGCTGACTGGAAACCCTTGGCTGGAATCGGTTGCAATTCCCTGCGAAAATCTTGAATTCTTCGACCTTGCTTCGTCTTCGTAAATATCCAGGATGACGCTGTCTTCAGCCGCTTCCAGGATGGTGATCTGTAGCAGCTCGGCGGCCTTCAGCTCGGAGCTGAGTGGCACCACTGTCCTTTGATTATTGCCGGAGTAGGTTGTGTCGTTATTTTTTTCTGCTGTCTCAGCTGCGCGTTTGCGTTCCGCGGCAAGCTGCTCGGCAACCTCCTCTGTCTGTGTGTACCAGGGGAAGATCCTGCCAAAATAAAGCAGCTGACCTGCCACCATCGCCGTCAAAACAAGCCCGACAGCGACGCTCCAAAAGATGGAGAATCGCCTCACCTGCCTGCTCACTCTGTTGATGGTCACAGTGTGATTATATAGCGATGTTGCTGTTGCTATAGAAAAACCCGCGGTTGTTCTTTGCCCGCCGCTGAGTTTCCCCGATTATCCTCAGTGATTTTAGCGTTCCCCCTACACTCGCGGCAGTGTCTGCAAACCAACTTACCCGGGAACTCACTACTTAACTCACTACCTACTCACTACAGTAGTGAGTTGAGTAGTGAGTTCAGTAGTCACTTAGTGGACGAGTTGCCCACCCGCTCAATAGAACCGCGGTGAGCTCAGGGATCCACACCGCTACAGCTTCATGCGATAGCGCTGCTTCGGGCTGCGGCTCGGCTCGGTTTTTTCAATGGTGTTATCAGCTACTAGGTCGCTCAGCGCCTTCTGAATACCGCCGCGACTGTATTTTGTTCCCAGCATAAGCTCTTTCACACTAATGCTGTCTTGTTTTTCAAGGCGCTTCAGAATGTAATCTTTAGCGGTCGCGTTACGCTCTGCAGGTGCAACACGACGCTTATAAAAGGTGATCCTGAAGGAGCTAAAACTACTCTCGATCTTCGCCGGCGGCATCAAAGCTTCTGCCAGCGCCTTGTTAATCACAGTAATGCCGGTCCCTCTGTTTTCTGCAACCAGACGGTTCTCAGCATCTTTAGTATTTTCCAGCATGTATGCAAGCAGCTGGTTTCTTGTAGAACTTACCGACCTATTGCCAAGCTGGTCAATCGTTACAGCCCCGAAGAGACCACCTGGGTTTTGTATTTCCAAACGGTCAACAAACATATCCACCTGCACCTGCGCACCCCTAGCAGGGGGAGAGTAGTCGCGGTGCATAAGCGCGTTCACGATCGCCTCACGCACTGCCACTAGCGGGTATTCTGGAACCTCTCTGCGTTGTGCATCCTCAAAATATGCCGCAGTTCGCATATTCTGATGCACAAGACTCAACGTTCTATCAACGAGTTCTGGGATCGAACCAGATAGCGTCCTACTGTCTATCAGTCTCTCCCCTGTAAGGATCGGAGCGCGGTCTGTTCCCGGATACAGCGCAAATGTCACGGTTAGCCGCCTAAAGAACTGTTGCGGATAGTCCCCGAGAGCGAGCAACGCAGCAAGTGTTGGCGATCCCTCTCTGGCTATGCCCAGCCGATCAAGGACAAACGCTTCTCCGTTTTTAAACAGATTAGTACGTTCACGACGTTCCCGCGCCAACAGTGCTTCAACCCTGTCCGGGTCAAGATCTTCAACACCGGCCTCAGTAACCAGTTCTTCATCCCATTTGGGCTGTGTTTTCTCCTCACGCAAGCGATTAACCTCATAATCAGTCAGCCGCACATCACCGTCGCTAATTCGCTTGAAACTACCACTATACATGCCCCTGTCTCGGATATAGCAGGGCTTGTCATACTGCTGCATCTCTGGAATCTCGGCGGCCAGAATTTTTACATCATCTATTACGACTGGATGAATAATCAGGTTAACCGGCGGCTGTAGTTGCCCCGCTCGCGTCTCTAACTGATCTGCTGCCTTGTCTGCATCGAAATTCTCAACAGGTTGAAATCCAGATTCCTCACTCAAGCCGACCAGCAAAAGTCCACCACTGGTGTTAGAAAAAGCGCTGAGTGTTTCTAAAATACTCTTGCCAACACCGCTCTTGACCTCAACCTTGGAAGTGTCCCTACCTAGCAGCCGCAGGTGATTAACAACGTATTCTATCCTCTGCTGATCCATAACGCTTCACTCCTTAAGCTGGCGTAATTTCAAGGCTGTAGCTGTAACTATACACTAACTCCCCCATATACTCACTACCTAACTCACTACTGTAGTGAGTTGGTAGTGAGTTAAGTAGTCACTTAGTGAACGAATTGCTCGCTTACCCAATGAAACAGCCGTAAGTACGGGGATCCACACCAGGTTCAGCCGCCTGGCCTGTGCTATCCAGACAAAACAATCCACAACCCCCACAACACGGCCACCCCTCGCTACACCGTCAAGTAAACTTAGAGCTATGTCTGCCAGCAAGCTTAAAACTCCGCCGCTCAGTCCCGAACAGCAGACTATTTTTGAGCGGGCAGACAATAGCCGCGAACACATCTTTATCACCGGTCGCGCCGGAACCGGCAAGTCGACGCTGCTCTCATACCTGGCGAGTCACACGAGCAAGAACCTCGCGATCTGTGCCCCCACGGGCGTCGCAGCGTTGAACGTCGGCGGGCAGACGATCCACTCACTGCTACAGCTAACAACCGGGGTTATCGCCGATCACCGCCTGAACCAGAGCCCGGAACGCCGCAAACTGCTGCGAGCGCTCGACACCCTAATCATCGACGAGATTTCGATGGTCAGCGCCGATTTGATGGACGCCATTGACCGCTGTCTCCGGGAGGCGCGTGGCCGCCGCCACGACCCCTTCGGCGGGGTGCAGATCATCATGTTTGGGGATCCATACCAGCTACCGCCCGTGCCACCCCGCGACCCAGAGGAGCGCGCCTACTTCAAAGACACTTACCGGTCACTGTGGTTTTTTGACGCGAAGGTGTGGCAGACGACGCCGGTGACGGTGCTGGAGCTGAACAGGATACATCGCCAAAAAGACGCGCGATTCAAAGAGATTCTAAACGCGGTTAGGATCGGGCACGTCACCGCCGATATGGCTAACGACCTCAACACCGCTGGCCGCCGGCAACCACCTAAGACGCACACGATCACGCTCGCGACAACGAACCGCACCGTTAACGAGATCAACCAGCGGAAACTCGCTGAGATCGACGGCAAACTGTTGAAGGCGGAGGCCGAGATCACGGGCGAGTTTAAACAGAACGTGTTCCCGGCGGACGAGGTGCTGGAGTTAAAGGTTGGCGCGCAGGTGATGTTCCTGCGCAACGACCCCGACGGCCGCTGGGTTAACGGCACAATCGGCACGGTTTCCCGCATCGACGGCACCGTCTGGGTTGAGGTTGACAAAAAAGAGTTCGAGGTTGAGCCGACCGTTTGGGAACGCTACCAGTACAGCTACGACCCCGAGTCGAAGAAGCTGGAGCGCGAGGTCGTCGCCGAGTTTGAGCAGTTTCCGCTCAGGTTGGCGTGGGCTGTGACGATCCACAAGTCGCAGGGGCACACCTACGATAGCGCCGTTGTGGATCTCGGTCCCCGCGCTTTTACCGCCGGTCAGGCCTATGTTGCGTTGAGCCGCGTGCGCAGTCTGAACGGGCTATATCTGCGGCGCGAACTGCGCCCCGGCGACGTGATCGTCGACCCGCACGTCGCCCGGTTTATGCATGAGCGGCTAACAACCCAAAACATTGTGCCGGCTGACCAGCTGCCGCTCAGCTAGCTCTGCGCGGCCTTCGCCGCCGCCAGGTCGTTAAAGACGGCGGTGTTAAACTCGTAGGCGATCCGCACCTCGTCGAGGAAACGCTCACGATCTTCCTCGCTCAGCCGCTCACCGAGCAGGTCAAGCTGCTCACGGTAGGCGTTCTTGAACGCACCAAGCGGCGCAATCTCGCTAAAGTCGTAAAACTCGACCCCTGACTTCTCAAAGCCGTGCTGTTTGCGCATCTGCTTCGCGATCATCTGCCCGCCCGACAGGTCGCCGAGGTATCTGGTGTAGTGGTGGGCAATAACGGCGGGCAACCAACCAGCGGCGGCGACCTCGCGGATCCGCTCAGTGTATGCGGCGGTTGCGGCAACCGGCTGAATTTGATCGCGCCAGTCTGGCCCGAGCAGGTGCTCAAGGTCGCGCTCTAGCGTCGCAATGCGGCGCAGCCCGGGCGGATCAAACGCGGCAAGCTGCTCATCTGCGGCGCCGTGCAGCAGGTCGCTCGCCGCCTCCAGCTCGATATAGAGGAAGTAGTGCTGCGCAACCAGCGCAATATAGTCGGCGAGCGGCGACTCACACCGCATAATGCTCGCCATAAAGTCCGCGCCCTCACTGTCAGAGTGCCACATCCAGCTTTTTGTGCGGATCACCTGCGAAAACGGTGCATCGGCGGGGAGCTCTGCTGGTTCCCCATGATGGCCCTTGCCGTCCGGGTGGCGGCGGTAGGAGTGCTTCGCGTCACCGTGCGGGTGACCGCCGTGTGCGTGGTGATCTCCGTGCGGGTGATCGCTCGCGGCATCCGCCTCGGCAGGCTCGCCACCCTCGGTAGCCTCGCCGCCCTCAGCAGAGTCGGCGGGGTCGTCCGCGATCCCAAGCCTCTCCTTCGCCTGCTTGAACAGCACAACCACCTGCTCGCGGATTTGCGGGCGCTCGGAGATTGGCGCGCCCGGCCAGTCGATTCGCAGCTGCTTTTCACCGCCCTCGGCGGCAACCCGCCAGTCTGAGCCGTTTTCGTCAAAGCCCAGCATCGTCGCGGCGGTCGCCTCTGGCGCCCCGTGGGCGCGCACGATCAGCAGATTGTCTGCGCCGTGATCATCGTTCATGTGCGCGAGCACACGCTCTGTAACCTCTTTTGAAAAAATACTCACAGAATAAGCGTAATCAGCCTTTGCACAGGTTTCTACATCATCTGATGATAAAATTGCGCCTCGGCGTGTCGCCCTTAGATAGTACGACAAAACTTTTTAGAAAACCCCGATCAGCGCAATGACGCAAAATATCTGCCTAAAACATTGCCGAAAATTACAAAAAGCTATTTACATCAGAGTCATTCTTGGTTAGGCTAAACATCGTCTGACTTATTAAAGCGGTGTTGCAAGTCTGCATAAAAGCTCAAACTTCAGTTTTTATCAGCAAACCCCCACCCCGCTGCCAATAACTCACAGGAGCAATTTGAAGAAGCAGCTAATCGCCGTCGCAGCCAGCGTGCTGCTGCTGTTTGGTGTCACCGCTTGCGGATCCGCCGGCGCAGCAAACAGCGGCCCCGCCGTGCCTGACGGTCCGAGCCGCACGGTTGTCGATGCCGAGGGAACCGAGGTGAAGGTGCCGGAGAACCCGGAGCGGATCGTCGCTCTCTCCGAGCCAACCCTCGACGGCCTGCTGGCGCTCGACATTGAACCGATTGGCGCGGTTAGCGGCCGTGGGCAGTCCGCTGTCCCCAACTATCTGCAGGATCGCGCCGGTGATATTAAGCTGCTCGGCGGTGTTGCGCAGCCAAACTTTGAGGCGATTGGCGCGGCAAAACCCGACCTGATCCTGGTTGACGGCACCAGCATCAACAACAACCCGCCCGTGATCGCGGCACTGCGCCGCATCGCACCGGTTGTTTACACCGGTTACGCGGGCGGTGACTGGCGCAAGAACTTTGAGCTGGTTGCGGAGGCAACCAACAAACAGGACGCCGCAGCCAAGGTGCTCGCCGACTACGATGAGGTGATCGCGGCAGCAAAACCGCAGCTTTCGCAGTTTGACGGCAAAACCTTCTCGATTGTCCGCTGGCAGGGTAACTCCGCCGCACTGATCCTAAAAGAACTGCCGCCCGGTCGCGCACTCAGTGACCTCGGCCTTGCCCGCCCAGCAAACCAGGACCGTGAGGGCCGCGGCCACTCCGAGCCCGTCTCGCTTGAAAACCTGACCGAGATCGATGCCGACTACATCTTCTTCGGCACCCTTGGCGGATCCAGCGTCGGCAACCCGAACGCGGGCGGCACCGCCGACATTGAGGGCGCGGAGCTCGCTCTCGCCGAGGCAGCCAAGGCTCCCGGGTTCACCTCGCTTAACGCATACCAGAACGACCAGATCATCCTGGTTGACGGATCCGCTTGGACATCAACCGGCGGGCCAATTCTGATGCGCACAATCGTCGACAACATTATCGAGGCCCTGGTCACCAGCTAAAAAGCCCCGGTCAAGAACTAACCAAACAGCAAAAACCAACAACTGAATATCACTGAAACCCACCACACAACCAAACACTGAGAGGACGAGAGCGTGAAAGAGCAAAAGTCGCCCTGGTTGCGACACAGCAAGCTAGCGGTTGTTACCGCAGCCTGCGTTGGTTTGATCGCCACACCGACCCAGGCACTGGCGGACACCGGAGAGGATGAGTGGCGCGCTGACGTCACCTCCGTTGAAACCGGTGTCACCCGCGGCTACCAGCTGGAATACAGCAACGGCAAGGTCTATGTTGCTGATCCACAGTGGCGCAGTGAAACAGGCAGCTTCGGCACACCTGAAAACACTCCGTTTGAGAAGGATGACCAGCGCAGCATGCGCACAACCTTCTCCCCCTACGGCGTAGAGGTTGACCCTGACGTGAACGGCGAAACCGTGCTCGTCACAACCACCGCCCGCCAGACCGCTGCGGAAGCAACCGACGGCAAATACCAGTACGGCGGTGGCGTTGTGGTCTACTCTGCTTCGCAGGGCGCTCCAACCGATGCGGATCGCGTTTTCCGCTACAACGACGGTTCACCGGTGTTCTCTGGTCCCCGCCGAATCGCGGTTGATAAACAGCGCAACCTCGCCTATGTCACTAACCTCGGATCCTCACGCAGCAACGCGCCAGAGAACCGTGACGGCTACATCACCGTGCTCGATCTCACCAAGCGCGGCACCGCAGCGGTTATTGCACAGGTCACAGTGCCTGACGCAGCCGGCGCAATCGGTGTCAGCGTTGACGAGGCAAACAACCTGATCTACGTTGGTGGATTCAAGGACGCCGGTGAAACCGGGATCGACACCGAGAAGCTCTACGTTATCGACGGCAGCAAGCTGGTGAAGAACCGCCCAACCGACTTTACGGCAAACAACGGCGCAATTCGCGCGCTTGACGCGGTTGTTGGTGGCAACGCCCGGCCGTTCTATGATGCCGCAACCAAGAAGGTTTACGTTTCAGCCTACGACGCTTCAACAATCACCGTTGTTAACGCGGATCCAGCCAACGCCGCCGAGTACGGCAAGGCTGTGAAATCAATCAAGGTTGAGGGAACCGCTCCTGACCCAAGCAAGCCACGTCTGCAGCTGGGCACCAACGAGGTGACCGTTGACGCAGCTCGCGGCCTGCTCTACTCAGCAAACCTGGACGCCGGTATCACCGTCTACGACATTAACGATGACTACGCTCAGCTCGAGTTCACCGCCCAGGACGGCACCAAAACCCGCGAGATTCGCGGCAGCGGCCGCACCGTTAACGTGGTGCTGAACCCAGCTAATGGCGAGGTTTGGGGATCCACGATCGGCAACACCGGTAAGGTAGACATCTTCAAGGTCACCGGCGGCGACGCTACGGCAACGCCAGCGCCAACCCCGACACCGACACCAACTCCAACCCCGCAGCCACCGGCTCAGGACGAGGAGACCATCACCTTCACAACCAACGGCACCGCGCCTGGCACCGTCACCCTGCCAAAGAACTGGGTTGCCGGTAAGCCGCTGACCGTGAAGGGCACCGGCTTCACCGCGAACAAGGCTGGAAACGGCGCACGCATCGCGGTTAAGGTGAACACTGGTGGTGTTTCTGCTATGCCAGAACCAGCTAACAGCGAGGGTATCTCTGACCTCTGGGCTGTGATTGACGCGGACGAGAACGGTAACTTCACAGCGGAGTTCCCATTCCCAACACCTGACAACTCCAATGTTACCGCAACACCAGAGCCGGGTACCCAGTACGACTTCGCGTTCCTGACCGGCAGCCTGGGTGTTGGCACAGACCGTGAGAGCTCAATCCGTGGCGGCCGCACACCAAAGGTCACCGTGGTGGCAGCTGAGGCAGCTCAGCCAGCTCCGTCACAGCCAGCAGCTCCGGCACAGCCTCAGGCTCCTGCGCAGCCAGCGGATCCAGCAGCAACCTCTAACAAGGTTTGGCAGGCAGCTGTTGAGTCCTTCGACACCGGTGTACAGAACGGTTACCAGCTGGCCCTCGACGGCACCAGCGCATACGTTGCTGACGCCAAGTGGACAACCGGCAAGGACCTCGGAACCGGCAAGCTCGTGCAGGTTAACATCGCTGACCGCAAGATCGTGAAGAACCACGACTTCACCCAGCTGCGCCGCAACGACGGCAAGTTTGTTGCCAGCGAGGTAACCACCGAGGCTGACGGCAAGCTCGTTGTGATCGACGCTAAGACCAAAAAGGTTGAGGGCAAGCTCTCATACCTGGATCTGACCCGTAACGACGGCACCGGCAAGAAAGAGAACGAGCCATTCGACTGGAGCGACTTCGAGGCAGCAACCTCAAAGAGCGGCGTTCGCAGCAGCTTCTCACCATACGGTGTGGCTGTTGACCCTGACGTGAACGGTTCACCTGTGGCTGTCACCACCAACGCTCGCCAGAACGCAAGCGTTGCAAGCGGTGGCAAGTACACCCACGGTGGCGGCATCGTTGTCTTCAACCCGAACAAGGGCAACCCAACTGACGCGGATCGCGTATTCGAGTACGAGGACGGCACCCCGGTGTTCGCTGGTCCACGCCGTGTTGACATCGACGACGCCCGCAACCTCGCCTACGTCACAAGCCTCGGCGCTCGTGGTGAGGCAGGCTACGTCACAGTGCTGGATCTGACCAAGCGCGGTATCGACTCCGTTGTTGCGCAGGTACCACTGCCTAACGGTGCTCGCACAGTCGGCACCGCTGTTGACTCAGAGAACAACCGTATCTACGTGGGTAGCCTCGTGGAGAGCGGCAAGCTCTACGTCATCGACGGCAACAAGATTAAGCGCGACGCTCCAAAGGACTTCACCGTTAACGCCGGTGCGGTTTCCGAGCTGGAGGCAGTGGTTGGCAGCAACAGCCGCCCAACCTACAACGCAGCCGACAAGCGCCTCTACGTCTCATCGTTCGCTGACGCAACCATCACCGTGGTAAACGCTGACCCAGCTGACGCAAACTACGGTAAAGAGGTGAAGAAGATCAGCGTTGAGAGCACCGCTGACGGCCAGCGCGCACAGAAGTCAACCAACTCTGTTGCGATTGACAACGAGCGTGGCCTGCTGTTCTCTGCAAACCTTGACGCAGGTGTAACCGTCTACAACATTAAGGACGATTACAAGCCAGTTACCTTCACCGCCGCAGATGGCAGCAAGTACACCGAGATTAAGACCGGTGGCCGTGCTGTTAACTTCGGAATCAACCCGGAGACCGGCGAGGTTTGGGTATCAAACTGGGGCGACAGCGGCAAGGTTGATGTGATCAACATCACCAAGCGCACCGCGAAACCAGCTGAGCCAAGCGACATCACCCCACCAGCTAACAGCGACGAGCTGACCAAGCTGGCTGACGGTGGCCTGATTGGCGAGCAGGACGGAAACACCGTAACCATCAAGAACATCCCGGTAGCTGACTACGGCTGGGTACACATCTACGGTTACAGCACCCCAAGCTACACCGGCGCCTTCGAGGTTGTTGGTGGACAGACCAAGGTTGATGTTTCCGGATTCTCAGTCGGCAAGCACTTCCTCGCGGTTTACAACACCGACGGTAAGTTCCTCGGATACGTACCGTTTGTAATCCAGGAGAAGCCAGCAGCTCCGGGCACCGGCAACACCGGCACCCCGGGTGACACCGGAACTCCAAGCACCCCGGGTGCAACCGGTAACACCGGTGACACCGGCAAGGCACCTGGTGCAGCAGGCGCGGGAACCGGCACCACCAGCGGTAAGGGCGGATCCACCCTGGCACGCACCGGTGCGGGTGACCTCACCCTGCCACTGGCGCTCGGTGTGGTTGCGCTGCTGGCCGGCGCAGTAACCACGGTTGCTGCACGCCGCAAGCGCCACTGCTAACCCAGAAAAACAACTAAATATCGCTTAACTAACAAACACTAAGGCGGGATGTGTCGCCGTGGATTTTCAGGTCTGCGGCGGCACATCCTAAAGCCGTTTATACCCCCTCCAAGCAAATCAGACAGAGAATTTGCCAGCCGAGAAACCAAGAAAGCGCTCATCTACAATGACTGTCACAACCGCCAACCAGAAACGGCACAGTACCGGGCCGAGCAAGCGACCAAACCGGCAGCTGCTCGCCCGCTTCGCGGTAGCGACCGCTGCAATTGCGGCGCTGATCGCACCAAACCTGCAAGCGCAAACCCCCGCACTCGCCGAAGACGCCCCCGTGCAGGAGTACACCTCACCGTCCGACCCAACGGTGAAATACACCGCCCCAACTGTCCTCAAACCGGGGCAAGACATTGTCATCAGCGGCACCGGCTGGACCAACACCGCGGGCAGTGAGGGATCCCTGATAACCGTGCTCATCGACGCCGCACGATCAGGCGACCCCAACACCGTCTACACCAAGCGCAACGTGGTGGATCCAACCACCGGCAGCGTTGAAACCGACAAGCGCCTGCAGGCGATCATCAAGGCTGACGCCAGCGGTAAATGGCAGGCAACCATCCCCTACCCGACAGCCGAAAACGCGCAGCTCGCAAACGGCACCTGGAACGAGTGGCAGCCAGACTCCGAGCACACGCTGCGGTTCCTCACCGGCACCCGGTTAGAGGGCGATAAGGGTCGCAGCCTGTCCGCCAAGTTCAAGGTTGCGCCAGCACCAACCACACCGGGCACCCCGAGCGACCCGGGAACCCCGACAAGCTGCTCCCCGTCTGTTCCTCAGGCAACCGTGAGCATCGACCAGGGCACCGCGAAACTCGGCGAAACCCTGAAAATCAGCGGTAAGGGCTGGTGTCACAAAGATCCCACCCAGGGCGGATCCGTGATCGGCATCAAACTTGACGGCGGCGCCTACTCGCGCATCGATGACAGCGTCCACCGCAATAAAACCATCTGGGCGCTGGTGACAGCCGATGCCGCAACCGGTGACTGGACTCACGAGCTGCAGCTGCCGGACGGCACCGCGGCAACCAGCACCCCCGCCTTCCCGGAGGGTGAGCACACCCTGCAGCTGTTGACAGGTTCACTAAAACCGGGTGACACACAGCGTTCAATTGTCACCGGCAAGTTCATCGTCGGAGATGTGCAGGCGGGGCCAGCGGATCCGCCAACCTGGGAGCACGTCACAGTCACCGGTGAGGGTGCCACAGCCTGGGTGCAGAAAGATGTTGCTGCCGGCGATAACGGCAAACTGAAGATTAAGGGAACCGGCTGGCAGAACCAGGCGAAAACCGGTGGCTCAACCGTCGCGATCAAGATTAACGCGAGCGACACAAAACAGTACGAGCACAGCGGCAGTGACATTGTCAGCCACCCATCAGCCCCCGGTGACGCAACCATTTGGGCGCTGCTCGCACCCCAGAATCCGAGCAACCACAAGCACGTGTTCAAGGTTGAGCCAGACGGTAACTTCGAGATTGAGATTGACGCACCAAAGGGACTAACCAAGGGACAGTATTTAACCGTCAGGTTCCAGTCCGGCCTGTTTGCGGCTAGCGATGTGGCGCGAACCCTGACAACCGAGCACCTGAGCGTTGACGGCGAAACCTTCAAACCCGCAGACAGCGACAGCAAGGTCACCTGTGTCCCATCAGTTCCTGAAGCAACCATCAGCATCGACCAGAAGAGCGCCAAAATGGGCGGACTTTTGCGGGTGAGTGGTAAGGGCTGGTGCCACCCGGGCGAGAAAATGGGCGGATCCCGCATCGCCTTCAAAATCGACGAGGGTAAATACAGTCACCTAACCTCCGACCTGCACTCCAACCGCACTATTTGGGCGCTGGTTGACGCAAACCCGGCAAACGGTGACTTTGTAACCGATATTCGCCTGCCGGACGGCACCGCTGCGACCAGCGCGCCAGCGTTCGAGAACGGCGTACACACCCTGCGCCTGCTCACCGGTTCGCTGATCGAGGGCGATAAAACCCGCAGCATGAAATCGGCAGAGTTCGTGGTTGGCGAGTACGCACCGGGCGCGCTGCCGGATCCGCTCGACATCGCGGGCGGGGCACTCACCGAGGCGAACCGTGGCAGCATAACCGTTGAGCGGATCGCGACTCCCGCACCGGGCAGCTGGAAGGTTAGGGTGCCGGGTGCTCAGGAGGGCGACTGGCTGTTCATAAACACCTACGCCGGTAACTCCGCGCGCACCAGCTTCCCCGAGTGGTATCGCGCCGACAAAGACGGCAGTGTCACCCTCAGCCTCGCCGGTGTCACCCTGCAGGCGGGCCGGCTCGCGGTCACCGTGCAGTCCGGTAACGAGGGTAAAATCGGCGACCTGCTCGGCTGGACCGAGATTGTGATCGCGGCGGATCCGGCACCGCAGCAGTCAACCCTGCTACAGCCGCAACCAGCCGCTGCCCCGGCCGCGGCGGTAACCCGCCCAGCGGCAACAACACAGCAGACAAGGCGCACCGTCCGCACCCTGGTTGCATCGCCCGCGAACACCGCGCCAACCGTTGTGCCTGAGCTTGCGATTAAACGCGCAAGCCAGCTAAAAGGCACCAACAAAGGCAAGGTGACCGGTGTAATTGACGGCACTGTGCTGACGATCACCGCCGCCGATAAGAAGGCTCGCGAGTGGGTTTACGCGCAGATCTTCACCGGCGCGGACGTCCGCGCGGTCGGCTGGGTGCAGCTCGATAACGCGCTGTCCGCGAAAATCGACATCGCTGACCTGCCAGACGGCAACCACAAGGTTGCGCTGTTCAACGAGACCGGTGAGCTGATCGGCTGGGTGAGCGCGCCAAAGGGCGAGATTAAAGCGGCGACGCTGACCGAAAAACAAGAAACCAAGAAAACCAGTGACGGCGGCGAAGACACCGCAACCCCGGTTGAAGCCGGTGACGAAAGCGGGGCGGGCATTGATCCGCTAACCTTAAACCTGCTGCTCGCTGGCGCTGGACTGCTCGTGCTCGCGGGCGGCATCACGGGCGCGCTGGTTATTGTGAAACGGAAGCGAGGCTAGTGATGCACCGCAAAACTGACAGCGCGCTCCGGCGCGGGCGACTGCTGAAGCTTTTCACTGGTCTCGGCGCGCTTGCGGCTGCGGCGCTGCTGATTGCGCAGCCCGCCGCAGCGCTACCACCGGACGGCCCGAGCCCCAACACACCAGGAACCTATGTTGAGGTGTGGCCAACAACCGTGAAACACGGTGACGTCTTGAATTTCCGTGTCACCGGCTTCCCGGCGGGTGAAATCATCCACCTGAAATACGATGACGGCGACGCGAGCGTCTGTGGCTCGTCCGCTGTGCACGGCGCCTGTGTTGTGCACAAGCAGGTTGTGCCGTCATCCGGTGTAACCGTCGGCTCGGTCGTTATCCCCGCTGACCTGCCAACCGGTCGGCACTGGATCCGCTTCCTCGCCTCGAAAGAGGTGCCCGGCGGTGGTGTGCTCGGTTTCACCCTGCACGGTAACGACGGCGCGAGCGGTAACTCCACCTTCTCAGTTGTCGCCGGGGCTGCACCCGGCGCGGGCGCGGGAGTGAGCGCAAGCGGCGGTAGCCCAAGCGGTTACGCAACCGGTGGCGGCGGGGTGAGCGGATCCACCACGGGCCAGGGCGGCACAGTGCTTGACGCCCCAACAACCGCCGGTGAGGTGGCAAAAGCAACCCCCGGCGAGGTAGCCACAACGGAGCCGCAGGCCGCACCACAGCTGCCAATCAAGTCTGCCGCAGAGCTGAAAAAAGAAAATCGCGGCGGTGTGAAAGCAGTGATCGAGAACAATCAGCTGCGGTTCTCGGTAGATCAGGAGCTAGCGAACGAGTGGGTGTTTGTTTACGCCTACCCTGATAAAAAGGAGCTCGGTTGGCAGCAGGTCGCAAACGATGGCACACTCAGCTATCCGCTTTTGGAGCTGGAGCCGGGCGAGCATAAATTCGCGGTGATTGATGTTGATAACGCACTCGTAGGTTGGGACGATCTGACCGTTGACGCGAAAACCGTTGCCAAACTGCAAGAACAGGTGACCGGTGTGCCAGCTGATATTTCGGACGAGAGCGGCACGGCGGTGCCGTGGGTTGGAATCGCGGTGCTCGCGGGCGCGGTGCTGCTCGCGGCGGTGATCGTTGTGACGGTGCTGAAGCGCGGATCCGGCGCGGCTGGCGGCAACTCCTAAATGCGGCTGAAAAGCTCGGTGCTGCTGATAGCGCTGCTGTTACTGACGGTGACGGCAGCGCTCAGCATCGCCATCGGCAGCAACCAGATCCCGCTTCTGCGCACGGTTGAACTACTGTTTGTGCCAGACAGCAGCTTCGAGTCAACGGTTGTGCACGAACAGCGTATCCCCCGCACACTGCTGGTGATCGCGGTCGCCGCAGCGCTCGGAGTCGCGGGCGCTGTGATCCAGTCGCTGACCCGCAACCCGCTTGCAGACCCGGGAATCCTCGGCGTTAACGCGGGCGCGTCACTCGCGGTTGTGCTCGCCGTTGCCGTGTTCGGGATCGCAAGCATCTGGTTCTATCTGTGGTTTGCGTTTATCGGGGCGGCGCTCGCGGCTGTTGTTGTCTATCTGCTCGGCAGCGCCGGCGGCAGCGCGGCAACCCCGGTGCGTCTAGCGCTCGCCGGTGTGGCAATCGGCATGGCGATCTTTTCTCTCGTGCAAACCGTGCTTTTAACCAATCAGCAGGCGTTTAACGAGTTTCGGTTTTGGGCTGCCGGATCCGCTGAGGGACGCGGCTATCCGGTGCTGTTCGCGGTGATCGGGTTTATTGTCGCCGGGTTAATTCTCGCCTTCGCGATCGCCCCGGCGTTAAACGCGATGGCGCTAGGTGATGAGGCGGGCAAGGCGCTCGGCGTGAACGTCACCCGCACCCGCGTGATCACGATGATCGCGGTAACACTGCTCGCTGGTGCGGCAACCGCCGCTGTTGGCCCGATCAGTTTTATTGGGCTCGGCGTGCCGTATGTGGCGCGTGCCCTGTGCGGATCCGACCAGCGCTGGGTGCTGCCCGCTGCGGCGCTGCTAGCCCCAACGATGCTGCTCGGCGCGGATATTATTGGCAGGGTTGTTGCAACCCCGTCTGAGGTGCAGGCGGGGATTGTGGCGGCGATTATCGGCGGGCCGGTTTTCGTTGTGATCGCCCGCAAGAAGAGGATTGAGTCACTATGACGGCTAAGCAGAACCCCGAGCCGGGCGGGCAGCGCGCCGCAGCGCGGGGGGCTGGCCAGCCAGGTTCCGGCCGTGGCCGCCAACGCCACGCCGAGCACCGCAGCCGCCACACTGTTTTACGGCTCGGCCCCGCCACGATCCGCCCCGAGAAACGCACCCTCACGGTCGCGATTCTGGTGCTGGCCTCGGCAACCGTGCTCGGCCTTAGCGGCATGCTGATCGGCGACTACCAGCTGTCTGTTGTGCAGGTGGTGAGGGCGCTGTTTGGGCTGGAAGCGGATCCGCTCGCTAACTATTTTGTTGGCGATATTCGCCTGCCGCGGGTGCTCGCGGCACTGCTGGTTGGGGCAGCGCTCGGGGTGAGCGGCGCGATCTTCCAAAACATTTCTAATAACGCACTCGGCAGCCCCGACATTATCGGTTTCACAACCGGTGCGGCAACCGGTGCGCTCACCCAAATTGTGCTGTTTGAGGCGGCGCCAACCGTGGTCGCAATCGGTGCGCTGGTCGGTGGTTTTGGCACCGCGTTTCTCGTCTACCTGCTCGCCTGGCGTGGCGGTCTCGGCGGCTACCGCCTAGTTTTGGTCGGGATCGGTGTTTCTGCTGTGCTGTCGGCGATCAACTCGCTGCTGGTTGTGCGCAGTTCCCTGGTTGCGGCGCAAACCGCGGCACAGTGGCTTGCCGGATCGCTCAACGCAACCACCTGGGGTGAGGTGGAGCTGCTCGCACTCGCGCTCGCGGTTTTGCTGCCCGCGGCCCTGCTTAACGCCCGCCCCCTCGACATGATGATTATGGGTGACGATGTTGCTTCAAGCCTCGGTGTGCGGGTTGAACGCACCCGGGCGCTGATGGTTGCAATCGGCATTGCGCTGGTGTCGGTTGCGACGGCGATAACCGGCCCGATCGCGTTCGTCGCGCTCGCAGCCCCGCAGATCGCAAAGAAACTATCGCGGTCGTCCCGCATCGGCATCGGCAGTGCGGCACTGATGGGTGCGGCGCTGGTTTGCGCGGCGGATCTTGTCGCCCAGCGCCTGTTTGCCCCCACCGAACTGCCGGTCGGTGTTGTCACCGGTTCGCTCGGTGGTATCTATTTGGTTTGGCTTCTTGCCCACGAGTCTAGAAGGAAGGCGGTCTAATGGCTGAGGCTGTGAGTGCCCCGCTCATCGCAGAGAGTATCCGTGTCGGCTACGGCAACCGGGTGATTATTGACGATTTGAGTGTGACGATTCCGGCGGGTGAGCTGACCGTGATTGTTGGCCCGAACGCCTGCGGCAAGTCGACGCTTTTGCGTGCGCTTGCGCGGATGCTGCCCGTGACAGCGGGCCAGGTGGTGTTAGACGGCACCCCGATTAAAAAGCTCGCGCCGAAGGCGATCGCCCGGCAGCTGGGCCTTTTGCCGCAGAGCCCGATTGCACCGGACGGGATTATTGTCGCCGACCTGGTTGCGCGCGGCCGCTACCCGCACCAGGGTATTTTGAAGCAGTGGTCGGACGCTGACGCCGCCGCCGTGCAGCAGGCGATGGTGCGGGCCCGTGTTGATGAGCTCGCTGACCGCCCGGTTTCTGAGCTCTCTGGGGGTCAAAGGCAGCGGGTGTGGATCGCGATGGCGCTCGCCCAGGACACCCCGATTCTATTGCTTGATGAACCAACCACCTACCTGGATATTTCCCACCAGGTTGAGGTGCTGCGTCTGGCGCGCCAGCTGCAGCGTGAGGGCCGCACCGTGGTTGTGGTTTTGCACGAGCTGAACTTGGCGTTCCGTTACGCAACGAACCTGATTGTGATGCAGGACGGCGCGATTGTTGCCCAGGGCGCAGTTAACGATGTTGTGACCGCGGAGCTGGTGCACGAGGTTTACGGGCTGCCGTGTGTTGTGCTCACCGACCCGGTTTCGGGTCGTCCACTGGTTTCGCCCACCGAGGAGGCTGAGGTTTGACCGGGCAGGGAGGTCAGGGTGGCAGGGGTGGATCACGCTCCCGCCGCCTCGCCTGGTTCGGCGTTGCAGCTCTCGCTCTCGCCGCGCTGCTGCTGTTGGGCGCGGCCGTTTTGCGGCCGTGGGCTGTAGGGCCAGGCGGGCAGAGCGGCGCCGCTGCTGAGGAGATTGGCGGGGGTGGATCCGCCCGGGACGCAAAAACGGCCCGCAGCGGCGGCGACTCCCCTGTACGGGTGCCGGTTCCCGGTGCCGAGGATGACGCGGAGGGTGCGGGCGGAGGTTCCGCCGGTGCTGGCTCTGGCAAGCTGACCGGGATCGCCGCGAAACCGTCGAGCGCGTGGGTTAACAGCACGGCCGAAAAAACCGGGATTCCAGCGCGGGTGCTCGCCGCCTACGCGGGTGCGGAGCTCGCGGTGAAGCGTGAAACCCCGGCGTGTGGCCTCGACTGGGCGACGCTCGCGGGTATCGGCGAGGTTGAGTCCGCGCACGGCACCCTCGCCGGTGGTGAGATTCGGTCGAACGGTAAACAGCAGCCCGCAATTTTCGGGATCCCGCTCAACGGTGTCACAACCGAGCACATTCCAGACACTGACGGCGGTTCCCTCGACGGCGACCCGCAGTTTGATCGCGCGCTCGGCCCGATGCAGTTGATCCCCGAGACCTGGCAGCGTTTCGCCGCAGACGGCAATCTTGATGGGAAGACGGATCCGCAACAGATTGATGACGCCGCCCTAACCGCGGCCCGATATTTATGCACTGACGGGCATGATTTGCGCACGCCAGCGGGGTGGATCCAGGCGGTCGCCGACTACAATAACACCGCCGACTATAATAATCGGGTGGCGGAGGCGGCGAACAGTTATCGGCAGCGGGCGGCCGCGTGACCGAGGCGCGCACACCCCCGAAGGTGAGGCGGCCCGAACCCGCGCCGAGGGTTTTCAGCCCCGCCGTTGCCGAGCTTAAAAAACTGCTCGCGATCGCTGATTCTGCGGCGGATCCGGGACCGGCGCGCGAGGAGGTGCTGCACGAGTTTCACACGGTTGCGAGCGAGACTCCGCTGTTTGAGGAGAGCGGCCTCGCGGGTCACACGATTGTGACGTTCCTGTTTTGGGACGCAACCGCCGCCGATGTGCTGCTTTTTGCCAACAGACTAACCGATGAACGCGATATTGTGCGCAGTCTAATGGATCGCGTTCCCGGCACCCCGATCTGGTCGCTGTCGTATCTGATGCGCGACGACTGGCGCGCCAGCTACGCCTTTGTGCCGCTTAAGAGTTGGCAGGGGGCGCGGCTGCGCGAGGCCAATGCGGGTGCTGGGGCTGGGGCTGGGGCTGGGGTTGCCG
This sequence comes from Leucobacter sp. OH1287, assembly GCF_003859945.1. Classification (GTDB taxonomy): domain Bacteria; phylum Actinomycetota; class Actinomycetes; order Actinomycetales; family Microbacteriaceae; genus Canibacter. The sequence continues at coordinate 124,739 of NZ_RQYM01000004.1, forward strand.
GGCTTGCCGTTCCCGCTGGCGCGGGCGCGACCCCTGGATCTGCTGCGCCCGGCACCGAACTAAACCGCCCCGACCAGCTGCGGCTGCGGGAGCTGCTCGATCGCGGTGTGCCGGATCCGCGCAACAGCGTGCGCTGCATGAACCGCGTCCGCAAACCGATGTCGATTGTTTCCCTGCCCGACGCCCTGCACGACCCGTGGCCCGCCGACTGTATCGCCGTGCAGCACCCGGAGATTTACACCGGACTCGCCGGCACGCTACAGCACGCCGCGATGCCAGGAGACGCAGGGCCAGACGGGCAGGAGCTGTGGCTGTATCATCCGCCCGCGCTAAGAGCTGACGTTGACGCTGACGCCGACCGCGCCGCCGACCGTTTCGCTGACGGCGACCTGCCGCTGCTGGTTGTCCTCGACGGCGACACGTGGCTAACCCAGCAGCACCTGCACCGTATCCTGGAACGCCAGATGCTTGCGGGTGAACTGCCGCCGCTGCGTGCCCTGTTTGTTGCGAGCGGGGGCCGCGAGAACCGCTGGCAACGGCTCCACGCCGCCGCCGAATTTGAGACTGTGCTGGTTGAGAGTGTGCTGCCGTGGGCGCGCACCCACTGGCGTCTACCCGCCAGCGGACTCACCGTTTTAACAGGTCAGAGCCTCGCCGGATATGTCGCGATCACCGCCGGTCTCCGCCACCCGCGCGCGTTCAATCACGTGATCGCGCAGTCCGCGTCGCTTTGGCAGGCGGATCCGTTCCAGGCGCTCGCCCGCCACGGTTCACGCCACAGTTTCGAGGCCGCCGACTCCCCGCAGCTGCACATTCAGGTTGGTTTGCAGGAGTGGGTGCTGCTTGAACCACACCGTGATCTCGTGCGGAACCTGCGCGAACAGGGCTGGAATGTTACGGCAACCGAATACAACGGCGGACACGACTACGTGCTCTGGCGCGCGCACCTCGTGGAGACGCTGCGGAGGGTGCTGCGGTAGCGGCGAAGGCAGAGAGGTAGAGGCTAGTGCAGATTAGCGCAGGAACGCTCGCCTGTACAGGTCAAGCGACAGATCATCATCTGAGGCTGGGAGTTGCAACCCGTATTTGATGCTCAGAATCCTGTTGATAGCCTTGTATGTCTTCTCAAACGCATCGGGGTCACCTGTCGATAGCTCATAGACCTTTCTCGCACTGATAACCCTGATGTTTTCTTCTTTAGCTCGGTTTGAGACCTTCCACGGCACATCGTCCTCAATTACCTTCTGTATGACCTCAATCAGGTAGAAGGTCGCGCCCTTGTATTCTTTAAACTTCTGCGCATCAATGAAGGTTTGGAACAGATTTTCCCTGGACGAAGAGTTCATCGTGTTGAACTTGTTTTTCACCTCTGCAAAAGCGGGTTTCCCCGTCTTTCCAAAGGGTTCTGGGTGGATCAGGTCAAATCGGCCGCCAGCAGCTCCGGTGCTCTGCCAACCGGGCAGCCTCCCAAGTAGCTCCTGGTGGAACGCCCCAACCGCGTTTGATAGCGTTTTATTGGTTTGACGCCTAACCTCCAGTGGTAACCAGTCCTCTAGCGAGGTGTCTAGACTGGCTGCTTCAAACACAGCGTTGAATGGGTCAATGATGTTTTTGTGTGGATTGTTACGGGATTCCGCTTTCTTCAGCGCGTCCATAACCTTGTCAACGGCTTGCTCTAAAACATCGCCGCCGAAAATATCCAAATCCTTTGGAGCCAACATGAATAAATTATAAAAGTGACAGTCACACACGTCAACAAATAACCATTACATAGGCAATGGTTATGGTAGAGTTTTTTCATGTCTAAAATCTCGATTTCAGCCGCCGCAATTGAGGCGAACGTTTCTATTGACACGCTTCGCAGGTGGGATAAATTAGGCATTTTACGAGCAGAGAGAAGCCCTAAGGGGATCCGCCAATATGATCTGGGTGAGGTGCTAACCCTGGTAAACAAGCGCCGCTGCCGTACCTCTGGCGAGCGCCACGCCTACACCGTGTTGGAGGATGCCGAGCCGAACGGCTACACAGTCATCGATCTTTTTGCCGGTGCTGGCGGGACAGCGCTTGGCCTCTCTAACGCAGGTTTTGAACACCTGCTGCTCGCCGAGATTGATAAGCACGCTGCAACCACCCTGAAAACCAACCGGCCAGAGTGGAATGTGTTAAACACCGATGTCACTACGATTGACTTCAGCGAGTACCGCGGCAGGGTTGATCTTATCGAGGGCGGATTCCCTTGCCAGGCGTTCAGCTACGCCGGCCACTCAAGAGGGTTTGAGGACACTCGCGGCACACTGTTTTTCGAGTTTGCCCGCGCGGTTAAAGAGGCCATGCCCAAGGTGTTTATTGGTGAAAACGTAAAGGGTCTGCTCAAACACGATGGCGGCAGAACACTCGCAACCATGCTGAAAACACTGAGAGAGATCAGGGATCCCGAGACCGGGGTGGGTTACACCGTCGCATACCGTGTTGTGCGTTCGCAGTACCACGATGTTCCCCAGAAGCGGGAGCGGCTGATTTTAATTGGTGTGCGCTCAGACGTTGGCGACACTGTCTACTTCCCGAAAGAGAGGAACTACATTGTTTCACTCTGGGACGCGATTGGTGACAAACCTGTTTCGCCGGGTCAAAAATACCCTGAGGCTAAGAAGCAAATTCTGGACTTGATTCCGCCGGGAGGTTACTGGAAGGATCTGCCCGATGAACTGCAGCGTAAGTATCTTGGTGGATCCTACCACCTGAGCGGCGGTAAAACGGGGATGGCTAGGCGTCTCAGTTGGGACGAACCATCGCTGACACTCACCTGCTCCCCCGCACAAAAACAGACCGAGCGCTGCCACCCGGAGGAAACGCGCCCACTTAACATTCGAGAGTACGCCAGAATCCAGTCGTTCCCCGACAGCTGGACTTTTGCTGGTGGTTTAAGCCAGCAGTACAAGCAGATCGGAAACGCTGTTCCGGTTAACCTTGGATACTATCTGGGCAAGTGCGCTCAGGCGATACTGTCGAGCAGTAACGAGACAGAGCAGAGCGAACAGTCGAACTTCAGTGACTATGTAGAGCCTGCCAAGCTGGCAGAGTACGCGTAATCCCGGGGCAACTCGTCCACCCCGGGACTACCCGAAGAATCCCCGAAATATCAAGGAAAAATTGGCGGAGGATAGGGGATTTGAACCCCTGAGGGCGTTAACCCAACACGCGTTCCAGGCGTGCGCCATAGGCCGCTAGGCGAATCCTCCCTGCGCCGATCCACCAACGACACCGCCGAAAACGGCGGCACCTCCGGCAGAGGACACCATACAACTCTACCGCAAAAACCCCGCCGCTGCTACGCGAGCGGACCACGCGCACAAACCAGCCAACCAAACCGGCTGACCAAGCAACCAAGCTAGGCGAGCGGGTGCGGCATCATCTGGCCGCCGTAGTCGTCGTCCTCGGTGCGGGGCTCAAGCCCGCTCGCGAACGCGAAGCCCCACGCGCACCCCATCAGGAACAGCGCGATCACCGCGAAGGGATTACACAGTGCCACGCTCATCTCCAGCAGCACCGGATCCGCCCCGATCGGAGCAATAATTGACCCGCTCTCGCCCGCAACCTCGTCGGGCACAGTCAGCGCGAACCCGAGCGCGCTCACCCATGCGAGCGGCTGCAGCACCCACACCGCGCGTTTAATCGCGCGCCCGCGCCGAATCGCGACCCCGATCCGCTGCCAGGTGAGCACCGCCAGCACCGCATAGGGCAGCGCGATGCCGAGCGCAAACCACAGCCACCGCTCCCCCTGCAGCCCGAACGGGATGCGCCCGAACGCAATCGCGCCCGCAAGCGCCACACCAATTACCGCCGCGAGATGTCGCAAAGCCACTCCGTTTCTGTGTTACTGTTTCTGCCTTCTATTTTAAGGGGTGGATCCGCCCCCGCCGCGCCCCGCACCCCACCGCCTAAGCTCCCCACGCCGGCGCGAACCGCCGGGCGCTCACGCGCAACAGCCCGTGCGCGCCACGCCGAAACCCCTGGTTGCCAACACAAAATTTGCGCTCGCCCGGATTATCTGTTATTTTTGTTAAGTTGCTTACAACAGCGCCCCGATAGCTCAGTGGTAGAGCACTTCCATGGTAAGGAAGGGGTCGCCAGTTCAATCCTGGCTCGGGGCTCAAGGTCTTGTTAATTCTAGAGGCCGGCGCGGCTGAGTAGCTCAGGTGGTTAGAGCGCACGACTCATAATCGTGAGGTCGCGGGATCGAGCCCCGCCTCAGCTACCAAACTTTTTCAGCACAACCGGCACCCTGTTACTTGGTGCACTTCCCCTCCCTCACACCTAAAAGAAATCCAGCTAGGAAGTCTTAGAATCGCTCGCTCTCACTGCTGTTTAGGCTCAATTGCAGATGCGGTTACATTCTCAAGTAATCAAAGACTAGAATCGTTATTAAAGTCAGGGACTTCACTACAGGATTATTAGACAACGATATTATGACTGATACTATTGGGACGCTAACTAGACGAGTCTTGTTTTCACCTTTGAGCGACTCTGGGCGAACCGAGGTTGTAGTTGACAAAATTCGTGCAGCAATCACTTTGGGAGTCTTTGCCGATGGAGAACAACTCCCAAACGAAATAGAACTTGCCGCACAGTTGCAGGTCTCTCCGGTTACACTCCGAGACGCTCTTAAAGTAATCCGTAAAGAGGGTCTTGCTCGCACTACAAGAGGTCGTTCAGGGGGAACTTTTGCTATTGCTCCTGATGATTCTCACCTGCTTAGAATTGAGAAACAACTAGCCAGTATTGCGGTGATTGAGCTCCGCGATTCTCTCGACTGGCTAGCATCCCTGACCTCACACAGCGCCTATCTGGCGGCAGCCCGTGCCTCACCGAGCGAGGTTCGCACGCTAACTGTTGCTGCTGAACAAATCACTTTTAACACAAGCGCAACTCAGTCTAGAAGGAACTTTTCACGCTTTCTAATCGGCGTATCCGCAACGGCTCGATCAGGGCGTCTGACTCGTGAGATGATCACCCACCTAATTGACATCGCCCCGATTCTAATGCTTGTTCTGCGTGCACCAGATGTAAGAAGGAGCTGCCATCAGGTGGCTGTAAAGCTGGTTGAGACCATCGGAAAGCAAGACCAGGTTGCTTCCCAATACCGCGCTGTTGCACTAATTGAACTTGTCAGCGAGAAAGTGCTGGAGTTGCATCACCGTCTGGCACGACCAGAGCTTTCTAGGAGTGAGAAATGAGCAGTTTTGCACCCGACAACGTTGCACTAGCTTTGGAGCAAGCAGCCAGCGATATAGAGACATACATAGCTCGGATACAGCGTCCACTTGCACAGATTACTTCAAAATTTTCATCTCTCTGCGCTGATAGAGCAGCTACAGCAGGAAAACAGACTCCGTCCCTTGAACAAATTGCGAACACACTCGAACAGTCTTGCCTCGATACGCTTGATCAACCCAGCCCTCGTTTAATCGAAGGGATCGGACTTGCATGGGTGACTGAGGCCGATACTTCCGGATTGGTGTGGTGGAGATCTGATAATCGCGTTATAGCTAGAAAGCATCACGTACTTAACCCAAACGCTGACTCTTTCTACGATTACCGGAATTCGCTATGGTATCAAAGCGCACTTGACACACAGGGCATAACGATTGTTGGCCCTTATTTTGACGCCTGGGGAACGGATGATCATGCGCTAACAGCGGCGGTAAGAATAATGAGCAGGGAGACTGTGTTAGGTGTTGCAGCGGCAGACTTGAACGTGCAGACCTTTACTGTCCAGGTGTTTAAGTATCTTTCATCTCTACCTGTAACGGTGCTTTTGGGTGTGGAAGAACGGATTATTGCTTCAAATCATGCTCTGCTGACGCCAGGGCTGCGACTCAGTCCGTTCCTCTTAAAAACAGGACTGAAGAAGCAGTACAGTCAGCCACTCTCTGTTCACGGCTGGGAACTGGTGACTCTGGCTGAAACAGATTGAGTTGCTAACAAGGCCAGGGGGCCGCCTTGCAGCAGCCCCCTGAGTTGTGATCCGTCGTGCGAGAATAGCTATTGAATAACTCGCGCCTCGCCCACTTTTGCCGCAGATTCTGGAAGGCCAAACTCCGCAAGAATGTCTACCAAACGGCCATCAGAGCGCATCTCTTCGATCTTCTCGTCAAAGACCTTGGCAAAGTCGCTTGCCGCAGGATTAATCAAAATCGTTGCTTGAGAAGGCAGGCTGGTGGCAGACACTCTGTCATCAGATTGCAAAACCTCAATTTTGTAATCCTCTCCTTCTGTTGCGATCACCGCAGCTCCGTAGCCGTCTAGTGCTGCGTCAATTCGCCCAGATTTCAGGTCTTTAGCAAGGCTTACGGAGTCCGGATAAACACGTGTTTCCGTATTTGGCAGTTTCTTCAGGTCTTCAACCCACAGATAACCTTCAACAGTGCCGATGGTTTTGTTTAGTAGCTCGTCAACCTTTTTGAATCCTTCTTTCGAATAGACAGAAAGCTCGTCGATATATGTTGGCGTGCTGAGTGTTACAACGTCAGCACGTGCCTGGGTCCTATAGAACCCTCCCAGCGCGATATCGACTCTGCCCTGTTCAACAGCTGGAATCGCCGTAGCGTAAGTGTATGGAGCATATTCGATTGCCAAACACTCTGCCTGAGCAAACTCTTCAGCGATTCTGGCATCGATTCCTGTCATCTTGCCATCCTTCTCGAAAGAGTACGGTGGCGTGTTTGTGAGGGCTACCGTAAGCACACCCTCTTTTACTGTCTCAACTCCGACAGCGGGCGTACAATCAGAATCGGCTGCCATCTGATTATTAGCTTCTCCTGCGCAGGCAGTTAAAACCAGCGCAGTAGCCCCAAGTATGGCAGCAGCTTTCAGTTGTTTTGTGGTTTTCATCGTGATCCTCCTTGTTGAGTTTTATATAAGGTGACGGCTCATCCGTTTTTCTAAGTTCTCTACTAACCACCCTCCGGGCACAGTAATTAACAGGTACATAATGCCCGCCACTGTTAACACCGGTAGATACTTAAAGTTCGCTGCTCCGATCGAGTATGCCTGGCTAAGTAGTTCTGGCAATCCTAGCGTGAACGCGAGTGAGCTCACCTGCAGAATCAGAATCGCAAAACCTAGTAGCGTGGGAAGCGCGACTCGCAGCCCCTGAGGAGCCAGGATGAACCTTAAAATATCCCAGGTCTTGAGCCCTAGTGCCGCGGCAGCTTCCAATTCGCCTTCGTTTACAGACCTTAACCCCGCACGAATGATCTCGCTTGTGTAAGCAGATGTTGTTAGTGCTAGCGCGACTACAGTCGCCAGGTACGAATCTAGAACAATGCCCACATCAGGTAAACCAAAGTAGACCATTTGCAACATCACTATCGCCGGCATTCCTCGGCCTATCTCCACGTACACAATTGTCAACCATCTGACAATCCTGCTTCGCGACTCAGTAAGTACCGCTAAAATCAACCCGAGTGGAATACCTAGTAGAAGTGCCAGTAAGGTTACCTGAACGCTCAAGGACAAACCCTCCAGCAGTCTTGGTAGCCATCCAATGATTTCTTGAAGTTCCATTGAGCTAAGCCTTCCTACCCGTGTGTAGTTTCTTCTCCAGCCACCGCGAGAACGCAGCCAAAGGCGTGCCCATAACGATATAAACCGCCGCCGCTATTACGAACGGCAACAGACCGTCTGAAGAGCTCCGAGCGCTTTGATTGGCGACGAACATAATCTCAACAACGCCTATAGTTGAGACGATAGATGAGTCTTTGAGAAGAGAGATGAGCCAGGTGATCATGCTTGGAAACGCGACTTTAAATGCCTGTGGTCCTACCACATGAGTTAGCATGATTGGACCAGTTAGCCCAAGAGCGCTTGACGCTTCGTATTGTCCTCGATGTACAGCGAGAATACCTCCACGATAGATCTCGCAGAGATGTCCTGCCGATATTAACCCCAGACCCACTATGGCTGCCGGAAGCGGCTCCCAGCGAATAATGTCTGCACCTAGGCCAAAGAATAGGATGAAGACGAAGACAACAGGAGGCACTCCCCGAAGAACATCAACAATAGCTTTTCCGACGATTCTTAGGATAAGAAACCGTGAGCGCCTTGCAGCCAGAAGGGGCAGCGCTAGAATCGAGCCGCCAACAAAGCTGCCCAATGTGACAAGCAGTGTCACCGGCACGACTGCCAAAATTTTTACTAAAACGTCCATCATCGATCCGTAATTGCCGATAGAAACTTCTTTGTCCGAGGGTTTTTGGGCTCAGCGAGAACCTCTGTCGGTAGACCAGCTTCTAAGATCTTGCCGTCAGCCATTACGACTAAGCGATCAGCAACCTCTGCTGCAAAGTGGATTTCATGTGTGACCACAATCATCGTCATTCCTGCGTCAGCAAGTTTTCTCATCACAGCAAGCACTTCGAGACCAAGTTCAGGATCTAATGCGCTGGTGGGCTCATCAAACAGCATAATTTCAGGCTCGAGTGCCAAAGCTCTTGCAATCGCAACCCGCTGTTGCTGGCCTCCAGAGCATCGCTGCGGATATGTGTCTACCTTCGCAGCCAGCCCCACCCTTTCAAGCAATGACCGGGAAACTTTATCTGCCTCTTCTCTGCTACGCCCTAGCACTCGTTCTTGCGGGAATGACACATTTCTCAACACGTTCATGTGCGGAAACAGGTTGAATGATTGAAAAACCATTCCTACTTTCCTACGTAGCTTCAGAAGCTGCTCAGTCGAGACTCGCTTGGAGAAATCAATGTTCTCTCCAAGCACAGTAAGTTGCCCAGAATCAGGTATTTCAAGTTGGTTTATGCTCCGCAACAACGTTGATTTGCCTGAGCCACTTGGCCCGATTATCGCAACAACCTCACCCCGTTTGACACTCAGGGATACCCCGTCTAGTGCTGCATGGCCACCGTATTCCTTCCGGAAATCACTAATGGACAGTACAACTTCTTCGTTTGGATTTCTCTCTTCACTCATCAGAGCACCTTTCCCTCACAGCAGCCACAGAGTTAATTACAGCCTTTGCAATTTCCTCCAGATCTGACATCTTCATCGCTGTTGAAAGCGCCAACAGTCCGTTCGTGCCCAACATGACTCCCCGCTCGTATGTTTCCCACCAGAAATTCTGTTGACTAACTGGTTCCAGAATCCGCATCAGTGATCCATAACCGTTAACTAGAACACCCGCAGAAAGCAGTTTTTCTCGTAGGATGTCACCGAAGTTATTCAGATCGCTTATGGCCGTATTGTCATACTCCTCAAGGGCAACTCTGCCAGCAGTCATCGTCACTGGATTAGCGCTGAATGTTCCGCCCCAACTAACCGGTGTTGTGATTCTAGGATCGAAAACAGCTAGAACGTCCTGACGTCCTGCTACAGCACCAACTGGAAAACCTCCGCCGATAATCTTTCCAGCAGTAATCAAGTCAGCTTGGACGTTGTATTTGGACGCAAAACCCGCCTCCGCTAACCGCAGCGTTATAACTTCGTCTATGATCATCAGCGCGCCCAACCTTGTCGTGGCGGCTCTGACGTGATCCACGAAATCCTGTTCCGCTGGTTTCATTCCGGCTCGATTCGGCAGCAGATCTATCAATACCGCTGCCAAATTACCGCCGACATACTCTATTGCTCGATCGAAAGCATCTCTATCCCCTTGTGGCAGCACAAGTACATCTTTATCGACCCCTGCAGAAAGACCAGGGGCGCCCTTCGGCACCACCACATCTGCTGTTCCGTGATAGCTTCCCTCGAAACGTATCAAAACGTCTCGGCCGGTATAAGCACGAGCTGCACGAATGGCTGTCATCACTGCTTCGGTCCCGGAATTCGAGAACCTCCACTGCTGATAGCTTGTTCTCTCCTTCAGAAGCTCGGCTAGTGCGATCTCGCTTTCAGTAGGTATCCCAAAAGCAGTACCGGTTTGCAGAACTCTAGTTACTGCATCGTTGATTTGCCGCCGCGCGTGCCCATGTATCAGCGACGTGTAGTTGTTATTACAATCAATCGACACATGACCGAGCTGATCTGTCACTCTGCAGCCCTGTCCCAACTCCGCATACGGAGGCGCCGGATCGACAAACACTGTTGATCTGGTGTTTCCGCTTGTCATCACTGCTTTTGCGCGAGTAGCAAACGGATGAGAGCCATACTGCTTCCTAAACTCTGTAGCGCTCATTTCAATTCCGCCATCGTTCTATTTTGTTCGCGCATGAAACCTTGCAGGTAGTGAACGCCAAGCCCGCCTTTACCGGCAGTTCCTGACATTTTCCACCCACAGAATGACTGCATTCCAGGCCAGGCTCCAGTAGTTGCTCCGCTAGCGCGATTGGTGTAAAGCACACCTGCTTCAATGTCATCGAAGAACTGATCCACCTCAGAGGTCAGAGCAGTAAAAATACCTGCGGAAAGTCCGTATTGACTCGCGTTAGCCTCTTGTATCGCCTCCTCCAGGTTAGATACCCTGGTAACGGTTAGAAACGGCGCGAAGAGTTCCTCGCGGGTAAGGACGTGCCCTTTCGGCAAATCAGCAACGATAATAGGGGCATAAAAATTGCCTTCACGGCTTAGTTTGCCGCCGGTCACAACGGTTCCGTCAGCCTGAGCAGTGCTCAACGCCTCATCAATTCGGTGTGCAATTGCATCATCGATCACAGGCCCTAGGTCTGTTTTGCTATCAAGCGGATCCCCAACCACCAGCGCCTCAGTCAAGCCTTTTAATCTGCTTATCAGCTCATCAGCGACTTTTTCGTCAACAATCACCCTTCTACAAGCACTACATTTTTGTCCACTCAACCCAAAAGCGGAACGGACGATACCTGTTGCTGCTGCTTCTAGATCTGCAGTTGCCGTAACAATCGTTGGATTCTGGCCACCCATCTCGGCTAAGACTGGCCTCGGCATACCGTTCGGTTTCTTAGTTTCATGCATTTTCCAGCCCACCTGTGCTGAACCGGTAAAAGCAATACCGTCAACGTCACTCTCAACCAGTTGCTGACCGACTGTAGCGCCACCGTGTACGATGTTCACGACACCGTCAGGCAGATGCTTCGCGATGATTCCTGCTACAAATGCTGATGCGCGTGGTGTTTTGTTACTTGGCTTGATCACCACGGTGTTTCCCGTAACAAGCGCAGCAACTGCCATCCCAACCATCAAAGCAACGGGGAAATTAAACGGCACGATCACTGCAAACACTCCATAAGGAAGGAGGATGTCAAAGTTACGTTCTCCGACTTTTCCTTCCTGCTCGACAACGAAACCGCGATTCTTAGAGAACTGACCGCAGTAATGGGTGATCATGTCGACCACCTCTTGCGTCTCTCCATAGGCTTCAAGCCTGGTCTTCCCTGTTTCCAAAGCGAGCAGCGCTGAAATGTGAGAAATTTCGCTCAATATTTCATCCCTAGCTTTGTACAGCATTTTGTTGCGACTGGAGTATGCAAGTTTTCGCCATTCCTTCGACGCTTCTTTAGCAGCCGATACGGCTTTAGTTACCAACTCGGGGGTTGCTGTGTACGCCGCACCAGATTGAACCTTTAGCTGCACTGGATCTCTTCTGGAGATAACATGCTCTGTCTCGAACCTGTGTCCTTCGATCAAGTTGGTTTCTATAGGAGAATCTGCGGAACGCAACTTCTTTAGTTGGTCCTCGAATTCCTTGTTTAGCTTTTCATCGTCCAATCCGGTCGATGCGTAATTTACGGTTGTCATTGTTGCTCCTTCATTGCAGTTGCTCTTAATTTGCGACCTATTTGGCGCCGAGAGTTGATATTAGTTTTCCGGCTAATCACCTAAACTCATCTTCGTTAGTGATTCACAAGCCTTCTCGACCATCTGATCTAGTTGTGCAATCGCTTCGCACTCCAGTCCTCCTCAATCTCGAATCCGGCATTGTTTTCGCCTTTAATTTCAGCCGCTGCGATGCGCGCAATGGCAGGTGCGAGCTGTATCCCAGATCCGCCTGCTCCCAACGCGCAGATGACCCCGGGTTTGTCCGGATGTTTTCCAACGATTGGCTTCAAGTCAGGTGTTGTTGGGTAAATGCCCTGCCAGCTACGATCAAGTTGCAAGTCTTCTGCATTCTGTAGCCGGCCAAAAAGCAATCCTGCGATTCTTTCCAGCATCTCATCTGTCACGCTTTGCAACTGCATGTCCGGATCTACTATGTCGCCTGTTATCTCGTCTGTATGCAACCCTGCGATAAGATGCGCTTTACCTTCTGATCTGAAGTAGACACCATCTACTCCAGATCCCGGAACATAGTCCATAACAAACGGAGTTCCGCTCGTGGCACCATCTAGCTTGATTGTGATGGCACCCTGTAATTGTGGCTGTAATGGAACCGGCGCGTTGAGCATATCTCCTACCTGTCCAGCATGTGCACCAGCAGCATTTACCACATAATCAGCATCAAACGCGGCCTCAGAGGTTTTGATTTGCCACATACCTTCAATGAAATCCGCTGCTAACGCGGGTGTTCCCGCGTGCACTCTTCCGCCTTTTTGTCGGATCAGCCTTGCCAACGTTTGGCAAACCTCGTAACCGTCTACATAGCCATCCCATTTGCCATAGAGTCCTCCAACCACATCTTCAGTTATCAAATGCGGCCAACGGTTAGCAATTTCCGCTGAGGTTAAGAGTTCGGTGTCGGTAATTCCAAACCCGGCTTGTATTTTTTGACTCTCTTGAAACCTTGCCATGTCATCTTCGCTCTTACCAAGTCGTAAGTAGCCGCAGTGCGTGAAACCCACTCCGTGATTCTCTTCTAGATCGCTAAACACATCCCTAGCGAATGCGCGCACCTGCACATCTTTGCCAGTGAAATATTGTGTTTCTACCATTCCAACAGATCGCCCAGATGATCCATCGCCTGGGTTTGCCCCGTCTAGAACATCAACCTCATATCTGTCGTTATCGAGCAGTTCCAGCGCTGTAAACAAACCAAGAACACCTGCACCAATAATGACCACTTTCTGCTTCTTCATCGAATTTCCTCTCACGTGAGATAGTCGCACCACCAGATGTAGTAATACCAACCAGCTTCAACACTATAGAACTATTGTTTTAAACTTAACCCCAAAGTCGCATTGTGTCAAATCCGAGACAAGGAAAATTATAATGGCTGCTTTTCGCCGCAATATCACTCGATTAGTAAAACAACAAGACTATCGTATATGATTGCATGAAGCGCAACCGCGTATAGCACACAGGCTGCCACATAGCGCCAGCCCGATCACGACAAGCGTTAGACACCAAGGGAAACCAATGCGAATCGTAGTACTAATCAAAGAAGTCCCGGACTCCGCGGCAAAACCCAGCCTCAACATTGAAACCGGGTTGACCGTACGCCAGGAAACAGATAATGCTATTGATGAGATAAACGAGCGTGCCCTGGAAGCTGCGCTACGCCTCGCTGAAAAGTCCGAAAACTCTGAGGTGGCGCTGCTATCGCTTTCGCCAGCATCGGGTGAAGCCGTGCTCAGGAGAGGGCTGGCAATAGGCGCCGATTCAGCAACCCATATTTGTGATCCGCTCTTAGTCGGCGCAGATCTTGGTCTAACAGCTCGTGCCTTGTCTGCATCCCTACAAACAACAGAGTTTGATCTAGTGATAGCTGGCAATTCATCTAGTGATAGCGGAACGGGAGCAATACCATTTATGCTCTCTGAAATCCTAGGTATCCCATGCGTCACCGGATTGTCATCCCTGGAGCATGTTGACTCCCAAAGTTTCTTAGCAACTAGAAACACTGAAACGAATGTTGAAACACTAAAAGTTGCCTACCCAGCGATTGTAACTATTACAGAGTCGTTTCCCGAGTGTCGGCACCCAAATTTCAAAGGCATATTGGCCGCGAAGAAGAAGCCGTTACAGGCTCACAACTTGAGCGATCTAGGCTTAGAAATTAATCCGGAAGCTGTAGCCTACTCTGTCGTTTTATCAGCGAGCCAAAGACCAAGCCGCGCGGCTGGCGTGAAAATAGTAGATTCGGGATCTGCCGCCAAAGAACTAGCCCATTTTTTGATGAGCAAAGGACTACTAGATAGGGGGTAACGGTCTTGTCTACAACAGTGATCAATCCTATTTTGGTGCAACCAGACTTTAACCTTACGGGTTTAATCAGCGATCAGAGTCTGAGCTTGATTAATGTGGCAAGCACCGTTGGAACACCTGTGGTCATTCTTCCAAAGCTAGAGGACAAAGAATCAGAAACCATTAAATCTCTTGCATCAGCTGGCGCTTCTGCTGTACTTAGAACCTCATGCTCCTGCAAATCATCCGTTAGTTGTGCGGTTACGGCAATATGCTCCGCCATCAAATTGACAGCTGCGGATGCCATTCTTCTCACGACTTCTGATCCCCACGTTGAGATAGCTGCGAGAGCCTCTATACGGGCAGGAATACCTCTGGCAAGTAATGCAGCGAAAATACTCAGAGATGAACTGGGGATTGTCGCTGAGCATAGCGTATTTGGTGGCAGCTATTCGGTAACATCTGCGCCTACTGTAGGTCCCCTACTAGTCAATTTGCTAACCTCACCGACTGAGACCAAGATTACTAGCGCAGTAGGCATCGACCCGTTGATCATTGATCTAGAACATTCCTGCAGCGCGGCAGAACAGTACGAAATCACTGCAAGCACGCCCAAAGACATCGACTTATCTCGCCCAAAACTAAAGACTGCACAGACAGTAGTGGCTGGGGGTCGTGGACTAAACACGACTAAAGATTTTTCGTTGGTTTACGAGTTAGCCGATACTCTACATGCCGCGGTAGGGGCATCTAGGGCTGCAGTAGATTCAGGGTTCGTCCCTGCTGATCTGCAGATTGGGCAAACCGGGTTATCGGTAGCTCCAGAACTATACATAGCGTTGGGGATTTCGGGTGCGATACAGCACGTAGCTGGAATGCAAAACTCCCAAGTCATAGTTGCTATCAACCAAGACGCCGACGCACCAATCTTCAACATCGCAGATTTCGGGATCGTCGGGGATCTTTTCACGGTAGTGCCGCAGCTAATTAGCGAAATCGAAAGTTTGAACAAGAAGAACAACTATGCCGAAGAAAACTGACAACCCAGGAATTGAAAAACCTATCAGGCGGGGGCTTCCACGTGTTTCCTCTGGTGATCCGTGGCCCCCTGAATCACACTGTATAAACATCTACGGTGTGGCAGAGTCGTCAATATTTTGCAGTATCACAACAAGTCCCAAAGACTCAACAAGCAATAATAGCTCTGGCAACCTTACAGGCCAGAAAGAGCCCGCTGCCTTGAGCACTCTACCTACTGTTGCCAAAAAGTCAGGCATGAAAATAGAGGTGAGAGTACTTCTCCTCTTCATGGCTGCTGCGCTTATGGCCTTTGTCATTATGGGCGCACAGTCCCTAGTACAAACAAGAGATGTTAAGGAGTTCATTACTCTATATCCTGGAGTGATTACCCAACCGTTAGAGACTGTGCACGGTGTCCCGATCTGGCTAAGCTGGCAACATTTCTTGAACGCTTTCTTCATGGTTCTGATTATCCGTTCTGGACTCCAGATACGAAGAGAGAGAAATCCCCGTGCGTTCTGGTCCCCTCGGTGGAACCGCAACAGAAAGATCAGCCTAACTGTATGGCTACACCAGATGCTAGACCTTCTGTGGTTGCTGAACGGTGTGATTTTCATATTCCTTCTGTTTGCAACAGGGCAATGGGTCAAGATTGTTCCGCTCAGTTGGGAAGTATTCCCCCACTCCGTCTCTGTTGCGTTGCAATATGCTTCACTAGATTGGCCAACAGAAAATGGGTGGATCCACTACAACGCATTACAACAGTTAGCCTATACTGCAACAGTTTTCGTCGCTGCGCCGCTTGCAGCGCTTACCGGATTTAGACTAGGCAGTCTATGGCCGACAAAATCTGCTCTGCTTAGTCGCTTATACCCAGTTGCGATAGCGCGGAAGCTCCACTTCTATGTGATGATCTACTTCGTCTTTTTCATCGTCGTACATGTGACACTGGTGTTTTCGACTGGAGCCCTTCGAAATCTAAACCACATGTTTGCTGCTCAGGGATCTTCTGACCCTTCTGAATTCTCGCGGAACTGGCTTGGATTCTGGCTCTTTATGTTGGCCACCGCAGTTACTATTCTCGCTGCCTGGTTCCTAAAACCGCGAATAATAAGTCCCCTCGCAAATCTTCTCGGAAGGGTTAGCAGCAAATAGCATCACAAACCACCCCAGCTCAGAACAAACTCCAAACAAATTAGGCAACCCAAACACAATCTCAGATCGGCATCAAGATGATTAATAAAGTTATAAGCTCAGTTGCTGAAGCTCTGGCTGACATACCCGATGAAGCAAGCATTATGATCGGGGGATTCGGCAGAGCCGGCCAACCCGTCGAGTTGATTAATGCCCTAATTAAACAGGGCGCTAAGAATTTAACAATCATTAATAACAACGCTGGGAATGGCGATACTGGGCTCGCCGCACTCCTAAAGCACAAGCGGGTTAGGAAGATTATTTGTTCATTTCCTCGGCAATCTGATTCATGGGTTTTTGATACCCTCTATCGCAATAATGAAATCGAGCTGGAACTAGTACCGCAGGGTAACTTAGCGGAACGAATCAGAGCAGCTGGTGCTGGCATAGGCGGGTTTTACACCCCGACAGGAGTGGGCACTGCCCTAGCAGAGGGCAAAGAGAACCGGGAGATCAACGGAAAAGACTACGTTCTAGAGTATCCGTTACACGCCGATTACTCCCTAATCAGCGCATACCAGGGTGATCGCTGGGGAAATTTGGTCTACCGAAAGACAGCTCGCAATTTTGGTCCGATTATGGCGAGCGCAGCCACAACTACCATTGCGCAGGTGGATAGAGTACTGCCACTGGGTTCTCTCGACCCTGAGCATGTGGTTACTCCTGGAATCTACGTGAACAGAATTGTGCCCGTGGGTGAGAGAGGTTGGCTAAAGAACGGAGTCTTCACAGGCGGTGTGGATCTATCAGGCAACCCTCTATAACCAGCACCTCTAGGAAACCGGTTTATAACAGCATCCCAAAGGGAAGAGAATGAGATGACACGCAAACTAACTCGACAGCAACTGGCTGCACGCATAGCAGCAGATATACCTGAAGGTTCAATCGTCAACCTCGGGATCGGTGCTCCTACGCTGATTGCCAACTATTTAGACAGCGAATCTGAGATTGTCTTACACACTGAAAACGGGATGCTCGGAATGGGTGGCGCTCCGGAAGAGACAGCGGTTGACCCTGATCTGATCAATGCAGGAAAACAGGCAGTTACTGAGGTCTCCGGTGCATCTTATTTCCACCATGCTGACTCGTTTGCCATGATGAGAGGCGGGCACCTTGATGTGTGTGTACTGGGTGCTTTTCAAGTAGCAGCAAACGGTGACTTAGCAAACTGGTCAACCGGTGAAGCTGACTCTATTCCGGCAGTGGGTGGCGCTATGGACTTGGCGATAGGCGCTAAGAGCGTCTATGTAATGACTGACCTGTTTACAAAGGCCGGTGATTGCAAGCTTGTTACCGAATGCACATACCCGGTGACAGGCAGGAACTGCGTATCCAGAGTCTATACCGATATGGCTCTCTTCGAGATAACACCCTCTGGTTTTGCAGTTTTAGAGAACTATACAGATATCTCTCTTTGCGACTTACAGACTTTGACCGACCTGCCCTTGCTCGATTTCACAACACAAAACCAAGACCACGATGAAAACGGAAGATCATGATTGCAACAACTTATATTTACGATGCTGTTAGGACACCTTTTGGGAAAGCTGGAGGCGTACTAGCTTCTGTAAGACCTGACGATTTGGCGGCGCTAGTTATGCGCGAGATAGTTCGCCGTAATGATGTTGATCCGGGCATGATCCAGGATGTAATTTTTGGTGATGCTAATCAAGCTGGCGAAGACAATCGAAACGTCGCCAGGTTCGGAGCACTACTTGCAGGCTTTCCAACCTCTGTTACCGGCGTCACCGTTAATAGACTCTGCGCTTCCTCAGTCGAGGCCGCCATTCAAGGCTCCCGGGCAATTGCAGCTGGAGACGCACAACTTGTGCTCACTGGTGGTGTCGAATCTATGAGCCGCTCACCTTTCGTTGTAGAGAAGTCTGCAAAAGGGTGGCCAGCGGTAGGGAACCAAACCCTTTGGAATACCTCGATTGGCTGGCGAATGGTTAATCCCGCCCTGCCAACGAGCTGGACTATTTCTAACGGGCAAGCAGCTGAGAAAATCGCTCAAGAGTTTCATATCTCTAGAGAAAAGCAGGACAGCTTCGCGGCACGATCTCATCAACTGGCAGCCTCTGCCTGGGCCTCGGGGGTGTTCGATGAAGAGGTTGTGAAGGTACCCGATGTGAACCTGGACCGCGATGAAGGGATCCGCCCTGACACAGATGTTGCTAGGCTCTCCACGCTGAAACCACTATTTACGCGAGAGGCTCATGGCTCTGTAACAGCTGGAAACTCCTCGTCCATAAATGACGGTGCCTCTGCTGTTTTGCTCGGCTCTGAGAATGCCCTTCCAACTGAGCCTCTTGCCCAGATAGTAAGCAGCGCTGCTCACGGTGTAGATCCAGATTACTTCCCCATCGCACCCATAGAAGCAGCCAATAAAGCCCTCGCCAAGGCAAACCTGACTTGGGCAGATGTTGAGTTTGTGGAGCTCAATGAGGCATTCGCCTCACAAGCACTCGCCTGCATCGCAGGGTGGCCAGATATGGATCCATCGAACGTGAACATCCACGGTGGCGCTATTGCGATAGGTCACCCGCTCGGCGCCTCTGGCGGCCGCATCATAGGACACGCTGCTCACGAGCTCAAACGTCGTGGATCTGGCATAGCTGTTGTGGCAATTTGCATCGGCGTCGGACAAGGTCTCGCTATGGTGATTAAGCGGTGAAATCAAAATGGTGAGGGAGCATAGTGCGGTGTTTGTGCCGTAATTCGTGACCTCCAGAATGGCGTTGATTGTCAGAGCGCAGGATGGCTCACTTTTACTGCGGTTTTGGCTCAATTCTAGATGCGGTTACACACTGAATTGCCTGGGGTTTTGTTGCGCACCATTTGGGTGAAAGGAACTGTATCTATGGCACCAAAATTTTCTAGTGCGTTTTAAGAACGCTACTACCTTTAACAGTGAAACATCACCAGGTGCACTCATGTAGGAGGTTGCCGAGAAGTTGGGCATATCACCATATACAATCAAAGACAGGATGCGCCAGAATTCTACTCCCACAAAAATAGTAATGCTGCTGTGATTGATTACGGGGCAAACGTTCGTTTACGGGCTAAAAATCTTGAACTCCGCAGGGTGTACAATCTGCTTAAAAGCCGAGGCAGCCTTGAGTAGATAATTAACCAGGCCCAACTCAACAATCTTGCGTCTCAAACTCTTCCTCTCTGCTACTAGTGAGCCATCCTCACGGTCTTGAGTCACCCTGGGATCGTAATACTATCACCTAATGCTTTTAAACTAATCCCAAGCTTCTGGGCGATCAAGCGGATCACCTTGCATAATAAACACATCTGGCCAGCAACTAAGAAATCACTCACCAAATGAACAGCGAGCTGCTTAAACTCCACTCAGATTCCTTCAGCATAAGAACCATCTTTCAGGTTTCGCCCCGGTATGAAACCCGAACGGGTACGATGCGACAGAATTAATCATGAACTATAACACACCTTGCAGTATACCTATCTTTTGATTCTAATGACATATAAAATGAGAGAATGACTGATAAGATTGACAACAACGTACTCGACACACTTACACTCCGTTTTCTTGGTGAAAACAAAGATGGTTCTGCTATCCACGAACTTCCTGCAGCCCACGTCGCTGAAGTGCTTCAAGGCCTAGTCAAGATTGCCAGCGATTTCGACAAAGCAAGTGAATTGAACACAGAATACCCTGGCGGCTTCGAGGTGCTGGTTCGACCCGCGAAAGAAGGATCCTGGGACTGCTGCTGGTTTTGGTGACAATCACTATCTAACCGTGCGCAGTCGCGCACACTCCCATCATGGCCTCGAACTCTATAGGCGTCAACCTAGCTAACCGCTTCTGCCTGCGCCTGCGATGATAAGTCCTTTCTATCCACATGAAAATCTCCTGCCTAAGCTCCCTCCGAGTGTTCCACACCCTCCGATCAAGCACGTTCTTTTGCAGCAAAGCAAAAAACGATTCCATAGCCGCATTATCGCCACAAGCGCCAGCCTTACCCATCGAACCTTGAAGCTTAGCCACTCGCAACAGACTTATGAACTTCCCCGACCGGAACTGGCCACCCCGGTCTGAATGAACCACACAACCGGCAACATCACCCCGCAAAGCAACAGCCGCCGACAGTGCCCTAACAGCAAGATCCGCCGTCATCCTGGAATCCATCGCATAACCCACAATCCGGTTAGAGAACAAGTCCTTAACCGCACACAAATACAGTTTCCCCTCACGGGTAGGATGCTCTGTAATGTCAGTCAACCAAACCTGGTTAGGCTTAACGGCAGTAAAGTTACGCTGCACCAGATCATCATGAATCGCAGGCAACGATTTACTGGCTTTAGGACCCTTCCTTACAATCTTGGCTTTAATCCCGATACTGTTACACAGCTTCCAGGCTGTTCTCTCTGACATCACCAGTCCACGTTCAGCGGCCTGATCGCAAAGCAGTCGATACCCAAACTCTGGCACCTCCTCATGGATTCTCTCAAGCATCCTAAGCCGCTGTTCCCGCTGTTTCTCCCGTAAGGGTTTCTCCGGGTTTTTAAGCCACCTATAGTAAGGCTGTCTTGCTAGTTTCAGCACCCTGCAGCAGGCACTTACCGGTATCCCGCTAGCTGATAGTTCTCTAACTAGCGGGTAGAACCTTTTGACGGTATATGCGCCTGTGATAGAAACGCTGCCGCGCGACGGAGGATTTCTACCTCGTATTCAAGCTCCTGCTTTTCCCTTTTAAGTTTCGCTATCTCCGCCTGCTCGCTGCTGGTTACTCCTGGCTTGCTGCCATTGTCTATACGATACTGTGATAGCCACCTGCCCAGTGTGCCTGGTGAGATGCCGAAGCTGTCAGCAATTTGCGTAAGCGTTACCCCCTCTGGTCTAGATAGAGCAACCTGGATTACCTCGGCGCGAAACTCTGTTGAAAATGATTTTGGCATGTTAACCCTCTTCCTGTTTCAACAATAGTTGAAACAACTGTATGGATTGTCACCAAAACCATCATCACTCCCCCCCCTAGGAAAAGCCGCAACAATCGAACAACTAAACGACCAACTCAAAACAGCAATCAAAATCTACAACTTCAATGTCGGTGACGGTCGAAAAGTAGCCCAAAATGACGGGCGAAAAGTAGCCCAACAAACGTACTGCTATTCTACCTCTGTTCTAGCTACAT
>NZ_RQYM01000031.1 GCF_003859945.1 Leucobacter sp. OH1287
CCCGTTTTTAGGTCCAGGCGTTATTAGAGTTTTTCAACCCGCCACCTGCTGTTGAGCAAACTCTCTCGGAGTGAGATAACCCAACGATGAATGCCGGTGATGATAATTATAGTCACGATGAAACTCGGTAATAATCTCACGCGCTTCTACAATGTTAGCGAAATCATGCCTACGCAAACACTCCCTGCGCCTGAAATTGTTGAAAGACTCAACAAAACCGTTGTTCCAAGGAGTGCCAGGCTCGATAAAAAACATGCCGATCCGATCCCCACAGAGTCTAGCCAACCGTTTAGAAACAAACTCTGGCCCGTTATCCATCCGCAGCACCTCTGGCGTTCCTCGCTCAGCAAACACGCGAGTCAGTGCTCTAGCAAGCTCGTTCGCGTCAATATTACGCTCCACAACATCCAGAAGCGATTCCCTGGTGAACTCATCAATCATAGACGCGATCTTCACCGGCCGACCGTCACGGGTGACATCAAACTGAAAGTCGATGCTCCACACATGGTTAGGGCGCACCGCCTTAACCATGGGACTGGTACGCTTACCCTTCCTGGCTTGTTTTGTTGGGGTTTTACGACTCAAACCTTCCTCCCGCCACAACCGCTGTACCTTCTTCACGTTAATTTCCATCCCCACATCCCGAGTTAGATAAGCGTGAGCTCTTCTAAACCCATGAGTGGGGCGGCAGGCTGAATAGTCCCGCAAATCAGCGCGCAGTTTTTTATCAGGGTCGGAACTGGTTTGTTTAAGCTTAGACCTAAGAAACGTACTTCTTGACATGCCCACAATCTTGCAGGCGCGACGCACGCTATAGTCGAGGGTGTCGATAATGTGGTTGATAGCCCGGCGCTTGGAGTCCGGGCTTAGAATTTTCCCTTGGCAATTAGCTTTAACGCATCGATTTCCAGTACCTGGTCAGCGACTATACGTTTCAGTCGTTGGATCTCGTCTTTCATTTCAACGTATTCCTCAGCCTCGCTGGTGCTCATCTGCCCGAACCTGTTGCGCCAGTTATGGAGCGTTGAGGTAGATATTTCCAGCTGTCTAGCAACTTCCTCGGTTGATAGTCCTTGAGCGGTTAGTTCCGCATCGCGTTCTAGCAAACGGACTATCGCTGTTACTGTGTGCCTCTTACGAGTAGCCATATTGTTGTCCTTTCAAGTGATGCCAGTTAATGCTGGCAGTCTACATTCTGGACTCTAAAAACAGCCGGATCTAAAAACAGGGGTCAGGCCA
>NZ_RQYM01000032.1 GCF_003859945.1 Leucobacter sp. OH1287
GGTTATCTCACTCCGAGAGAGTTTGCTCAACAGCAGGTGGCGGGTTGAAAAACTCTAATAACGCCTGGACCTAAAAACGGGGCCCCCTCAACGGGACAGAGTTCAAAGAGGAATTTCGGCCGGGAGCTGGCACGAGTGAGGACCTATTTCAAAGCACTGATAAAACAAGTTATAACAGAAACCGCTACATCAACAGTTTTGGACACGTGACAATCCCCGCGGGTAAAAAACTGGTCCTGCGGATACCGGTTGTGCAGACCCTCGATAACTGCAGGAACGGTTTTGACTATGTCAGCGTGGCTAACAGCGTCACTGCAAGGCCCGCAGCGGAAAGTGCTGCGGTATTTGACATGGGATATATGCGCATCTACGGCGCTATTACATGTAATGACGTAAGCTCGATCACCGAGGTCAGCGCGAGTAGTCACGCATTTGGCGATGCCTTGAGTTTCAGCTCAAAAATAACTAACTCCTCAGTGCAAGTTGACGAGCTGGCCTTTAGCCAGGTGCTACCGAAGCGTGCTGTTTTGTCACCGGAACAGATGGTGAGGGCAGGCCTGATTAGTGATCCGGCGGAGGCGTTCAGATTCAGCTGCTTTGTCGGGTCCGGAGCCAACGCTGGCCGGCAACCCGTCAGCTGTCCGGCGGACCTGCGCTATGATCCAGAAAAACACGCAATCAAAGGCACGCATAGAGAGCCGATCACGGGCGGTAAATGGTTTGAGGTTGTGACCGAAACCTTTGCCGGGTTTGTTGCGGCCCCGAGTGCATCCTTTGAGATTAAAACAGTGCTTGGTGAAGTGCCGGGTGACACCAACACCTCATTGAATAACTCCTCTAAAACGTTTGAGCTAACCAACACCACGGCGCCGATGGACGCGATCCACACTGAGGGGGCCCCGTTTTTAGGTCCAGGCGTTATTAGAGTTTTTCAACCCGCCACCTGCTGTTGAGCAAACTCTCTCGGAGTGAGATA
>NZ_RQYM01000033.1 GCF_003859945.1 Leucobacter sp. OH1287
CATTGTTGCAGTATTCATTCGTGTTTTGTCCTTCCTGCTGAACATATCAGCGAGTTGAACCAGTTACACACTTAAATCCACAGTCCCCAATAATTTGATTCTTCACCAAACAATCAGGCTAGTTTTTAAACATCCTATGCATTACAATTGTAGGCGTGTTTCACTGCGCTACCACGAGATCAACATTATTTATAGCGCTATTATCTCTAACAACGCTACTTCTAGTTTTCCAGCCTTTCGGCGCTGTCATCTCCCTGATCCTTGCTGTCGTGTCTGCTGTAGCAGCAGTGTTCCTACCCGACAGGCTAAAAAATGATTAGGTACCTTAGCCGCTCTGAAGTGGCAGAGTTGCTGGGAGTCAAACCGGACACCCTGAACAGGTATAAACTGCCTGAGCCCGATGCTATGATCGGCCGCGCCCGCGGTTGGCTACCTGAAACCATAGAAGAGTGGGACGCCAATCGTCCCGGAAACGGCAATTGGCGCTCAAACCAGTCCCGTCCTGAAAGTTGATATGAAGCAAGTTAGCGTGCATGAAGAGAGCAGCTCAGGCTCTCAATGTCGGTGACGGTCGAAAAGTAGCCCAAAATGACGGGCGAAAAGTAGCCCAATTCATCTAAAAATGAAAGGGTGATTTCTTTGGATAATTGGGTCGAGATCAGGCATCTACGTAACGAGGGTTTATC
>NZ_RQYM01000034.1 GCF_003859945.1 Leucobacter sp. OH1287
GTTGAGTCGCCGGAACTTTAACCCCTCTACAGGGCATGGAAACACTGGGAAGCAGCGGAAGAAATGCCACACAATCTGTCCACTTACCCAGCTTTCCCCCAGTGACGTTTGACAGGTCACCGTCAAGGTATGCGAGCACCAACCGTGTAAGCGCGTTGCTGCACTCCCAGCGAGTCATCCCGGTTGTCTGCGAAGTATAGATTTCGCGAATGTCAGAAAAAATAGACAATTTTTGCCTCCTAGTAGTTTTGGGTGAGAAATACCGGGTGATTTCTCAACGCCTACTAGGTAGCGCCGCCCTTATTCCCGCTTATCGCGGTATTTTATTTGGGGCTGATCACCCGGCTAAGCCGGTATGAAAAAAGCTCATTAGCTGAGCTGCGCTCCTAGTATAGCAGTTGAGATTCCGCCGGTGCCGCTGTTGTTGCGGTACTGTCAGACTATCAGCACCGATAGCACGCGCACAAGTCCATCCCGTAGAATATACCGCATGAAACCCGCTAC
>NZ_RQYM01000035.1 GCF_003859945.1 Leucobacter sp. OH1287
TTGGCGTCCGGTCCACCACAAATACACACCAGCAGCCACAACACCCCCACCAAGCACAACAACCCACCAAGGAAACTCCGGCAACTCAGACGCAACACCATTAGTAACACCCTCAGGAGTCGGAGTAACCCGCTCACCGGTCACCAAAATACGATGCGAATTAATCCCCAAAGGCGTACAGGTAACAAGCGTCACCAAATCCTTACCCGCAACCGGCAAAATCTTCTCAGTCTCAGCCGGATCAATCACCACAATATCGCTAACCCGATAAAGCAGCGTCTGCCCAAACACCTCAACAAAAATCTTATCCCCGGATTTGACCCGGTCAAGATCACTAAACAGTTTCGCCTCAGCAAGCCCACGATGCGCGGTTAAAACACTACGAGTATTTTCCCCACCAACCGGCAGAGAGGTACCCTCCAGGTGGCCGACACCAACGTTTAACACCGCATCACTGGTGCCGTGATAGATCGGCAAATCAACCCC
>NZ_RQYM01000036.1 GCF_003859945.1 Leucobacter sp. OH1287
TGCTCGCGTCCACTGTGTAGTTTCCAACGTACGAACACACCCACCCACAAACAAACCCCAAAACAAGGACCTTATTTGTTAGAAGGAGTGCAACCAGAAAACAAGACCACACCCAAACAACACCACTCAACCTCAAATAGAGACCAAACAGTAATTTATTGGTTGTAGTTCCAGTCTCCCAGAACCCCAATAGCATACACTCGAAACCAAACCCTAAACAACCAGACAAGAATTCCAACATCAAACAAGCAACATAAAACACGCTGCCGTGATGCGTACTATCCAACACCCAGAAATGTAAAGAATCTGGCACTTTATCAAACGTTCCACCCATGAGCTACCGGCAAACACACACTCGGCGT
>NZ_RQYM01000037.1 GCF_003859945.1 Leucobacter sp. OH1287
TGCTCGCGTCCACTGTGTAGTTTCCAACGTACGAACACACCCACCCACAAACAAACCCCAAAACAAGGACCTTATTTGTTAGAAGGAGTGTAACCAGAAAACAAGACCACCCCCAACAACACCACCCAAAACACAAAAGTCTTAAGCAAGCACAAGTTGGTTGTGGTTCCAGTCTCCCAGAACCCCAATAGCATACACTCGAAACCAAACCCTCCAAACCAGACAAGAATTCCAACACCAAACAACCAACAAACAGTTGCTGTTATGGTGCGTACTATCCAACACCCAGAAATGTAAAGAATCTGGCACTTTATCAAACGTTCCACCCATGAGCTACCGGCAAACACACACTCGGCGT
>NZ_RQYM01000038.1 GCF_003859945.1 Leucobacter sp. OH1287
CATGAAACCCGCTACTACCCTAGAAAACATTGGTGAAACCCGGGAATAAATTCATGCACGCGCTCGGCGTGTCGCACCCGCCCGCCGCCGCAAACAACGACGGGGAGACAACCAACGGGACGGAGTTAGATACCGCGCGCGGTCAAAAACTTGTCAAACTCAGCGCGCGCTTTGCCGTCAGCCGTGCCGCCTAGCAGATCGACGCTGATATGGTCGTATCCGCCGCCGGAGCTGAAACGTAACCGCCCTTGAGAGTCGAGCTTTCCGGGTAAGTGGACAAAATGTGTGGCATTTCTCGCCTAGTCCCAATCAAGCCGGTACGGGTCAGAGGTATGCAGCTCATGCCACATAACCAC
>NZ_RQYM01000039.1 GCF_003859945.1 Leucobacter sp. OH1287
TTGCTGGGTCGTTAACCTTTTCCGCATCGAACCAGTATGGCTGAACTGTGATGGTTTCACCGTATGGAACCTTGAAGCCCGGGTATGCTGTGGCGATGTCTTCAGCGGATATCTTGCCGTCTGCCCAGAGCTTGTTACGCAGTTCCTCTTTCAGTGAGATTGATTGACCGTTCAGTGTTGCAACGAAGCGGTAGTTGTCCTTCTTCTCGGCTGGATCAACTGTTAGGAGGTTGTTTACTGCCTTGTTGTTTACACACGCTGCTGCTGTCAGCTCGAAGCTTGGAGCAGCTGGTGCTGGCTCGTAGGTTGG
>NZ_RQYM01000040.1 GCF_003859945.1 Leucobacter sp. OH1287
TGTTAGGAGGTTGTTTACTGCCTTGTTGTTTACACACGCTGCTGCTGTCAGCTCGAAGCTTGGAGCAGCTGGTGCTGGCTCGTAGGTTGGTGTTGGAGCTGGCGGGTTGCAGTTCAGGGTTGTTGGGTCAACTGGAACGAATGACTTTGGCTCGCCGAGTTTGATGAACCGGTCTGACTTGCCCTGGGTGAGCTTCAGTACCTTGTCGTAGGTTGCTGGGTCGTTAACCTTTTCCGCATCGAACCAGTATGGCTGAACTGTGATGGTTTCACCGTATGGAACCTTGAAGCCCGGGTATGCTG
>NZ_RQYM01000005.1 GCF_003859945.1 Leucobacter sp. OH1287
GTTGAGTCGCCGGAACTTTAACCCCTCTACAGGGCATGGAAACACTGGGAAGCAGCGGAAGAAATGCCACACAATCTGTCCACTTACCCTAGAGCTAACAGGCCATCTCACCCAGCCGACACGAAAACGGGGACCACGCTAGCGCGATCCCCGTTTTTAAGTTGTTCGGCAGGTGTTTACTGACCGAAACCAGCGAAGCGCTGGTTGAACTTCTCAACACGACCAGCTGAGTCGAGAATACGCTGCTTACCGGTGTAGAACGGGTGTGAAGCGCTTGAGATTTCAACGTCGATCAGCGGGTAGGTGACACCGTCAAGCTCAATGGTCTTGTCGCTTGTCATTGTTGAACGGGTCAGGAATGTCTCACCTGAAGCGAGGTCGCGGAATACGATCGCCTGGTAATCCGGGTGGATATCAGTCTGCATAATAATCCTTATAAGTTGTGAATTGGTTTTTGCCAATGCCTAAGTCTTGCGAATACTCGCACAAACATCAACTCTAGCAGAACAACACGATAAATTGCTAACCAAACAGCCAGTGTGTTTTAATCCGCGCGAGCGAAAGCTCATCCGCCTAAGCGAAAGCCCATCTGCTACTTACTAATGTGCTGCAAAACCGCCAGCTGTCTCGCCTCGTAGATCTTCGCACTAAAGTGCACTGCGCAAAGGCAGCTGAGCACCGCAACCACCACGCTGTAAGCGCAGCCGCCGACAATCAGCGCGAGGTTCCCCGCAGACACGAGAATCAGCAGCGCTGCGGGCAGCATCACAAGCGGCATCACAATAATCGTGATCAGCATCACAATCAGGCTGTGAATACCGCCGCTGCTCCCCTTCCCAAACGGGCTATCGTCAATGCTCGGGGCGGATCCCGGAAAGATCGGGCTGAAGAACAGTCCAAGCGCGAGACCAACGGCGACGAAGGACACTATCACAATCAGCGCCGGCACAAAGTGTGCCCACTGCTGTGTCACCGCAGCGATAATCAGTGTCGCCAGCGCTGCCATCGGCAGATAGAGTGTGAGCAGAGCGAGCAGCCTACCCTGACGGTCAGTTTTGCCTTTGACACCGACAGCAATATCATACGTCAGACTCTCGCCGTCATAGGCGAACTCGAGCAGCCCTACACTGGTGACGGTCAGCACCATCAGCAGCGGGAGATAGACAAAGAAATCGTTTGCCGGAAAGATCCCGAGGAAATAGTAGAAAAGCCCGAGAGCTACCGGCAGTAGGAATGTCACAATAGCGTTTAGTCGCTGCCGGTTATCTCGCAGCTGATAGATCAGTTTCCGCGTCGCAATTGCCCCCACCGGTGTTAGCGGGAAGATCCGCTGCACAAAACTATCGTGTTTTATATCCTTGCTGGCGGCGGTGAGGCGTGGTGAGGTGAGTCTGCTCGCCACTCCCCTCGACCACAGCACGTAGGCGCCGACAATGTAGAGCCCGCTAAGCAGCAGGTGCAGCACGGCCAGTGTGAAATTACCCTCGGCAACCTGCATCACGAACGCGAACGGCGAGGCAAACGGGATCCACTGCACATAGCCAGCGGCGCTGTGCACAGCGTTCACTAGCCCCTCCGGGTCGTCCGCAAAGTTAAACACAGCGTCAGCGATAAGCTTGCTGACAAACCCCACGATCAGTCCGCCGAAGCTGAGAGTGACCATCAAAACCAGCGTAATCAGCTCTTTTTTACCGCGGTCAACGTTACCGCCGTTGAGCGCGTCAGCGACCAGCCGTGACAAAAGCACCCAGAGCAGCAGCGCAATCGGTGTCGCGATCACCGCGGCAATCAGGGTGATCACGGAGTGGCTCCAGATGATCCAGGTTGTGACGAGGGTTAGCGCGATGGTTATCCCGGTGACACTGCAAATGTTGGCGAGCAGGATCCCCGTGCTGAGCTGCCTCCTGGTGAGCGGCAGCAGCGCGAAACGTTCCGGTTCAATCGCCGAGTCGATGCCCTTAACCAGCCCGACAATAATCCAGATAATACCGATCACAGCCGCGGCAAACACGGTGATGCTCGCTGACAGCTGCAGGTCAGCGGTGATCCGCAAACCAATTGCCGCTAAAAAGAAGCTGACGATAATAAACAGCCCGTAGAGGGCGCCGAAAACGGTTCCGACAATCGCCCAGACGTTGCCGCGCAGCCGGTTAAAGAGCAGCCGCCAGCTCAGTTTCGTGATTATCCAAGCCATGACAGTTCATCACCAACCTGTGTAGCGCCGCCAACCAGCTCAACAAAACGGTTCTGCAGGCTGATACCGCCGCTCACCTCGGCAACCGAGCCCTGCGCGATAATCGTGCCCTGGTGAACAATCGCAACGCTGTCGCACAGTTTCTCAACCAGCTCCATGACGTGGCTGGAGAGCACAACGGTTCCGCCGCGCACAACCACCTGGCGCAGAATCCCGCGAATCGTCTCGGAGGAGACAGGATCCACCGCCTCAAACGGTTCATCGAGAATAATCAGTTTCGGATTGTGGATCAGGGCCGCTGCCAGCTGAATCTTCTTCTTCATACCGGCGCTGTAGTCGGTGATCAGCTTG
Organism: Leucobacter sp. OH1287; assembly: GCF_003859945.1. Classification (GTDB taxonomy): domain Bacteria; phylum Actinomycetota; class Actinomycetes; order Actinomycetales; family Microbacteriaceae; genus Canibacter. The sequence goes on from NZ_RQYM01000005.1 coordinate 2,546, forward strand.
TTGCGTGCCTCCGTTAGCCCGAGCAGGTTCAGCAGTGAATCGCTGCGTTCCTGTACCTCGTGAAGCGGCAGACCGCGCAGCTGTCCAGTGTACCTGAGCAGTTCCGCGCCAGTCAATCGGTCGAAGGTGCGGATGCCGTCGGGCAGCACCCCGATTAGAGCCTTGATGGTGAGTGGATCCGGCCAGACACTGTGCCCGAGCACCGAGATCTCGCCCGCCGTTGGCTGTAGAAGCCCCGTGATCATCGACAGTGCGGTGGTTTTACCGGCACCGTTCGGGCCAACAACGCCAAACATGCTCCCCTGCGGCACCCGCAGATTAAAGTTGTGAACGGCAGCTTTCTGACCGAATAGCTTTTGCAGCTGGTTGGTTTCAATCGCGATTGACATACTTGATCCCCCCTCTATCAAGTGTAAATAGGGCTAGATTGCTGAGGCGCTAAACCTGCCATTGAGCTGGTGCACCCCGAGACGCACGCCAAATAGATTGCTTAAGTTTTCACCGGTCACAACCTCGTTAATCGACCCCTGCGCGAGCACACTGCCGTCCTTATTGAGCAGCAGCGCGTGCGTAAACCCTGGCGGAATCTCCTCAACGTGGTGTGTCACCATCACCATCGCTGGTGAGAACGGTGACGAAGCAAACCCGGAGAGGGTTTTAACGAGCTCCTCACGCCCGCCCAGGTCGATGCTCGCTGCGGGTTCATCAAGCAGCAGCAGCTCGGGATCCGTCATCACTGCTCTTGCGATCAGGGTGCGTTTCTTCTCCCCGTCGCTGAGCGTGCCGAAACTGCGCTCTGCGAGAGAGTCAACACCCCACTCGCTCATAACCCGCAGTGCCCGTTTTTCGTCGAGCTCGTCATAGTACTCGTTCCAACGACCGGAGACACCGTAGGCCGCGGTCATCACAACGTTAAGTGCCTTCTCCCCCGCCGGGATCCGCCTCGCTGACTCGCTTGTCACAACCCCGATGCTCGGGCGGAGCTCATTAATGTCGACTCGCCCGAGGCGTTTGCCGAGCAGCTCAACCGTTCCTGAGGACGGGTAGTCAAGCAGCGCCAGCATCTTCAAGATGGTTGACTTACCAGCACCGTTTGGGCCGATAATAATCCACCGATCAGAGCTATCAACTTCCCAGTTGAGGTTCGAGATAATTGTGCGACCTGCGCGCACGTAGTTCACATCACTGCACTTAATCACCTTGACCATGCAATTTAATTTACTTGATAGCGCTGGAAAACAACAGAAGCCCCGCCAATAAACGGGTTATTATGGTTTACTATGACTGCGATTAAATCACTTGTTGTGCTTGACTGTGACTCAACAACCATTGCCGAAGAGGTTATTGAACTGATCGCCGACGCGGCGGGAACACGTGAGGAGGTTGCGCGGATCACCACACTGGCGATGGAGGGACGCTACGATTTCGCGGAGAGCCTCAACGCACGGGTTGCAACGCTTGCGGGGGTTAGTGACAGTGTGTTCCAGCGGGTTGCCTCCGCTATTACTCTCAACCCCGGTTTTGCAGAGCTGGTGGACGCTGTAAAAGCGCGCGACGGTAAGATCGGCGTTGTCTCCGGCGGCTTTATGGAGGTTTTGGATCTTTTCCTCCCCGGGACAGGTGTTGATGTTTGGCACGCAAACACCCTGGAGATCGAAGGCAACAGTCTCACCGGCAGGGTTGTGGGAGAGATTGTCGATGCCGCAGCAAAGGCTAAATACTTGCGTGCCTGGGGTGAGCAGTTTGGGATCCCGCCAGAGCACACAATCGCGATCGGCGACGGCGCAAACGATCTGGAGATGATGCGGGCCGCGCGCTTCGCGGTCGGTTTTCGGCCTAAGCCGATTGTTCGCGAGGCCGCTGACCTGGTTGCGGAGCACTCTCTCGCGGAGGCTATCAGCCTGCTCGACAAGCTCTAGGCCAAGCTCAATTCTCGACTGCGCAAGGCCACTCTGGCCTCCGCAGACGCTGGCGGAAAGCGCTCGGCGGCGTGTGCAGCAAAAACGGCCCAGACCGCTTAAACAGTCCGGGCCGTTTGTCAGCTCTTGGCTGCTAACTGCGCCCTAGTGGCCCATGCCGAGGCCACCGTCAACCGGGATCACCGCGCCGGAAATGTACGAGGCATCATCGCTTGCGAGCCAGGCAACAGTTGCGGCAATATCTGAAACACTGCCGAACTTGCCCGCTGGGATACTCGCTAGATACTGCTTCTGCTGCTCCTCCGGGAGCACCGCGGTCATATCGGTTTCAATAAAACCAGGCGCAACCACATTGGCGGTGATGTTCCTGCCGCCCAGCTCACGAGTGAGAGAACGCGCAAAACCAACGAGCGCCGCCTTAGATGACGCGTAGTTGATCTGGCCGGGTGACCCGTACAGGCCGACAACGCTGGAGATCAGAATAACGCGGCCGAAGCGCGCCTTCAAAAGACCCTTGGTTGCGCGCTTCACAACGCGGAAGGTGCCTGTCAGGTTGGTGTCAATAACCTCGGCGAAATCCTCCTCGGTCATGCGCAGCAGCAGCGTGTCCCTGGTGATGCCGGCGTTAGCCACAACAACCTCAACGTTGCCGAGCTGCTGCTCAACCTCGGTGAATGCCGCGTCAATGCTCGCGCTGTCGGTAACGTCTGCGTGTACGGTCAGAGCGCCCTTGGGTCCTTCACCGGAGCGCGCGGTAACAGCGACACGGTGACCCGCCGCGATCAGGTGCTCAGCAATGGCACGGCCAATACCGCGGTTTCCGCCGGTGACTAGCACGGTGCGCGGGGTGAATTCGGTCATATCTGCTCCTTTGATCTGTTGAGCTGGTATTGCAGCTAAAGCGGCTTAGGTTACCCGCCTATCCTACCGTTTAACCCTCTGACACAGCTATTAGCGCGCAGCAGCCAACCGCGATACGCGAGTCTAAACAGCAAGTCAGCGGCTCTGGGTTTTCAGGGTGCGGCTCTCAGCGCGGGCGCGGTAGACTAGCTGTGGAGGTTATCGGTGGCAGAAGCGTACGACATCACAAGCGCGGGGATTAACCCGGCTGAGGATCGCGCCTACCGCTTTCGCAGCTACGTAATCGCGATGTCAATGCGTGTTCTCTGCCTGCTCTCGCTGATCTGGGTGCGCGGCTGGTGGATGCTGATCCCGGTTATCGGCACTGTAGTGCTCCCCTATTTTGCGGTGATGGTCGCAAACGCTGTTGCTCCAAGCCACACAACCTCCAGACCCGACGAGGTAACCCCGCTCTCACTAACCGAAGCGGAGAAACCGGAACCGCAGGCCGCCCCGATTATCGTTATTGATGCACCGGCGGATCGCAGCCAGAGGGGTGAACGGATCCACGATGATTAACCTGCTCGCGGGCGAGATGCCGCACCGTTTCACCTGCTCGGCAGCTGGCTGCACAGCCGAGGCAACCGTTGCGCTGCGCTGGCAGAACCCCAAGATTCATCGCGGTGACCGGTACAAAACCTGGCTGAGTTGCGGGATCCACCGCGACAGCCTCTACAGTTTCCTCGCCGACCGTAATTTTGCGATCTCCGTCATAGGGGTTGATGAGCTGTGACGCGCCAGGAAAACGACTATCAGGGTTGGCGCTTCCTCTACTCTAGGCGCTGGCTCGGCTACTACGCGATGCTGCTGATCTTCGCGATCGGCTGTGTGCTGCTGTCAAACTGGCAGTTCAGTCGCCGCGAGGAGGCGCGCGCTGAGATCGCGAGAATCGCCACCAACTACGATCGCGAGCCGCAGCCGCTGACGGAAATAGTTACCGATCACGAGCGTTTTGATGAGGACGCGCAAAAGTGGCTGCCGGCTTACGCAACCGGCCACTACACGGGCGAGGCGGTGCTGGTTAGAAACCGTCCCGGGGCAAGCGGCACCGGATCCGACCTGCTGCAGGCGTTTCAAATAACCAATGGGCCGGTTATTTTTGTGGATCGCGGCTGGGTCGACTACGGGGCTGGTGACAGCGCCGGTGACGCCGCCGCCCTCGACAGTGAGCTGGCGAAACAGCCGCTTGCTAAAACCGACACCCAGGTGACCGTCACCGTGCGCCTGCGCGCTAGCGAGCCGATTGTTGCGGGCAGGGAGTCCACAAAACACACCGCGGGCAGCATCCACGTCCCGGAGTTGAAAAAACTCGCCGGGCTAAAAGACAGCACCGAGCTGATTACCGCGAGCTACGGCATGCTGATCAGTGAGGACCCTGAGATGCCGCACGGCGAACTGCCGAAGAAACCAGAAAAGGACGAAGGCCCGCACCTCTCCTACGCGCTGCAGTGGGTTGTGTTTATTGCGATCGCGCTCGGCGGTGTCGGTTACGCGGCAAAGCAGGAGTTTAGGAACTTTAACCGCGGATCCGCTCAGGTGAAGCGAATGGACGAGAAACGGGCAGCGAGAAAGGCGCGCCGCAAAGCTAGTGACGCCGAGCTTGAGGATGCCTGGCTGGACGCGAACTAGCCTCTCGGGTGGCGGATCCCGCTAGTCTTCCCCTCCTGCGGTGGATCCTGCTACCGTCTCCCGTGGCGGATCCCGCTACGCGAGCTCGATCAGCTCCAGATACTCGGCGGTGAAGATATCCTCGGTTGCGTCCGGCATAATCAGCACCCGCTCCGGGTTGAGCGCGCTCACCGCGCCAGGATCGTGACTGACCAGCACAACCGCGCCCGTGAATCCGGCAAGCGCGGAGAGAATCTCCTCGCGGCTGGCCGGGTCAAGGTTGTTGGTTGGCTCATCAAGCAGCAGCACGTTCGCGCTCGAAACCACCAGCGTGGCAAGCGCCAGCCTGGTTTTTTCACCGCCGGAGAGCACGCCAGCGGGTTTGTGCACGTCATCACCGCTGAACAGGAACGAGCCGAGCACCCTGCGCGCCTCCGTCTCGGTCAGGTGCTGGGATGCGGAGAGCATGTTTTGCAGAACCGAACTTTTGACGTCGAGCGTTTCATGCTCCTGCGCGTAGTATCCGAGTTTCAAGCCGTGACCGGTGATTAACTCCCCCGTGTCGGGTTTTTCTACGCCCGCGAGTAACCGCAGCAGCGTGGTTTTGCCGGCGCCGTTGAGCCCCAGCACAACAACCTTTGAGCCGCGGTCGATAGCAAGATCCACACCCGCAAAAATCTCGAGTGAGCCGTAGGATTTGCTGAGGCCAGCCGCCTGCAGCGGGGTTTTACCGCAGGGCGCGGGATCCGGGAAGCGAAGCTTGGCGACGCGATCCACCTGCCGCTCCTGCTCTAGCGAGCTGAGCATCTTCTCGGCACGGCGCACCATCTGCTGCGCGGCTGCCGCCTTAGAGGCTTTCGCGCCGAAACGAGCAGCCTGGTCACGCAGGCTGTCCGCCTTCTTAATCGTGTTGGCGCGCTCCTTCCGGCGCCGCTCCTCGTCGGCGGCGCGCTGGCGGAGATACTGCTTCCAGCCCATGTTGTAGATGTCAATCACCTGACGGTTTGCGTCAAGATAAAACACCCGGTTAACGGTTTCATCAACGAGATCAACATCGTGGCTGATAATGATCAAGCCGCCGCGATAGGAGCGTAAAAAGTCGCGCAGCCACATAATCGAGTCCGCGTCCAGGTGGTTGGTGGGCTCGTCAAGGATCATCGTGTCGGCGTCGCTGAACAGGATCCGCGCGAGCTCAATGCGGCGGCGCTGACCGCCCGAGAGTGTTTTCAGCGGCTGGTTTAACACCCGGTCAGGCAGCCCCAGATTGCTTGAAATGGTTGCCGCCTCCGACTCTGCGGAGTACCCGCCGAGCGCGTGGAACCGGTCGGTGAGGTTGCCAAAGCGCTTCATCGCTTTTTCGGCGACAAGCGGATCCGCATCCGACATCTGCTCGGAGGCTCTTGCGATCTGCTGCTGCAGGGTGCCGAGGCCGCGGGCGTCAAGGATCCGGTGCCGCGCCAGCTGTTCGGGGTCGCCGCTGCGGGGATCCTGCGGCAGGAATCCGAGTTTGCCGTTGATTCTGACACTGCCCTCGCTCGGACTGAGCTCCCCCGAGAGGACCTTTGTCAGCGTTGTTTTACCGGCGCCGTTGCGGCCGACCAGCCCGACCTTGTCACCCGGGTTGATGGTGAACGAGACCCCAGACATGAGGCGGCGGGCGCCAACGTCAATCGCTAAGTCCTGTGCTTGAATCAAAAGAAAAACCTCGTTGCGGCTGTTAAACAAAAGTTGAGTGCCACAGCCTAAGAAACTGTGGCACTCAAGGAAAGAGACTGGCTAGATGCTGAACCCGAGGGCGCGCATCATATCGCGGCCGTCCTCGGTGATCCGCTGCGGAGTCCAGGGCGGCATCCACACCCAGTTGATGCGGAACGCCGCAACCAGCCCGTCAAGCGCCTCAGCGATGTCGTTCTCGATCACGTCGGTGAGCGGACAGCCGGCGCTTGTCAGTGTCATGCTGACCACGAGCGCATCGTTTGCCTGATCGTATGCGAGATCATAGATCAGCCCGAGATCGACGATGTTAACGCCAAGCTCCGGGTCAGAAACGTTCTTCAACGCCTCCATCGCCTGCTCACGGAACTCAGGGTCAATTGTCTGCATTGTCGGCTGTGAACTCATCTAAACCATCCTCTGCTTACACGTACCTGTTGCTGCTTAGCTATTCTAGCCCTGTGCCGGCTGAATATCGAGGTAGCGGTCGTAACCCTCAGCCTCAAGCCGCTCAGCGAGCTCAGGACCGCCCTGCTCAGCAACCTTGCCGTCAACAAACACGTGCACAAAGTCTGGCTTAATGTAGTTGAGGATGCGGGTGTAGTGGGTGATCAGCAGCACGCCCATGTCGTTGTTGTCGTGTGCGCGGTTAACGCCCTCGGAGACGATGCGCAGCGCGTCAACGTCAAGGCCGGAGTCGGTCTCGTCGAGCAGCGCAAACTTTGGCTTCAGCAGCTCCAGCTGCAGGATCTCGGCGCGCTTCTTCTCACCGCCTGAGAAGCCCTCGTTAACGTTGCGCTCCATGAACTCGCCGCCCATGCGTAGGTTCGCCATCGCGGCTTTCACGTCCTTCATCCACTCGCGGATCGGAGGCGCGTCACCGTCGATAGCGGTTTTTGCGGTGCGCAGGAAGTTCGCCATGGTCACACCCGGAATCTCAACCGGGTACTGCATCGCCAGGAACAGGCCAGCCTTGGCGCGCTCATCAACCTCCATCTCAAGCACATCTTCACCGTCGAGGGTGATGGATCCGCCGGTCACCTCGTAGCTTGGGTGGCCAGCGATGGTTGATGCGAGGGTTGATTTGCCGGAGCCGTTTGGGCCCATAATCGCGTGGATCTCGCCGGAGTTGATGGTCAGATCAACGCCCTTCAGGATCTCTTTAATACCTTTGTCTGTCTCAACCTGTACCTGCAGGTCACGGATCTCTAGTGTTGACATTAGTCGTCTTTATCCTTATAAATCGGAGTCGGGTCTATAAAAATTTCGTCGTCGGTTATCTCAACCGCGTAAACGGGAACTGGTTCGTAGGCGGGAAGGTTTTGTGGCCAGCCGGTTTTCAGAGAAAACCTGGAACCATGTGCCCAGCACTCTAGCGTGCAATCCTCCACAAAACCCTCACTGAGTGAGATTTCGCCGTGTGTGCAACTGTCGCCGATCGCGTAAACATCGCCGGCGGAATCGCGCACAACCGCAATTGCTTGGCCAGCAATCTCGATGCGTTTCGGTGTGTCAACCTGCACCTCTGCGGCCGGGCAAACCCTCACAAATGGCACCGCTACTGCCCCACTCCCGCGGCGATTGCGGCGTCGGACCGCGCCAGCTCAGTCTCCAGCTTCGCCTCCAGCTCAGCGGCGATCTCCTCGTTGTCGATCTCCTGCACAATCTCGTTCAAGAAGCCGTGCACAACCAGGCGACGAGCGGTGAACTCGTCAATGCCGCGAGCCATCAGGTAGAACAGCTGATCCTCTTCAAAACGGCCGGTCGCTGAGGCGTGACCCGCTCCTTCAATATCGCCGCACTCAATCTCCAGGTTCGGAACAGAGTCGGCTTTCGGGCCTGATCCGAGAATCAGGTTGCGGTTCTCCTCGTAGCTGTCGGTGCCAACAGCCTCCGGGCCGATCAGCACATCGCCGATCCACACGGTGTGTGAACCCTTGCCCTGCAGCGCACCCTTGTAGTTAACACGTGAGCGGCAGTTTGGCGCCTGGTGGTTGATCCACACCTGGTGCTCAAAGTGCTGACCCGGGTCAGCGAAATAGAGGCCGAACAGCTCGGCGTCGCCGCCCTGGTTAACCAGGTGGGCTGACGGGTTGAGTCGCACAAGACCACCTGTTAGGGTGACTGCGATGTGCTTCAGGAAGGCATCGCGGCCAATCTTGGCGTGGTGCGCTGAGACGTGCTTGGCGCTGTCGTCCCACTCGGCGAGAGTGACGAAGGTTAGCTTTGCGCCGTCGCCGACGTTAATCTCGACGGTTTCTGTGAGTTTTGCGTTGCCCTCGTATGCGAGGATGACGAGTGCCTGCGCGTGTGGTTTCACATCAACAAAAATGTGACCTGCTGCAGCGGCATCACCGAAATCAGAGAGGCGGATCACGGCCTGTTTCTGCTCTTCGCCGCTAACCTCAATCAACAGCGCTTCATCGAAGCTGTTCCACGCCCGCATCGCGGCGAGATCCTCGGGAGCGTGGGTGCTGCCGAGACGGCTGTCGTCGCGGCCAATCCAACTGATTTCAACACCCGCGGTTTTCGGGTCAGCGATCGCGGGTTTAGCGCTCACCAGCGGACCGTCAAGCAGTTCACTAATCTGCTTCACCGGGGTGTAACGCCACTCTGCCTCGCGGCCGTTAACCGGTTTGAAATCACTGAGGTCGAATGACGCTGGCCGCTCAGAACGGGTCTGGACGGGAACAAACTTCTCAACGTTGTGGTTAATACCCATGTTTAGCCAACGGATCCTTCCATGCTCATGTCAATCAGCTTGTTTAGCTCGAGAGCGTATTCCATTGGCAGCTCTCTGGCGATCGGCTCAATAAAGCCGCGCACAATCATGCTCATCGCCTCAGTCTCCTCCAGGCCGCGGCTCATCAGGTAGAACAGCTGTGCTTCACTAACCTTTGTAACGGTTGCCTCGTGGCCGAGCTGCACATCATCAACCCGAATATCAATCGCCGGGTAGGTGTCGGAGCGGGAGATCCGGTCAACCAGCAGCGCGTCACAGATAACCGAGTTGGCTGAAGAGTGTGCGTTCTCTGCGATCCGCACCTCGCCACGGTAGCCTGCGCGACCGCCGCCGCGGGCGATCGACTTCGAGATAATCGATGACTGGGTGTGCGGCGCCAAGTGGATCATCTTCGCACCAGCGTCCTGGTGCTGTCCAGGGCCTGCAAACGCAACCGACAGGGTCTCACCCTTGGCATGCTCACCTGTTAGGAAGATTGACGGGTACTTCATGGTAACTTTTGAGCCGATGTTGCCGTCAACCCACTCCATGGTTGCGCCCTCTTCCGCGATTGCGCGCTTGGTCACCAGGTTGTAAACGTTGGTGGACCAGTTCTGGATTGTTGTGTAGCGGACGCGAGCGTTCTTCTTGACAATGATCTCAACAACCGCGGAGTGCAGCGAGTCGGTTTTGTAGATTGGGGCGGTGCAGCCCTCAATGTAATGGACGTAGCTGCCCTCGTCCGCGATAATCAGGGTGCGCTCGAACTGCCCCATGTTCTCGGTGTTGATGCGGAAGTAGGCTTGCAGTGGAATCTCTACGTGAACGCCCTTCGGGACGTAGACGAAGGATCCACCAGACCAGACAGCGGTGTTGAGTGCGGCAAACTTGTTATCGCCGGACGGGATAACGGTGCCGAAGTACTCCTCGAAAATCTCCGGGTGCTCTTTCAGCGCGGTGTCGGTGTCGAGGAAGATAACGCCCTGCGCCTCAAGATCCTCACGAATCTGGTGGTAAACCACCTCAGACTCGTACTGCGCTGCAACACCGGCAACCAGGCGCTGGCGCTCAGCCTCGGGGATACCGAGTCGCTCGTAGGTGTTTTTAATGTCCTCTGGCAGGTCTTCCCAGGTTTGTGCCTGACGCTCGGTTGAACGCACAAAGTATTTAATGTTGTCGAAGTCGATATCAGAGAGGTCAGCGCCCCAGCTCGGCATCGGCTTGCGATCAAACAGCTGCAGCGCCTTCAGGCGGCGTTTCAGCATCCACTCTGGTTCGTTCTTGAGACGTGAGATGTCGCGAACCACATCCTCGTCTAAACCGCGTTTCGCGCTAGCGCCGGCACTGTCAGAGTCGTGCCAGCCGAACTCGTAGTTGCCCAGATCCTGTAGCTCCGGACGATCAATGAGCACGTCTGTCATCGCATCCTCCCCCTTCAACGCAACAATTGCAGCCTAAAGTTTCGGGTAGATTTCTAGTCACAGTGATGATCTCAACCACGGTTAGGCGCAACAGTGCAGTATTCTTTAAATAAGTGATATTTCTTGTTTTGCAATTCTACCGGTAAATCGAGCTGAACTTTAGTAAGGTTTACCTTGGCTTGTTGCAACACCAATCAGAAACTACTTAAGGATCGGTAATCTTGTCTGACTATGCCGGCACGATAGCACCTGAAAATAAAAAACAGTGGTCGCTTTTAAAGGTTGCGGCCTGGGCTTCAATGATCGCAAACACGGTAATTATTGCGACCGGCGGGGCGGTGCGATTGACCGGATCCGGGCTCGGCTGCCCAACCTGGCCGCTGTGCACAGCCGACTCGCTGGTGCCAACCAGTGAACTCAGCTGGCACAGCGCGATTGAGTTCGGAAACCGCTTGATGACCGGTGTTCTCTGCCTGATTGCGGGCGCCGTGATTGTGCTGGTGTGGCGCTGGCGGAAACAGCGACGTGACCTGTTTGTGCTCGCCCTCATCGTGATCGGCGGGATCCTGCTGCAGGCGGTTGTTGGCGGAATTACGGTGTGGACGGGTCTTAACCCGGTGATTGTCGGGATCCACTACGTTGCCTCAACGGTTTTGGTGGCCGTTGCATCCGCGTTTATCGCTGTTATGCCATACCCGCCGGGGCCGCGTAAAAAGGTTGTGCCGGAGTCGTTCTTGATGCTTTTGCACCTGGTTTCTGCGCTCGTTGGCATCACAATTATTATCGGTGTGCTGACTACCGCGAACGGCCCACACTCCGGTGACGCGAACGTGCTGCGCAACGGTATTGATGCACAACTGCTCGCCCACTTCCACGCCTGGCCGGGATACGCGCTAGCGGCGATGGCGCTGATCGCGCTGCTCTGGGCGCTGTTCGCGAAACTGGTTGTGTGGCGTTACCTGGTTGCGCTGGTGCTGGTGATTATTGTGCAGATCGCGGTTGGTGTCTACCAGGCGAGGTTCGGTTTACCGCCGTTTGCGGTCGGTGTGCACATGGTGCTCGCCGCTGTTACCGCGTCAATTACCGTGTTTGCCTTAATACGCTGTAAAAAACCGGTCAGCGTGAAAGAAAAAGCAATAAGATTGCTTGCAGACGACTAATTAAAACACTCAATACATAGGAGAAAATATGACAACGAGAATGCACGACAACTCTGCATTTTCTGAGCACATTGTTGATTTGGTGCTCGACTATTCCAAGCGACGATTGCTCGCAGACGATATCCCCATCGACCGTGGCTCAACCGAGCGTGAACTGCAGCGGCTTGCAGGAAAGACTATTACCGCCGATGGTATCGGCACAGCCAGGGCGCTGGGACTCTTCGAGCACGTGCTCGCTCCCGCGTGTGTGACAACCGAGCATCCGCGCAACCTCGCTTTTATTCCGAGTGCTCCAACCAAGGCCGCTGCGGCGTTCGACGTTGTGGTTAGCGCCAGTTCAATCTTTGGTGGATCATGGAAAGAAGCATCCGGGGTTGTGCACGCCGAAAATGAGACGCTCGCCTGGCTCGCTAAGGAGTTTGGGTTCCCCGAAACCGCCGGTGGCGTGTTTGTGCAGGGAGGCACAGTAGGTAACCTCAGCGCGCTTGTTGCGGCGCGTGAGAAGGCGCAGCGTAAGAACCCTAACTTCACCGGTCGCTGGAAGATTATCTGCAGCAAAGAGGCCCACAGCTCAATCAAGTCAGCCTGTCACGTGATGGGCGCTGAGGCGGTGCTCGTTCCCGGAGATAAGAACGGTAAACTGCGCGGCGACGCTGTACGTGAGGCGCTAACCGAACACGGTGAGGCGGTGTGCGCGGTTGTTGCAACCGGTGGCGCAACCAACTTCGGAATCGTTGACGCAATCAACGAGGTTGCTGAGCTGAAGTCTGAGTTTGATTTCTGGCTGCACGTTGATGGCGCCTACGGCCTCGCCGCGGCCCTCACCGATATTCGTCGCGACAAGTTCGCTGGCCTCGAGCACGCTGATTCGGCTATTGTGGATCCGCACAAGTGGCTCTTCTCCCCCTACGATGCCTGCGCCCTCATCTACCGTGACCCGGAGGAGGGTCGCCGCGCGCACACCCAGAAGGCGGAGTACCTGGACGTGCTCACCGAGACCGTAGAGTTCAACCCGTCCGACTACGCGATCCAGCTGACCCGCAGGGCGCGTGGCTTGCCTACCTGGTTCTCACTGGCTGTTTACGGCACCGATGCTTACCGTGAGGCGATCAGCCACTCGATTGAGCTCGCTGACCGTGCCGCAGCAGAGATTAAAAAGCGCAAGGAGCTTGAGCTGGTGCGCGAGCCAGAGCTGTCGGTTGTTGTGTTTAAACGTCGCGGGTGGAAGCAGGAGGACTACGATCGCTGGTCTGATGAGCTGCTTGCCGACGAGGTTGGTTTCGTGGTTCCGAGCTCCTTCAACGGTGAACCGGTTCTGCGCTTTGCGCTGATCAACCCGCGCACAACCTTCGAGGACCTGCTGTTGATCCTCGACCGACTGAAGTAGTCGCGAGACAGGCTGTAGAAAACCGCTCTGGCGCAGATTGCGCCGGGGCGGTTTTTAGTGTGCGCGGCAAAATCGCCGTGAGCTGACAGCTCTGCTATCGGGTTGTGTTGGGCTAGCGGGGTTTAGCTGCGGGCGTTTGCCTTGGGCGGATCCGCTTAAGAAAACCGCTTAGAAAGGCAGCAGCGGATCGATTGCGATCGCGAGCGACAGCACGGTCAGGTAGCTGATGGATCCGTGGAACACCCGCATCGGCTTCCCCTCGCGGCCGTAAATTGCGTGGTGGTAGAGCAGGTGTGACTCGATAATAAAGTAGGCACCGGAGAGGACCGCGAGCACCGTGTAAACAATGCCCATGTTTGCAACTGGGATCAGCAGCAGAGAGCACGCAACCGTCGCCCAGGTGTAAAGAATAATCTGCAAACCTACGGTGATTCTGCCGCGCACAACACCCAGCATCGGGACACCGGCTGCCGCATAGTCCTCACGGTATTTCATCGACAGCGGCCAGTAGTGCGGCGGCGTCCAGAGGAAGATGACAAGGAAGAAGATCCACGCACCCCAGTCGAGATTGCCGGTGACGGCGGCCCAGCCGATAAGCACCGGGAAGCAGCCTGCAATGCCACCCCAGATAATGTTTTGTTCGCTGTGGCGCTTCAGCACAATCGTATATATCACGACGTAGAAGAAGATCGCGAGCAGCCCAAGCAGCGCAGCCAGCCAGTTGGTTGTCAAGAGTAACCAAACGATTGACACAACACCCAGCACCCAGGCGAAGATCAGCGCGTTACGGTCTGAAATCTCACCGGTGACGAGGGGTCTGCCGCTTGTGCGACGCATTTTGCGATCCATATCGCGGTCGATATAGCAGTTGAACGCCCCCGCGGAGCCCGCGCTCATCGCGCCGCCGATCAGGGTTGCAAGCACCAGCCAAAGGTTGGGCAGGCCGTTTTGCGCGAGGATCATCGCGGGGACCGTCACAACCAGCAAAAGCTCCATAACACGGGGCTTTGTCAGCGAAATATAGGCCGCAATGGTTTTTGAGAGGGGTCGCTTCACCGGAGCCGCTGCACCGTGCTGTTGTGCTGCCGCACCGTCTTGCTGTGCCGCTGCACCCGGTTGCTGTGCCGAAGCTCCCTGCTGCTGAACTGAAAAAGCGCCTGTAGACATCACGACCAAGTTTAGACTAATTGTCTGATGTTTTGGTTGAAATACTCTCAGGAATGCCAGCCGTTTTATTTCTAAAAAACAAGTCGATGCTTTAGGCTTGTAAGGGTAGTTTGATTTAGCTGATGCGAGGCAGGAACAGTATGCAACCTTTCGAGTGGACAAAACTCGACGAAAAAGCGGTTAACACGGCAAGAATCCTTGCTGCTGATGCGGTAGAAAAGGTCGGCAACGGTCACCCCGGCACCGCAATCAGTCTCGCCCCGGTTGCTTATCTGCTCTATCAAAAAGTGCTGCGGTTTGACCCGAGCGACACCAACTGGCTCGGCAGGGATCGTTTTATTCTGTCAATCGGTCACTCGTCACTAACCCAGTATGTGCAGCTCTACCTCAGCGGTGCTGGGCTGGAGCTCAGTGACCTGCAAGCGCTTCGCACCTGGGGTGCAAAAACCCCTGGTCACCCGGAGTACGGTCACACTGACGGCGTTGAGATTACAACCGGCCCGCTCGGCCAGGGGCTTGCTTCCGCGGTTGGTTTCGCGTACGCGCAGCGCTACGAGCGTGGACTGTTCGATCCGGCTGCAGCAGACGGCGACAGTCCCTTCGACCACTTCACCTATGTGCTCGCCGGTGACGGCGATATTCAGGAGGGTGTAACCGCTGAGGCGGCATCACTCGCCGGCCACCAGCAGCTCGGCAACCTGATCGCGATCTACGACGCCAACCAGATCTCGATTGAGGACGACGTTGATATCGCCTTCTCCGAGAATGTTGCGGAGCGCTACCGCTCCTACGGCTGGGAGGTGCTGGAGGTCAACTGGCGAAACGCCGACGGCTACAACGAGGATTTGCGGGCGCTCTATGACGCAATCGGTCAGGCACAGCAGAACCGCACACAGCCGACGCTGATTATTTTGCGCACCATTATCGGCTGGCCATGCCCGAACAAGCAGAACACTGGCGGGATCCACGGCTCAGCTCTAGGCGCGGCAGAGCTTGCCGGCCTCAAAGAGGTGCTCGGGTTTGACACCGAGGAGTGTTTTGCGGTTGCTGACGAGGTGATTAACCACACTCGCAAGCAGGCAGCCGAGCGGGCTCGCGAGCTGCGCGATAAGTGGCAGCAGCGCTTTGATGCCTGGGCTGCACATAACCCTGAGCAGCTGGCACTGTTTAACCGACTGGAATCGGGCGAACTGCCCGAGGAGACACTGACCGCCCTGCCAAGCTTTGAGGCGGGTAGCTCGGTTGCAACCCGCGCGGCTAGCGGCAAGGTGCTTGGCGCCCTCGGTGAGGTGCTGCCAGAGCTGTGGGGCGGATCCGCCGACCTCGCCGGTTCAAACAACACAACCATCGCGAACGCCGTCAGTTTTGTGCCCGAACAGCACAGCACCGCGACCTGGAAAGGCAACGAGTACGGCCGAGTTTTGCACTTCGGGATCCGCGAACACGCTATGGGAAGCATTCTCAACGGCATTCAGCTGCACGGCAAAACCCGCAGCTACGGCGGCACCTTCCTGATCTTTAGCGATTACATGCGGCCCGCGGTTAGGCTTGCGGCACTGATGAACATCCCGAGTATTTTCGTGTGGACACACGATTCGATTGCGCTCGGTGAGGACGGCCCAACCCACCAGCCGATTGAGCAGCTGGCGACGCTGCGTGCGATCCCGAACCTCGCGGTTGTGCGCCCAGCGGACGCGAACGAGACCGCGATTGCCTGGCACGAGGTGCTGAGCCGTCAGGCAGGGCCGACCGGGCTTGCGCTAACCAGGCAGAACGTGCCTGTTTTCCCGCGCGGCGTTGACGGTTTTGCTGACGCGGACGGTGTCCGAAAGGGTGCTTATGTGCTCATCGACTCCCCCACCGACAGCGTTGATGTGCAGCTGATCGCAACCGGTTCCGAGGTGGAGCTCGCTGTTTTAGCTCGTGAGCAGCTCGCCGCCGAGGGAATTGGCGCGCGGGTTATTTCAGCCCCGTGCCTGGAGTGGTTCAACGAGCAGAGCGAAGACTACCGGAACAGCGTGCTGTTGCCGGAGGTGAAGGCTCGCGTCTCCGTTGAGGCGGCGGTGTCGCTCGGCTGGCACCGCTATGTCGGTGATACCGGTCGCTGTGTCTCCATTGAACACTTTGGCGCCTCCGCGGACCACAAAACCCTGTTTGAGAAGTTTGGAATCACCGCAGATGCCGTTGTTAGTGCCGCAAAAGAGAGCATCCAGGCGCAATGACCCGGGCAACACAGCAGCTCTCTGAACTGGGCGTTAGCGTGTGGCTTGATGACCTGTCTCGCACAGCCCTCAACAGCGGCGAGCTAGATCGCCGTATCACCGAACTCGACGTTGTTGGTGTAACTACCAACCCAGCGATTTTCGCGACCGCAATCACCTCCGACAGTGCCTACCGGGAGGGCGTGCTAGCTGCCCGAGGCGAGGGCTTAAACGCTTCTGAGACCGTGTTCCGGCTCGCGAGTGAGGACGTTGCCCAAGCCTGCGACCTGCTGGAGCCCGTCTACCGCAAATCCGGTGGCCAGGACGGCAGAGTCTCCATTGAGGTGGATCCGAAACACGCCAACGACCGCGAGGCCACCGTCCAGCAGGCCACCGAGCTGTGGAACAGTATCAACAAACCTAACCTGATGATTAAGGTCCCCGCAACCGAGGCGGGCATTGTCGCAACCGCTGATCTGCTCGGCCGTGGAATCAGTGTTAACGTCACCCTGATCTTCGGCATCACCCAGTATCGCCGGGTGTTAAACGCCTACCTGACCGGGCTAGAACAGGCGCGTGCCAGAGGCCTCGACCTTGCCGGGATCCACTCGGTTGCCTCATTCTTTGTTTCCCGGTTCGACACGCTGGTGGATCCGCTGCTCCCCGCCGACAGCGAGCTGCGCGGCAAGGGTGCTATCGCGAACGCAAACATCGCCTACACTGTCTGGCAGCAAACCTTCGAGTCGGCCAGGGCCAAGACGTTGCTGGCGCTCGGCGCGAACCGGCAGCGACTGCTGTGGGCATCAACCGGTGTGAAGAACGACGCCTACCCGCAGGACCTCTATATTACGGAGCTGATCGGGCGCGACACCGTTAACACGCTGCCGCCGGCAACCCTTGAGTTCTTCGCGGAAACCGAGCAGCCGCTCAGCGTTAAACTCGGTGAGAACACGGTCACCAGCAAACACGTGCTCGATGAGATTGCGCGTTCCGGCATCGACTACGGTGAGACGGTTGCGCAGTTGCTTGACGAGGGTCTGGAAAAGTTTGATACGGCGTGGCTGCAGCTGTTGCAGACTGTGGAGTCGGAACTAGCGAGGACGGAATGACGCTCAGGGTTTCTTACGGTGCAGGGTTTGGTGAGGCCCAAACAATTGTTGAGGAGCTTGTAGAGGCACGGATCGCATCAAGAATCAGCGCCTTTGAGAACACACTGTGGGGTGAAGAAGCGGCCGCTGAGGCCGTGATCCGCCTCGGCTGGCTTAACGCCCCCGAGCGGGCGCAGGCGGTTATTAGCGAGGCACAGGCGCTCCGGAAAGAACTCGCAGCCGCCGGCATCAACCGCTTTGTGCTCTGCGGCATGGGCGGATCCTCGCTCGGCCCGGAACTTTTAGACGTTGCGCTCGACAAAGCACACCCGGGAGCGCAGCTACTGCTCTGCGACTCAACACACCCCGACCAGCTGGCACCGCTGTTTAACGCGGATCCGCAAAACACCGCCGTCATCGTCGCCTCCAAATCCGGTTCAACGGTTGAAACACTCAGCCACATGCGCAGTTTTGAGAGGGTTTTTACCGATCACGGCATTAACGCTGGTGAGCGGCTAATCTTTATCACCGATCCGGGATCCGAGCTCGCGAAATACGGTGAGCAGCAAAACAGCCGGGTTTTTTACGCGGATCCGGAGGTTGGCGGCCGCTACTCGGTCTTGACCGCGTTCGGGCTGGTGCCGGCGGTGCTCGCTGGCGCAGACGCGGGCGAGCTCATCGCAGACGCGACCGCGGCGCTTGCGGCGGTGACCGTCGACAGCCTCGAAAACCCGGCATTGCAGTTGGCTGCGTCACTCGCAGCGAACCTGCCGAAGCGCTACCTGATTGCGCTGCGTGCCGGATCCGCAACCGAGATCGCTTTCGCCGACTGGGTTGAGCAACTGCTCGCCGAATCAACCGGTAAAGACGGTAAGGGTGTGCTGCCGTACACAACCCACAGCGGCGAGTTTAGTGATAGACCCTTTGACAACACGGTTGAGGTCGCGTTCGCGCTCGACGCCGCAGACGAGCAGCTCGGCTCCCACCAGCTGACTGTCTCCGGCTCGCTCGGTAAGCAGCTGGTGCTCTGGGAGTTTGCGACCGCGGTGCTCGGCTACCAGCTGGCGCTTGACCCCTTTGACCAGCCGGATGTTGAATCAACGAAGGTTGCTGCCAGGCGGATCCTCGCCGGTGAGATCGCAATGCCGGATCAGGCGGCGGACTTTACGCAGGCGGCGGTTGACGAGTTTGCGGCCTCTCTCCCGGCAAACGGTTATCTCTGTGTGCAGGTTTATGGCGATCGCAGTGCGGAGGCTGTTTCGGCGGTTGAGGCGTATCGCAGCGGCCTGGAGGCGCGGTTTAAGATTCCGGTTATTGCCGGTTTTGGACCGCGCTTTTTGCATTCCACCGGGCAGTTCCACAAGGGAGGCCAGCCGCTTGGCGCTTTCCTGCAGGTTTTGATTGCGCCCGTAAACACCGTCGCGATCGGCTCCGGGCCAGACACCTTCAACGACCTGATCGCGGCGCAGGCGGGCGGTGATCGGGAGGCGCTGAAACGGCGTGATCTTGCCGTGCTGAGCCTTAACGCGCCAGCCGTGAAAATCCTCACCGCGGGCCTAGCTGAGCCGCTTAACAAATAGTCAACCAGCCTTAAGAAAGAGTCTGATTTGAACGCGCCGCACAATCCACTCCGCAGCCCCGACGATGTTCGACTCCCCCGCCCCGCGGGTCCGAGCGCGCTGGTGCTTTTCGGTGTGACCGGTGATCTTGCACAAAAGAAACTGCTGCCCGCGATCTACGACCTGGCAAACCGCGGTCTTTTACCGCCCGGTTTCAGCCTGATCGGTTTCGGCCGCCGCGACTGGAGCGACAGTGACTTCACCGAGGTTGTTCGTACCGCCGTGCTAAACCGGTCACGCACCGGATTCAACCCCGATGTCTGGGAGCAGTTCAGTCAGGGTTTGAGGTTTGTTAGCGGATCCTTCGACAACGCCGCCGCCTACCAGAATCTCGGCGAAATCTTAAAGGGACTAGAGCGATCCCGCGGCACAGAGGGTAACGTTGCCTTCTACCTGTCGGTTCCGCCGGCCGCGTTCTCGGAGGTTTGCTCACAGCTGCGCGATGCGAAACTAGCGACCAAAACCCGCGGTTGGCGCCGCGTGGTTATTGAAAAACCGTTCGGTCACGACCTGGAAAGCTCGAAGCGCTTAAGCAGCGCGGTTAACGCGGTGTTTGAACCGCACGAGATCTTCCGTATCGACCACTATCTCGGCAAAGAGACGGTGCAGAACCTACTAACGCTGCGCTTCGCCAACGTGCTTTATGAGCCGATCTGGAACAACCGCTACGTTGATCATGTGCAGATCACAATGGCGGAGGACATCGGCGTCGGCGGCAGGGCCGGCTACTATGACGGGATCGGCGCGGCACGCGATATTATTCAAAACCACCTGCTGCAGCTGTTTGCCCTAACCGCAATGGATCGCCCGAAAACCCTCACCGCGGCAGATTTGCGATCCGCCAAAGAAGCTGTGCTCGCGGCAACCGTGCTGCCGGACGATCTGGTGGCAACAACCGCTCGCGGCCAGTACGGTCCCGGCTGGCAGGGCGGTAAACAAAAACTCGGGTTCTTAGAAGAGGAGGGGATGAACCCCGACTCAACAACCGAAACCTACGCGGCGATAACGCTCGGTATCGACAACGACAGGTGGCGGGGTGTCCCCTTCTATCTGCGCAGCGGTAAACGGCTCGCAAAGCGGGTTACCGAGATTGCCGTGGTGTTCAAAACCCCGGAGAATAACCTGTTTACCGGTCAGCAGCTGCAACAGAACACAATCGTGATTAGGGTGCAGCCGGACGAGGGTGTAACAACCAAGTTCACCTCGAAGGTTCCGGGCATCGGCCACCAGGTGCGCGATGTGACAATGGATTTCGGCTACAGTCACGCCTTCACCGAGGACAGCCCGGAGGCCTATGAGCGACTGATTCTTGACGTGCTGCTTGGTGATCCACCGCTGTTCCCTGGCCAGAAAGAGGTTGAGCTGTCGTGGCAGATCCTCGACCCAATTGAGGCGGTCTGGGCGGATCTCGGCAGACCCGAAGAATACGCTCCGGGCACCTGGGGTCCACCATCGGCCGCGCACATTCTGCGGCGCGACGACAGAGTTTGGAGACGACCATGATCGAACAGCTGCGTGAGGTGACAGTAAACCAGATCGCGAAACGGCTCGTGCTGATCCGCGCGGCAGGTGGCGCAGTAACCCTCGGCAGGGTCTTAACCCTCGTGATCCGCGCAACCGAGCAGGGTCTGGAGACGGCGCTGAAGGCATCGCTTGAGGCGTCGAAGGAGCACCCGATGCGGATTATCGCGGTGATTGAAAACCGCGGAATGAACGATGTTGTGTCGCGTGGGCCGTCACGCAGCGCTGACGGGCTGGATGCCGAACTGCGAATCGGTGAGGACGCCGGTGCGAGCGAGATTATTATTCTGCGGCCGCGCGGTGAGGCGGCTTCGAACATCCCCAACCTGGTTTCGAGCCTGCTGCTGTCTGACACACCGCTTGTGCACTGGTGGTTTGATGTATGGCCGGATGCCGACTCGAACATTCGCCGGACAGCGCTGCGGCAGATAACCGACTCCAGCGCTCACCCCGGCAGGGGCAGACACCACCTGATGCTGCTCTCCGAAACCTACCGTGAGGGTGACACAGATCTGGCGTGGGCGAGGATCACGCTCTGGCGCGCACAGCTTGCGGCGCTACTCGACAACCTCAGCCACAGCACGGTGCGGGCCGTCACGGTTAGCGGCACCCCCGACTCCCCCAGCACACTGCTGCTCGCCGCCTGGCTGCGGTTGCAGCTCGGTGTCAGGGTGAAAACCGTGGAGATGCCGTTCGACACCAGCGTCGCCTGGGGTCTGCACAGCGTCACCCTCGAGTTCGACAACGGCACCGCCGCGGTTATCGCGAGAAGCCACGGCCCGTTCGCGAGCATAACCCAGCCGGATCACCCGGTGCTGGAGGTGCCGCTGCCGCGCCGACCACTCTCCGAGTGCCTGATTGAGGATCTGCGGATGCTCCGTCACGACCAGCTGTTCGCCGCCGTGATCACCAAGGGACTGCCACTGTTAATCGCCGAGTCTGAGGAGTCGTAAGGCCGTGACGCTAACCCTGCAAACCGCAAGCAGCGCTGAGCAACTTTCTGAGAAACTCGCTGCTGAGCTGTTTCAATTGCTCGCCAACAAACTCGCTGTAAAACAGACTGTCACGGTTGTTTTAACAGGCGGCACAATGGGTATTTCACTGCTTTCTTCGTTAGCGGATCACCCTCGCCTGCTGACTCTCGACTGGCACCGTGTCAGGCTGCTCTGGGGTGATGAGCGCTGGGTTCCCAAGTCCCATGCGGATCGCAACAGCCTGCAGGCTGAGCAGGCACTGCTCAAGAAACTGCTACTGAAACCCGAGCTGGTGCTGCCGGTTCCCGCGAGTGACAGCGGGCTGACGATCGCCGCTGCCGCCGAACAGTACGCGGCAACCGTCTCTAACGTGATAGCGGGTGACGGTGTTGACCTGGTGTTGTTGGGTGTTGGGCCAGACGGTCACATTGCCTCAATCTTCCCCGACCATAAAACCCCCGACCAGCCTGCGGCGTATCCGGTGCTTAACTCCCCCAAGCCACCGGCGGAGCGAATCACCCTCAGCCTGCCCGCGCTGCGGAGCGCCGCCGATGTTTGGTTGCTGTTTAGCGGCGAGAGCAAGCGGGATCCGCTGGAGAAAAGCCATGCGGAGCTGCTGCGCTCTGCCGGCTATTTGAGCGAGGGGAATCTGAGCGAGTGCGATTTGCCGAGTGAGCCGCTGCCGGTCGCCAGGGTCTCTGGCAGAGAGCGGACGGTTGTTTTCGCAGACGCGGCGGCTCTCCCGCCCACGGGCACAGCCTAGCACGGCAAAACCCCAGCGGTTTTTACGCGCTGGGGTTTTAGTGCCTGAGAGCTAGTCGGTTTTGCCGCGGCGGTGACGCATCTTCTGCAGCGCCGCCTCCAGCAGTTCCTCTGCCTCCTCGGGAGTGCGACGCTCCTTAACGTAGGCGAGGTGGGTTTTATATGGCTCGTTCTTGGTCTGCACCGGTGGATTGTCGCGATCCCTGCCCGCTGGCAGACCGGAGTGCGGTGAGTCGATCTGCTCTGGAATCTCTGACGGGTCAACATCCGCCGCAAAATAGCGGACGGTTTCGTTGCCCTCAGCATCCCAGTACGACACCGCAATGCGATCCGCGCGGGCACCGTGATCAAGCTCACCCATCGGGCCGGAACCAACCCGGGCGCCACGAATAGCGTGGTTACTTGCCATTACAGTCCCCTCTTAAATGAGTGCAAAGCGGGCGATCAAACCAAGCCCAACGATTGACAGGAACCACACGATTGAGACAACAACCGTGATGCGGTTGAGGTTTCGCTCGGCAACACCGGAGCTGCCGAGGTTAGAGGTGATTCCGCCGCCAAACATGTCAGAGAGACCGCCACCGCGTCCCTTGTGCAAAAGGATAAACAGGGTGAGCAGCAGGCTGGTCAGCACCAGCAGCACGGTGAGTATGATCTGTACGATCTGCACGATTGCCTTTCAAAATAGTTAGCGTTTAACGCATATACCCAAACAAGTATAGCCGCTATTGCCGAAAATTACCGAGATTTACACTGTGATGTGCTTCTGGAACTGCGCAATCTTGGTGAACTCTTCAACCTTCAGGCTGGCACCGCCAATCAGCGCGCCATCAATATCCGGCTGTTTCATAAACTCCGCAATGTTCTCACTCTTGACGCTGCCGCCGTAGAGGATGCGGGTTTTTTCACCAAACGCCTCTCCCCGCAGCTCGGTGATTTTTTGGCGGATCGCGCCACACACCTCCTGAGCCTGTGCTGCGGTCGCTGCCTTCCCGGATCCAATCGCCCAAACCGGTTCGTAGGCGATAACCACCTCGGGGTTCTCCGGCAGTTCCGCGAGCACAGCGGTGACCTGCTGCAGCGGCACTGCGGCAGCGCCGTGAGCCTCAAGATCCTCAGCCGTCTCCCCCACACAGATAACCGGGGTGA
Source organism: Leucobacter sp. OH1287 (assembly GCF_003859945.1). Classification (GTDB taxonomy): domain Bacteria; phylum Actinomycetota; class Actinomycetes; order Actinomycetales; family Microbacteriaceae; genus Canibacter. The sequence continues at coordinate 25,857 of NZ_RQYM01000005.1, forward strand.
TTCCCTGGCGGAGGGCGGCAGCTGACTTTTTGCCGATCAGCTCGTCACTCTCACCGTGGTAGCTGCGCCGCTCGGAGTGGCCGGTGATAACATACTGCGCCCCGAGCTTCTGCAGGAACTCGGCGGCGATCTCACCGGTGTAGGCGCCCGGCCCGTGCTGAGAAACATCCTGGGCGCCGTAGCCGATGCGCAGTTTATCGGCGTCCACGAGAGTCTGCACCGACCTGAGGTCGGTAAACGGTGGGAAGATAACAATCTCAACGTTCTCAAGATCGTGTTTAATGTCGTTGAGGCTCCACCCGATCTTCTGCACAAAGGCTAGCGCCTGCAGGTGGTCGAAGTTCATTTTCCAGTTGCCCGCGATCAGCGGTTTCCGTACAGTGGTCATTAGCGCAGCACCTCCAGACCCGGGAGGGTTTTACCCTCAAGGAACTCCAGGCTTGCGCCGCCGCCCGTTGAGATGTGACCGAACTGGTCGTCTTTAAACCCAAGCTGGCGGACAGCAGCGGCCGAGTCGCCACCGCCAACAACGGACAGACCGGAAACCCGGGTTAGTGCCTCAGCAACCTCGCGGGTGCCGTGAGCGAAGGCTGGCATCTCGAAAACACCCATCGGGCCGTTCCAGAAAACAGTTTTCGCACCGCTGATGGTCTCGGCAAACTTCTTTGCGCTCTCAGGGCCGATGTCGAGGCCGATACCTGCCTCACCGAAGCGTGACTCGGCGATTTTATCGGCGGCAACGGTCTCGTGCGCTGCATCCGGCGCGAACTTCTCAGCGACAACCACATCAACCGGCAACAGCAGTTCAACACCGAGCTCTTTTGCCCGCTCCAGATACTTCTGACAGTTCGGGATCTGGTCACTCTCGAGCAGGCTACTCGCAACACTGTGACCCTGCGCGGCAAGGAATGTGAACAGCATACCGCCGCCGATAACGAGCTTGTCAACCCGCTCCAGCAGGTGATCGATAACTCCGAGCTTGTCTGAAACCTTTGAGCCACCAAGCACAACAACGTAAGGCTTTTCGGCGTCAACGGTTAGTTTCTCCAGCACATCAACCTCGGCGGCGACAAGCCTACCGGCGACACTCGGGCGTGCCTTTGCGAGCTCGGTAACGCTCGCCTGACTGCGGTGTACAACACCGAATCCGTCGAGCACAACAAAGTCGGTGTGTTTGCTGAGCTCAGCGGCAAACGCCTGCCGCTCAGTCTCGTCCTTCGATGTTTCCTGCGGGTTGAAGCGCAGGTTCTCAAGCAGCAGCACCTCACCGTTGTTTAGCGCCTGGATCGCCTGATCCGCCGCCTCGCCAACGCTCTCGGAAACAAAAGCGACCGGGCTGCCGATAATCTCGCCGAAGCGCTCAGCGACCGGGCGCAGTGAAAACTCTGGCTTCACCTCACCGCCGGGGCGGCCGAGGTGGCTGCAAACAACAACCCGCGCCCCCTTGTCGCGGAGTTCTGAAACGGTCACCGCTGCGGCGCGGATCCGCCCATCATCGGTGATTACGCCGTCTTTCAGCGGCACGTTGAGGTCGCTGCGGACTATCACGGTTTTGCCGGCTAGCTCGCCGAGTGATTCGAGTGTGCGCATACAAAGCCCTTTCTAAAACAAAGAATGCGAATCAATTCTATCGACTGAAACCCCAAAATAGGCGGAGAAACCAGCCAAAAAAGCACAGCGCCAGAATTGCATCTGACGCTGTGCTGTGTCTGTGTGTGACGCGGTCGCTAGAGTTTTCCGGCGACGAACTCGGTCAGCTTCACCAGCTGGCAGGTGTAGCCCCACTCGTTGTCATACCACGCGGAAACCCGGACGAGCGTGTCCTGGACGGCTGTCAGTGCCGAGTCGAAGATCGACGGGTGTGGATCCTGCACAATATCGCTGGAAACCAGTGGCTCCTCCGAGTACTGCAGGATGCCCGCGAGCGGACCGGATTCGGCAGCGGCGCGGTAGGCGTCGTTGATCTTTTCAACCGTCAGATTCGGGGTTTTTGTGACAATGTTGAGGTCAACAATTGACCCAACCGGCACCGGCACCCGGTATGAGGAACCGTCGAGTTTACCGTCAAGCTCTGGAATAACCTTGCCGATTGCGCGTGCCGCACCTGTTGAGGTTGGCACAATGTTTTCTGCTGCCGCCCGCGCACGACGCAGGTCAGAGTGTGGCGCGTCCTGCAGCCGCTGGTCTGCGGTGTAGGCGTGAGCCGTCATCATAAAGCCCTCCTCGATGCCGAAGGCGTCGTTAAACACCTTCGCGAGCGGGGCCAGGCAGTTGGTTGTGCATGATGCGCCGGAGATAATGTGATCCGTCTCCGGATTATATTTATGGTTGTTTACACCCATCACAAACATTGGTGCCTCGCCCTTTGCGGGAGCGGAGATAATCACCTTTTTTGCGCCAGCTGCAAGGTGCGCCGCTGCAGCGGAAACCTCGGTGAACTCACCGGTTGACTCAATCACAATGTCAACACAGAGCTCATCCCACGGCAGGTTAGCGGGGTCTTTTTCACTGTAAACCGCGATGCGGTCGCCGTTTACGGTGATGCTGTTGTCGTCGTTGGTTACGGTTGCGTCAAACTTGCCGCCCACTGTGTCTCTGCGCAGCAGGTGTGCGAGTGTTGCCGTGTCGGTGAGGTCGTTGATTGCCACAAAATCAAAATCGAGACCGCGCTCTACGCTGGCTCGAATGAAGTTGCGGCCGATTCGACCCAACCCGTTAATTGCGATACGTGTGCCCATCACGTGCCTTTCAATAAATTAAGCCGGGGCAGATACAGGGATCAACCGCTATGCTCTACCCCGGCTATTTTCAGCAGCTGTTTACTGCTAAACAGCTGACTAATCGCGGTGCGATTAGAAACCTAGATCAGGTCTTTGGTCTGTGCTGCTGCGCGCTCAAATCTCGCTGCAACATCCTCCCAGTTGACGATGTTCCAGAAGGCGTTAACATAGTCACCCTTCACGTTTACATAGTCAAGGTAGAAAGCGTGCTCCCACATGTCTAGCATCAGCAGTGGCACGGTGCCAGCTGGCAGGTTTGCCTGCTGATCGTAGAACTGCACAATGTTGAGGCGCTGGCCGAGTGAGTCCCAGCCGAGCACGGACCAGCCGGAGCCCTGGATGGTGAGCGCGGTGTTGTTGAAGTGCGCCCGGAATCCATCGAATGATCCGAAGAACTCGTCGATTGCGCTGTCGAGTTCACCGGTTGGTTTGTCGCCGCCGTTTGGTGACAGGTTCTGCCAGAAGATGCTGTGGTTGACGTGCCCACCAAGGTTGAAGGCGAGATCCTTCTCCAGCTTGCTGATGTTGCCGTACGCGTTGTTTTCACGGGCCTCAGCGAGCTGCTCTAGCGCGGTGTTTGCGCCGGTTACATATGCCTGGTGGTGACGGTCGTGGTGCAGCTCCATAATCTTGGCGCTGATGTGTGGCTCCAGCGCCGCGTAGTCGTATGGCAGCTCAGGAAGTGTGTAAACAGACATTGTGTCTCCTCCTTTTTGGAAGACTGGTTCGGGGATAAAAAACAGTGGATAGTGAAAAGCTTAGTGGCTGTTAGTCAAGATCTGCTGGGAGGTTTGCCTCGGTGCCGGGGATCCCCAGCTCGCTGGCACGCTTGTCTGCGTTGGTTAGCAGGCGACGGATCCGCCCCGCAATTGCGTCTTTTGTTAGCGGTGGATCCGCTTTCGCACCGAGTTCGTCGAGGCTCGCCTCACGATATTTGAGGCGCAAAAGTCCCGCATCTCGCAGGTGTGGCTGCACCGAATCGCCGAGGATTTCAAGGGCGCGCTCAGTGCGTGCACATGCGGCAACAGACGCCTGTGCGGACCGACGCAGGTTCGCGTCGTCAAAGTTGACGAGACGGTTTGCGGTGTTCTTTGATTCGCGTTCTGTGCGCTGCTGCATCCACTCCTCCTGTTGTTTAACCGCTCCCATTTTGCCGAGCATGTCCGCAATCGCGTCGTTGTCTCGGATTAGCACCTTTACCTGACCACGGATTTCACGGTTTTTTGCCGGCACTCCGATCCGGGCTGCTGCACCAACCAGCGCCATCGCAACCTCGGTTGTTGGGCAGGTGATCTCCAGGCTCGCGGAGCGGCCCGGCGCGGTTAGCACACCGCGTGCGAGGAACGCGCCTCGCCAGATCGCTGCGAGCTCGTCAGGTGAGCCGGTTGTGAGGCGGTTCGGGAGACCGCGGATGGCGCGTCGTCTGGCATCGAGCAGACCGATTTGGCGGGCGATTGTTTCGCCGTCTTTTACCCGCACCAGGAAGATCGGGTCACCGGGTTTGCCAGGTGGCAGCTGTTTTGCCTCGCTCATTACCGCGTAGAGTTCGACGAGGTTTTTGCGCACCCGCTGCACAATGTGCGGGGTGTGCAGTTCAGCCTCAAGCGCGATGCGGTTGTTGATTGTGTGGAGACCACCAGCAAGGCGCAGCGTTGCCGCAAGCTCTGCGTTACGAACGCCGTATGTATTTGCCTCAAACTTTACAAGTTCTTTTTTAACTTGAGCGGTTGTTGCTGCTACTGGCGCAGGTGACACGTGATGGATTCCTTTCGAGCAAAAACACTATGTGCAGTCACCTAGTTTAGTGGGTAAACAGGTGCTGTTTTAACAAAACTACAAAATTATTCTCGTCCCAGGTCGCGGTGCTTTAGATTAACCTGCACGCCGGGTAATTTTGAGAGCCGGTCAGCGAGTTCACGAGCGACCGCAACCGAGCGGTGTTTCCCACCGGTGCACCCGATTGCGAGGGTTGCGTGGCGCTTGTTTTCCCTCTGATAACCGGCGAGCACCTGTTCGAGCGCCTGTGTGTAGTTGTCGATGAACTCCGCTGCACCCTGGCGGCTCAGCACAAAGTCGCTAACAACCGCTTCAACACCGGTGTGGTTTCTGAGTTCTGCCTCCCAGAACGGGTTTGGTAAAAAGCGCATATCCGCGATCATGTCTGCGTCGTTTGGAGTGCCGTATTTGAAACCGAAGCTTTGCACAACCAGCTGCAGTCTTGGGGCATCCTCGGCCAGGAACAGTTCCCTGACGTGCATCGCGAGCTGGTGGACGTTGAACCTTGAGGTATCTACCACGAAGTCGCTGATCGCCCGCAGTTCCATTAGGCGCTGCCTCTCCAGTTGGATACCGTTGAGCAGGCTACCGTCCCCCATCAGCGGGTGTGGTCGCCTAACGGCCTCGTAGCGTCGCACCAGCACGTCATCGGTTGCGTCGAGGAAGATGATCCGCACCCTCGCTTTGCTTGTCAGCTCGGCGAGTGTTTCACGCACATGGTCGAGCAGGTCTCGGCCTCGCACATCAACAACGGCGGCGATCTGTGGCAGTGCGCCGTCGGTGCGATCGGCCATGTCGGCGAGGGTTGTGAGCATCCGCAGCGGGAGATTGTCGACAACATACCAGCCAAGATCCTCTAGCGTGTTGGCAACAGTGCTTCTGCCGGCACCGCTCATGCCGGTTACGATCAGGATTTCTTGCTGTTGGGAGTTTGCCTCTGCCATTTTGTCTCTCTCAGCTAGGTTTACCTACCAGTCTACCGCAGCGCCTTCGCGATTGCCGCTGCGGTCACTGTGCCGATCCCGGGAACCGCGGCGATCTCCTCCTCGCTCGCCGCCGCCAGGCGCTTAACAGAGCCGAAGTGTTTCAGCAGTGCGTTGATCCTCGTCTGGCCAAGCCCCGGGACATCATCGAGTCTTGTGCGGATCCCCTTGCTGCGCTGCTGCCGCTGGAAGGTGATGGCGAAGCGGTGTGCCTCATCCCTCGCCCGCTGCACTATATACAGTGCCTCCGAGTTGCGCGGCAGGATCACCGGGAACTCGTCGTCTGGCAGCCACAGTTCCTCTAGCCGTTTTGCGATTCCGCACAGCGCAATATCGGTTATTCCGGCCTCGCTAAGCGCTCTCGCAGCGGCCGCAACCTGCGGTTTACCGCCGTCAACAATGAGCAGTTGTGGCCGGTCACGGTATCTGCCGAGCTCTTTTAGTGCAAGCTCGTCCTGCGCTGCGAGGATCTGTGCGGCGCGGCGTTTTACAACCTGGTAGATGCTGTCGGTGTCGTCGGTTGTGGAGGCGATTTTATACTTGCGGTAGGCGCCCTTAGCTGGCAGGCCGTCCTCGAAAACAACCAGTGAGGCGACAACGTTTGTGCCCTGCAAGTGACTGACATCGATACACTCGATGCGCAGCGGCGGCACCTCCATACCGATCGCCGCCTGCAGTTCCGCCAGGGCGTCGGTGCGACTGGTGAGGTCGTTGGTGCGTTTCAGCCGGTGCCTTGTCAGGTTCTCCCCCGCGTTTTTAACCGCGGCGTTGAGCAGCCGCAGCTTGTCGCCGCGCGCTGGCTGTTTGATACTGACTTTGCCGCCGCGTGGACGCTTGTCTGCGAGCAGCTGCTGCACCGCCTCACCGTCTGCGGGCGGCAGTGAGACATAGATTTTCTTGGGTGGCTCTCGGTCCGTGTAGGCGGTCTGCAGAACCGCGCTCATCAGGGATTCTTGACTGTCGGCAGCGTCGAGGTCGACAACCCAGCTGCGCTCCCCGAGGATCCTGCCCCCGCGGACAATAAACTGGTGCACCGCCGCAGCAAATTCGTCGCCGTAGAGTCCAAACAGGTCGGCGTTGGTGTCGAGCGAGAGCACAACCGAGTTCTCCTCCATTAGCTGCTGTAGCGCCTGCAACCGGTCACGGTAGATAGCCGCTCGCTCAAAGTCGTGTGCTTCTGCGGCGGCGAGCATTTCGCGCCGAAATTTCTTTGCGAGCCCGGGGTTTGGTGAGTTGAGGAACTGCAACAGCTGTTGAACCATGTCACGGTGTTCAGCAACCGTTACCCGCTGTGAGCAGGGGCCGTTACAGCGTCCAATCTGCCCGGACAGGCACGGTTTTTTGCTCTCAATCGCGCGTTTGTAGTCTGCATCGTTGCAGGTACGGATCGGGAACACCTGCTGTAGCAGCTGCAGGGTTTGTTTTAGCATTCTGACTTTTGGGTAGGGCCCAAGATATTTGGCACCGCGGATCTTCTCATTCCGCGTGACTATCAGCCTCGGCGCTTCACTCGCGAGGGTGACAGCGAGGTAAGGATAGCTTTTATCGTCCTTGAACACCACATTGTAGGGTGGTTTGTAGCGGGTTATCCAGGTGTGTTCGAGCAGCAGCGACTCGGTGTCGGTGCTAACAACAGTCCAGTCGATGGCGGCCGCTAAACGCAGCATCTGCTGGGTGCGCGGCTGCAGTCTCTCGAACGGCTGAAAATAGTTGCTGACCCGGTTTCTTAGGTTTTTCGCTTTGCCGATGTAGAGCACTCTGCCGTGTCTATCGCTGAAACGGTAGACGCCGGGGCTGGTCGGAATCTCACCTTTTGCGGGTTTAAACGCTGCGCGATTGTCATCAGCGTTAACCGTGCTCATTGCCATCGCAGCCAAACCTATTTGGCGGGGTGCTGCGCGAGCACCTCTGCCAGGAATCTACCGGTGTGGCTCTCCTCAACCTTGGACACCGCCTCAGGGGTTCCGCAGGTGATGACGGTGCCGCCGCCGGATCCGCCCTCGGGACCAAGGTCGATAACCCAGTCTGCTGAGCGGATCACGTCGAGGTTGTGCTCAATTGTGATAACCGTGTTGCCCTTCTCAACGAGCTCGTTGAGCACGAGCAGCAGTTTACGCACGTCCTCAAAGTGCAGGCCGGTGGTTGGTTCGTCGAGCACGTAGACGGTACGGCCGTTGGAGCGTTTTTGCAGCTCGGTTGCGAGTTTTACACGCTGTGCCTCACCGCCGGAGAGGGTTGTTGCGCTCTGCCCGAGTTTGACATAGCCGAGCCCAACATCGACGAGGGTTTTCAGGTAGCGGTGGATGCTGCTGATCGCGCTAAAGAACTCTGCCGCCTCGGCGATTGACATCTCCAAAACCTCGGAGATGTTTTTGCCCTTGTATTTGATCAGCAGGGTTTCACGGTTGTAGCGTTTACCCGCGCACACCTCACAGTCGACGTAAACATCCGGCAGGAAGTTCATCTCGATTTTGATTGTGCCGTCACCCGCGCACGCCTCGCAGCGCCCGCCCTTAACGTTGAAGCTGAAGCGGCCGGGAAGGTATCCCTTCGCCTTTGCGTCGCTTGTTTCGGCGAACAGCGTTCTAATCTTGTCAAACACGCCCGTGTAGGTTGCGGGGTTTGAGCGCGGGGTGCGCCCGATCGGCGCCTGGTCAACGTGCACAACCTTGTCGAGGTGTTCAAGCCCTGTCACTCGGGTGTGTTTACCGGCAACCTGGCGGGCGCCGTTGAGTTTGTTGGCGAGCACCCGGTAGAGGATGTCGTTAACGAGGGTGGACTTGCCGGATCCGCTAACGCCGGTAACCGCGGTGAGCACACCGAGCGGGAACTTCACGTCAACGTTTTTGAGGTTGTTCGCCTTCGCGCCAACCACGTGCAGCTGTCGCTTCTTATCAACCTTGCGTCGCTTCGCCGGGGTCTCAATCGCCATCTCACCGCTTAAGTATTTACCGGTGATTGATCGCTGGTTTTTGTGTAGGCTGAGCGGTTCACCGGAGTGGATCACCTCGCCGCCCTCAACACCCGCCCCCGGGCCGATATCAACGATCCAGTCGGCGGCGGCGATGGTTTCTTCGTCGTGCTCCACAACGATCAGGGTGTTGCCGAGGTTTCGCAGACGAATCAGTGTCTCAATCAGGCGGCGGTTGTCTCGCTGGTGCAGACCGATTGACGGCTCATCGAGCACATAGAGAACACCGGTGAGACCCGAACCGATCTGGGTTGCCAGGCGGATCCGCTGTGCCTCACCGCCAGACAGGGTGCCCGCCGAGCGGCCGAGCGTGAGATAACCGAGGCCGACCTGGATGAGGAAGTCGAAGCGCAGGCGAATCTCCCTCAGCACCTGCGCGGCGATCTCTGCCTGCCGCTCCCCGAGCACCAGTCGATTAAAGAAGTCCTGTGCGTCGAGCAGGCTGTGCTCGGTGACATCCGCGATTGACAGCCCTTCAACGGTGACAGCCAAAACCTCGGGCTTTAGTCGTGCGCCGCCGCAGGCGTGGCACGGGATCTCCCGCAAAAACTGGCTGTAGCGTTCTTTTTTCCAGTCCCCCTCGGCCTCGCGATACTGCCGTTCAACGTTTGCAACAACGCCCTCAAAACCGGAGGTGTACTCGATTGTGCGGCCGAAACGGTTGCGGAAACTGACATCAACCTTGTAGTCCTGACCGTAGAGGATGATCTCGCGGACACTCTCGGGCAGTTTCTGCCACGGGGTGTCGAGGGAGAAACCGTGATCCTTTGCGAGCCCGCGCAGCAGCTGATTGTAGTACTTGTATAGCCCTTTGCCCTGGGTGGACCACGGGATCAGAACGCCCTCGTTAATCGAGAGCAGCGGATCCCCGACAATTAAATCCTCATCAACGCTCATTGAAACGCCGAGGCCGCCGCAGGCACCGCAAGCACCGAAGGGTGCGTTAAAGGAGAAGGTGCGCGGCTCAATCTCGGTGAGCTCAACCGGGTGTTGGTTGGGGCAGCTGCGGTTTTCGCTGTAGCGTACCGTGCGGCTCGGGTGGTCTGCTGCTAGATCCACCAGCTCGATCTCGACGGTGCCGCCGCTCAGCTTCAGCGCCGTCTCAACCGAGTCGGTGACGCGCGAAATATTCTCTGGTTTGGCAGTGAGCCGGTCAACAACCACGGATATGTAGTGCCACTCTTGTTTCTTCAGCTTTGGCGGGTTGTGCAGCTGCACCAGTTCACCGTCAACAACCGCGCGGCTGTAGCCGGCCGCCGCAAGCTCCGCAAACAGCTCAACAAACTCGCCCTTCTTTTTCACAACCAGGGGCGCGAGGATCATAAACCGGGTCTTTTCTGGCAGCGCGGTGACACTGTCTGCGATCTGCTGCGCTGACTGCGCCTGGATCACCTCACCGCAGGTTGGGCAGTGCGGGATGCCAACGCGCGCCCACAAAAGACGCATGTAGTCGAAGATCTCGGTGATGGTGCCAACGGTTGAGCGCGGGTTGCGGTTGGTTGACTTCTGGTCGATAGAAACCGCGGGGCTCAGGCCCTCAATAAAGTCAACGTCCGGGCGATCAACCTGCCCGAGGAACTGCCTCGCGTAGGCGCTCAGCGACTCAACATAGCGGCGCTGCCCCTCGGCGAAGATGGTGTCAAACGCGAGACTGGATTTACCGGACCCGCTGAGGCCGGTAAACACAACCAGACTGTCACGCGGGATCTCAAGATCGACGTCTTTTAGATTGTGGACGCGGGCACCCCGCACCCGAATCTCGGCGTGTGCGCTTGAGGATCTGATGACGCTGTCTGTTTTATTCACACAACAAGTCTAACCCGATGGCAGCTCACAACACGCCAAAAATCGAAGAATTATTCGATTTTCTTGTGGGGCGGTTTTGGCGGTCGCAAGCGACGGTTAGTAGCAACATGTGGCGGTGCGCCTGGTAGCGGCAGGAGGTCACAGACTGTAGCCTCTGGCGGCGCCTGCAGGCCACAGAAAATTACAGGTGTCCTGCCTGCCGCATCTGCCGCAGCTGCTGTTTCAGCTCCGCAACCTCGTCCCGCAGACGCGCTGCGAGCTCAAACTTCAGATCGGAGCTGGCGGCCAGCATCTGCTCGGTCAGCTCCGCGATCAGTTCCTCAAGCTGTTCGGCGCCTGAGCCCGCAACCGCGTTTGCCGCGGCGGATCCCTTGCTCGCCCGCTTCGCGGACTTCCCCTTGCCGATGCCCGAGGTGTCTGCCGCCTCCCTCGCGAGCAGCTCGGTGATATCCGCAATTTTCTTGCGCAGCGGCTGCGGATCAATCCCGTGTTCACGGTTGTAGGCGAGCTGAAGCTGCCTGCGCCTCGCGGTCTCATCGATTGCCTGCTGCATTGCCTTGGTGACGCGATCCGCGTACATGTGCACCTCACCGGAGACGTTACGGGCCGCACGCCCAATTGTCTGAATCAGCGAGGTTGCTGAGCGCAGGAAGCCCTCTTTATCTGCGTCGAGGATCGCAACGAGTGAAACCTCCGGCAGATCGAGGCCCTCGCGCAGCAGGTTAATACCGACCAGCACATCAAAAACACCCGCGCGCAGCTCAGTTAAGAGCTCAACCCGCTGCAGCGTGTCAATGTCCGAGTGCAGGTAGCGCACCTTCACACCCGACTCCTCCAGGAAGGCGGTCAGCTGCTCAGCCATTTTCTTGGTGAGGGTTGTGACGAGCACGCGCTCATCGCGATCCACCCGCTGCCTAATCTGTTCAAGCAGGTCGTCGATCTGACCGGTTGACGGTTTTACGATAACCTCCGGGTCAACAAGCCCGGTCGGCCTAATAATCTGCTCAACCACGCCGTCGGCTCGCTCTAGTTCGTAGCTCGCCGGGGTTGCGCTCAGGTAGACAATCTGTCCGACCCGCTCCTGAAACTCGGCAAACTTCAGCGGCCGGTTGTCCATTGCGCTCGGCAGCCTGAAACCGTGCTCAACGAGGGTGCGTTTCCGGGAGGCGTCGCCCTCGTACATCGCGCCGATCTGCGGTACCGTAACGTGTGACTCGTCGATAACCGTCAAAAAATCGTCCGGGAAATAGTCGAGCAGACAGTGCGGTGCTTCCCCCGCCTCTCTGCCGTCCATGTGACGTGAGTAGTTCTCAATGCCGGAGCAGAAACCGATCTGCTCCATCATCTCCAGGTCGAAGGTTGTGCGCATCCGCAGGCGCTGCTCCTCAACCAGCTTGTTTTGCTGTTTCAGCTCCCGGCAACGCTCCTCCAGTTCCTCGCGGATCTTCGAAATCGCCCGCTGCATAACCTCGGTGCTTGCAACATAGTGGGATCCGGGAAACACCGCGACCGTGTCAACGTTTCTGATCACCTCACCGGTGACCGGGTGGAGATAGCTGAGCGCCTCAATCTCGTCGCCGAAGAACTCGATCCTGATCGCGAGCTCCTCATACATCGGGATGATTTCAACCGTGTCGCCGCGCACCCGAAAGTTACCGCGGACAAACTCGATGTCGTTTCGCTGATACTGCATATCAACGAGTTTCCGCAGCAGCACATCCCGGTCAAGCTCGTCACCGACCGCGAGCGGCAACATCGCCTCGTAGTACTCTTCCGGTTTACCGAGACCGTAGATACAGGAGACGGTTGACACAACCACAACGTCGCGCCTGCTTAAAAGCGCGTTCGTTGTTGAGTGCCGCAGCCGTTCAACCTCCGCGTTAATGCTGGAGTCCTTCTCAATGAAGGTGTCGGTCTGCGGCACATACGCCTCGGGCTGATAGTAGTCGTAGTAGGAGACGAAATACTCGACGGCGTTGTTTGGCAGCAGCTGCCGAAACTCGTTAGCGAGCTGCGCGGCGAGGGTTTTATTGTGCGCCAAAACCAGTGTTGGGCGCTGCACCTGCTCAATCAGCCAGGCGGTTGTCGCCGATTTACCGGTGCCGGTTGCGCCGAGCAGCACAACATCGGTTTCACCAGCGTTTAGCCTTGCGGCGAGCTCAGCGATCGCGTGCGGCTGATCACCGCTCGGCTGATACTCGCTGATCACCTCAAAGGGTTTAATCTGCCGCGTAAGCTCCATAGTTAACCGCTAGCTAACCGCTAAAGTGTTTTAGTTACCGAACCAGAGAGCGAGCTCACGCGCCGCCGACTCGGGGCTGTCACTGCCGTGCACCAGATTCTGCTGCACCTTCAGACCCCAGTCGCGACCCAGGTCACCGCGAATAGTGCCAGGCGCGGCGGTTGTTGGATCCGTTGTGCCAGCGAGCACACGGAACCCGGCAATCACCTGGTCACCGGCAACACGCACAGCAACAACCGGCCCGGAGCCCATAAACTCGAGCAGCGGCTCATAGAATGGCTTACCGGCGTGCTCCTCATAGTGTGCCTCCAGCAGCTCGCGATCCGGGGTGAAAAGCCGCAGATCCTCGATAACATAGCCCTTCTGTTCGATCCGCCTGAGAATCTCACCGGTTAACTGACGTCGCACAGCATCGGGTTTCAGCAGCACAAGTGTTGCCTCGCTCAAGAGCACCTCCGTGGTTGTAAATAAAGTTCAAGGGATAATTCTGTAGTGATTCAAGAATAGCGGAGTTTGCTGAGTGTGCAGGTAGCCCCGCAGCACTACAAAATCGATGCAAAATCATACTCTGGTTCGATTACCCGACGCCGCCAAAATCTCTATAGTTGATGACTATGACAACCACAATCAGGAACCAGAAACCAGTCGGCTCCCCCCGCGTTGTCGCACTCGATGTTCTGCGAGGCATCGCGATTATTGGAACACTCGCAACCAACATTTGGATCTTCGCGCTTGCTGGCCAGGACAGCAGTGTCGCCGTAGACGGTGAGATGAATCCGAGCCTGTTTCAGCAGCTGACCAACCTGGTCACAGACGGTAAATGGATCGGGCTTTTGACGATTATGTTCGGCATCGGCCTTGAGATCCAGCGTCAGAGCGCGATCCGCCGCGGCCAAAAATGGCCAGGCAGATACCCGTGGCGTGCGGCGCTGTTAATCCTTGACGGACTGCTCAACTACTTCTTCATCTTCGAGTTTGATGTGCTGATGGGCTACGGTCTAACTGCCCTGGTGGTCGCGGCTGTGCTCGCGAGGGGTGAAAAGGCGCAAAAGATTTGGATGTGGGTTTGTGTCTCCGTGCACCTGCTTGTGCACGTCGCAGCAGGGATTGTCGTCACACTGCTCAGCTCTGGCGAGGAAAGCATCTATGAGCAGCAATCTGAAGACTACGAGGAACCGCCAATCGACAGCTACTGGGCTGGCGTCGTTTACCGTTTCACCAACTTCTTTAACGGTCGGATGGAAATCCCGATTATGTTCCTGATGGGGCTCGGGCTGTTCCTGGTGGGTGCGAGACTGTATCGCGCCGGTATTTTCGCGCCAGAGGGTAAGCGGATCCGCCGCATCACCATGCTGCTGTAATTCGGTATCGGGCTCCCCATCGACTGGGGTCTGAGACCGTTTGGCCCGGAGGCGTTTGGTTCGGTGACACGCTATGTCACCTCCACGATGGTGTCGTTCGGTGTGCTCGCGCTCGTTGCAACCTGGTACGCAAACCGGAACCGTACCGGGCCGGTCGGTACGTTCTTCACCGTCATCGGCAGGACCGCTCTCAGCTGCTATGTGCTGCAGAACCTGCTCGCCTCGATTGTGTTCTATGACTGGGGCTTCGGACTGTCGCGCAGGCTGTCAGAGGAGAACCTTAACTGGGTGACGGTGATTGTCTGGGCGCTGCTCAGCCTGATACTGTTTGGCTTCGCGTGGCTGTGCCTCAGGTTCTTTGGCTGAGGACCGCTGGAGGCGCTGTGGCAGGTGTCCTTTAAGGGAATCAACACGGCGCTTGATCGCCGCGCGAACCGCCGGGCAGAGCGTCACGCGCAAAAGGGCGGCGACGTGGCGGCCACAGCAGAGCACAGCACAGCGGTAAGCACTGACAGCGCAGCTGATGCAGCCGCAGCAGAGCGGTAGCTTAATCAGTGGGCGGCTCGGCCGCGCGGCAATTACTCAGTGGGCGGCTCGGCCGCCCACTGCGCCTTCATGCGGTCGATCTGGGCGCCCTTAAACAGGCAGAAAACCCACAGGCCACCGAACATTAGCGCGACGATAAGCACACCCGGCAGCCAGATAGCGCAGGCAAACAGCAGAATCTGCACAATCCAGCCGATCACAATTCCGAGGTTCGAGCGGCGCATAAACGCCAGCGCGAGCACGCAGAGCAAACAGAGAACAGCTCCGGCGATTAGGCCCGCCTCCTTCGGCTGAAAAACATTCAAACCAAACAGTGTCAGCCCGACAAGGAAGAGGATCACCAGCTCAAACCCGAGCGTGATCGAAGCGAGAGCCTTCTGGGTGGATCCGCCCTGGCCCGCCCTGCCGCCTGAGATGCGGGTGGCGCTGTTGAACGCGATCCGCTCGGAGGGAGAGAGCTTCAGCTCGTCGTCGTCTTGCCGCTGAATAGCCACTAGTTAAACCACCCCTCTGCTTTTGCGACACTGATTGCCTCGCCCGCGAGCAACACCGAGCCGATAACCAAAACACCGCGGCCGTCTTGCTCCCCCGCCCACTGCCGAGCCGTCGCAAGCGCGTCAGCAACCGAGTCGGCGACCGTGTTTGTGACACCCGCGAAACACTCATCTGCGTAAGCCCACAGCGCATCCTCTGTCAGTGAGCGTTCACTGTTGATCGGGGTGAGAACCGCGAAGTCTGCAACAGCGGCGAGTTGCCCGAGAACGCCCGCAGCGTCCTTCTCCGCGAGCACACCGCAGACAACCGCGAGCTCGGCAAACTGGAACGCCTCCCGGAACGCGGAAAGGCTCGCCCTGATACCGTGCGGATTGTGGCCGGCGTCAACAATAACCGTCGGCTCGTGACCGATCAGCTGCAGCCTGCCCGGCGAGGTTGCCGCGGCAATACCGGCGGCAACGATTTCCTCACCGAGCGGTTTTTCGGCGCCAAAGAACGCCTCAACAGCGGCCAGCGCAAGCGCCGCATTCTCGGCCTGGTGGCTGCCAAACAGCTGCAGCAGCAGGTCATCGTAACTGCCGCCAATCCCCCGAACGGTCAACTGGCGACCCCCGACGGCCGCCTGATCAGCTGTGACGGCGAAGTGCTGGTCCGCAAAATAAGCCGGTGAGCCGGTGTTTTCTGCAGCAGCCGCAATCGCCTCAGCGGCTGCCGGATCCTGCGCCGCGCTAACAACAACGCTGCCGGGTTTAATAATGCCCGCCTTGGTTTGTGCGATCTCTGCGATGGTGGATCCGAGAATCGCGGTGTGGTCGAGGTCGATAGGTGTGAAAACAGCGACGGCGGCGTCCGCAATATTGGTTGCGTCCCAGGTGCCGCCCATCCCCACCTCTAGCACAGCAACATCAACGGGCGCGTCCGCGAACGCGCACAGCCCGAGCACAACCAGCGCCTCAAAGAAGGTTATCGGGCCCTGGTCCTTAGCGGCGAGCTCCTCGTCAACAATGTGGATCAGCGGCTCCAGCGCGAGCCAGCTCGACAGCAGTTCAACGCCGTTAATCGGCTCCCCCGAAACCTCGAAGCGCTCCGTGAAACTCGTCAGGTGCGGGCTCGTCATCAGCCCGACTGTTAAGCCGTGCTCCCGCAGCAGGCTCGCGATAATCCGGCTCGTCGAAGTTTTGCCGTTGGTGCCGGCAACCTGAATAACCGGGAACTGCTGCTGTGGCGCGCCCGCGTACTCGGCGAGTCGCCTCACCGGTTCGATACGCGGCCGCGGGTTTGCCTCACCGGTGCGGGTGAGCAGTGCCTGATAGACCCGCTGGGCGGCGCTGTTTCCCTCCGCGCTGATCAGCGAGTCGGTGATTTCGTCGTAGGCCGCCGCAAGCCGTGACGGCGCATAGTTTTCTTCACTGTCATCGGCTGTTTCGTCATCGAGTAGCGGGTTTAGCAGGCGCATCGCCTCCGCTGCCTCCGCTTTCGCGTGCTCGGTTGTAAAACCGGCTGCCTCGTTCGCCTGATCCCACGGATCCGGTGTGTTTAGCGGTTCACTGTCGTGCTGTTCTGGTTCCATCTGGCACCTGCTTATGCGTCGGCTGCTGCTGAGGCGGTGAGCGCGATCTGCAGCGGTGATTTCGCGGCGCCGAGCGCCTTCTCAACGGTTGTTTCAAAGGCGTTAGCGAGGCCGTGCCGGCCTGCAGCCTCGGCGGAATCGGCTATCTCGATGCTGGTTGCGAGTGTTTCGGCCGCGATCAGCTCACTGTGCTCTCGCAGCGCTGCGGCAAGCTCAACCCCGCCGTCAGCTGCTCCCGCACCACCCGCGGCCGCAGCGGCTGGCGCGTGCAGCACCAGCGCGATCCGGTCGCTAACCTGCAAACCGGCTGCCTTACGAGCCTCCTGCACCGCGCGGATCGCGTCACGCGCAATACCCTCGGCGCTCAGCTCCGGGGTGATAGCGGTGTCGAGGATCACGAACCCACCGCCGGCGGTTAGCGCCAGCGCGGAGTCGGTTGCGGTCTCTTCACCAGCGACGAGGGTGAGCTCGTACTCGTGCGGTTCCAGCGCGATCCCACCGGCAACAACCTCGCCGTTTGTTTCGCTCCAGTCGCCCGCCTTTGCGGCCTTAATCGCCTGCTGCACAGCCTTACCGAGGCGTGGACCCGCGGCCCTCGCGTTAACTGTGAGAGTTGAGGTGACACCGTATTCAGCGCCAGATGACTCGGTTAGCCGACTGAACTCAACCTGTTTAATGTTCAGCTCCTCGCGGAGAATGTCGTCGAACTGCCTGAGCTGCTCCGGCTGCGCTGTTACAATGGTGAGTTTAGCGAGCGGCAGACGCACACGCAGCTGCTGCTGTTTGCGCAGCGACAGCGCCTGTGAGGTGATCTGACGCAGCTCGTCCATTGCGTTCTCCAGCTCAGGTTCACGCGCAAAAACGCTGCTGTCTGGCCAGTCGGTAAGGTGTACGGAGCGGCCGCCGGTGAGGGCTCGCCAAATATCCTCGGTGACAAGCGGCGCGAGCGGCGCGGCAACCCGGCAGAGTGTCTCCAGCACCGTGTAGAGGGTGTCGAACGCTTGCCTGTTTTCTGGCCTGCCGTTCTCGCCGTCGGTTCCCTCCCAGAAGCGGTCGCGTGACCGGCGCACATACCAGTTCGTCAGCACCTCCGCGAAAACCCTGAGGTGTGCAGAGGCGGTTGTTGTGTCGAGCTCGTCGAGCGCGGTTGCAACATCGTCCACCAGCGCACTCAGTTTGCTGAGAATGTATTTATCGAGCGGATCGCTCGGGTTCGGGTTGAACTCCGGTTCAACACTGTCCGCGTTGGCGTAGAGGGTGAAGAAGTACCAGGTGTTCCAGAGCGGCAGCAGGAACTGTCTAACGCCCTCGCGGATCCCCTCCTCGGTGACGATCAGGTTACCGCCCCGCACAACCGGCGACGCCATCAGGAACCAGCGCATCGCGTCGGATCCGTCACGGTTAAAGACCTCGTTAACGTCCGGGTAGTTGCGCAGCGACTTCGACATTTTATTGCCGTCACTGCCGAGCACAATACCGTGGCTGATGACGTTCTTAAACGCTGGGCGACCAAACAGCGCGGTTGATAGCACGTGCTGCACATAGAACCAGCCGCGGGTTTGCCCGATGTACTCAACAATAAAGTCAGCGGGCTGGTGGGTTTCGAACCATTCCTGGTTCTCGAACGGGTAGTGCGCCTGGGCGAACGGCATGGATCCGCTGTCGAACCAAACATCGAGCACGTCCTCGATCCGGCGCATAGTTGCCGCGCCCTCCGGTGCGTCCGGGTTTGGGCGGGTGAGGTGGTCAATGTATGGGCGGTGCAGGTCTACCTCACCGGCCTCGTTAACTGGCAGGCGCCCAAAATCCCGCTCGATTTCGGCGATGGATCCGTACACATCAACACGCGGGTACTCGGGGTTGTCACTCAGCCACACCGGGATCGGGGTGCCCCAGAACCGGTTGCGGCTGATGGACCAGTCACGCGCACCCTCCAGCCACTTACCGAACTGGCCGTGTTTCACGTTCTCCGGCACCCAGCGGATCTGCTCATTGGCGGCGAGCAGCGCGTCTTTGATCTCGGTGACGCGGATAAACCAGCTGGAAACAGCCTTGTAGATAAGCGGTGTGCGGCAGCGCCAGCAGTGCGGGTAGGAGTGCACATAGCTTGCCTCGCGAACCAGTCTGCCGTCAGCCTTTAGTCGCCTAATGATTGTCCGGTTTGCCTCAAAGGCATGCACACCAACAATGTCGGCGAGCGGGCCGCCGTTAAACAGCGGCAGGAACTCGGCGGCATCGTTGAGTGACATAACAACCGGGATGCCGTAGCGGGCGTTAACGATCTGGTCGTCCTCACCGAAGGCTGGTGCCTGGTGAACGATGCCGGTGCCGTCCGCTGTCGAAACATAGTCGGCGACGGTGATAATCCAGGCGTTTTCGGTGCCGTAGGTTTCGGCATCCGCGAAGGTGTCCCACAGCGGCTGGTAGCTGATGTGCTCCAGCTGGCTGCCGGTAAAGCGCGCGCTAACAGCCGCCTCCGCGTCCTCCGCCGACTCGTAACCGAGCTCCCGGTGGTGGGCGGCGAGACGGTCTGCTGCGAGCAGATACTCGGCGTCTTGCACACCGTGATCCCGCAGATCAGCGCCACCTGCCGGGCCGGCTGGCACCTTCACATACTCAATCTCAGGGCCAACAGCAACCGAGAGGTTGGTTGGCAGCGTCCACGGGGTTGTTGTCCAGGCGAGCATTCTGACATCGGTGAGGCCAAGCTCAGCGGCTTTTTCGCCGTGGATCGGGAAGGTCACCGTCACGGACGGATCCTGCCGATCCTGGTAAACATCGTCATCCATGCGCAGCTCGTGGTTAGACAGCGGGGTCTGGTCACGCCAGCAGTATGGCAGAATCCGCTGCCCCTCATAGGCGAGGCCCTTCTTGTAGAGCTCGGCAAACGCCCAAATAACGCTCTCCATGTACTCAACGTTGAGTGTTTTGTAGTCGTTTTCAAAGTCGACCCAGCGTGCCTGGCGGGTGACATAGTCCTGCCACTCGCGGGTGTACTGCAGAACAGACTCGCGAGCTTTCGCGTTGAAGGTTGCGATGCCCATGTCGAGGATTTCACTCTTCTCGGTGATGCCGAGCTGCTTCATCGCCTCCAGCTCAGCGGGCAGGCCGTGGGTGTCCCAGCCGAAGCGGCGCTCCACCTTGCAGCCGCGCATGGTCTGGAAGCGCGGGAAAATATCTTTGGCGTAACCGGTTAGCAGGTGACCGTAGTGCGGCAGACCGTTTGCGAACGGCGGGCCGTCATTAAACACCCACTCGGGAGCGTCCTGGCGCGCAGCAATCGAGTCGCGGAAGGTGTTATCTTGCTCCCAGAAACCAAGCACCCGCTGTTCAAGCTCGGGGAAACTGGGGGAAGCAACAACCTGGCTAGTGCCGCCTGCCTGGCTGGTGCCGTCGGCCTGGTTTGTTACACCTGCAGGGTTGACGCTGTCAGCTGCTGTCGCGGGGGTTGTTTGCTTGGGATAGTTAGCCATCGAATCCTCTTGTGCTAGTTTGAACAAAACCGCACCGGGACGAGAATAAACCCGCGGTACCACCCGACTTGACTGTCTGCTCTAACCGGGGTTAAAAGCCAGAAAGCCCACTCAATTATGGCTGTAACGTGCCAACACGTTCGGTTCTAGTGAGCGGATAAGCCGCCGTTCTTCCGAAAACTCCCCGGTGATTGCCGGATCACAGTCCTAAGTATTATACCCCACCCGGCCGTCAGCAACCCTAAGCACCCGGTCAGCGATCGCGTTCAGTGACGCCAGCTCGTGTGAGATGATCAGCATTGGGATGCCGGTCTCCGCCTTGAGTTGCTGCAGCAGTTCCACAATCTGCCAACGCAGAGAGGCATCGAGCGCCGCAACCGGTTCATCGAGGATCAAAACATCCGGCCGTGAGAGGATTGCACGGGCAATTGCAACGCGCTGCGCCTGCCCTCCGCTGAGTTGGCGGATCCGCTGCTGCAGCACCTCCGGGCCGAGCCCGACACTCGCGGCGATCTCGCTCAGCGCCTGCTCGCTGGTGGATCCGCGGCCTCCCCGCTGCACCTCCCGTAGCACCTGGCGCACCCGCATCCGCTGTAGCATTGACGCCTTCGCGTTCTGCGGCACAACGCCGTACTTTAGACCCTCTGTAAACTCCCCAGCAAACACCCTGGCGCCGCCGGTGAGGGCAGCGGTCAGGGTTGTTTTTCCGGCTCCGCTCGGGCCGACCAGCCCCAGCACCTCTCCCCTGTGAAGACTTAAGTTAACCCCGGTGAGAACGGGTTTGTGTCGGTAGCCGACGGTGAGGTCGGTGACCCTAAGCACACAGTCGGTGTTGCGTACTGTGTGGTCGCTGGTGGATCCGCTAGCCTCACCGTCACCGGTTAGTAGCTGCAGTGAGTCAACCAGCGCCCTTGTCACCGGGTGTGTTGGGCCCGCGAGCACCGCGGCGGTTTTGCCGCTCTCAACGATCTCGCCGTCGCTCATCACAATCACCCGGTCAGCGATCTGTGCAACCGCGTTCAGGTCGTGGGAGATGAGGATCATGCCCGCTCCCCTATCAACATAGGAGCGCAGCACGTTAAGCACGCGCTCACCCGTGTCGGGGTCGAGCGCGGTTGTTGGTTCGTCGGCGACCAGCAGCTCCGGTTCGGATGCCGCCGCTCCAGCGATCAGTGCACGCTGACGCATTCCGCCGGAGAGCTCGTGCGGGTAGGAGCGGAGCAGCTGCCTGGTCGGTTCCAGCTGCGCCCCGGTTAGCGCGTTATTGACCCGTTCCGGGATCTGCGCCCTGGACAGTTTTTGTAGGCGCAGCACCTCAGCAACCTGCGGCGCAACCCGCTGCAGCGGATCCATCGCGCTCAGCGCATCCTGGTTGATGTAGCCGATGTGGTTTCTGCGGATCCGCGCCCACCGCCGCTGCTGTTGCTCGCTGCGTCGGGCACCCCCGCCGGAAGAAAGCCTTGCCGTTTTTGTGGTTTTTGCTGCCGTTGTCGTTCCCGCGGCGCTCGATCCAGCTGCGCTGCCGGGCAGCAACTCGCCCGCGATGCTTGATGACTCGCCGAACTCCGCCAGTAGCTCGGTCGGTAGAATCCCGAGGCTCGCCTTCACCAGCAGGGACTTTCCGGCGCCGCTGTTGCCGACGATCGCGAGACACTCGCCCGGCGAAACCTGGAAGGAGACGTTTTTTACCAGCCGTGTCTGTTTTCTGCCCGCGCGGTCGCGTGTGTAGACGGAGCAGTCGGTGATCCGCAGCAGGTCGCGCGGCTGTGGGGTGCCGAAGGCAGCTATTTTATCGTTAGTCATGGAGTGTTCGCCTCTGTATCTTTCGGCCCCAGATGTTTAGCACAAACACCGCGCCGATTAGCGCGATACCGGGGAACACAACAACCCACCAGCCCTTTGTCACATAGGTTTTGCCCTGGCTGAGCATCGCGCCCCAGTCCGGATCCGGTGCCTGCAGACCGAGCCCTAAGAAGGTCAATGCCGCAATCGCCATAACCGCCGTTGCAACACCGAGCACCGCGATCCCGAGAATCGGCCGGAGCGCGGCCGGCAGCACATAGCTGCACACGCGGCGCAGGCGGGAGATGCGGAGGGTCTTCGCGGTCTGTGCGGCGTCGCTGATAATCGCGGCGCGGGCGCCCACCGCCGCGATCCTGGCATAACCGGGGACAACGGCTACCGCAACCGCGATTGTCACCGACCAGAATCCGGGTCCCAAAAACGCCAGCAGCAGCAGCGCGAGCAGGAAGTCTGGCAGCGCCATTCCGATCTCGGTGAGCCGCAGCGCAAAGGCGCGTTCCCAGCGTGGACCGAAAGCGCTGAGGGTCCCGAGCAGTGTGCCCGCGCCTGCCCCGAGCAGGGTTGCGAGGATCCCCCCGCCGAGCGTTGTGAAGGCGCCGTGAATAATTCGAGTGTAGAGGTCGCGTCCGCTCTGGTCGGTGCCTAGGATGTGCTCGGCTGACGGCGGCTGCAAAATCGCGGAGGTGTTGGTTTTTAGCGGATCCAGCGGCGCCAGCAGCTCCGGGAGCGCGCACATCGCCAGATACGCCACGGTTACCAGCACTAAAACCCCGGTGCCGATTCGTTGTGCTGTGACGCTGCGATTGTTTATCATCGTCGTAACCCTTAACTGTTACCGCTGGCGTGGATCCACCAGCGACACAAAAATCTCTAACAGCACCCCGAGCAGCGCAAACACGAGCGTTGAGAAGAACACGAAACCGAGAATAACCGGCATGTCTCGCATTGTGATCGCGTCCAAAACCACTTTACCGAGGCCGGACCTGGCGAACACTGTTTCAACCAGCACCGCTCCGCCGAGCAGACTGCCAACGATGTTGGTGACCAGTGACGCAGTTGGGATCGCGGCGTTCTTGAGCCCGTGTTGTAGCGCGTAACTGCCGCGCGTCATTGATTTTGCGTAGCTGGTTAGCGCGAACGGTTTGAGTTCTGCGGCATCAAGTTCAACGCTTAAAACCTGCCCAAGATAGCCTGCGACCGGGATCCCGAGCGCCAAACCGGGAAGAACTGCTGAGCGGATCCCCTGTCCGGCGCTGCTCGGAAACAGGCCGAGGCCGAACGAGAACACCATCAGCAGCAGGAACCCGAGCCAGTAGGTTGGCACGGCAACAGCCAGCAGGTTGAAAGCGTCGACGATGCGGCGGCGCAGGGTGCCGTAGCTACCCCAGGGTGTTTTCGCGCGCAGCAAAAACTGCCCGAGCGTCACAAACACAACCGCGAACAGCAGCGCAATCACCGAGATTTCAACGGTCGGTCCGATGCCGCGGCCGATAATCACGAGCACGTCCTGGTTTTGCTGGTAGGAGTTGCCGAGATCGAACTGTAAAAGGCCCTGCAAATAGTTGAAGTATTGCACGAGCAGCGGATCGTTCAGCCCCAGACTCTCTCGAATCTCAGCCTGCCGCTCCTTAGAGACGTTGGTGATCGGGCCGAGATAGGCGGAGACGGGATCCCCGGGCAGCATTTTTACCAGGAAGAACGAGATAGTGGCTGCTGCCCAAACAGTTATTAGCGCGTTCAGGACCCGCAGCGGGATACGCCAGACGGCTCTGTTGGATGATTTTAACAGAGCCGTCTGGGCAGTTTGGGTCTTCAAGAGCGGTGACTATTTTTTGCCAACGTTGAAGAACTGTGGGTAACCGAAGGCATCGTATTCGAGGCCGGTGACCTTGCTGCTAACCGCGGTGGTTTTGCTGTTCTGGTGGATTGGCAGGATGTAAACCTGGTCTGCGTTCCACTGCAGCAGCTCATCGTAGATGCGGGTGCGCTCGGCCGCGTCGAAGGTTGCCGCAGCGGCATCAATCTTGGCGTCAATCTCTGGATCCTGCACGTGAGGGGCGTTCTGGAATCCCTCTGAGTGCAGGTGGTTACGCAGAATATCAGCGTCTGTTGATGAGTATCCCCAGTCGGTGATGTCGTATTTACCCGGTTCGTAGAGCGCGTTGTACTGCTCTGGCTCCAGCACCTCATACTTCACGTCGATGCCGATCTCCTTCCAGTCAGCGATCAAAAGCTCGCTGAGGGTCTGGTTTTCGTCAGAGCGTGGGGTCCAGGCGATGTATGACAGCTCCAGCTTGTTGCCGCCCTTTTCGCGGATCACGCCGTCTGCTGGGCGAACCCAGCCAGCCTCGTCGAGCAACTGTTCAGCACGAGCCCTGTCGAACTTGTTAACACCCTCCAGTTTGTCGCCGGTTGTGTTTGGGGTGTTTGGCGCGAGTGCGCTCCACGCGCGATCAACGTGGTCGCTGTAAACTGCCTTCACTGCCTCGTCGATGTTTGCGCCGAGCACGAGTGCCTGGCGAACCTTCTGGTCAGCGAGGTGGCCGTTTGCCTGATTCAGGTAGTAGGAGTATGGGATACCCGGTGAAGGCTGTGAGTGCAGACCCTCTTCAACGCTGTCGGCGCTGTTCGGAGTGACCTCACTGACAACGTCGGTCTCACCGGAGCTGAGACGCTTAACACGTAGCTCATCGTCCGGCACAACGCTCACCTCAAGCTGTTTAGCGAGGTTTTTGCTGAGGTCGTAGCCTTGCGGAGCCCACTTGTAGTCGGCGTTACGCTCGTATGAGATTGAGGTGCCTGACTCCAGCTTGGTGAGCTTCCATGGGCCGGTGCCGACTGTGACGTCAGCGCCGCCAGCGCTCAGCTTGTCCTGGCCAGCCTGCAGCGCCTTTGGTGAGTAGAATCCGAGTGAGGCGCGTGAGGTGTTGTTGAGGAAAGGCGCGTTCGGGCGGCTGAACTTCACCGCAACGGTGTAGTCGTCAACAACCTCGGTGCCCTCGTATGCTTCACCGCCGAGTAGCAGGTTTGCCTGCGCTGAGTCGGTTTCCTCGGCCATGATGTGCTCGAAGTTAGCCTTCACAGCCTCAGCGTTGAACTTTTCACCGTCGTGGAAGGTGACATCATCGCGCAGCTTGAAGGTAACGGTTTTGCCGTCCTCACTGGTCTCCCAGCTCTTTGCTAGCCACGGGTGCAGCTCGCCCTTGTCGTCAAGGTAGGTCAGTGAGTCAAGTGACAGGCGACCGATCATCTCGCTCGCGTCAATCTGGCTCTTGTGCGGATCAAAATGCCCGTTAAACAGGTTGTTTGCACGCACTGTCCAGTTGATTGTCTCCGGTGAAGCAGCTCCCCCACCGGCTTCCCCACCGGTCTGGGAGCAGCCGGTGATCAGCAGAGCTGCCGCTGACACAACAGCCGCTGCTTTAAATATTTTCTTTATTGGTGTCATTTCTTCCCTTGTTGTATTTTACGACAGTGTCATAAAGGAATAGCGTCAAGTAAATTCGTTTGCTAATATATCATGAATGGAAACACAAATAAGGCGCGGTCGCGGAAGACCACCAATTACCGACTATCGGACGCTGCGAGAGGCTGCCTTCGAGCAGTTCCTGCTGCGCGGCTACGACAACATCAACATCCTTGATATTACTAACTCCTGCGGGGTTAGCCGCACAACATTCTTCAACTACTTCGGCCAGAAGAGTGATGTGTTCTGGTACGAGATTGATGAGGCACTGCTTGTGCTCCCTGAACTATTCGCCGAGGTGTCTGATGTGGAGGATCCACTCGACGCAGTTGCTGCGGCGCTTGGCAAGCTGGTTGCTGATTGGAACAGCTCTGATGTGCCGTGGGTGCTAACCCAGTTTGAGGTTATCGGCAGCCCCAGCTCGGTGCTTGGCAGCGCGGCTGACAGACTAGCGAACCTGCAAACACAGATCCACGGCTTCTTTATCAACCGTGCGCACGATAACGGCGACAGTATTCAGTTGCAGGTTGCTGCTGCGTCCTGTGCGGCCGCGATTGGTGTGGCGGCTGCCGCCTGGGCGGTTGCCGGGCCGGAGCGCGAGCACCTTAGCCACTATATTGCTGAGGCGTTAACCCCGCTAAAGACCGGACTGAGCGCAATTATTCGCTAAGATCTATTGCAGTAACAATTGATATCGGTACCGATACGGAGCATATTTCAAGATGAAGCAAATCCCTGAAAAACCAGCGCTTGAAGGCATTGAGTCGAAGTGGGGTGAAATCTGGGAAGAGCAAGGCACATACCTGTTTCCACGTGCCGGTGCAACCCGGGAGTGCGTCTACAGCATCGACACTCCTCCCCCAACCGCCTCAGGTTCTTTGCACGTTGGCCATGTGTTCTCGTACACCCACACCGATACGATTGCGCGCTTCCAACGGATGCGCGGCAAGCGAGTGTTCTATCCGATGGGGTGGGACGATAACGGCCTGCCAACCGAGCGCCGCGTCCAAAACTACTACGGTGTGCGCTGCGATCCATCACTGCCCTACGACCCCGATTTCACTCCCCCGCAGCGGGGCGGCGACAACAAGAGCTCGAAGGCCGCAAACCAGCAGCCGATCTCACGCCGCAACTTTATTGAGCTGTGTGAGGAGCTAACCGAGGCCGACGAGAAACAGTTTGAGCAGCTGTGGCGCACCCTCGGGCTGTCGGTTGATTGGACGCAAACCTACCGCACCATCAGCCCTGCGGCGATCCGCACCTCGCAGCTTGCCTTCCTCGGTAATCTGCAGCGCGGTGAGGCGTATCTCGCGCAGGCTCCAACCCTCTGGGATGTTACCTTCCGTACCGCGGTTGCGCAGGCTGAGCTGGAGGATCGCGAGATGCCGGGTGCCTACCACACGCTCGTGTTCAAACACGAGAGCGGTAAGGATCTGCTGATCGACACAACCCGCCCGGAGCTGCTGCCCGCCTGTGTTGCGCTGGTTGCCCACCCTGATGATGAGCGCTACCAGCCACTGTTTGGCTCAAAGGTGACAACCCCGCTGTTTAACGTTGAGGTGCACGTTCTCGCTCACCGTCTCGCGCAGCCTGACAAGGGCACCGGTATTGCGATGATCTGTACCTTCGGTGACGTTACCGACGTTGTTTGGTGGCGGGAGCTGCAGCTGCCTAACCGCAATATTCTCGGCTTTGACGGCCGTGTTTTGAGTGAGACACCGGAGTGGATCACGGATCCGCAGGCGCAGGAGCGTTACGCGGAGCTCGCGGGCAAGACCGTGTTCAGCGCGAAAGAGGCGGTTGTGAAGCAGCTGCAGGCTGCTGAGCTGCTGGTTGGCGAGATCCGCAAGATCACCCACCCGGTGAAGTTCTTCGAGAAGGGCGATAAACCGCTTGAGATCGTCTCAACCCGCCAGTGGTACATTAAGAACGGTGCCGCCGATGAGGCGCTGCGTGACAGGCTGCTGGAGCTCGGCGGTGAGCTTAACTGGGTGCCTGACTTTATGCGCGTGCGCTACGAGAACTGGGTGTCTGGCCTGAGCAGCGACTGGCTAATCTCCCGCCAGCGGTTCTTCGGTGTGCCCATTCCGGTTTGGTACCCGCTAAACGAGCACGGCGAAACCCAGTTTGATTCCCCGATTGTTCCTGACCCGAGTACCCTGCCGGTGGATCCGTCAACCGACGTACCCGATGGCTTCACCGCTGAGCAGCGTAACCAGCCTGGCGGTTTTGTCGGTGAGGTTGATGTGATGGACACCTGGGCAACCAGCTCGCTCACCCCGCAGCTCGCTGGCGGCTGGCAGAGCGACGATGAGCTCTACGGTCTGGTGTTCCCGTATGATCTGCGTCCGCAGGGTCAGGATATTATCCGCACCTGGCTTTTCAGCACCCTGCTTCGTTCCCAGCTTGAGTCGAATCAGCTGCCGTGGCGCAACACCGGCATTAGCGGGTGGATCCTGGATCCTGACCGCAAGAAAATGTCGAAGTCGAAGGGTAACGTGGTCACCCCGCTCGGCCTGCTTGAGCAGCACGGTGCTGACGCTGTGCGTTACTGGGCGGCGAGCTCGAAGCTCGGCGTTGATGCAGCGTTTGATCCGCAGCGGCCAACCCAGATTAAGATCGGTCGCCGGCTCGCGATTAAGGTTTTGAACGCGGCAAAGTTTGTGCTCAGCTTCAACGCTGCAGGTCTCGGCGATGACCTGTCTGAGGTCACTGAGTCGCTTGACGCTTCTATGCTCGCGCAGCTTGCGGAGGTCACGGAGGCTGCAACTGCCGCGTTTCAGGATTATGATCACGCGAAGGCGCTCGACCTGGTTGAGAGCTTCTTCTGGATGTTCTGTGACGACTACTTGGAGCTGGTGAAGCAGCGCGCCCACTCGGAACCGTCTGCTGCGCAGCGGTCTGCTGTGCAGGCGTTGCGTGCCGCGCTGAGCGTGCTGGTGCGTCTTTTGGCACCGTTTATCCCTTACGCAACCGCTGAGGTTTGGTCTTGGTTTAACGACGATTCTGTGCACACAGCCGCCTGGCCTACCGCTGCAGAGCTCGCTACCCCGGCCGCTGCGGCTGACGCTGCTGTGCTGAGAGCTGTTAGCGCCGCTATTATCGGCGTGCGTGGCGCTAAGAGTGAGGCGAAGGCTTCGCAGCGCACCGCGGTGAAATCCGCTGTGATCAGCGGCTCTGACGCTGAGGCTGAGCTGCTGCGTCTCGCGGCCGACGATATTGCCGCGGTTGGTCGTATCGCCGAGCTTCAGATTGTGGGCGGATCCGACCAGATCGCTGTTGCGCAGATTGAGCTCGATCTGGCTGAGGAATCTGCCTAGCAGTTAGGGATTGTGATGCAGCTTGGGAGGCGTTGGCGGTTCGGTGAGACACCACCCGCGTCTCTCACCGCTCGTTTTGGTGTGCTCACTGAGCATCTGGCGGCTTATGAGCAGCGCGCATCCGCGGTGTCTGATGGTGTGTCTGATGCTGGGTTTGATGCTGCAGCCGATGCTGCTGTTTCGGCGGGGTTTTGGACGCTCACCTGGCTTGAGGGTTTACCGCGTGTTGCTGCCCCCAACGGCGATATTTTGACGGTGGATCACGCTGGTGAGTTTGTTTTGTTGCGCGACTGGCAGGCTGGTGAGGCTCGGCTTGACCCGGTTAGCGGTTTCGGGTGGAGTAGCGCCGACTCATCGTTCTCTGAGTTTGCGGACGATGATGACGACTGGCTCAGTGACAGCTAACGCGAACTGGCTTGATGACGCCACCTAGCACCGGCTGTCTGCGCGGTTTGTAGCGCGGTGATGGCTGACGGCGTTAGGCGCTTTTGGCGCGTTTTTTCACGCGCAGTACGCGCGGCTCGTCAATGCCCTTGACCGCGTCAGCTGTGACGAGCACCTTGGCGATGTCTCGCTCTGATGGCGCGTGGAACATAATCGGTGTTAGTGCCTTCTCCATAATGGAGCGGAGGCCACGGGCACCGGTTTTACGCTCGAGTGCGAGCTCTGCGATGGTTAGCAGGGAGTCGTTTGTAAATTCCAGCTCGATGCCGTCGAGTTTGAACATGTACTTGTACTGTTTCACGAGCGAGTTCTTTGGCTCAACGAGCACGCGCACGAGTAACTCTTTGTCGAGCGGATCCACAGAGGTGATAACCGGTAGACGACCAATGAACTCGGGGATAATGCCGAATTTTTGGATGTCTTCTGGCTGCACCTGCGCGTAGAGGTCTGCCTCGCTGATTTTTTCGGGCACCTCGGAGCCGAAGCCGATGCCGCCCTTGTTGAGTCGCGCGGAGATTATCTCCTCCAGGCCGGCGAAGGCTCCCGCAGCGATGAACAGAATGTCTTTTGTGTTGAACTGGATGTACTCCTGTGACGGTTCTTTTCTGCCGCCCTGCTGTGGTACGGAAGCAACCGTTCCCTCCAGGATTTTCAGCAGTGCCTGCTGCACTCCCTCACCGGAAACGTCTCGGGAGATAGAGGGGTTTGCCCCGCCCTTGCGGGAGATTTTGTCGATCTCGTCGATGTAGATAATCCCCCGCTGCGCTTTCTCAATGTCGTAGTCTGCCTCGCGCAAAAGCCCGAGCAGAATACTCTCAACATCCTCACCAACATAGCCGGCCTCGGTGAGCGAGGTTGCGTCAGCAACATAGAAAGGAACACCAAGCTTCCGCGCGAGTGACTGTGCCAGATAGGTTTTCCCCGATCCGGTGGGCCCGAGCAGCAGCACATTGGATTTTGCCAGCTCAACACTGTCGTCATCGTTTAGCTGCGCTGTTTCTGTGCCCTCACCATCATTAGCGGTTAGCGCGGCAGTCGCAGCTGCGTTGATACGCTTGTAGTGATTGTAAACAGCGACTGCGAGAGCCTGCTTTGCCCGCTGCTGGCCGATCACATACTGGTCCAAGAAAGCAGCTGTCTCTTTTGGTGTTGACAGCTTAACGGTGCTGCTCTCAACCTGCTCGTCTTTAGTCTTCTCAGCGATGATCTCGCTGCTCAGCTCAACACAGCCGTCACAGATATAAACATCGGGGCCTTGAATCAGCTGGCCAACCTCGTTGCGACTCTTGCCGCAAAAAGAGCATTTCAGCACAGACCCACTGTCGCGAAGGTTTGACATTACTACTCCTGATCTGGTCGGGGTTAAAGTCTACTGCAGCCTGTTTAAGTTAACACTACGATGTTAGACCTGGCGACGGACATTTTTGTACTCACGCGCCGCTTCCGGCACAACACACAGCATTAACAACTAGCCCCCGTAACCGGCCGGAACGGCTAGTCACGAGGGCTAGTGTGCTGGTTAAGACACGGGTGGGAGCTTGCTGGTCACGCTTTACGCAGCGGGCATGAAGCAGCGTAACCACCCGCAAAATACTAGCTGCGCGAAGTCTTGCGGCTCTGCAGCACCTGGTCGATCAGGCCGTACTCGAGGGCCTCTTGGGCGCCGAGGATTTTATCGCGGTCAATATCCTCGTGCACCTGCTCAACGCTGCGGTTGGAGTGCTTCGCGAGGGTCTCCTCAAGCCACTCACGCATACGCATAATCTCTTTCGCCTGAATCTCGATGTCGCTCGCCTGGCCGCGGCTCGCCTGGCCGGTTGCAGGCTGGTGAATCAGCACGCGGGCGTTTGGCAGCGCGAGACGCTTACCTGGGGCGCCGCCTGCGACCAGCACAGCGGCAGCTGAGGCAGCCTGACCGAGGCAGACGGTCTGCACCTCCGGTTTAATGTACTGCATGGTGTCGTAGATCGCGGTCATCGCGGTGAATGAGCCACCCGGTGAGTTAATGTACATGACAATGTCACGCTCCGGATCCTGGCTCTCCAGCACGATCAGCTGCGCCATAATGTCGTCAGCGGAGGCGTCATCAACCTGTGTACCGAGGAAGATGATGCGGTCCTCAAACAGCTTGCTGTACGGGTCCTGGGTTCGCACGCCGTAGGCGGTGCGCTCCTCGAACTGCGGCAGAATATAGCGTGCCTGGGGCATCATCAGTTTTGTTGCTGGGTTCATTACTGTTATCCTCTAAATCTTTAAAAACTAACTGGTTGGCGCGTCAGGCTAGTGGGCCTCTGTGCCACCTCCGCCGTGGACGTCGGCGGCTGACTCGCGGATGTAGTCGATGAAGCCGTACTCGAGCGCCTCCTCAGCGGTAAACCAGCGGTCACGGTCGCCGTCCTCGTGGATCTGCTCAACGGTTTTACCGGTGTTTGCGGCGGTAATCTCCGCCAGACGGTTTTTCATTGAGACAATCAGCTGGGCCTGTGTCTGGATATCGCTCGCGGTGCCGCCGAAGCCACCGTGCGGCTGGTGCAGCAGCACGCGCGCGTTCGGTGTGATATAGCGCTTGCCTTTTGTGCCGGCGGTGAGCAGGAACTGCCCCATTGAGGCGGCCATGCCGATACCCACGGTAACAATGTCGTTTGGCACGAACTGCATGGTGTCGTAGATTGCCATGCCAGCGGTGATGGATCCGCCGGGTGAGTTGATGTAGAGATAGATATCCGCCTCGGGATCCTCTGCCGCGAGCAGCAGAATCTTGGCGCAGATCTCGTTGGCGTTATCGTCGCGCACATCCTCGCCAAGCCAAACAATGCGATCCTTTAGCAGTTTGTCAAAAACTGAAGAGCTCTGAGGCTTTTCTGACATTACAACTCCGTTCTAACTGGTTACAGTTATAGAGATTACCCGGTTATTAGCCCCTTGTCGTGCTTGTTCGCCCTCGGCACACGAGACACCGCCGCAGCACGCAACAGGGCTCCCGATCGGAAGTGACCGGAAGCCCTGTTTTAGTTTGCTTGCCTGTTTTCACGTGTGGATCACGCAAGGCCAGCCGCTGTGTAACTCCCCAATCTCGCTGGTTGGGGCCGCGGCCGCAGCCTGTTAGGCGTCTGACTCTGGCGCGTCAGCTGCTTCCTCAGCAGCCTCGTCCTCGCCGGTGTCTACGCGAGTGAACTCGCTAAGATCCACCTCGTTGCCGTCCTCGTCAACAACGGTTACCTTGTTGAGGGCAACAGCGAGAGCCTTGTTGCGTGCAACCTCACCAAAGATTGCGTTCATCTGGCCGCCCTGGCTGAGCAGCTGAATGAACTGTGCTGGCTCCATACCGTACTGCTGAGCAGACTGGAAGATGTACTGGCTGAGCTCGTTCTGGGTTGGCTCAACCTCTTCAGCCTCGATGATTGCGTCGAGCAGCAGCTGCAGCTGGATCTGCTTTGCGGTGTTCTCGGTTACCTCTGCGCGGTGCTCGTCATCGTCCTGACGACCCTCCTGCTCGAGGTGGCGATCAACCTCTTCTTTCACCAGCTCGTCAGAGACCGGGATGTCTGCTTTGTCGAGGAGTTTCTCGATGAATAGGTCACGAGCCTGTGCACCCTGCTTGAAAACGGCGTTGCGAGCAACCTGCTGCGTAAGATCCTCACGCAGCTCAGCGAGGGTGTCGAACTCGCTGACCTGTGATGCAAACTCGTCGTTTGCCTCAGCCAGCTCGCGCTCCTGCACGGCGTTAACGGTGATGGTGATCTCAGCATCCTGGCCCTCGTACTCGCCGCCGAGCAGCTGTGAGCTGAAGGTTGTGCTCTCGCCAGCGGTCAGTGTCTCGATTGCCTCGTCCATACCTGCGAGCATGTTGCCTGCGCCAACCTGGTATGACACGCCCTCTGCGCGATCCACCTCGTTGCCGTCAATCTGGGCAACCAGGTCGATCTCAACGTAGTCGTCTTTAGCTGCAGCGCGGTCGACGGTTTGCAGATCGCCGAAACGCTCACGCAGTTTGTTGAGCTCTGCCTCAACAGCGTCGTCGCCGGTTTCGGCGTTGTCGACGGTCACCTTCATCTGGCCGTACTTTGGCAGCTTGAACTCTGGACGAACCTCAACCTCGAACACGAGTACGAGCTCGCTGTCTGGGTCTTTTGGATCCAGCCACTGCTCAACATCGGCGGTTGGGCGACCCATTGGGCGCTCGCCTGACTCCTCAAGCGCTGCCTGGAAAAAGTTGTCGAGTGAGGCGTTTACGGCCTCCTGGATTACAGCCTCGCGGCCGACCCGCTGATCGATCACAGGAGCGGGAACGTGACCTTTGCGGAAGCCTGGGATTGAAACCTGCTTCGAGATGTTCTTGTAAGCGGTTTCGAGATACGGCTTAAGATCTGCTTCTTTCACAGCCACGCTGAACTTAGCGCGTGTTGGATTCAGCTTCTCAGAAGTGATAGTCGGCAATGTGGCCTCTCCTAATATATTCGTGTGCTTTGGCCCCAAAAATGGAGCAACGCTGTTTCTGTCGGGATGACAGGATTCGAACCTGCGGCCTTCCGGACCCAAACCGGACGCTCTAGCCAAGCTGAGCTACATCCCGTATCGCCGGAAAAGACCGGCTGAAACAGCGCCGCGAAGCTTTACCTTTGCTTCACGCAACCTGATTAAGTTTACCTGAAACTCGCTCAAAGCGCGAAGTAGAACCAAAAGTCTTGCTTCACACACACGAAAATCAGAAGAGTCTCTGACATTCGTGGCTCCCCCGGTTGGACTCGAACCAACAACCCTCCGGTTAACAGCCGAATGCTCTGCCAATTGAGCTACAGGGGAATGTTTGACAACAGAAAAAACTTTATAGCAAGTTTTGGCTAAACACAAATCAGAGTTTTGAGCGTGTCGCACGGCCAGCGATCATCACAAGAAAATCACCGGCAAGTCAAGCAAAGCACGCCGGTGACGCTCCCGAAATAACCCGGCAAACACAGTGCGGGGCGGATCCGCTTTACCTCCGAACCCGCCCCGTTATTTACTGTCTGATTGGCTGTTTAACCCTTATGCGCCGAGGTGGCTGTAGAGGAACCAGCGGTCCTTGTCGAGCTGCTGGGAAATAGCGATTGCTACGTCCTGGCTGGCAAGGTCGATGTCATCGAGCTGGTCGATTGCGGTGCGCACTGACGCGATGGTTGCATCGAACTGCGCGAGCATCTCGGTGATCACGGTCTCGTACTGCATGAAGCCCTCTGGGAGAGAAGGGGTTGTGCTCTCAGCGGCAACGGTTGCGATGCGAGCGTCAACCGGCAGGCCGAGTGCGACGATCCGCTCTGCAGCGGTGTCGTAAGCCTCAATCGCGTTTTCGTGCACGGTATCAAGGAACTCGTGCAGTCCTACGAAGTTTGCGCCGCGCAGGTGCCAGTGCGCCTGCTTTGCGTTAACTGACAGTGCGATCAGGTTGCGCACTACAGGGGTGAGGAGCTGAGCTACGCCAGCTGCTACGTCTGGTGAAACAGCGGTTGCTGCAACGGTTTTGGTGTTCATGATTTTGGCCTTTCTGCTAACTTACTAACTAGCGTAGTCTTTTTTCCAGGCTTTTCAAGCAAACTAAGCCTAACCTCATATGTCTTCACCGGTTAGCGGGTGGATCCGTGACTCAACGCCCTTCGCACTAAACACGCCCTACTCCCCCGCTATTTACCATCTCACCAGAAAATGGTGTAGAGTATATTTCTGTTCGGTTCGCCGACACGCGGGTGTAGCTTAATGGTAAAGCCTTGGTCTTCCAAACCAATGACGCGAGTTCGATTCTCGTCACCCGCTCCAATTTCTTCTGATAACTCACTGTGTATAGCGCTGACCGGTTTATAAAACCTCTTGCACATGTTTGTATCGCCTGCTACTATGTTTTACACACTAGCTATAGAACAGGAGGTCAGATGGCTGAGTCACAGCTCCGAAAGGGCGCACTTGAGCTGATCGTTTTAGGTCTGCTCGCAAAGCAGCCCTCCTACGGCGGCGAGCTGCTTGACCGTTTTGATAACGAGGTTGGGCTTTTAGTCTCCTCTGGCACGGTCTACCCCCTGCTGACGCGCCTCAGGAAAGCAGGAGCACTAACAACGCGCTGGGAGGAATCAGCTGTCGGTCCCCCGCGCAAAATCTACGAGGTTACACCCGCCGGACTGTCACAGATGGCTGATCTGCTGCGCGAGTGGGATCGACTTGATGAGGCAGTCAACAAGGTAAAGAAAGGCGGACACCGATGAAGTTCTTGAAGAAGGACGAAAACAACGTCAAGCGCATTGGGGGGATCCCCGTCGGCTCCCTGTGGAGGCCGGATCCGGAGCGAACGCTACAAACTTTTGAACCGGAGAACCCGTCACTGTTAACCCCGGGTGCAACCGGTGTCGGTTGGGATTTAAACACCGGAGCTATTGCGGCGAAGCTTGGCTTGATCCGCCCCGATGACTCGCTGCCCGATATGGAGCAGTATATTCCCAAGGGGTACAGGCGGGCGCTGCGCTATCTGCCGTTTGCGGGGCTCGGCGTAATCGGTTTGCTCGCGAAGTCGGTATCTCGTCACGAGCACGTTGCTAGCAACTGGTCAGCATCCGGCTACCCTAATACCTACGGTAGCGGGAAGCTCGCTGCCGGAACCTTGTTGGCGGTTGGCGCTATCCCGCTTCTGGTTATGCGGCTTGCGCGGGAAACAAACGGCAGCTCAATCTCCGACTACTCAATCTCGGGCAGGATGGCGAAGGCTAAGCGCCAGGCTGCGGATTCCAAGTTGCCAGCGGGTGGATCCGTTAGCGCCAGTGTTATCGCGGGTGCGAACGCTGTTGGGGTGCAGACACTCACTGAGCTCGCCGGTGCCGCGATGCTGCGCGAGCTGAAACACCGGGGTAAGCGGCAGCCGTTGATTCTGTTGGCGCCGATCAGTTTCCCGCTTGTTACGCTCGGCATCCTGATCGCGGTCGTGAAAAGCACTCTATCAAACATCAATAAGTCGCTGCGCCGCCAACGGCAGAAAAGTTAAGGGGTTGTGATGATTAACACAGACATCAGTGTCCTCTGGGAACTGCCTCCCGGACTGTTGATAACCATCGCGATTCTAAGCCTTGCGCAGATTGTGCTGTTGACGATCTCCTTCGTGGCTCTCGCACGGTTCACAGGCAACCAGATCGCTGGACTGTCAAAGGGCACATGGATCGTGATTATTCTGTTCGGTCAGTTCATCGGCACAACAGTTTTCCTGGTGATGCTCAGCCGCGAGCAGTCAGCTGAACAGCTGCGTCAACAGCTCACCGCCCAACAGAGCGGCGCACACGGACCGGCTGTCGCCGAAACCGTCTCAAACCTTTACCAGTGACTAAGGTTAGCCAGTTGAATGAGAGGAAATCTACACAGTGAGTGGGGCTACTAAACAAATGATTGTGTCAACAAACGGCCTGACAAAAAGCTACGGCGGTAGAACCGTCCTAGACAGCGTTGATATTCGCGTACCGGAGGGAGCAATCTACGGTTTTATCGGAGCAAACGGCGCCGGTAAGACTACAACGCTGAAGATTCTAATGGGGCTGATTTCAGCAACATCAGGTGAGGCGACGGTTATGGGGATGGAGCGGGGCAGCCTGCCGGTTAAACCGCTTGACGGAATCGCCTATCTCCCCGATGTTCCTGAGATCAACTCGTGGCTGACTGCGAGGGAGGCGCTGCTGCTGTTTGGCAGTATCTCCGGCGTAGACAGGAACACCGCGCCGGATCGCGCGGAGTCGCTGCTGAAACTTGTCGGGCTTGAAAACACCCAGCTGAAAGTCGGCGGTTTTTCTCGCGGTATGAAGCAGCGCCTCGGCATCGCGGTGGCTCTGATGGGAAGCCCCCGTCTGCTAATCCTCGACGAACCAACAAGCGCTCTCGACCCCATCGGCAGGGCGCAGGTGCTGGAGATTATCGAGTCACTGCGGGGTAAAACAACAGTGCTGTTCTCCTCCCACCTGCTCGCTGATGTGCAGCAGGTTTGCTCCCACGTGGGCATCCTAAACCGCGGGCAGCTGCTCTCGCAGGGCACGCTTGAGGAGGTTATCGCGTCTGCCCCGCAGCCAGAAACAAGTATCCGGTTGAGTGGCCAACAGGCGAGCATCGTCAGGGCAAGAAACCTGCTGGAACGGGAGCTGCCCGAAATCACTATCCAGTCACAAGCGAACTCACTGCAGAACGCCTACACTCACCTGGTGAAGGGAAGGAACTCATGACAACAGTTGTTAGGCAACCAAGCATCGCCGGCACATCATTCACCGGTTTTGGGAAGCTGCTGCTGCTCAGCCTGCGGGGGTTGACGCGATCCACAAGCACCTGGGTGCTGGTCGCAATCGTGGGCTTCACCGCTGTCACTGCTGCTCCCCTCGCGCAGTACACGCCAGCGATTATTGCGGGGCTGCTGGATCCGGCTGCCGCCACCGCCCTGGAGGGTACCCTGCCGGAGCCCTCATGGCAGGAGGCTTTCGCGAACTGGGCGAAAAACCTTATCCAGATGGCAACGTTCGCGGTGATCATTATCGGAGCGATTAGTTTCCACGCTCACCTCGCTGGAGGCAGTGTGCCGCTGATCCTCACCCGATTTGTTGGCAGAAAAGCGTATTTGAGCGCGCACTTTATCGCGTTCAACGTGGTCACCTTCGTAACACAGCTGGTCGCCGCGCTTGTTGCGGTTCTGATCTCTTTGATCTTCTTCAGCGACACCGTGATAGCTGCGTTCTTTTACTCGGGTCTTGTCTGGTGGCTTTTCACCGTGTTGCTAACGGCTACGATCTGCCTCGTGGAGTCGCTGCGACTGTCGCTCGGAGTCTCGCTAGCCTCCGGTCTGGCTGTCTTCTTTGCTCTGTTCATCGGGGGTATTTGGTCCTGGGGTGCCGCTTATACTCCCCTGGGTTTAATGAATCTGATTGGCAGTATTGCAACGCAGCCGCTTAATCCGCTGCTGCCGGTTGTGACCACGGTTGCGACTGTTGCGGTGCTGGTTATGCTCAGCCTTCGAGCTTACGATCGCAAGAACATTGAATAGTGATGCTGTGAGCTAGCTCTGTAATAGGGTGTAACGTTCATGCTTTAGCATGTTTATTTAGGCTGTCTGCGTTATAATCAGATTGCACTAATTACCCTATGAATGTGAGCAAAAATGTCTGATCAGCAAGATCCAAAGAACGTAAACGATGCCGCCGCTGAGCCTGCAGAGGCACCAGCTGCTGAGGCACCGGCAGAGCCTGCTGTTGCGGCTGAGCCGGTTGCAGAGCCCGCAGCAGAGCCAGTGGTTGCTGAGCCTGCTGTTGCAGCGGAACCAGCAGCGGCAGAGCCTGTTGCAGAGCCAGCTCTCAGCCAAGCTATGAGGCACCAGCACAGCCAGTTGCCGAGCCTGCTCAGCCTGGATACGAAGCTCCTGCGCAGCCGGTTGCCGAGCCTGCACAGCCAAACTACCAGGCTAACTACCAGGCACCATCTCAGCCACAGTACGCTGACAACCAGCAGGCAGCTTACCCAGCTCCTGGCGCACAGCAGGCTCCTCCTGCATACGGTCAGCCTGTGCAGGCACCAGTGCAGCAGAAGTCTAAGCTTGCTGCCGGTCTGCTCGGTATCCTGCTCGGCACCTTCGGTGTGCACAACTTCTACCTCGGCTACACCGGTAAAGCTGTTGCGCAGCTGCTTATCTCAGTGCTGTCACTCGGCTTCCTCGCTTTCGTATCAGCGATCTGGGGCCTGATCGAGGGTATTCTGATCCTCGTTGCACAGCCTGGAACAGCACACAGCGTTGACGCGCGCGGAGTTCCTCTCACACAATAGCTGACACCAGATAAAACATAACCGTTCGGCGCGGTGGCCCCAAGCTACCGCGCCGAACTGTGTTTCTGGCTGGGCAGCGTGATCCACCAGCAAACAAATAGGAAACAAAGACAAGGGGTATTACATGACAAAGATTGCCGTTATCGCTGGATCAAGCCGTGGCGCGCGAATCGGACTGCAGATAACCGAGTGGGTGAAAGCGGTCGCAAACAACCCAGCGGTTGAACTGATCGACCTGGCTGAGGAGAACCTGCCGTTCTTTGACGAGCCCGCCTCCCCAAAATCGGGTAACCCATACCAGCACAATCACACAAAGCGCTGGGCTGCAAAGATCGCTGACTATGACGGTTTCGTGTTCGTTTTCCCCGAATACAACGGCAGCTACCCCGCAGTTTTGAAGAACGCGGTTGACTACCTCTACCCGGAGTGGAAGAACAAGCCGGTAAGCTACGTCAGCTACGGTTTCGGTGCAGGCAAACGAGCGGCTGCGGCGTTTAGCGCGCTGGCTGAGAACGTTGATCTGCAACTCACCGAGCAGGTCGCTAACCTGACACTGCGTCCCGAGATTTTCGCCGCAGACGGCAGCATCCAAGACCCCGACGTCGCTTTTGCGAGCGAAGCCGAGGCCGTCACAAACGCAGTCGGCAGTGTTGTTGCAAAGGCCCAGGCGAGCTAGCGCGACTAGTTCGCTGGCTGCTCGAAGCTGAACACCACGCTACCGCGGGCAATCACGTGCTCACGCAGCATAAAGTGGACGCGCGCCGCAGTCAGGTCAGCCGGCAGGTCAAGCACCGTGTCAAGCGCCTGCACAGTGAAGAAATACCTGTGCGGGCCGTGACCGGCCGGCGGCGCAGCCCCAATAAACTCGCGCCCGAGCGCCTCGTTGTACCCGGAAACGGCGGCGGCTGGCAGACCCTCGCCGCCCGCGGATCCGGCGCCCTCAGGCAGCTCGTTAACATCGGCTGGAATGTTATATACAACCCAGTGCCAGAATCCACTCAGGGTTGGCGCGTCAGGATCGTAGCAGGTAACCACGTAGCTTGCTGCTCCCGCAACCGGCTCCCAGCTGATCGCAGGTGACAGCTCCTCGCCGCCGTGGCTTTTCCCGACGTGCGCAAGCGGCAGTTCACTAACCGCTACGTCACCGCTGTATCCTGCGTTGCTGGTTGTTACACCGGCAACGGTGACCGTCAGCGGCTGTGTTTCACTCAGCTGCTCGTACGGGTTATTCTGTGGCAGTTTTGCGTTGGACACTGTGCCCTCCTTCGCTTCTGTTCTTCTCGGTTTAAATCTGTTGGGCGGATCCGCTAGTCCGTCGCGAGCTTTCGTTCGGCGCTCTCGTCATACGCCGTTGCCCGCAGTGCGGCCGCCAGCTGCTGCACATAACGGTGCTCACTCTCGCGGAAGATTGTGTTGATGTTGCCCGCTCCCACTGTCTGCCCCTGCTGCAGGATCAGCACCTCCTCGGCGAGCTGTTCCAGCGCCGTAATATCGTGGCAGATCAGCAGCATTGTGGTTGTGCGCCTCGCACTAAACCACTTCAGCAGCTCAACAATCGCCGGCCTGGCGGTAACGTCTATACCGATCGTTGGCTCGTCGGCGATGAGGGTGTGCGGTTCGAGCATCAGGGAGCGCATCACCGCGATCCGCTGCCGCT
The DNA here is from genome assembly GCF_003859945.1 of Leucobacter sp. OH1287. Classification (GTDB taxonomy): domain Bacteria; phylum Actinomycetota; class Actinomycetes; order Actinomycetales; family Microbacteriaceae; genus Canibacter. Next base: position 66,348 of record NZ_RQYM01000005.1, read on the forward strand.
GCCCCTTTGACAGTTCGTGTGGCATCTTCTGCAGCATCGTCAACGGCAGCTGCACAATATCGAACATTTCCGTCACAAACTGCCCGACACGGGTTGCGTCATAGCGTTTAAAGTTCTCTCTGACCGGTTGCATTAAAACGTCTGCGATGGTTAGTTCGGGCGGCAGTTTCGCGCCGTCGTCCTGCGCGAGATAGCCCACCTCGCGCTGCAGGATTGTGCGCTGTTTGCGATTCAGCGAGGCAATGTTTAAACTCCTGACGGTTGCGGATCCACCAACAATGCGCACCCGGTCAGACTTGCTCTGCGCGTCTTGCCCACGGCCAGCGAGGGTTCTTGCGAGGGTACTTTTGCCGGATCCGCTCTCACCCAAAAGCGCGAGCACCGCCCCGGGTACCAGGTTGAAACTAACCCCGTGAACAGCGGTGTGTGCCCGTGCCCCATCGTGCGGCGGATATTCAAGTGTCAGATCAGAGACACTGATTTCGTACTTGTTTTCAGTCATTGATTCTCCGGTCGTAGGGAACGCCTCGCGCGCTCGATCATGTCCATCTGCTGCTGGTAGGCAAGCGATTGAGGGTGTGAGGCGTCGCCGATTCTGAGCATCCGCAGCATCATCTCCCGTTTCAGGCTGCGCAGGTCACGATCAAGCAGCGCCACAATAATGTCGCGACAGTACCCCGGCAGCCGGTCAGGGCGGGTTTGCTGCAGCGGGGCGATCGCGAGCTCACGCAGCAGGTCACGCAGCGGTTCCGGTGTGTTCTGCAGCACCAGCTGCAGCCACTGCGGGCTGTTGGCGAGAACCGCCGCCGTCTGTGAGCTGCGCGTTTCTGCGGCGGCCTGCTGCGAAGCGGCGTCGACACCACTGCCCGGTTCGCTGTTGGATCCGCTGCCCGCCCCGCTGGTTAGCGCGCTAAGGGTTTGCGCGATTGCGTCGCGGATCCCCGCAAGCGGCGCCAGATCCACCCGCGCCGTAACCGCCTGGGTTAAAAGCTGCTCACCGATCAGATCAGGGTGCTGCAGCATCGCCATCATCGCGTCACGCTCTAACCGTGTGTCCCCTGTGTGTGGCAGCTGCGCAAGCCTGGGCACCTGTTGCACTGGCTGCGCAGGCAGAGCGGGGGCGGGAGGCTCGGATCCACCCGCTGTATTGCTGCTTGCAGAACCGTTGACGGCGCGCTGCACCTCCGCTATGTCGAGCCCTAAAAGCCCTGAGAGTTCGCGCACATAGCCGGGACGCAGCGCACTGTCGCGAATCCCCGCAACAACCGGGGCTGCTTTGCGCAGCGCTCCGACGCGACCCTCAACCGTGTTCAGGTCGAAGTCGCGGATAACCTGGCGCATCGCAAACTCAAACAGCGGCACCCGCTGGTTAAACATTTCGGCGAGGGCCGCATCACCGCGGTGCTGGCGCATATCGCTCGGGTCGAGCCCCTCAGCGTTAACAACCGCGTAGGTTTGGGCGACAAACTTTTGTTCCTGCCCGAAGGCTTTCAGCGCGGCGTTTTGGCCGGCGGTGTCGGGGTCGAAGGTGAAAATAACCTCAGCGCCAGGAGAGTCACCGAGCATTCGGCGGAGCACCGTGATGTGGTCGGCTCCGAAGGCGGTGCCACAGGTTGCGATCGCGTGCGGCACACCCGCCAGGTGGCACGCCATCACATCGGTGTAGCCCTCAACGATGATCACCCGCTTGTCCTGGCCGATAGCGCGCTTCGCGAGGTCGATGCCGTAGAGCAGCTGTGACTTGTGGTAGATCGCCGAGTCGGAGCTGTTCAGGTATTTCGGCCCCTGGTCGCTCTCCAGCAGTTTACGGGCACCAAAACCAACAACCTGACCGCTCGCGTCACGGATGGGCCACATAATCCGACCGCGAAAAGCGTCGTACACTCCCCTGTTGCCCTCTTTTACAAGGCCAGCGGCGAGCATCTCAACACGGTTGAAGCCAAGCCCGGTCAAGTGTTTAATCAAGCCGTCCCAGCTGTTTGGTGAGTAGCCAACCCCAAACTGTTGAAGGGCGTGAGCATCGAATCCACGCGCCGCCATAAAATCAACAGCCTGCCTGCCAGCGGGTGTGGCCAGCTGCGCAACATAGAAGTCAGCGGCGGCCTTTGCGGCGGCGTAGAGCCTGGTTTTGCTCGGGCCACGGTTGGCGTTGTCACCGTCTTCAACGGTTAACTCCATACCCGCACGAGCGGCCAGCCGCTCAACCGCCTCCGAAAAACTTAAGTGGTCAAGCTTTTGCACAAAGCTGATCACATCACCCGACTCACCGCAGCCAAAGCAGTGGTAGAAACCGGCGCTCGGCCTGACGTGGAAGCTCGGTGAACGCTCATCGTGGAACGGGCAGAGCCCCTTCATCGAGTCGGCTCCGGCGCGTTTTAACACCAGGTAGTCGGCAACAACATCAGCAATATTGACGCGCTGTTTAAGCGTCTCAATGTCTCTCGGGCTGATCCTACCTGCCATGCTTCAATTTTAGCGGGTGGCTGCTGTTAGAAAAGGGGGACGTCACAAAGTCGTTTCCACCAGCTGAGCGCCGACTGATCGGTGAGGCAGGCAACCTGATCCACAATCGCCCGCCTCGCAAGCGCCTCATCCGGCGCCGACATATAGTCGGCGTAGAAAGCGGGTTCGAGATGGATAGGATCCGCCCACAGCGCCTCAAGCACCTCGGTGAGCAGATCCCGCTGTTTCTGGTAGGTTGGTTTGCGTCTGCCGCTGGTCATCACAAACGCCGCAACAATGCCCTTTAGCACCGCGATCTCGGCGGCAATATCGCGCGGCACAATAATCGTTGCCCCGTACCTGGCGAGTTTTGTGGACGCCGCGTGCTCACGGGTTGCGGTGATTGCCGCGCCCGCGAACTTGCCGATAGTTTCGCTCGTGAAGTTCTTTAGTTTAGCCTGATCGAAACGGCTGCCGTCCCAGCGGTCAAGCCACTTGCGGGAGCGCGCCAGGTTCTCAAACGCCGCCCCGATCTCGTCACCGCTGAAACTGTCGCCGCTCCACTCAACCACCTGCCGAATCAGCGAGTCATGCCCCGACTTGGAGGTGAGAATCTCCGGGTCGATGTAGCCGCTGACGATCGCGTCCTCAAAATCGTGCACCGAATACGCGATGTCGTCACTGAGATCCATCAGCTGCGCCTCAACACACTTGGTGCGGGGTGTGGATCCCTCGCGCAACCACTGAAAAACCGGTTCGTCATCGAGGAAGTACCCGAACTTTTTAACCGGTTTAGCATCAGGATCCGCTCCGTCAAGGCGCGGCCACGGGTATTTACAGCTGGCGTCGAGGGTTGCACGGGTGAGGTTCAGGCCAACACTCTCACCGTCCCGGGTAAAGCGTTTCGGTTCAAGCCGGGTGAGGATCCGCAGCGTCTGCGCGTTCCCCTCAAACCCGCCAAAGTTTGCCATCCAGTTATCGAGCGCTGTTTCACCGTTGTGGCCAAACGGTGGGTGCCCGAGATCGTGGGTTAGGCAGGCGGTGTCGACGAGATCCGCTGAAACACCCAGCGAGTTAGCAAGCTCGCGCCCAATCTGTGCAACCTCCAGCGAGTGAGTCAGCCGGTTGCGGGCAAAGTCAATGCCTGCGGTTGGGCTTAACACCTGTGTTTTGGCGGCGAGCCTGCGCCAGGCAGAACTGTGAATCACGCGCGCCCGATCCCGAGCGAAGGCGGTGCGGGCAGCGGTGTGCTGCTCGGGAACGAACCGGGCTATATCAAACTCGCTGTAGTCGCTGTGACCTGCGTGTTCCAAGTTGATCATTGCTAATATCCTATGGCATGAGAAGCAGCTTGGCTGGGTGGTGCAGTAAACGAACTGCGTTTCACCGGAATCCGGCTGCGTCTAGCCAAACCTGTCGGGTCGCGCCTAACCGCCGCTGTCGTCCCGCTCGGCGTCCGCGAGCTCGGTGAAATCAATGTTGTCGGAGCTGCGCGACTCCAGCCAGCCGTCCGGCAGGTGCGGGCGTTTTGCCCTGCCTGCGCGCCCGCGCGGGCCCTCGGCGCCCTGCTCAGGATACGGCAGTGAGCGATCCATCTGCGCAAAAATCTCGTCCATGTGGGCAAAATCTAAAACCCCAGCAAGCGCCCGCCTGACATCACCGCCGACACTGTAGCCCTTAAAATACCACGCCATGTGCTTGCGAATATCACGGTGCGCGTGCGCCTCATCACCGCCGAAGAAATCAACCAGCAGCTCCGTATGACGCCGAACCGCGTCCATTACCTCACCGAGCGGCGGAGCGGCCGCGGCCGCGTTCGCCTCCTCCCAGCTGATCTCCCCCGCGCGCGCCTTAAAAGCGGCGGTCAGGTCGCCAAACAGCCAGGGCCTGCCGAGACAGCCGCGCCCAACAACAACCCCGTCACAACCGGTGTGTTCAACCATGCGGATCGCATCAGCCGCCGACCAAATATCGCCGTTGCCAAGCACCGGCACCCCGTTAACCGCCTGTTTCAGTTCCGCAATCGCGTCCCAGTCGGCCTTCCCGGAATAGTGCTCAGCCATTGTGCGACCGTGCAGCGCAATCGCGGCAACACCCGCGTCCGCCGCCATCTTTCCGGCGTCGAGGAACGTCAGGTGATCCTGGTCGATCCCCTTACGCATTTTGATGGTCAGGGGCAGATTACCCGCCGCCTTCACAGCCTGTTTCACAATCGCCGCAAACAGATCCTGTTTCCAGGGCAGGGCGGATCCACCCCCCTTGCGAGTCACCTTGGGAACCGGGCACCCGAAGTTGAGGTCGATGTGGTCCGCGAGATCATCGTCAACAATCATTGTCACAGCCTGAGCAATGGTTTTCGGGTCAACCCCGTAAAGCTGGATTGAGCGGGGTTTTTCAGACTCGTGGAACTGGATCAGCCGCAGCGTGTTCGGGGTGCGCTCAACGAGGGCGCGGCTGGTAATCATCTCGCTAACAAACAGTCCCTCACCGTATTCGCGGCACAGTCTCCGGTAGGCGGTGTTTGTGATCCCCGCCATCGGCGCGAGCTCAACCGGCACGGGCAGCTCAATATTGCCGATCCGCAGTTTTTCTGCAGTCACAGCTGTGGGTTTTAGGGACTCTATCATAGGGCGTCTGCTCTCGCTAGCTCGGCTGGTCGGTTGCGCCGCCGAAACGGCGATCGCGTTTGGTGTAACTGTCAATGCACTGCCAGAGGTCCTCGCGGGTGAAATCTGGCCAGAGGGTTTCTGTGAACATCAGCTCCGCGTAGGCGCTCTGCCACATCAAAAAATTGCTTGTCCGCTGCTCTCCGGAGGTGCGGATCATCAGGTCAACGTTCGGCATCTCGGGCACATACAGGTGTTTTTCGATTGTCCGCTCACTTATGCGTGAAGGGGTTAGGGTGCCCTCGGCAACCTCGGCGGCGATGCTGCGAACCGCGTCAACCAGTTCGTTGCGGCCGCCGTAGTTAACGCACATGGAGAGGGTTAAACCGGTGTTGCCGCGGGTGCGCTCCTCGGCAACCCTGAGCTCTTTTAACACGCTCAGCCACAGCCGCGGCTTCCGGCCAGCCCAGCGCATGCGGACGTTCCAGCTGTGCAGCTGTTCCCGGCGATCGCGTAAAACCTGACGGTTAAAGCCCATTAAAAAACGCACCTCATCGGGTGATCGCCGCCAGTTCTCGGTTGAGAAGGCGTAAACGCTGAGGTGTTTAACCCCCGCTTGGACAGCGCCGGCAACAACGTCGAGCAGCGCTTTTTCGCCCTGTTTGTGACCCTCAACCCGGGTGAGGCCGCGCTGGTTTGCCCACCTGCCGTTACCGTCCATCACAATCGCGATGTGCTGGGGCACCTCACCGACAAACTGGGATGGCCTAACGCCGGTCCAGTCGACCGGTAACAGCTCAGTAGCGCGCTTGGGCATACCCCTCCTAACTCAACCTGTAATTTTAGTGCATTACCGTGCTATACGATTTTAAGCCGCGCTCAAGCTGCCATTTTACGTGCGCGGCAACAATCGCCGCCGCCTGGTTCGCCTCCCCCTGGGTTGCGTTCACGGTCTGTTGCCAGTCACCGCGTGAGAGGGCGCGAAGCAGCAGCATAACCTCCTTTGTAACCGCTACCGCACCGGGTTTGTGGCAGTTAGCACACAGCACCCCGCCGTGAGCAACAGAGAAATAGGCGAGATCCGCCCGTGAGCCACAAACAACGCAGCTGTCATAGTTGAGCGCCCAACCCGAGAGCGCGAGGGCCCGCAGCAGATATGAGTCGCGGATCAGGCCGGTCGGCGCCAGACCGCCTGCAAGCGCCTTTAACCCACCGGCGAGCAGATGAAACTGGTGGGCTGAGGCCTCAACCTCGGTGAGCTGCGCGGCCGTTTCAACCATAATGCTCGCCGCTTGATAGCTGCTCAGCTCGCCGCTGAGCGCGGGCGCGTAGAGGGCGATGCTCTCAACCTGTGTGATTGTGTCGAGGCTCCTGCCATGAAAGCACATAACGTCAATGTGCGAGAAAGGCTCAAGTCGTGCCCCAAACTTTGATGCGGTGCGTCTAACGCCTTTAGCAACCGCGCGAACAAGCCCGTGATTCGGCGTGAGCATTGTGATAATGCGGTCTGCCTCACCGAGTTTGTGGGTGCGTAAAACCACTGCCTGATCCCGATAGCTCGCCACCTGTTTACCCGTCCGTTAAACTATCTGCTTTAACTATCTGCCGCCCGAACGGCGCGCGTTCTTGCGTCGTTTGCCGGCGCGCTGCTCAGCGGCCGCCCACACCTGCTGGGCGGGGGTGAGAGATCCTGCCGCGCTCCTCACGGCGGGGTTTGCGGATCCACCCGCGCCCGCTGCTGCGGCGTTTAACCCGCCGGTGAACCGGTCGCGGTTTTGGCGCGCACCCGCGGAGGTGGCGCCCGCTCCGGTTACCCTCGACAGATGGTAGGCGTGGGTTAGCGCAAGCGCCAGCGCGTCGGCGGCGTCAGCGGGTTTCGGCGGTTTCGCGAGCCCGAGCATCCGGGTGACCATCGTCGCAACCTGGGTTTTATCGGCGGCGCCGTAACCGGTAACCTGCATTTTCACCTCGTTTGGGGTGTAGAGCGTCACCGGAATCTCGCGCTGCGCGGCAAGGAACATAACAATGCCCGAGATTTGCGCAACGCCCATAACACTCGGCAGGTTCTGCTGCGCAAAAACCCGTTCGAGTGCGACAGCGGCGGGTGGATCCGGCGAGTCCAGGATCCGCGCGATTGCAGACCCGAGCATGTTGAGGCGCTGCTGCAGTGGATCATCGGGTGAGCTCTGCAGCACCTCAACGTGCTCAAACTCTACCCGGCGACCTCCGAGAGCGCGCACAACCCCGATCCCACACCTTGTGAGACCGGGGTCGATGCCTAAGATCCGAGTCATTGGCTAACAGGATCCGACGGTTAGCTGTCCTCTGCCAGCTCCGCCATAACCTCCGCAGACAGGCTGAAGTTTGAGTAGACGTTCTGCACGTCGTCCTGGTCTTCCAGTGCCTCGATGAGACGGAAAACCTTGCGAGCGGTTTCAGCGTCAATCTCAACCTTCAGGTCGGCAACAAACTCAACCTCGGCTGAGTCGTAGTCGATTCCCGCGTCAGTGAGTGCCTGGCGTGCAGCGTTCAGATCGTTGGGCTCGGTGAGCACCTCGAAGGCTTCGCCGTTTGGGGTTTCAGCAACCTCTTCTGCGCCCGCCTCCAGCACCGCGAGCATCACATCGTCCTCGCTTGTGTCTGCAGCACCGACGGTGATTACGCCCTTGCGAGCAAAGTTGTATGACACACTGCCCGGATCCGCCATGTTGCCGCCGTTGCGGCTGACCGCGGTGCGCACCTCGGTTGCTGCGCGGTTGCGATTGTCAGTGAGACACTCAATCAATAGAGCGACACCGTTCGGGCCGTACCCCTCGTACATAATCGTCTCGTAGTTAACCGCGTCTCCGGTGAGGCCGGCACCGCGTTTAATCGCGCGATCAATGTTGTCGTTCGGCATCGACTGCTTCTTTGCCTTGTGCACAGCAAGCTCAAGCGCCGGGTTACCCTCAACGTCTGGTCCACCGATGCGAGCAGCAACCTCGATGTTTTTGGCGAGCTTCGCAAAAATGTTTGCGCGCTTCGCGTCAAGCGCTGCCTTCTTGTGTTTGGTTGTGGCCCACTTGGAGTGACCTGCCATATTGTTTCCTTCTTATCGCTGTGTTCTGTTTAAAAAGCTGTTAAATTCTATCCCAGGCTGCTGCGAGTTTCTCGCGAACCTCACCGAGCAGCTGCGGCACTGCTTTTGTGCGCGCAACAATCGGCAGGAAGTTTGCGTCACCGTGCCAGCGTGGCACAATGTGCTGGTGCAGGTGCGCTGCAATCCCGGCACCGGCAACCTCTCCCTGGTTCATGCCGATGTTGTAGCCGTGGCAGCCACTCACTTCTTTTAACACCTCCATCGCCCGCTGGGTTAGCTCCGCAATCTCGGCGGTTTCTGCAGCGGTTGCCTCCGTGTAGCTGGCAATATGCCGGTATGGGCATACCAGCAGGTGTCCGCCGTTGTAGGGGTAGAGGTTTAGCAGCACAAAAGCGGTTTTGCCGCGCGCAACGATCAGGCCGCGCTCGTCCTCGCCCGCAGGCGCTGCACAAAACGGGCAGTTGCTCTCGTCCGCCTGCGTGTGGTCGCCAACATAAACCATGCGGTGAGGAACCCACAGCCGGGAAAACCCGTCGGGGGCTCCGGCAGCGAACTCCGCTTCGCGGTGGATCAGCGGATCCGCCCCGCCCGTCTCGTGCTCAGCCATACTAGATTCCCGATCAGTTAGCTTCACTGTTGTTAACTTCGCAGTCCGCTAGTCTTGCCAGGCGGTGTTGACCTGCTCGTGCGATTTGATCGCGTTAACGATCCGCTCAATCGCCTCAGCAACCGGCACACCGTTAAGCTGTGAGCCGTCACGGAAGCGGAAGCTGACCGCGCCAGCGGAGCGATCATCCTCACCGGCGATCAGCTGGAACGGCACCTTAGCTTTGGTGTGGGTGCGAATCTTCTTCGGCATCCGGTCAAAGCTGTGGTCAACCTCGGCGCGCACGCCACGCTCCCGCAGCTGCGCGATAACACCGTCAAGATACTCTCCGTACTCCTCAGCTACCGGGATGCCAACAACCTGCTGCGGCGCTAGCCAAACAGGGAAGGCTCCCGCGTAGTGCTCTAGCAGAATCGCAAAGAAGCGCTCAATCGAGCCGAGCAGGGCGCGGTGGATCATAACCGGCCGCTTCCTGGTGCCGTCGGCGGCTGCATACTCCAGCTCAAACAGCTCCGGCTGGTTGAAATCAAGCTGCACGGTGCTCAGCTGCCAGGTGCGGCCGATTGCGTCGCGCGCCTGGACCGAGATCTTCGGACCGTAGAACGCTGCGCCGCCCGGATCCGCCACCAAATCAAGACCGGATTCTTCACCAATCTTTTGCAGCATCGCCTCGGCTGTCTCCCACTGCTCAACAGAGCCGACAAACTTTTCTGGATCGCGGGTTGACAGCTCCAGGTAGAAGTCGCTGAGGCCGTAGCCGCGCAGGGTCTCAAACACGAACTCTAGCTGGCGTTTAATCTCGTCGCTCACCTGCTCGTCGGTGACGTAGATGTGTGCGTCATCCTGGGTGAGGCCGCGCACGCGGGTGAGGCCTGCGAGGGTGCCGCTCTTTTCGTAGCGGTAGACGGTGCCGAACTCCGCGAGCCGGAGCGGCAGTTCACGGTAGCTTCTAGCGCGTGCCCGATAGATCAGGTTGTGGAACGGGCAGTTCATCGGCTTCAGGTAGTAGTCCTGACCGGGCTTAATCACCTTACCCGCGTCGTCCTTCACCTCGTCCAGGTGCATCGCCGGGAACATTCCATCTTTGTACCAGTTGAGGTGCTGGCTGGTTTCAAACAGCTGACCCTTGGTGATGTGCGGGGTGTTAACCAGCTCATAGTCTGCCTTCAGCAGCTGCTCACGCAGGTAGTTCTCCATCTCGTGGCGGATAATGCCGCCCTTCGGGTGGAACACGGCAAGGCCAGAGCCGATCTCGTCGGGGAAGCTGAACAGGTCAAGCTCGACACCGAGTTTGCGGTGGTCGCGCTTCAGCGCCTCCTCCAGGCGGGTCTGGTAGTCGCGCAGCTCTTCCTTGGTTGGCCACGCGGTTCCGTAAACACGCTGCAGCTGCGGGTTCTTCTCACTGCCACGCCAGTATGCGGCGGCGGTGCGCATCAGCGCCCAGCCGTTACCGATCAACCGGGTGTTTGGCAGGTGCGGCCCGCGACAGAGGTCCTTCCAGCAGACCTCGCCGGTTTTTGGATCCACATTGTCGTAGATGGTTAGCTCAGCGCCGCCAACCTCAACGCTCTCGTTATCGTCACCCGGGTTGCTGCCTTTTAGACCGATCAGCTCCAGTTTGTAGGGCTCGCTGGCGAGCTCAGCGCGTGCTTCTTCCTCGGTGACAACCCGGCGAACAAACCGCTGCCCCTGTTTGATGATGCGCTGCATCTCCTTAGTCAGCGCCTTCAAATCCTCCGGGGTGAACGCCTCCTCCGGGTCGAAGTCGTAGTAGAAACCGTCTTTAATCGGCGGACCAATTCCGAGCTTGGTTTCGGGGTTGATGTTCTGCACCGCCTGCGCGAGCACGTGCGCAGCGCTGTGCCTGAGAATGTCTAGTCCGTCAGGCGAATCGATTATTACAGGTTCAACAGCGTCACCGTCGGTCACGGTTGCTGCAAGGTCTTTCAGCTCACCGTTAACACGCATCGCAACGACGTTGCGGTCAGAAAACAGTTCAAAACCGTCTGCCACCTGGATCTCCTAGCAAAGAAAATTTACAATTTAACCCTACAAGTTTACAGGCGTAAGCTAGGCTTGTCTCTGTGAACACCGCAGAGAACAGCAACAGAAATTTGAAGCGACTGGTTTTCGCACTCTTCGGCGTTGTCGTGGTTTTGGCCGCGCTGCTGATTGTGCAGCTCACTCGCCAGTCTCCGGCAACACTAGAAAACCAGCCGTCAACAGGCACAACCGCGGATGCCGCGAAGGGTGATAGCGCCAGCGGCGGCAATGCCGGGCAGGTAAGCACACACCCCGCAGCGATGACTATCGGCGACCCGGACGCACCGGTTGTGCTGCGGGAGTGGGTTGATATGGGCTGCCCTTACTGTGCCCTGTTTACCACCGACACGCTGCCAACACTAATTTCCGAGTATGTTGACACCAAGCAGGTTCGCATCGAAGTGAATGTTGTTTCCTTCTTCGGCGAGGGATCCGACCGCGGCGCCGTGGCTGCCCACGAGGCCGCTGACCAGGGACGTTTCAAGGAGTTCCTTGACGTCGTGTACGCGGCAGCCCCGGAGGGTAAACACCCGGATCTCACCGAGGCAGAACTGGTTGAGTTCGCGAAACAGGCTGGGATTAAAGACATTACGGCTTTTGAGGCGGCGCTTGCGGATCCTGCAAACCTGGCACGTGTGCAGAAAGAAACCGCAGCCGCCCAAGCTGTCGGTGTCACCAGTGTGCCGTTCTTTGCAATCGGTAATCAGGGAATTGCTGGCGCGCAGCCGGTCAGCGTGTTCCGTGATTTTATTAGCTCACAGGGCGGCAGTTAAACCGTGCAGCTGACACTGCTCGGTGCTTTCGTGGGCGGGGTGCTAACGCTGTTAAGCCCCTGCTCGGCGATGCTGCTACCCGCGTTTTTCGCCTACGCCTTTAACGCGCCCGGCAGGCTGGTTCAGCGAACCCTCGTGTTCTTTCTCGGGCTCTGCACAACCCTTGTGCCGCTCGGTGTGCTCGCTTCATCGCTCGGCGCGCTGCTCAATCAGCATCGTTTCCTGCTGGTGAATCTCGGCGGTGCGCTGTTAATCGTGCTCGGTCTGGTGCTGCTTTTTGACATTCAGCTGCCGATAATCGGCAGGCTGTTTGGTGCGAGCAGATCACAGGTGAGACAGGGAACGGGTGCCGCCGCCGTGTTTGCTCTCGGCACAATCTACGGGCTCGCGGGCGTTTGCGCGGGTCCGCTTCTCGGTGCCGCACTCACCTTCGCGGCTTTCTCCCCCAGTGTGTTCAGCGGTGCGCTGATCCTTGCGGTGTTCGCGCTCGGAATGACCGCGCCGTTGCTGCTGCTCAGCCTGCTGTGGCAGCGGGTGCCCGCGATCCGCGACCTGGTAAGGCCTAGAGAGATTAAAATCGGGCGTATCCACACAACCCTGACCGCTGTAATCGGCGGGCTTCTAACCATCGCCGTGGGTGTTTTAATGATTGTTTCCCGAGGCACAACCGCGCTCGGCGGACTGCTGCCAACGGCAACACAGTCGCAGCTTGAAAACTGGGTGCTGGAGCACACAAACGCCGCACCGGGCTGGCTGTTCCCGGTTATTGCCGCTGCTGTTTTGCTTGGCTATTTTGGGTCGCGGATCCTTTACAAGCGGCGCCTTGTAGCACCTGACAAATAACGCATCAATTCCCCCGCTGCTCTATTTAAAACTACGGGTCAAAGCGGTTTTTAGTTTCTTCCTGGGCTCTCTGTTTGTTAGTATTTAACCAGCGTGCTAACCGCTGTTTACTGTGATGTTAACGCCGGTTAAAACGTAATGGTTACAGTGTGGTTGTCATTACCAGGAAGGAACACCTTGAAAACCCGATCCCTATCTCAGCGGCGTGCAGCCGCTGTCACCGTGGCGGTTACCGCTACCCTCTGTGGCGCGCTGGCACTAAGCCCCGCTGCCGCCGCGGCAACAGAACCCGTGCCGCCGACTGACCCGTCAACCGCAGCCGGTGCAGCGACAGCGGGCGAAACCCCGGCAGTTAGCGAGGCTGCCCCAGCGCCCGCTGCGAACCCGAACGGCGCACCAGCTAGCGGCTCTGCAGCAGTAGCAGCTCCGGCTGACGCGGCCACCCCAGGAGCGCCAAGTGGCACACCAGACACAGCACCAGACAACCCAGGCGCTAACAACCCGGGTGCCACCGGGGTGAGCCCTGGGGATCCGGGGGTTAATGACGGCGGCGGTAGCGGATCCACCGACGCAACCGCGGCAGAAAGCACTGCGCCGCAGCCTGATCCCGCTCGCGATCTAAAGAATGTTGATACGCGGATCACAAACGTGGTGCTGGGGGTAGGATCCACCAACTCGGAACGCTACCTGGTTTGGTACACAGACCTTGCCCACTCTACCGCGCCGGTTGTTGAGGTGATCCGCCACGACCAGCTTGTTAACGGTCAGTTCCCGGAGGCTGGGGCGACCCGGTATGACGGTGCGCAGATTGTTTCGATCCACTCTGGGCAGGGTAAATCGCGCGGATTTGAGGCGTTCAGCAACAAAACCGTGTTGCGTGATCTCGCGCCGGACACCCGCTACAGCTACCGTATCGGAGACGGTAGCATCTGGCTCGGGCAGTGGAGTTTCACTACCGAGGCGATTAAGAACGATTGGAGTTTCTTCTACTTTGGTGACGCGCAGATCGGCGCAAAATCCGGTTATCGGAACGCTAATCCGATGGAATCAAGCCTGCAGGGTGACGCCGACGGTTGGCAGCAGACCCTGAACGTGGCAACCGAGAAATACCCGTGGATCCGCACCATGGTCTCAGCCGGTGACCAGATCGAATCGACCAACAAGATCAAACAACACGAGTATGACAGCGTTAAGAACCCGACCGAGCGGGAATATCTCGGATACACAGCGCCAAATCAGCTCAAGGAGCTGCAGCACGCAGTAAGTCATGGCAACCACGACTGGTACTACGGCGCCGAGGATACATACACTGAGCACTGGAACATTCCTAACTACGATGAGCAGACAATGAACTATTGGTGGGGGCAGAACAACGTACTATTCCTACATCTAAACACAGAGTTCAATCGCGAACAGCACGCTCCGCTTCATGATTCATGGATGCAGAAGATCATCGCCGAGCAGGGCAGCAAGTATCAGCACATCGCGGTTGTGATGCACCGCCCGCTCAACTCGGTTGGTGACTTCCACTCGGTTTCACCCGCAACCGATCGGGTGCGGCGAGTGTTTGGGCCGCTCTTGAAAAAACACGGGATCAACATTCTTTTCACCGGTCACGACCACACCTATTCGCGCTCACACCCGGTAGATAACTACTACCCTGGTGTCTTTAAGGACGGCGAGTGGACCGGTGCAACAGGTAATTATTACAACCTTGGAACAGGCGATAACGCGCCCAAGGAAATCTATCTAACCGGTGACCAGTTCGTGTCGATTGTGGCAAACTCCTCGTCCGGCTCGAAATACTACGATGTGCACCAGACCGCAAACCACGTCTACACCGCGGTTATTAACCAGGACTATGTTCCCGAGTACACGGTTGTTGATGTCACCCAGTGCTCACTCACCTACCGCACGCACCGCGCCCAGGCGGTTGGTGCGCACGCGCTGCACAGCATTGTCGACGAGTTCAAGGTCTACCTGCCGTATGCTCGTCCAACCCTGGCAGCAATGCCGGACATCACCGTCACCCAATCTGAGGCAGCACGTCTGAACCTCACCGCTGATGTCACAAGCAGTGTCTGCTATCCCGAAAAATACCCGGTTGTTGTCTCCGGCAGCATTAACACCGAGCTGTTGAACACGCCGCAAACCGTCGAGTACGCGATCGCCCCGGGCACACCGTGGGAGGTTAAACAGAGCCGCACCGTGACGGTTGTGGCGGATCCGCTGGCCCCGACAACCTCGCAGACACCTGCCTCAGCACCCACTGCCGCAGCACCCGGCGAGTCTAGCGTCGAGACGGTAACACCGCGTGCTGCTGAGCCCGGCGTCACGGCAGCCGTGAGCGCTGGCGGTGAGGGCGCGGATGCGCGCCCGGCAACCAGCGGCAGCCACAGCGCCTCACAGCCTGCTGGGCTGGCAAAAACCGGCGCAGCAGCTGGCGATGTAACACTCGCGGCTCTGGTTGCCGCGGCACTGACTGTTCTCGGCGCAGGCTCGCTTTTGCGGCGACGCCAGCAGCAGGGCTAGGCAGCCGCAGTAAAATCAACGCGATCCGACACGGAAAGTCTGACGGGGTGGCACACTGGATAACCGGTGTGTCACCCCGCTGCTACGACAGCGGGTAGCGCAGCCGGAATCGCTCAACAACAATTGGTACAGCAGGGGGCAGCTCCGGCAAAGCGCGCCTAGCAGCAGTCCAAAACTCTGCAACCGCCTCGGCGGTGTGTGGATCAGTGTTGTCTGTCACGGTTAAACTCCCCTGTTAAAACCGGGAACACCAAAAGAGCCTTTCAGCCCGGGTGTTTTGGAAGAAGTGGTGGGCGATACTGGATTCGAACCAGCGACCTCTTCCGTGTCAAGGAAACGCGCTAACCAGACTGCGCCAATCGCCCTAAAAAGGAGAGGTGGCGACGGGATTCGAACCCGTGTATACGGCTTTGCAGGCCGCTGCCTCGCCTCTCGGCCACGCCACCGCAGTGGTTGCCACTACATATTGGTTTTAGAAAACCAGAGCGGATGACGAGACTCGAACTCGCGACCCTCACCTTGGCAAGGTGATGCGCTACCAACTGCGCTACATCCGCATTTCATCGCGGGGCTGTGCCCTGCAACTTCATCTACTATAGTGCGGTTTTTTCAGATTCTCAAATCTCCGCAAAGGGGCGGCGTGTCGAGCGTGTTTTCACCGTCTTTTCACGCCGCTCGCAAACAGTCCTTGACCGCCCGATTTTGCGTACCGGGGCGACACCGGAGAAAGAAATTAACAGCTACCTGTGGCAGCTTCCATAAACATTTAAGAATTACAGTGCAAACTAGGTTATATGAGTTCAAAAGTGCGCAAGGTAATCAAACGCGCCTTTTGGCTGACCCTGGTGAGCCTGCTTATCGCCTCCGGGGTTATTGCTTACATCAACCGGGTTGAGATCCAAAACCGCATCAACGCGGCAAACTATCACCCAGACGAGGTGATGTTAAACGTCATTGAGAGTATTTCCCTAACCGACAAGGGCGATCTGCTGATCCGATCCACCCACCCGAATATCACCGACGGCGAAAACTTTAGAAACAACTGCTCCAAGGTGGACCACTCGGAGAACGGGCACATTCTCGGCTGTTACCTGCCGGACAGTCACGAGATCCACCTGCTGCTCGTCACCGATGAGCGCCTGAAGGGCATCGTTGAGGTGACGGCCGCTCACGAGATGCTGCACGCCGCCTGGGCGCAGATGCCCGACAATTTCCGGCACCGGCTCTCGAAGCGGATCAAAAACTACTACGACGGCATCAAAGACAGCAACCCGGTGCTCGCCGAGCGGATGCAGGTGTATGAGCATCTGAAACAGCGCGACTTCGTCAACGAACTGCACAGTGTGCTCGGAACCGAGGTTGCGGAACTGCCCGACTGGCTGGAGGAGCACTACGCGCAGTGGCTGAAGAACCGCAAACAGGTTGTTGAGCTCTACGAAAACTACCGCCAAATCTTCGTTGACCTGCAAAACGAGGCGGACGAGCTGCAGCGGCAGATGAAGGAGCAGCGCGCGGACATTGAGGCGCGCTCAGAGGCATACAAAACCGCGGTCGCAGACTTTAACGCGGCGGTTGTGACCTTCAACACCGACGTCGAAAACGGCCGGTACGACAACGACCGCGATACCCAGCGGCGGATCGCAAACGACCTCACCCAGCAAAAGACCGCGCTGGAGGCAACCGGCGAGGCGATTAACAGTGACATCGCCGACTACGAGGAGAAACGGCAGCGCCTGCTGGAGATCAGCGAAATCTCCGGTGAGCTCTACCGCAACCTCGACTCAATCGACTAGATGGCGACGCCAAATCCCCTAGGGCCGCAAAATCGCCTAGCGCCACAAGCCTCGACCCCTAGAGCTTTCGACCGTGCACAGCGGAAACAGCCTGCAACGCCTGCTGATACTGCTGCAGGGTGACAAGATCGCCCTCGCGTCGCATCCCGTGCGTTGTGACGCGCAGCAGCCGCTCCGGGTTCAGGTAGCTGTCGCGGTTTTGCGGATCCCATCCCCCGCGCCCGATCGCGGCAAAACCCTGATGATACTTCGAGGAGAGGTAGCAGGCGGCAACGCTTGTGTCGTCAATCCGACCGAGCACCAGCACCGGCCGATCCTTCCCGCGTCCGTCATTCTCGGCGTAGGGCACCCAGGTCCACACAACCTCGCCCGGATCGGGGTCACCGTCGGGGTTTGGGGCATAACCGGTGCGGATCCGAGAAAGCTCCGCCGCGCTCAGATCGCGGGTTGCGGTGCTGCCATAGCGGCCGGGGGTTTCTGAGGCGAGGACGGTGGATCCACCAGCGCGCTCGCCGTTTTGGCCAGCGCCCCTGGAACCACTGTTTGTGTTACCGGACAGCCCACCGAGCACCTGCTCGATGGTGCTCTGAATACCGCCGAGACCACCGCTGTTGCTACTGCCTGAACCGTAGCCGCCGCGAGAGGACTGTGAACCGCTGTTGCCTCGGTTGCGCATATAGTCGGTGACAATACTCTTACCGATTTTGAACAGCATACTCTTCAGACTCATGGACCTCTCCAGGGGTTAGTCAGGACGTTTACGCGACAAGTTTGCTAGATCAGCTTATGATTCGGCTGTGAGAGCGTTTGCGCGTGACATGCAGCGCAGGTATTTCTTGCGGTAACCGCCGTCGAGCATTCCGCCGCCAAAGATCATGTTCAGTGGCACACCCGAGGAGATAATGGGGATTTGTGCGTCGTAGACACGGTCGATGAAGGCGACAAAGCGCAGAGCCGCTGACTGGTCGGTGAGCTCAAAAACGTCGCTCAACGCGATCGTTTCAACACCGTCAAGCAGCGCCGCGTAGCTTGACGGGTGCACTGTTTTCAGGTGGTCGAGCAGCTGCTCGAAACCGTCATTGCTGACGATCTTGCCGTTCTCGGCGGCGGTAGAAACAGCGTCCGCAAACTCGGCGTCGCCGTAAACCTTTGCTGCACCCTCCAGGTGGCGCTGCCGATAGTCTTGACCGTCGATTCTCAGGGTCACAAACTTATCGCTCATCGCCTGAATCTCCCGCAGGAAGTCGGCGGCGGCAAAGCGTCCCTCACCGAGCGCGTTGGGCGGGGTGTTGGAGGTTGCGATAATCTTCGTGCCGGACGAGGTGAGATCCTTAATCAGACGGGTCATCAGCATTGTGTCGCCCGGATCATCGAGCTCGAACTCGTCAATGCAAACCAGCTTCGCACCGCGCAGCGCGTTAACCGCGCCGTCATAGCCGAGAGCACCAACCAGCGCCGTGTACTCAATAAAGGTGCCGAAGTATTTGCGACCGGCCTGGCTGTGCCACGCAGCAGCCAAAAGGTGGGTTTTACCAACACCGAAACCACCGTCGAGATAAACACCCGGCTTGGTGATCGCCGCTGAGCTGTCCTGCGCCGCGCTCGCCTCAGCCGCAGCCGCCTTCTTCTTACGCCCGAAGCCGAAGAATCCGCCGCCACCACTCGGCTGCGCAGCTTTAGCGCCGCTTGTGAACTTGCGCAACAGATCCCGTGCCTGCCCCTGCGAGGGGTGATCGGGATCCGGCCGATAAGAATCAAAGGTTGCCTCGGCAAACTGCGGAGGCGGGGTCATCATAGCTACGAGCTGTTCGCCAGAAACACGCGGGTTTCGCTCAACGATCCTGATAGTTTTAGTCACTCAAACAAGTTTATACCCCGCCAGCGTGAAGCAAAACAACCACCGTGAAATCGCCCCGCGGCGGGCACAATCTAAAATGGCGGCGTGGCTAGAGCATAAATTAAGCCGCGCTGGTCATACTGTGTTTGTGACCACAACCCACCAACTACTGCCAACCGCCTTTGTGGCGGCGAGCGAGCGGATCCGCACCGCCAAGATTCGTAGCGAGCTCAGCGTCCAAGAGATTGCGGCCCCGGAGCAGATCGCTCCCCACGCTATCGCGCTCGGTGCCGGTGTTTCACTCACCGGTGAGGAGGCAAGTCTCGATTCTGTGCACGGGGCGGGACGGCTGATTCTGCTGCACGATCCGAAAATGGCCGCTGAGTGGGGCAACGAGTTCCGGTTTGTCTGTTACGCGCAGGCTCCTCTGGAGATTGAGATTGGCACGGATCCGTTTATCGCGGATGTTGCCTGGTCGTGGCTAACCGACGCTCTCGACGACCGCGGCGTGAAATATACAGCGATCGCCGGCACCGCGACGAAAACCATTTCAACCGGTTACGGGCAGCTATCACACCAGCCAGACGGCGCACAGCTGCAGCTGCGGGCATCGTGGACACCGCTGGAAACAGACTACGAGAACCACGTTGAGGCGTGGTCGGAGTTGCTCTGTTTAATCGCCGGTCTCCCCCACGATGAGGGGCTGACCTCGCTTGATGCGCACCGCCACAAACAACAAACACAACACTAGAGACTAGAGACAATAAGGGATTTATGAGACAGCAGTCTGATCTCAGCTTCAGCTGGCAGCTGATTACAACACAGCAGCAGCTGGATGAAGCGATCCGCGATTTGGCGGGCGGATCCGGTCCCCTCTATGTTGATACGGAGCGCGCCTCCGGGTTCACCTACTCTAACAGCGCCTGCCTGATCCAGATCGGCAGGAAGGGCGCACCAAATCTGCTGATTGATCCCTTCCAGATAAATAATTTTGGTGGGCTTGCCGAGCTATTTGCGAGCAGCGAGTGTGTGCTCCACGCCGCCTCCCAGGATCTCCCCTGCCTCGCCGAGCTCGGCCTCACCCCTGAACTCCTCTGGGACACAGAACTCGCTGCCAGACTGCTCGGTTTAGAGACCGCGTCACTCGGCGGACTGTGCGAGCTGCTGCTTAATCTCGAGCTGGAGAAAGCATACTCGGGGGTTAACTGGTCCACCCGCCCGCTGCCCGAGGAGTGGCTTGAGTATGCCTGCCTCGATATTGTTGTGCTGCCGGAGCTGCATCACGCGCTCGCGAGCGAGGCGGTAAAGCAGGGGAAAACAGACCGGCTAACGCAGGAGTTTCAAAACGCCCTGACGAAGAAACCGAAACCGCCGAGGGCTGAGCCGTGGCGGCGGGTGAAGGGGCTTGGTTCGCTAACGCTTCCTCGAAGCAGGGTGATTGCGCTGGAGCTGTCCCGTGAACGGGATGCTTTTGCTCGCGAGTTTGATATTGCGCCGTCCCGGGTGCTGCCCGACTCATCGATTATTGTTGCGGCGCAGGCTCTTCCCCGGTCGATCGAGAATCTGGAGCGGCTGCGTGGTTTCCGTGGCGCCTACAGCAAAAGCGAGATTGCTCGCTGGTGGCGGGCAATTCTGCGCGCAAAGAAAGCACCGCTTGACAGTTTCAAGCGGGAGCCGCTGCGTGGACACTACAGCGGTGAGCTGACTGAGACGGCCGAGGACGGATCCGCACCCCGCCAGATACCACCGCAGGTGCAGTGGGAGCGACGCAACCCCGCCGCCCTCAAGCGCCTGCAGCTGTTACGCGAGGAGCTTAATCAGGCCGCCGAGTCTGAGGGCATTGAGGCGTGGCTGCTGCTGGACGCGCAGACGCAGCGTGAGGTCTGCTGGGAACCCGCCGGTGTCAGTGTTAACGCGATCACTGAACAGCTGCGTGACCTCGGGGCGCGCGACTGGCAAATCACCAGGGTTGCCCCAATTATTTCGAGAGTTTTCAGCAAGATCGTGGCAAAATAGTAGTACGATTCACAGTCCCGGCGCACACCCGCGCCACAACACACATAGGAGGCAAAGTGGCCAGCTCACGAAAGGTAGTTTTCGTTGATGGAGTGCGCACGCCGTTTGGTCGTGCGGGCGAAAAGGGAATGTATTGGCAGACCCGCGCAGACGATTTGGCGGTGAAAGCCACACAGGGGCTGCTGCAGCGCAACCCGGAGCTCCCGCTCGAAGAGATCGACGACGTCGGCATCGCGGCAACTACCCAGCAGGGCGACCAGGGTCTCACCCTCGGCCGCACCGTTGGTGTGCTCGCCGGGCTGCCACTGTCCGTCCCAGGTTTCGCGCTCGACCGAATGTGTGCCGGCGCGATGACAACCACGGCGCTGCTGAGCGGATCCATCGCCTCCGGCATGTATAACGTTGCGCTCGCGGGCGGTGTTGAGCACATGGGCCGTCACCCGATGGGCTTTGATGCGGATCCAAACCCCCGCTTTGTTGCGGAGAAACTCGTTGCGCCTGACGCGCTGAACATGGGAATCACAGCGGAGCGTCTGCACGACCGCTTCCCGCACCTGACCAAGCAGCGGGCGGACCAGTTTGCGATGGCGAGCCAGCAGAAGGTGCAGGCCGCATACGACCGCGGCGATATTCAGCCTGACCTGGTGCCGGTTGCGATCCGCACAGCTAACGGCTGGGGTCTTGCAACCGAGGATGAGGGTCGCCGCCCAGAGACAACGCTTGAGGGTCTCGCCGGTTTGAAGACCCCGTTCCGCCCGCACGGTCGAGTCACCGCGGGTAACGCTTCCCCGCTGACCGACGGCGCAACCATGGCGCTGATCGCTGGCAGCGACACCGCCAAGCAGTTCGGGCTTGGCACCAAGATGATCCTGCGCAGCTGGGCGTTCGCCGGTGTGCAGCCGGAGGTTATGGGTCTCGGACCTGTTCCGGCAACCGAGAAGGCGCTGAAGCTCGCAGGTCTTGACATCACAGACATTGGACTGTTTGAGCTGAACGAGGCGTTCGCCATCCAGGTGCTGTCGTTCACCGACCACTTCGGTATCGACGATGACGATCCGCGCGTTAACCCGTGGGGTGGCGCAATCGCTCTCGGTCACCCGCTCGCATCAAGCGGTGTGCGCCTGATGATTCAGCTGGCACGCCAGTTTGAGCAGCGCCCAGACGTACAGTTCGGTGTCACAGCAATGTGTGTTGGTCTCGGACAGGGCGGATCAATGATCTGGGAGAACCCACACTTTGACGGCAAGAAGAGAAAGTAACGGGCAATGACTGACTACACAAAGATTGACTTCTCTGGACTGGTTGCAGCCTCAGCGGATGAGGTTGTTACCGAGGCGCTCAGCCAAGACATTAAGCTGCCATCCGGTGCGAAGCTGCTGTTGATAACACTCGACAACGGCCGGGATCACAAGCGTCCCAACACGCTCGGCCCTCGCAGCCTGGAGTCACTGCAGAACGCGATTAACACCGCTAGGGAGCGTGCCGCGGCGGGCGAGATTCAGGCGGTTGCTGTCACCGGTAAACCGTGGATTTTTGCGGCCGGCGCTGACCTGTCAAAGGTGAGCACCCTTGCAACCCGCGATAACGCACTGCTGATGGCACAGTACGGTCACCACGTGCTCGGCCAGCTGAGCAACCTCGCTGTGCCGTCGTTCGCGTTTGTTAACGGCCTGGCACTCGGCGGCGCAATGGAGATCGCGCTCAACTGTAACTACCGCACGGTTGACGAAACCGCTGCCGCGCTCGCCTTCCCCGAGGTGTTCCTCGGCATTATCCCCGGCTGGGGTGGCGCAACGATTGTGCCGAACCTGATCGGAATCGAAAAAGCGATCGAGATTATTGTCTCGAACCCGCTGAAGAACAACCGGATGCTGAAGCCTCGCCAGGCGTACGAGCTTGGCCTGTTCGACGAGATCTTTGGCGCGGCAAGCTTCCTGGAGCAGTCGCTTGCCTGGGCGGATCGCGTTATCACCGGTGAAATCAAGGTTAAGCGCAGTAATGAACCGGGTAAGCTGGAGCGTCTGACCAAGTGGCCGCTCGCGATTAAAATCGCCCGCGATACACTGCGCGGCAAACTCGGCACCGCGGCTAAAGCACCGTATGTTGCGCTTGACCTGCTCGCTGCCGCCAGTGACGGCAAGATTGAGAAGGGCTTCGAGCGTGAGGATCAGGCACTCGCTGAGCTGATCTCCAGCGACCAGTTTAAGGCGTCAATCTACGCCTTCGATCTGGTGCAGAAGCGCGCAAAGAACCCGGCGGGCGCACCTGACAAGTCGCTCGCGCAGCCGATTAAGAAGGTCGGCATTATCGGTGCCGGTTTAATGGCGAGCCAGTTCGCGCTGCTGTTTGTGCGGAAACTGCGTGTCCCTGTGCTGATCACCGACCTGGATCAGGCTCGCGTCGATAAGGGCGTCGCCTATATTCACGGTGAGATTGACAAGCTGCTCGGCAAGGGCCGTATCGACTCTGACACCGCAAACCAGTTGAAGGCGCTTGTGCACGGCACAACCGACAAGTCTGAGTACGCGGACTGTGGCTGGGTTATTGAGGCTGTTTTCGAGGAGCTCGGCGTTAAACAGACCGTCTTTAAGGAGATTGAGCCGATCATCTCCCCGGAGGCGATTATCGCAACCAACACCTCTTCCCTGTCAGTTGCCGAGATCGGTTCGGTGCTGAAGCACCCTGAGCGACTGCTCGGCTTCCACTTCTTCAACCCGGTTGCGATTATGCCGCTGGTTGAGGTTGTGCGCGTCGATTCAACAAGCGATGAGGCGCTTGCAACCGCCATGAATGTTGCAAAACTGCTAGGCAAGAGCGCCGTTATTACAGCGGATCGCCCAGGCTTTGTGGTTAACCGGCTGCTCGCCAAGATTATGGGTGAGCCTGCTCGCGCAATCGATTTTGGCACTCCGATGGAGACTGTTGAGCGCTCACTTGACCCGATCGGCCTGCCGATGGGACCGTTTGAGCTGATCGACCTTGTCGGTTGGAAGGTTGCAGCCCACGTGCAGGACACAATGGTTGCCGCCTTCCCGGAGCGTTTCTACGCAACCGAGAGCCTGCACAGGCTCGCCGAGGTTGAGGATCCGCTGGTGAAGAACAAGCACGGCAAGGTTGAGGCGTTTACAAGCGCCGGCGCTAAAGCCGTGAAAACCGAGAAGTCGCCGCTCACAAGCGAGGAGATTCAGCAGCGTGTTGAGGATGAGCTCGCGAAGGAGATCAAGATTATGCTCGACGAGGGCGTGGTCGCGGCAGCTGAGGACATTGACCTCTGCCTGATTCTCGGCGCTGGCTTCCCGTTCCAGGCCGGTGGCATCACCAAATACCTGGATCGTGTGGGTGCTTCAGAGCGGGTTAACGGTAAGAAGTTCCACGACGAATAAACCCGTCTAAAACACTAAAAAGTGGGAGTGTAAAGCAATTTTACACTCCCACTTTTTGCTTGCCCCGGGCCTCGCGCGGGCGATGGCTGCACCGGCCGCCACCGGTCACTGTCAGCCACCGCACGGGCCGCCAGTCAGTGCCGGTCGCGGCACCGCCCGGCTACTAACCAGCTGCGGTGCCGCGCGGCTTTACCGGCTAGACGAGTGAGCGCAGCACATACTGCAGGATGCCGCCGTTGCGGTAGTAGTCTGCCTCACCCGGTGTGTCGATGCGAACAACCGCGTCAAACTCGGTGACGGTGCCGTTCGGGTGGGTTGCTTTCACGCTAACGGTTTTTGGTGTGCGTCCCTCGTTCAGTTCGGTGATACCGCTGATGTCGAAGGTTTCGGTGCCGTCAAGCCCGAGCGAGTCTGCGCTCTCGCCTGCCGGGAACTGCAGCGGCAAAACACCCATACCGATCAGGTTTGAGCGGTGGATCCGCTCGTATGACTCGGTGATAACCGCGCGCACACCGAGCAGCGCGGTGCCCTTTGCTGCCCAGTCACGGGATGAACCGGATCCGTACTCTTTACCGCCGAGCACAACCAGCGGAATACCCGCAGCACGGTAGTTAACGGCTGCGTCGTAGACTGCCGCCTGCTCTCCCCCGTTGGTGAAGTCGCGGGTGAATCCACCCTCAACGCCGTCAAGCAGCTGGTTCTTGATGCGAATGTTGGCGAAGGTGCCGCGGATCATCACCTCGTGGTTACCACGACGTGAACCGTAGCTGTTGAAGTCCTTCGGTGAGACACCGTTCTCGGTGAGGTATCGACCTGCCGGGGTGTCGGCGCGGAATGATCCAGCCGGTGAAATGTGGTCGGTTGTTACCGAGTCGCCGAGCTTCAAAAGCACCCGAGCGTTTGCAATATCGGTGACAGGAGTGGTTTCGACTGTCATACCCTCGAAGTATGGCGGTTTGCGGACGTAGGTTGAGTCCTGATCCCAGGCGAAGGTATCACCGAGCGGGGTTTCAAGGTTCTGCCAGCGCTCGTCACCGTCGAAGATGGTGTCGTATTTGCTCTTAAACATCTCGGTGTCGATTGACTCGTCGATGATCTGCTGCACCTCACCCGAGTCTGGCCAGATCTCACGCAGGTAGACGTCGTTACCGTCTGGATCCTGCCCGAGCGGTTCAGTCTCGAAGTCGAAGTCCATTGAACCGGCAAGCGCGTAGGCGATAACCAGCGGCGGTGACGCCAGGTAGTTCATTTTCACGTCAGGGTTGATGCGACCCTCAAAGTTGCGGTTGCCCGACAGCACAGCGGTTGCCGCGAGGTCGTTCTGCTGGATCGCCTGTGAAATCTCGGCCTCCAGCGGGCCAGAGTTACCGATACAGGTGGCACAGCCATAACCGACAGTGTAGAAGTTGATCGCCTCAAGGTCCTTCAACAGACCGGACTTCTCGTAGTAGTCGGTAACAACCTTTGAGCCCGGTGCGAGCGAGGTTTTAACCCACGGCTTTGAGGTCAGTCCGCGCCTAACCGCGTTCCTCGCGAGCACACCGGCCGCAACCATCACTGACGGGTTGGAGGTGTTGGTGCAGGAGGTGATTGAGGCGATGGAGACGAGGCCGTGGTCGATCTCGAACTCCCTGCCGTCGGCGGTGGCTACCGGGATCCGCTGCGAAGGCCGCCCGATGCCCTTAACGTCGCTGCTGTCTGAAACATAGTTGACCAGGTCGCTGCGGAACTGCTCCTTGGAGCCGCTCAGCTCGATCCGGTCCTGCGGGCGTTTAGGGCCTGCGATTGACGGCACAACGGTTGACAGGTCAAGCTCCAGGTACTCAGAGTAGTGTGCTTCCTGCGATGGATCGTGCCATAGCCCCTGCTTCTTAGCGTACTCGCGCACCAGCTCAATCTGCTGTTCGTCACGACCGGTGAGGCGCAGGTAGTCGAGGGTGACCTCGTCGATTGGGAAGATCGCGGCGGTTGAACCAAACTCGGGGCTCATGTTACCGATGGTTGCGCGGTTTGCGAGCGGCACAGAGCCTACGCCCTCGCCGTAGAACTCAACAAACTTGCCAACAACGCCGTGCTGACGCAGCATCTGGGTGATGGTCAAAACAACGTCGGTTGCGGTTGCGCCCGCCGGGATTTTACCGGAGAGCTTGAAGCCAACAACGCGCGGGATCAGCATCGAAACCGGCTGGCCGAGCATCGCAGCCTCCGCCTCAATACCGCCAACACCCCAGCCGAGCACGCCGAGACCGTTAACCATGGTTGTGTGCGAGTCGGTTCCCACACAGGTGTCTGGGTAGGCGCGAAGCACACCATCAACCTCGCGGGTCATAATAATCCGAGCCAGGTACTCGATGTTAACCTGGTGGACAATACCCATGCCCGGCGGCACAACCTTAAAATCATCAAACGCGGTCTGGCCCCAGCGCAGGAACTGGTAGCGCTCACCGTTGCGCTGGTACTCAATATCCATGTTGCGCTCTACGGCGTTGGCGGATCCAAACACATCGATCTGCACGGAGTGGTCAATAACCATCTCAGCCGGGGCGAGCGGGTTGATGCGCTTCGGGTCACCACCGAGATCGGCGACTGCCTCACGCATGGTTGCAAGGTCAACAACACACGGCACGCCGGTGAAGTCCTGCATAATTACGCGGGCAGGGGTGAACTGAATCTCGGTGTCTGGCTGGGCGTTAGGATCCCAGTTGCCGAGCGCCCGAATGTGTTCGGCTGTGATGTTGGCACCATCCTCGGTGCGCAACAGGTTCTCCAGCAGCACCTTCAGGCTGTATGGAAGCTTTTCTGAGCCAGGCACCCTGTCGAGGCGATAAATCTCAAAACTATTACCAGCGACGCTCAGCGTGTCTTTAGCATCAAAGGTGTTTACCTTGCTCATCTGTATCTCCGTTTTCCGTTGTGGGGTTGCAAGCTGTAACAGCGACACAACATATTTTGATGTCAAGATAATTCTACACCCGTTTTGGGTGGTCACTTGACACCTCAGATCAGCGTGTTTTCAAGCGAAACCCGGGATACATCTGATGAAGGCGCGGCTAACTTAAAAGTTAAAACCGTGGCCTGTTTAGCGCTTCTTCAGCGCGCTCGCGAAGATTTGCCAGGTCGCGAGCACAAACAGTGCGTAGAGCGGCACACCCATCACCAGGCGTGCAACGCCCAGCGCCTCAACCGCGCCGGCGTAGTAGAGCGGTAACTGCACAGCGAGTCTCGCCGCAAACAGCAGGATCCACGCGAGAGTGCAGATAACCGAGGTTTTAAAGATCAGCCGGTCTTTGCGCCAGCCCTTATAGTCACCGGTGAAAGCCCCGACGATAACACCGAGCAGCGGCCAGCGCACCAGCAGTGAGACGGTGAGGATCGTGATCCACGCCGCGTTAATCCAGAAACCAGGCTCGTAGTAGGCGACCGCGTTGCCGTTCCAGAGCATCCACACCGCACAGAAAACCACCGCGATAACCGCCGAGATTGCGGGCATCAAGGGTTCTTTGCGGATCAGCCTGACCAGCAGCAGCACAAGCGCAACAGCGCCAGCAGCAATTGCGCTCCACAGCGCCTGTTTAGTGAACGAGTAGCTGAGCAGGAAGAGAATACCCGGCGCCGAGGTTTCAATAAAGCCCCGCACACCCCCGACCATTGCAACAACGTCGGAGGTGTTTGCCTGTTTGCCTGCCATCGCCTCGCCGACGGCGGCAGCAACGCCGGATTTTGGTTTCTCAGCCATGCTCTGTGTTCTTTTGCTTCTTATGCTTCTTAGCTCTCGATTGCGGTCTCAGCTGTGTCACCCTCTGGTTTTCCAACCGCGGCCGGCACCTTCAGCGGCAACAGCTCACTCGGCGGCATCGGGTTCTCACCGCGCACAACCACGGTGTCACGGAAGATCGCAGAGATTGCGGCGGCCTTTTGCGGATCCACCGCAGCAGGCCCAACAATAACGCCGCGCAGCATCCAGCGCGGGCCGTCAACACCAACAAAGCGCACGGTCTGCGCCTGGCCGTTTTCACCCTGCTGGGCGGCAACGAGCAGCTCCGGGCCGAACTCGCCCTGCTGCTCCTTCACGGTTGCGTTCTGTGCGCGCAGTCCCTGCTGCAGCTGCTCACGCACCGAGTGCCAGAGACCCTTCGATTTGGGGGCCGCGAACGCCTGCAGCTGCAGAACTGAGCCGTCAAAGTCGAGCGACACGGCCATCACCCGGTTGGTGCTCTGGTCAACATCGAGGCGGAGCCCGAGACCCTCGCGCGGCACAACCTTGATGCTGCCGAGATCCACGTACGGACGCATCTGCGGGGTTTCGGAGGCATCGTATGGGCCGTTCTCAGCGCGATCCTGCGGAGCAGATTTTGCCTCTTTCGCCGCGGCCTGCGCCGCTGCATCCTCGGCTGAGCTGTTTGCGAGCTCGCTTCCCGCTGACTTGCTGTCAACAGACTTCTTAGCGGTCGCCTTCTCGGCTGCCTGCTCTTGTTTACGTTTCTTGCCAAACATTCTTATTTAATCCTTACCTCTATACAGTCTGCCTGCAGGGGCAATAGCTATCTAATCGTACCGAATTGTGAGACCGGTGGCTACGCGGTTTGCGGATCCGTGTCAGTCACCGAGCATCGGCGGTTTTGCCTCGGCGGCTAAGGGCTTGCCTGCCTGGCTTTACCGGTTTATACACCGGTTGAGCCGAAGCCACCCTCTCCCCGATCGCTGGTCGGCAGCTCTGTCACGCTGATGAAGTTCACAGCGGGAACAGCCATAACCACCAGCTGCGCGATCCGGTCACCCTTTTTAATCTCGAAGGCGTGCTCTCTATCGTGGTTAATCAGCGGCACAAAGATTTCACCGCGGTAGCCGGAGTCAACAACGCCGGGAGCATTAAGCACCGTCACACCGTGTTTCGCTGCCAAACCGCTGCGCGGCATGACAAACAGCGCGAAGCCCTCCGGCAGCGCAACCCGCACACCGGTTGGCACAAGTGCCCGGTCACCGGGCTGCAGAACAAAATCCGCTGCCGCCTTCAGATCGGCTCCCGCGTCACCCGGTTTTGCGTAAACCGGCGCCTCCTCGGCAACCAGTTGAATATCTACTGAATTAGTCACCATCACAGCCTAGCTGATAACGCTCAGCTTTCTCTGTGATTCGACTTAGATAATTGGTTCTGTGAATAACAGCAAAACCCTTTATAAAGAGCGCCTCTGGGCAACCCCCTGGCTTTATGTGATCACGCTGCTGTTAGTGCCAGCTGTTGCGTTAATGCTGATGCCACTCAACCGCACACTCGGGCTGGTGCTTGCGCCGCTTGTCTATGCGATTGTGGCTGTTTTATTAACCGTGTCAGCGCCGCGAGTTACTGTTACAGAAAAAGAGTTCACCGCAGGTTACGCCAATATTCCCGTGACGTACCTCGGTAATATCACCGTGCTAAACCGTGATGAGCGGCAGGTTGCTATCGGCCCGGGCGCCGATGCCCGTGCGTTTATGCTGCTGCGCAGCTGGATACCCACCTCGCTGAAGATTGAGAACACGGATCCGACGGATCCAGCCCCCTACTGGCTTATTTCAACCCGCAAGCCAGAGGAGCTGCGAAGCGTTTTAACAAGCGCCGCTGCGAACGCGGCAAAAACCCGCTAGCGCGGTTGACGCTTTAATTAGGCTGCGCCGCCCTAGAAAACAGGCTGCGCCGTCGTGGCGCGCACTCGCGTAAATCAGTTGTGTGCGGTTAGGCTGCGCACTCGCGGCAGACCGGGCCGAACTCGCCCTGGTGATCGAGCTGTGACTGGTGTCGAACAATAAAGCAGCTCATGCAGGTGAACTCGTTGTCCTGCTGTGGCACAACAACCACGTCCAGCTCAACGTTGGAGAGATCGGCACCGGCAAGCTCGAAACCGCTGTTGTCGGATTCGTCAACATCAATTGAGGTTGCCTGGTTGTCGCTGCGGCGCTCCTTCAGCGCCTCAATTGAGTCAGTCTCATCTTCGGCTGATTTACGTGGGGCATCGTAGTCAGTCGCCATAAAATTTCCCAATTCTCTCGTGTTTAGCAAAACTAAGGTATGCCGCCATATTATTACCGACTATTTTTCAAAATGCAACTTTGACACTGCTTGACCGTAATCTTTATCCGCGAAACAGACTGCATTTTTGCTCAATTAATCCTCACAGTTTGGCGCGTTACCCAGACAGTCACAAGAAAAGCTGTAACACTTATTTATAGATTAACCGGCTAAAGAGAGTGGGACATGGCAATGGAAGAACTTGGATTTGACCGCCGAGAGGGAAACACACTCATCTTCTTTGACGCTTCAGGAACCGAGTTTGAACTGGTCGCCGACGAGGCGCTGCTGCACGAGGTTCGTGCCGCTGTGCGAGCAAACCAGGCACCGAGTTCCGTCAGCGCCGCACAGGTGCAGGCGCTGCTGCGTCAGGGTAATAGCCGAGCCGAGGTTGCTCTGCAGCTGGGCTGCGATCCAGCCGATGTTGAGCCGTATGAGCACCCGGTGATCGCCGAAATCGAGTTCACGGTTTCGCGCGCCAAGCAGGCGCAGGTTCGTGTCACCGGTCACGGAGCCGACGCAACCCAGGAGTTCGGCGATGTGCTCACCGACCGCCTCCGCAAAATCGGTGCCGACCAGATTAACTGGACTGCCCGCAAAGACCTGGAGCTCGGCTGGCAGGTGCTGCTCGAGTTTGTTCTGCAGGGTCAAACCCGCACCGCTATCTGGAACTTTGAACTGCCAACCCAGACTCTCACCCCCGCAAATCAGGACGCCGTTTCCATCACCAAACAGGGTAACGTCGCTGACGCGCTCATCCCGAAACTGCGCGCGATTAACACCGACCAGGTTGATGGCGAGGCTGCCAGCGGCGGCGCTGACGGATCCACCGCGGAGAGCGAGGAGGACAGCGCAGACGACGCTGACGGGTTTCAACCCGACGAGCACGACACACTAGATTTCCCACAGCTTGATGAGCAGCTGCTCGACCACACCAAACGCCTGGTGCAGCAGTCGGCAACCAGCAACGCCGAGAACGCTTTCGGTGATGCCGCAACCGGCAGGGCTGGTGAGGACCGCGCCGCCGAATCATCCGAGACACAGGATCTGCTTGATGCGCTGCGTCGCAAGCGCGGCGGCCGGGCGGGTGGATCCGGGCACCCCGCAGCTGGTCACACCGATGCCGAAATTGCTGAGACACCGCTGCCGAATCCCGACTCGCTGCCCGAGTTTAGGGAGGCGCAGCAGGCCGCTGCTCAGGTATCTGATGTGCAGCCCGAGCTAGACAGCGCTTTTGCCGGTGCTAACAGCGGCGAGGCGTTCAGTGTTTTCGACGAGTCAGAGTTTGACGACTCCGAGTTTGAGCCGTGGAACATCACCGGTGTGAACGGTAACACTGCCGAAAACGGCGGCGATGGATCCGTTAGCCCGCAGACCCCGGGTAACTCAACCGCCGAAATATATCTGGAGGGTACAGCGGTTACGGAGCCGCCGAGTGACGAGCCCGCAGCCAATCAGCCAGCCCCGGATACAGCAGCAGGAGCGGGCTCTGGCGCGGGCGCTAAAGCAGACGGTAACGCGGGCTCGGCAGCTAAGAAGCGCCGCCGCAAGGCGATGCCGAGTTGGGACGATATTCTCTTCGGCACTCGCAGCGACGAGGATCCGAGCTAACCCCGAAGGACCTAAGCTAGCCTAAAACTGCCCCGGCTGAAATGCCCCGGCGGTTATCACGGGCACGCCGCGCTCAACATCATCAAAACCGCCGTGGTGGCCGAGCAGATTAAACATGCCCGGCTCCTCCTGGCGTGTCATATAGAGAATCCGTTTCCGCGGAACCAGCACAACATCGCCGATCCGGCGAGCCACCTCGTCGGCGACACTCCCCCACAGGCCCGTGCTGATCCAGTCCTGTCTTGTGCCAACCCAGGCGTTTTTCCTCTCGCTGTTTCGCAGCCGCTCAGTCACCTCAGCGGCGTCTGCCGGATCCGCCAAATAGAGCATTCTAAACCGAGGCTCGCCGCCAACCTTCTCAACGCCCTCGGTTAGTCCCTCATCCTCGAGCACCCTGCCAGTGACGGCGGGGTCTAACTGCAGCATACCGTGATCGGCGGTGATTAAAACTCCGATGCCGCCCGGGAGGCTGCGCAAAAAATCGCCGAGGGCGGTGTCAAACTGTTCAAGCCAGTAAGCCCACTCATTACTGTCGGGGCCGAACTTGTGGCCTGCGCGATCCAGCTCGTCAACATAGAGGTAAATGAGTTTACTGCCGTCCTGACGCACAAGCTCGCTCGCCTCGGCAAAGCGATCGGTTATCGTTGCCGCTGGCAGGTAGTGTGCGCCGGTTAAAACCGCCCGGGTAAAACCTCCGTGAGCGTGATTGGGCCTGCCAATCGCGTATGCGTTTACATCTTGCTCAGCCGCCCGCTCGAACACAGTTTCAGCAGGCTGCCAGTCCCTCACCCGCTCAATCTCACCCCAGTCGCTTAAACACTTGGTGATTGTGCCAGTGCTGGGATTTTTGATGCGATAGCCGATTAACCCGTGCTGCCCGGGCAGAACGCCGGTTGTGAACGCGGTGATCGCGGCGCAGGTTGTGCTGGGCGCAACCGTCTCGATCCGTTTGCGACTCAGCTGACGCAGGTTCGGGGCGTGAGCGAGCCGGTCTTTCAGGTTTGCCCACCCGAGACCGTCAACAACGATCATCACCGCCGTTTTCACCTCACCGCTAACAACTTGCTGCAGAGCGGTTTCGCTGAGCGCGGCTAGTCTCTGCCCGTTATCTGAAATCACAGGTAGCATATACATATCGTATCGATCATAACTGACAGGAACTAGCAGAGTTTGACCAGCACAACAGCAATCACACCGGCTGATGAACGCATCGAGGATATTGACATATCCTCAGAACTCGAGACCTCGTTTCTAGAGTACTCGTACTCGGTTATTTACTCCCGTGCTCTGCCTGACGCGCGCGACGGCCTGAAGCCTGTGCAGCGGCGGATCATCTACATGATGGGTGATATGGGGCTCCGCCCAGACAAGGGTCACGTGAAAAGCGCCCGCGTTGTCGGTGAGGTGATGGGTAAGCTGCACCCGCACGGTGACAGCGCCATCTATGACGCGCTGGTTCGGCTCGCACAGCCGTTTGCGATGCGCACCCCGCTGGTTGACGGTCACGGCAACTTTGGTTCCCTGGATGACGGCCCCGCGGCATCTCGTTACACGGAGGCGAGGCTCGCTGCGGCGGCGCTGGAGATGATCCGCGACCTCGATGAGGACGTTGTTGATTTCGTCCCAAACTACGATGATTCGCACCAGCAGCCCGCGGTTTTGCCGAGCGCCTTCCCCAACCTGCTGGTTAACGGCGGCAGCGGTATCGCGGTTGGTATGGCGACCAATATGGCGCCGCACAATCTCGCGGAGGTGATTGCCGGGGTCCGCCACCTGATGGCCCACCCGGACGCAACCCTCGACGCGGTTATGGAGCACATTCCCGGCCCCGATTTCCCGTCGGGCGGTGTGCTAACCGGTTTAGAGGGTATTCGTGAGGCATATGAGACGGGGCGTGGATCCGTCCGGGTGCGTGCCCGCGCCAATATTGAGGCGATAAATCCCCGCCGCAAAACGATTGTGATAACCGAGCTGCCCTACCAGGTTGGGCCAGAGAAGGTTATTGAGAAGATTAAACAGGGTGTGCAGGCGAAGAAGATTGAGGGCATTAGCGACCTCAACGATTTCACGGATCGCAAAAACGGCCTGAAGCTGGTTATCACCGTGAAAAGCAGTTACTCACCGGAGGCTGTTTTGGAGCAGCTCTACCGGCTCACCCCGCTGGAGAGCAGCTTTTCGATTAACAACGTCTGCCTGGTTGACGGCCAGCCGCAGACGCTCGGGCTGCTTGACCTGTTGCGTGTTTATATTGATCACCGGATCAGCGTTTTTCGCCGTCGCAGCGAGTTTAGGCTGAACCGGGCACAGGCGCGCCTGCACCTTGTGACCGGTCTGTTAATCGCGATCGCCGACATTGACGAGGTTATTCAGGTTATCCGCAGCAGCGACAACTCGGAGAGCGCGAAATCTCGGCTGATGCAGATTTTCGACCTGTCAGAGGCGCAGGCGGAGTACATTCTGGAGCTGCGACTGCGCAGGCTGACAAAGTTCTCGCGGATTGAGCTTGAGGCTGAGCGTGACGAACTGGAGAAGAGCATCGCGCACCTGACACAGCTGCTCGCGAGTGAGGAACTGCTGCGGCAGACCGTCAGCGATGAGCTCGCTGAAGTTTCAGAGAAGTTTGCGGACGACCGCCGCACAACCCTGTTAAACGCGCTGACCGGGCAGACAACCGGTAAGCAGCAGCTCGGTGCGAGCCTGCGGGTTGCCGATAATCCCTGCACGGTGCTACTCTCCGCAACCGGCAGACTGCTGCGGGTTGACGCGACCCCAGAGGCAGGCGGCGATGCAGCCGGTGACGCAGTGGGCGCAGGCGCAGCGGGTGGCGAATCCGGCGCTGCCGGTGGTGACGCTGCCGGTGTGTTTGCGGGTGCCCGCCTGATCGCGCCTAGCCGCCGCACCAAACACGACGCAATTATCGGTCGCGTAAACACAACCGTCAGGGGTGAGATTGCGGCGCTAACCGAGAGCGGCCGGGTGCTAAAGTTCAGCCCCGTCGACCTGCCGAGCGCCGCACCAAACTCTGTGCAGCTCGCGGCCGGGGCAAAAATCGCCCAGTATATTGACGGCCTTGGGAAGCAGGAGCGGGTTGTTGCGCTGCTCAGTGAAGCGGATCCACGCCCCCTCGCGATTGCAACCGCGCAGGGTGTTATCAAACGGGTGGCGCCGGGTGACTGGGCGCGCGGCAATGATTTCAGTCTGATCAGTCTGCGTGACGGTGACCAGATTGTGCACGCGGCCTACGCAACAGACGATTCTGAGCTTGTGTTTGTCACCTCAAACGCGCAGCTGCTGCGCTTCGGCGCCGAACTGGTTCGGCCACAGGGCCGCGGTGCGAGCGGCATGGCGGGTATTAAGCTCGCGCCGGGCGCTGCGGTTATCAGCTTCAACGTGGTTGCCGCAGAGCAGGAGTGCCTGGTTGCGACCTTCGCTAAAGAGGCCGCGACCGCGAACGAGACACTGTTTGACACAGCGGGCCGCGTCGGCAGCATCAAGCTGTCATCTCTCGCTGAGTTCCCGCCTAAGGGCAGGGCAACCGGCGGCGTTCGGGCACACCGGTTTACCGCTGGTGAGCTGGAGTTGACGGCGGCATGGGTTGGATCCGCACCTCGCGCCCTCGGGAAGGATGGCTCGCTCAGGCAGCTGCCAACCGAGCTGGCCAAGCGTGACGGATCGGGTGAGCCGGTGCAGCAGCTGTTTGAGTGCTTCGGTGACGCAATCGCAACCGAGCAATAGCGCTAACTGAGCTCCTTGCGAGTTAGCGCCAGCCGCGTGCCAGCTAACGAGCTAGGCGTCGATGTTGGCGGCCGAGATCTGGCTGCTGCCGGAGACAATAAAGTCTCTGCGCGGCGGCACCTCGCGACCCATCAGCAGGTCAAAGACTTCTTCGGCGCGCTCCGCGTCTGCAACGGTGACACGGCGCAGCAGTCGCTTGGAGCGATCCATTGTTGTCTCCTCCAGCTGTTTCGCGTCCATTTCACCGAGACCCTTGTAGCGCTGAATCGGCTCCTGATATTTCTTGTTGCTGCGCTTCAGTTTCGTAAGCAGCCGGTTAAGCTCCGCCTCCGAGTAGGTGTAAACCACCTCGTTGGGTTTTGATCCCGGGTTGATAATCACCACGCGGTGCAGCGGCGGAACGGCAGCAAACACGCGCCCGGCCTCAACCAGCGGCCGCATGTAGCGGAAGAACAGGGTTAGAAGCAGCGTCCGAATGTGGGCGCCGTCGACGTCGGCGTCGCTCATCAGCACAATCTTGCCGTAGCGCGCTGAGGAGAGATCGAAGCTGCGGCCGGATCCACCCCCGACAACCTGGATAATGTTTGCGCACTCGGCGTTGGCGAGCATCTCGGCAACCGTCGACTTTTGCACGTTTAAGATCTTGCCTCGGATCGGCAGCAGCGCCTGATAGCCGGAGTCGCGAGCGAGTTTCGCGGTTCCGAGAGCGGAGTCACCCTCGACAATAAACAGTTCACTCTCGTCGACATTGTTACTGCGGCAGTCAACAAGTTTCGCGGGAAGCGAGGAGTTTTCAAGCGCGTTTTTGCGGCGCTGTGTATCCCGCTGGGTGCGGGCCGCGATCCGCGATTTCATCTCATTAACAACCTTCTCGAGCAGTCTGGCGGTCTGCGCCTTGTCTGCTTTGCTGGTTGATTCGAATCGCGCGAGCAGTGCCTCGCTGACAACCCTTGAAACGATCTGGCGGATCGCAGCGGTTCCGAGCACCTCTTTTGTCTGCCCCTCAAACTGCGGCTCCGGGAATCGCACCGTCACAATCGCTGTCAGGCCGGCGAGCACATCGTCTTTTTCTGGCCGGTCGCTGCCCGCTTTAAGCTTGCGGGAGTTTGCCTCAACCTGCTTCCTAATGGTTTTCAGCACAGCCTGCTCAAAACCGGCGAGGTGGGTGCCGCCCTTCGGGGTTGCAATAATGTTGACGAAGCTTTGCACCTTGGTTTCAAAACCGGTGCCCCAGCGCAGCGCAATATCGACGCTGCAGTCACGGGTCACCTCTCGCGACTCCATTGTGCCGGTTTCCTCGTTTTGCACCGGCACAGTCTCTTTAAACTCGCGGTTGCTCTGGATCCGCCAAATATCTGTCACTGCGTCATCGTGTGACAGGTGGTCAACAAACTCGGAGATGCCGCCGTCAAACTTGAAACTGTGGGTGCGGATCTCGTCCTCACGCTCATCGGTGATTACGATCTCAAGACCCGGCACCAAAAAGGCGGTCTGTCTGGCTCTGTTGAGCAGTGCCTGTGTCTCAAACTCTGCCTCTTTTAGGAAGATCTGCGGATCCGCCCAGTAGCGCACTCGGGTTCCCGTGTTTGCCTTGGCAACCCGCTTACCCTTTTGCAGAGCGGCCCCCGGTTTGCTCGGGGTGAATGGCGCGTCTGCTGCCTCTCCCGCAAACTCGCCGGGAACTCCGTGACGGAACGACATCGTCCAGGTTGCGCCATCGCGGCACACCGTCACATCGAGACGCTGCGAGAGCGCGTTCACAACGGAGGCACCAACGCCGTGCAGACCACCGGCGGAGCCGTAGGAGGATCCACCAAATTTGCCGCCCGCGTGAAGTTTTGTAAACACCAGCTCAACACCGCTGAGCCCGGTTTTTGGTTCTTTATCAACCGGCACGCCACGGCCCGAGTCGGCGACGCTGACGCTGCCGTCACGGTGCAGGGTTATGTCGATCCGCTCACCAAAACCGGCAAGCGCCTCGTCAACCGAGTTATCGATAATCTCCCAGAGGCAGTGCATCAGACCGCGCGAGTCGGTTGAGCCGATATACATGCCGGGGCGTTTGCGAACCGCCTCAAGCCCCTCTAAAACGAGCAGGTTCTTTGCTGAATAGTCTGATTGCGCCATTTTAGCCAGCCCCTTTTAGTTTTCTTTCTCGCTTGTCTGCGCCGCAGCAACGGTTTTTTCGCGCGGATCCAAAGCCCGCGGATCCTCGCCGGCAATCGCCGCTCTCACCGCCGCTTGTTCGTCGATTGTGATGGTGCCCGCGCCGCCCGCTTGGATCAGCGTGTTTTGGTGGCCGATGCCGGTGATTAGCACGGTGTCGCCGAACTGTTTTGCCCGGGCAACAGCCTGCCCGATCGCGTCCCAGCGGTTTGGCACAAGCTGCCAGTCGGCGCCGTCAGTGTTTAGCTGATCGCTCGCAACCCTAAAGCACTCTTCCAGGGTGCTCTCTTTCATATCGTCCTCGGTGAGGATAACGTGATCGGCTGTTTCGGCTGCGGTGTGCGCGAGACGCCGCCAGCCCGCCTCTCCCCTGTCACCGGGCACGCCAAACACCAGGGTTAGCGCGTTGTTGCTGAGCGCTTTCAGCGAGCTTACCGCGGTTGCGATCGCGTCGGGCGTGTGCGCATAGTCAATAAAAATGTGCAGTCCGGCGCTGTTTGCAACCGGTTTGGTGCGGCCGGGAACAATGTCGGCGACCGCGAGAGCATAGAGTGCGTCACTTTTTTTGATGCCGAGCAGGTCAGCAACAACCAGCGCGAGCAGCGAGTTACTGATGTTGTGAACACCCAGCCAACTGGTTTCTGCCCCGGCGTTTTCACCGGTCAGCTTGTTTACAACGGTGAACCGGCTGCCGTTTAGGTCGGTTGTTATCTCGGTTGCGATTGTGTCCGCCGCGGGTGAGGCGTGCGCGGAGGTTGTAATCACCCGCCGTTCCGGGTTTTCTTCGCGCAGTTCTTTCGCGAGCCGCGCACCATATTCGGTGTCAATGTCGATCACCGCGGGGGTTTCCGGGTGTTCGCTAAATAGCTGTTTCTTGGAGAGATAGTAGCTCTCCATGGTGCCGTGAAAATCGAGATGTTCCTCGCTGAGGTTCGTAAACACCAGCGCACTGAATCTAACGCCGGTGACGCGGTGCAGGTCGAGCGCGTGTGAGCTCACCTCCATTACGGTGTGGGTGGATCCGTGATCCGCCACCCGTTTCAGCTCGCGCATTAGCGTGGTTGCTTCGGGGGTTGTGTTGCCGGTGTAGTTGATGTTTTTGCCGTCATCAACCCCGAGTGTGCCGATAGTTGTTGTGTTCTTCCCCGCTGCCCGCAGCAGGTTGCTGAGCAGATAGGCGACGCTTGTTTTACCGTTTGTCCCGGTGACACCAATAATCTGCTGTCCGCTGTCGGGTTCGCCATAGATTCTGCGGGCGATTGGCCCGATCACGGCTCGCACGTTTTTTACCCGTAGAAAGTTGACGGCCGGATCCAGCTGCTCAGGCAGCTCTTCGCAAACCACCGCAACGGCTCCCGCATCGATTGCGTCGGCGATAAAATGGCGGGCGTCCTGTTTGAATCCGGGTACGGCAAAGAACAGGTCTCCCGGCTGCACTCTGCGAGAGTCGTGGGTTGCGCCGGTTATTTCAGCGTCTGGGTTACTCTCGACCAGCTGCTCCGGGAGAATATCCTGTATCGCACTTCTGATCTGCACTGTTTACTCGAGGTAGTCCCGCAGCTGCTGTGACCGTGATGGGTGACGCAGTTTCGCCATCGTTTTTGACTCTATTTGGCGGATCCGCTCACGGGTGACCCCGAAGGTGTCACCGATCTGGTCGAGTGTTTTTGGCATACCGTCGCCGAGCCCGAAGCGCATTTTAATCACGCCTGCTTCACGCTCTGACAGGGAGTCGAGCAGCTGTTCAAGCTGCTGCTGCAGCATCGTGAATCCTACAGCCTCTGCCGGAACGATCGCCTCGGTGTCCTCGATCAGGTCACCGAACTCGCTGTCGCCGTCCTCACCGAGCGGGGTGTGCAGGGAGATTGGCTCGCGGCCGTACTTCTGCACCTCAACAACCTTCTCAGGGGTCATGTCGAGTTCGAGGCTCAGCTCTTCCGGGGTTGGTTCACGGCCAAGATCCTGCAGCATCTGCCGCTGCACTCGGGCGAGCTTGTTAATCACCTCAACCATGTGGACCGGGATACGAATTGTGCGCGCCTGGTCGGCCATCGCACGGGTGATCGCCTGCCTAATCCACCAGGTTGCGTAGGTGGAGAACTTGAAGCCCTTGGTGTAGTCGAATTTTTCGACGGCGCGGATCAGACCGAGGTTACCCTCCTGGATCAGGTCGAGGAACTGCATTCCACGGCCGGTGTAGCGTTTCGCGAGCGACACAACCAGACGCAGGTTCGCGCCCAGCAGGTGCTTTTTGGCTTTCTGACCGTCACGGGCAACCCACTTCAGCTCACGGACGAGCTTCCGCGGCAGGTCTTTCTCGGTCGCGAGTTTATCCTCGGCAAAGAGACCCGCCTCGATCCGCTTCGCCAGCTCCACCTCTTCGGCGGCGTTGAGCAGCGAAACCTTACCGATCTGTTTCAGGTAGTCCTTAACCGGGTCCGCTGTTGCACCGGGGATTGCGGTGCTCTGCAGCGGCACGTCCTCCTCATCGGTGGAGCGAATAACCATCGCCCCGCTGCTGGCTTTTGCGTCATCCTCAATCGCCTGTTGCGCTTCTTCGGGTGCGTCGGTGGATCCGCCATCAGCCGAGTCATCAACCTCGTCAGTTGCGACATCGAGCGCCTCTTCGAGGCCCTCGTCCTCACTCTTCTTTGCCCCACGCCCCCGCTTCGCGGTTGTTTTGCTCGCGGTTTTTGCGGTGGACTTAGCGGCGGTTTTCGCTGTCGCCCGCTTGGTTGTCGACTTGGCCGCGGTTTTTGTACTCTTTGCCGCGGTCGGTGCTGCCTCGGTCTGCTCCTCAGCTGTTACCTCAGCAGCTGCTGCGTCGCTCGCCTTGGCGCGGCTTGCCTTCGCCTTGGCTGCGGTTGTTTTTGCAGCAGTAGATTTTGCTGCTGTGGTTTTGGCAGCGGTTGTCTTTGCTGCTGTGCTCTTAGCGGTTGCAGACTTAGCCGCGGTGGTTTTCGTCGCTGCTGACTTACTCGCTGCTGACTTGGTCGCTGTTGATTTTGCCGCAGTTGATTTAGCTGCTGTGCTCTTGGCAGTGGTTTTCTTAGCGGTGCTAGCCTTGGCAGCGGTTGTTTTAGCCGAGGTGGATTTGGCTGCGGCTGTTTTACTAGCCGTCGACTTAGCGGCGGTGGATTTGCTCGCGGTTGTCTTAGCAGCGGTTGTCTTAGTTGCCGCTGATTTCGCAGCGGCGGTTTTAGTCGCGGTGCTCTTCGCAGCGGCGGTCTTAGTTGCGATGCTCTTCGCAGCGGCGGTCTTTGACGCAGCTGTTTTTGTTGTTGTCTTAGCAGCGGTTGTTTTCGCCGCAGTGGTTTTCGCGGTCGCGGTTTTAGCGCTGCTAGCTTTTGCAGCGGTCGTCTTGCTTGTTGTTTTTGCCGCCGCTGACTTAGCGGCCGCTGTCTTGGTGGTCGGTGCTTTTGCCGCGGCTGTCTTTTTGGTCGCCGCAGCAGTCTTTCTCGCTGGTTTTTCAGCAACTGCTGAGTCTGTCTTTACCGACTCCGCAGCTGTGGCCTTTTTTGAAGTTGCCACGCAACCGCCTCTCTATAAAATAACCCGAAAAGTTAGCCGGCAAGTCCCGCTATCCAAAACCGGCAAACACATCTCTAATGCGCCGCTAGCCCTGCACACCCGCAATGCCCAAATAGTCAGTTTGCTAACACATAAGCTAAGCAAATTAACTAGCAGCGCATCCCAAAAAAACTTGCGTAACTGGATTAATCCCGTGTCAAGTGCCCAAGAAGGGCGCCCGCACGGGAAGCTAGATACATTATACACACACGGCGAAGCGACCCAGCCGTAAATACGCTGTGTCAACCAACTATTTCAACCCTTTCAGCTACGGAAGCTAACCAGCTGAGGGCCTAGAATGCCTGATCGTCGCCGGTGTCGGGATCCGCCCCACCCTCATCTGAAATAGCGGCAGCCAGATACTGCTCAAACTCGTCTGCGATCTCATCGGCTGACGGGATGCTCTCGCCCTCGCCGAGGATTGGGCTGAGACCGCTGTTTTCTTTCTCGTGCTGCAGGGCGTCGAAACGCTGCTCGAGGGAAATAACCATTTCGCGGTGCTCGTCATTCTCGGCGACCTGGCGATCCACCTGCTGATTAAAGCGCTGCGAACGCTCCAGCAGCTCCTCGGTTGCGAAGATTAGGCCGGTGATGCTCGACAGCACCGAGATCGCGGCGAGCAGGCCGTCAGGGTACTCGGTTGATGACAGATAGTGTGGCAGCGAGAGTGTGCAACCAACAACAGGTTTATTAAGGTTGGTGAGCTGGAACTCAAGCAGGTGAACGATTGACGCTGACAGGCGTGTGTCGGGGTTCCAGTCGGAGAATTCCTCGATCAGCTCCGGTTTTGTACCACTAATTGTTTTTACGAGCGGACGAGTGTGCGGAACCGGCATCGGCAGCGCCTGCACCCAGCTGGTAACGGAGACATCGAGCTCGCGAATCAGCAGCAGCACAACCTCGGTGAAACGCTCCCAGCGGTAGTCTGGCTCGAAACCGCTGAGCACCAGGAATTGCGCACCAAGCTCGTCGGTTGCCAGGGCGAGCACCAGCTCGTCAGGCTCGTAGGCGGTGAAGCGGTTGCCCTCAAACTTCATCAGCGGCCTGCGTGAGCGGTAGTCCAGGAGCAGATCAGGTTTGAAGCGCAGCACAACTCGTGGATCGCAGTTGTCCCAAATATACCTGTCGAGCCCGCCAACTACGCCGCCGCTGTCGCTTGCGCCGAGCATGGTGATGATCAGGGGCAAGCCCCTGGGCACCTCTTTACCGAGGTCTTCCACTTCTAGACTGAACAAAGATACAGGCACAAGTACAGTCTATTAAATTTCGGCTGACTGTGTACCCCAGTTTCGCTCAAGGTGTAATGACATTTTTCAGACAATCTCTAGTAGGATTAGACCCAAAGCAATTTATGCTTGTATTGCTGCGTAGCAGTCACATCAAGCAGCCCGATTGTGGTTCATCTATTTAACTCGCAACACCAGGGAGTATCTGTTGGCAGATCAGCAGTTTGACATCGTTGTTCTAGGCGGCGGAAGCGCCGGTTACGCAACAGCAATTCGCGCAACACAGCTTGGCATGACAGCGGCTGTAATTGAAAAAGACAAACTCGGTGGCACCTGCCTGCATCGCGGTTGTGTTCCAACAAAGGCGATGCTGCACGCTGCTGAGTTGGCTGATAACGTCCGTGAGGCGGGCAGCTACGGGATCCAGGCGCTGCTCACCGGCATCGACATTAATGCCGTTGCGGCTCAGCGCGACGGCATTGTTTCTGCCAAGTTTAAGGGCCTGCAGGGTCTGCTGAAGGCGGTCGGTGTGACCGTTATCGCAGGCGAGGGCAAACTGGTTGCACCAAACACTGTGCAGGTAGGTGAGGATCGCATCACCGGCAAAAACATCGTGCTCGCGACCGGATCCTACTCGCGCAGCCTGCCGGGTCTCGACATCACCGGTCGGGTTATTACAAGCGAGCAGGCACTGCAGCTTGATGTTATCCCGCAGCGGGTTGCAATCCTCGGCGGCGGTGTTATCGGCGTAGAGTTCGCGAGTGTTTGGCGCTCATTCGGTGCTGAGGTAACCATTATTGAGGGTCTCCCTCACCTCGTGCCGAACGAGGAAGAGTCCATCTCTAAACAGCTGGAGCGCGCCTTTAAGAAGCGCGGCATTGGCTACAAACTCGGTGTTCGGTTCCAGTCTGTAACCCAGGACGCTAACGGTGTCACCGTAACCCTCGAGGACGGTTCAACCGTTGCCGCAGACTACCTGCTCGTTGCTGTCGGTCGCGGTCCCGCAACCGCTGGCATCGGCCTGGAAGAGGTTGGTGTAACAACCGATCGCGGCTTCGTGCTCACCAACGAGCGTCTACAGACCAACGTTCCTGGCGTTTGGGCGGTTGGCGACATTGTTCCTGGCCTGCAGCTTGCTCACCGCGGCTACCAGCAGGGTATTTTTGTTGCCGAGGAGATCGCGGGCTTAAACCCGATCGTTGTCGCTGACACAAACATTCCAAAGGTCACCTACTGCGATCCAGAGATCGCCTCTGTCGGTCTCACCGAGGCTAAAGCAAAAGAGCAGTTCGGTGTGGATCGCGTCACCAGCTACGAATACAACCTTGCGGGCAACGCCAAAAGCTCAATCCTCGGCACTGCCGGATCCGTTAAGGTTGTGCGCGAGGTTGACGGCCCGGTTCTTGGTGTTCACATGATCGGCGCCCGCGTCGGTGAGCTCGTCGGTGAGGCGCAGCTGATCGTCAACTGGGACGCCCAGCCTGAGGACGTTGCGCCGTTTATTCACGGTCACCCAACCCAAAATGAGACAATCGGTGAGGCGATGCTAAAGCTTGCCGGCAAACCACTTCACGGAATTTAAGCTTTACCGCACAGGAAACGGAGATTAGATCATGAGTCAGGAAGTAACCCTTCCAGCCCTCGGCGAGAGCGTAACCGAGGGAACAGTCACACAGTGGCTAAAAAACATTGGGGACACAGTAGAGGTTGACGAGCCACTGCTGGAGGTTTCAACTGACAAGGTTGACACCGAGGTTCCTTCACCGTTTGCGGGCGTACTCGAAGAGATTCTCGTGCAGGAGGACGAAACCGTCGAGGTTGGCGGCGTGCTCGCACGAATCGGCGACGGATCCGGTGCTGCTGCGCCGGCCGCTACCCCAGAACCTGCTGCGGAACCAGAACCAGTTCCAGAGCCTGAGCCAGCACCGGCACCAGCTCCTGAGCCAGCGCCAGAGCCTGCTCCGGCGCCTGCGCCAGCTCCCGCTCACGCTGCTCCTGAGCCACCCCTGTCACCGGCCGCTGTTTCCAGCGCCGCTGCCCCTGCACAGGCGTTTGACAAGCTTCCGGATCCACCAGCAGCTCCTGCAGCACCAGCTGCCCCTGCGGCTCCGGCAGCACCGGCTGCTCAGCCAGCGGCTGCCCCAGCTGCTGCCGCTGGTGGATCCGGTTACGTCACCCCGATTGTGCGCAAGCTCGCCTCTGAGCTCGGCGTTGATCTGAGCAAGGTGGTTGGCACCGGCATCGGTGGCAGGATCCGCAAAGAAGATGTTAAGGCAGCAGCCTCACAGGAGCAGCCAGCTGACGCACCAGCACCGCTTGAGGTTTCACCGCTGCGCGGTACAACCGTCAAGATGAGCCGCCTGCGCAAGGTTGTTGCCGAGCGCGCTGTTGCCTCAATGCAGCAGACCGCACAGCTGACAACCGTTGTGAAGGTTGATGTCACCAAGGTTGCGCAGCTGCGTGCTGCAAAGAAGGAGGAGTTCCTGGCAAAAACCGGCAACAAACTATCGTTTATGCCGTTCTTCGCTGTTGCCGCAACCGAGGCGCTGCAGACCTACCCGATTATCAACTGCACCGTTGACGGCGACAGCATTGTCTACCCTGCGAGTGAGAACATCAG
Source organism: Leucobacter sp. OH1287 (assembly GCF_003859945.1). Lineage (GTDB taxonomy): Bacteria > Actinomycetota > Actinomycetes > Actinomycetales > Microbacteriaceae > Canibacter. The sequence goes on from NZ_RQYM01000005.1 coordinate 111,276, forward strand.
CATCGCGGTTGACACCGAGCGTGGTCTGCTCACCCCGGTGATTCGCAACGCAGCTGGCAAGAACATTGCCCAGTTCGCTGCTGAGATCGCTGACCTGGCTGAGCGCACCCGCAACAACCAGCTGAAACCAGACGAGCTCGCTGGCGGTACCTTCACACTGACCAACACGGGTTCACGCGGTGCTCTGTTTGACACCCCGGTTGTGTTCCTACCACAGTCTGCAATCCTCGGCACCGGCGCTGTTATTAAAGAGCCCGGCGTTGTGAAAACAGACGAGGGTGAGACAATCGGTATCCGTTCCTACGTCTACCTTGCGCTGTCATACGATCACCGGATCATTGACGGCGCGGACGCTGCTCGCTTCCTCTCACAGATCAAGCAGCGTCTTGAGGCAGGCCAGTTCTCAAGAGATTTGGGAATCTAACCCCGCTTAAAACCACTAAAATCTAGGCGGCTGTGGCGCAGAAAACCTGCGTCGCAGCCGTTTACTTTTACCCCAGGGTCGTAGAGAGCCTCCAGGGCCGCTGGGAATGTTCAGGGCCGCTGTAAGAGCACGGAAAACAGCCACTTTTCACGGCCGGTAAACCGTTGTTAACAGCCCGGAAAACTGCCGCAGTTGACAGCAGTTTTCCACAGTTTGAAGCAGCCCTCACCGCCATGGCTCCCCCGCTGCCATGATTGGGCTATGAAACACAACAACCCACAGCAAACAAACAACTGGCGATGCGCCCACGTTGCCTGGCTGTTACTGCAGCTTACCTCGGCCGCAGAAAACAGTCGGCTACCGCAGCAGACACTGCGGCAAGCAGACCTCAGCCGTTTACGCTACCGAGACGGCAAACTGCAGCTCATCCTCAGCGAACACCCGCTGGCAAAACTGGCGAGGTTACGGCGCCGGCGCGCTGACAAGAACCGCGAGTCCACACTCCCCACCAGAGCATTCGCGAAACGCCTCTATAAACAGCAGCTTCCCGCTCTGTTAAAACAGCCCGGTAGCTACCAATTACTGCAGGAGGCGGTGAGCGATACAGAAACCTTCCAGCGGCAGGCGGCGAGGGGCGGATCCGCTGGCTTAGCCACCAGGCAGCGGCGATACACAACCGCGACTGTTTTAACGGCTGAGATAAACGCCCGAATCACACCACAAAAACCGGAGTGGATCGAGAAACTCCCTTGCTTGAGAAGCAGGTTGCTGTGCTAACATTTCGCAAGTCTGTCCGGTGGATCCACCTGCGCAATCACGCTGTTAGCTAACATGCGGCAAAAACCAGCAAATCAGTTACATAAAACCCAAAGCTACAGGGTATCCTAGAAAACATGGCGAAAGAGAAGCAGCAGAAAGAACCCGGCCGCATCAAACAAATGGTGCAGGTCTATAAGACTACGAAGGCACACGACAAGAACCTGACGCTGATGATGCTGTTGGCGTTCCTGGCGCCAATTCTGGTTGCTACGCTGCTCGCGGTGCTGCTGCCGGGAGGGATTGTTGCCTACATCCTGTGGCCACTCACCGGTGCTTTAGTCGGCGTTTTGCTCGCGACTATTGTGCTCGGTCGCCGCGCCGAGAAGGCCGCCTACGAGCAGATTGAGGGTCGCCCCGGTGCCGCAGGCGCTGTTGTTTCTGGTGGACTTCGCAGGTCATACCGCGGATCAGAAAAACCGGTCGCGATTGAGGCTCGTAGCCAGACCTATGTTTACCGCGCGGTTGGTCGCGGCGGCATTGTGCTTGTTGCGGAGGGCGCGAGCGCCAAGGCGAAGGACCTAATGGTGAAAGAGGAGAGGCGGATCCGCCGCTCTGCAGCGCTCAGCAACATCCCGGTGACGAAGATCCACGTTGGTCGTGAACCAGATCAGACTCCCCTGCCGGAGCTGCCGAAAACCATCTACAAGATTAAGCGCAGCCTTAACCGCGCAGAGGTGCAGGAGGTTTATAACCGTCTGCAGACGCTGAAGCAGGAACCGCTCGGCATTCCAAAGGGAATCGACCCAATGCGGATGCGGCGCCCAAGCAGGCCACGCTAAACACGCACCGGCTGGCCAGCCTGACGAACAGGCTGGCTAAACTAAACTCAGCAGTTGGCCAAAATAGGTTAAACGCGAACCAGCACGGTTCCCGGGATTTTATCGTGGAAGGCGCGCTGGTCTGAGTCCCAAACAAGCACCGGCACAACAATGCACAGCAGTAGGGTTCTGGCCAGCGCCTTCAAGAAACCGGCAGATTGGCCGCTGAGGGTTATAACCCGCAAGCCAAACATGTAGTGACCCGCGGATCCGCCAATAAAGGTGATAAACAGCACCTGTAAAACAGCGAAAATACCGAGCGTGCCAAAAGATGTCCACGGTGCGGGGATAAAAAACATTGAGATAACCGAGGCGATCAGCCAGTCAACACAGATCGCGAGCACCCGCCTACCGAAACGCGCAACCGACCCTGGGCCGGACTCTGGCAAACCTAAACGCTCACCGGGAAACTTACTCGGCTCTAGATCCCCGAATTTAATCTGCTGTTGGCCTGTCATGCTAACAATTCTAGCAGCGCAGCCACGCCAGGCTGGCCGGTAAAAACCCGCTTTAAGCACGAAGTTAGCGGTGAATTTAGCGGGAATGACAACAAACCCAGCCGCGGCAGCGTAAAATTAGATTGTGCGTGTTAACCGGCAGGCAGTGCCGGGCACCATTTCAAGTTTTTGCGCCATGAAGGAGTTTCATGTTTAGTACACCGCAGGAGATGCTTGACTACATCGCCGAAAACGATGTCAAGTTTGTAGATATTCGCTTCACAGACCTTCCGGGTGTGCAGCAGCACTTTAATATTCCCGCCGCGTCCGTTGACGAAGACTTCTTCACCAACGGTCAAATGTTTGACGGCTCATCAATCAGGGGTTTTGTCGGAATTGCTGAATCAGACCTGCAGCTGATCCCCGACGTCACAACCTGTTACATTGATCAGTTCCGCGCCGAGAAAACCCTAATCGTTATCTGCGACATCTACAACCCGCGGACCGGTGAAATCTTCCACAAGGATCCACGCCAGGTTGCTAAAAAGGCAGAGCAGTACCTCAGCTCAACTGGCATCGCCGACACCGCTTTCTTTGCACCGGAGGCAGAGTTCTACATCTTCGATTCGATTAAGGTGCGTAACCTGCCACAGGCGACAGGCTACGAGCTAAACGGCGAAGAAGCTCCGTGGACCGCCTACGACAGCGAGCTCGGTGACGCTAACCTCGGCCACAAAACCCCGGTTAAGGGCGGTTACTTCCCGGTAACACCAACCGACAAGCAGGCTGACCTGCGCGACGATATCTCACTGCGTCTCATCGACGCGGGCCTCACCCTTGAACGCTCCCACCACGAGGTTGGAATCCCCGGTCAGGCAGAGATTAACTACCGTTTCAACACAATGGTTGCAGCAGCCGATGACGTGCTGAAGTTCAAGTACATCGTGAAAAACACCTGCGAGCAGTGGGGCAAAACCGCTACCTTCATGCCGAAGCCTGTGCAGGGCGATAACGGCTCCGGTATGCACACCCACATGTCACTGTGGGCAAACGGCGAGCCACTGTTCTACGACGAGAACGGCTACGCTGGCCTGTCAGACACAGCACGCTGGTTCATCGGCGGTATTCTAAAGCACGCACCGGCTGTGCTCGCGTTCACAAACCCAACCATTAACAGCTACCGTCGCCTGGTGAAGGGCTACGAGGCGCCGGTTAACCTCGCCTACTCAGCTGGCAACCGCTCTGCTGCGATCCGCATTCCAATCACCGGCTCAAACCCGAAGGCGAAGCGCATCGAGTTCCGCGCACCAGATGCTTCAGGCAACCCGTATCTCGCGTTTGCCGCGCAGCTGATGGCCGGCCTCGACGGCATCAGAAACCGGATTGAGCCGCTCGCACCAATCGACAAGGACCTTTACGAGCTGCCACCGGAGGAAGCAAAGAACATCCCGCAGGTTCCGGGCGATCTCGCTGAGGCGCTGGAGGCGCTTGAGGCGGATCACGAGTTCCTGCTGCAGGGTGGTGTGTTCACCAAGGAGCTGATCGACGCCTGGATCGAGTACAAGCGTGAAGCAGAGCTCGCACCGATGGCGCTCCGGCCGCACCCGTTCGAGTTCGAGCTCTACTACGGTGTCTAGCCGCTAGCAGCCGCAAGCAACAGGGGTGGATCCACACGGATCCGCCCCTGTTTGTTAATAGCCGTAGTCTGCCCCGGCGCTGACGCCCTCACCGAAGAACTCGCGCTCAAACACGCGGCGCGCTTTTCTCGCGGTTGTTAGCCAGCGCTCCTCTAGCGCGGTTGTGTGATCGGGCGGTAGGCCGAGGATCCGCGCGATGCCCTCAAGCTCGAAACGGTTGTGAGAGAGCACGTCGGTGCTCCTGCCGAGCCACAGTTTCTCGGCGGAACGCAGTGAGCTTGCCAGCCGCCACGCCTCCCGCAGCCTGTCGGCGTCGGTTGCCTCACACAGTCCCTCTTTCACGGCAACCTCAAGCGCCGCCAGCGTGCTGGTGGTTTTAAACTCGGGGATCCTCGCCGCACACTGCAACTGCCACAGCTGCACAAGCCACTCGGTGTCAGAGATACCGCCCGGTCCCAGCTTCAGATGCCGTGTCGGTTCGACGCCGCGCGGCAGCCGCTCGCTCTCCATACGCGCCTTCAAAAGTCGAATCTCGCGCATATCGGTTTCGCTCAAACCCGCCTCCGGGTATCGAACCGTGTTCGCGATGGCGATAAACTCCGCCCCCAGCTCGCCACTGCCGGCAATCGGCCGGGCACGCAGCAGCGCCTGCGCCTCCCAGGTGAGCGACCATTTTTGATAGTAGGCGGCGTACCCCTCTAGTGTCCGGGCAAAAGCACCGTTTTTACCCTCGGGGCGCAGATCGAAATCCAATTCGACGGGGAATCGCGGATCCGCCACCAGCGCTTTCAACTGCTGCACCAGATGCTCGGCATCCCGCCTCGCCTCGGCACGCTCGGGCACTGCCCGGTAAACCACGATCAAATCCAGGTCGGAGCTGAACCCGAGTTCCTGACCACCAAACCTGCCGAGCGCGATCAGCGAAATCTCTAGCCCGCTGTAGCGCGGATCCAGCCGCTGCAGCTGCTCAAGCAGGACCTCCAGCAGGGCGCTGTGGGCTGCGTCGAGCCCCATCGCAACAGCGGCCTCGTCGTTAACGCCAACAACCCTGCCCATTGCGAGCCGCAGAATCTCGCGGCGGTGGATTGCACGCAGCTGCTCAGCAACCTCCCCAATCACTTCACGGCGCTGCGCAACGGCGCGCATCTCGTCAAGGATCAGACTGTGGGAGCGTGGCCGCAGTGTCTCGTCACTCTCCAACCAGGCGACCGATTCCGGCCTTGTTTCAAGCAGGTCAGCGGTGAAACGTGATCCAGACAGGATAGCGGTTAAACGCTCAGCAACCTCGGTGCCGTCGCGCAAAAGCCGAAGATACCAGTGCTGTTTAGCGTTCGCGTCGCTGATCCGGCGGAAGGCAACAAGCCCGTAATCGGGGTCAGCCCCTTGCGCAAGCCACTGCAGCAGCACCGGCAAGAGGTTTCGCTGAATTGTGGCGCGCCGGGAGGTGCCGCTTGTGAGCGCGCCAAGGTGCGCAAGCGCGCTCTGTGGATCCCTAAACCCGATGCTGCTGAGCCGCTCGGCCGCAGCCTGGTTGGTGAGCACAAACTCCTCTGTGCCGAGGCCTGCGACAGCGCTGAGAAGCGGCGCATAAAAAATCTTAAGGTGGAGGCTGCGCACCCTGATCTTGTTGTGTTCCCAGGCGTTAACCATCTCGCTTGCGCCCTGGTAGCCGCTCGCGCGGGCGAGTATCCGCTGCGCATCCTCATCACGGGGCATCAGCGCGGTGCGCTGTAGTTTGCGCAGTTGCAGCCGGTGCTCCAAAACCCGCAGCTCACTGTAGGCGATAATCAGTTCCTGGCCGTCGCTGCGCGCAATATAGCCGCCCGCGATCAGTGCCCTGAGCGATTCGAGAGTGCCCCGCAGCCGCAGCGATTCATCAATTTCGCCGTGCACAAGCTGCAGCAGCTGCACACTAAACTCTACGTCTCGCAAGCCGCCGGGGCCGAGTTTTATCTGATAGTCAATATCCTCGGGGTCGAGATACTCGGTGACGCGCTCGCGCATCCGCTGCACACTGCCAACGAAATCCTCCCGCTGTCTGGATGCCCAAACGAGTGGCCGGGTGGCTTCAACGAACGCCTCACCGATCGCCATATCGCCGGCGATCGCCCGCGCCTTTAACAGCGCCTGAAACTCCCACGCCTGCGCCCAGTTGTTGTAGTAGTTGAGGCACGAGCCGAGGGTTCGAACGAGCGGACCGTTCTTCCCCTCCGGTCTGAGGTTCGCGTCCAACTGCCAGAGCGGCGGCTCAATCGCCGGATCGTGAATCACCCGCATCGTCTCGGACGCCAGCCGAGTTGTCGCTTTTAGCAGCGCATCACCCTTCAGCGCCCCTTCAGTCTGCAGCTCGTCGGTGATAAAGATCACATCAACGTCGGAGACCACGTTTAGTTCCTGCGCCCCGCACTTACCCATCGCAACAATCGCGAGCGGCGCCTGTTTAGCGTGCTCAACCGGAATCGGCAGCCCATTCCCTTGCCCAGCAACGAGCGTTGCCCTGGCAATCTCCAGCGCAACAGAGATCGCGCCCGCAGCGAGCTCAGACAGCGCGACACTGATCCGCTCAAACATTGCTGCGCCGTTAACCGCCGCCGACCCTTCAAGGTCCGCGCAAACAACCGCCGCCAGCAGCTCGCGGTAGCGAATCCGCAGCGCGTTCCAGCCCGCCGCCCCGGTTTTTATTGCGGATCCGTCAGCCACCGCCGCTTTCAGCTCCTCGGTGATCTGGTGCTGCTGCGGAATAAATCCGCCCTCTTTTTGAAAACGCGTAAGCGACTGCGGGTTTCGCTGCCAAAACTCGAGCAGCGCCGGGGACGCTCCCCCGACCAGGCAGAATCGCTGCCACTGCTCGGGTGTGAAACCGCGAAGCTGCCCCTGGTCTGCAAGCACGAGCGTGTGATTGAGCGCGGTGTCGGGATCCGCCGCCAGCTCAAAATAGCTGAGCAGCTCGACTGTTTCAATCCCGGTTTTGTTAGCTAGTTCGCCGAGCATTTCACGGGCACGTGACAGCTCTGCAAAGCCCGCTTTTGCGATCAGGCTGAGGGTTAAACCGGCGGAGCGTGTCATAGGTTTTATAGCCGGTCGAGGTTGTGTTCCAGCTCCCAGGGCGTGACCTGTCTGCGATACTGGTCAGCCTCGTTGTATTTATCACGTAGGAAGTAGGCGAATGCCTGCTCCCCGAGCGCATCCGCAACCAGGTCGGAGTTCTCCATAACGTGCAGTGCCTGGTCGAGACTTCCCGGCAGCGCGTCAACGCCCATTGCGCGGCGCTCCAGTCGGGTGAGCTCCCAAACGTTCTCCTCCGCCTCGGGCGGCAGCTCGTACTCCTCCGTTATCCCCTTCAGACCAGCGGCGAGCAGCACCGAGTATGCCAGGTAGGGATTGCAGGCGCTGTCGATTGCGCGGTATTCGATTCTGGCGCTGCTGGCTTTACCGGTTTTAAAGCTCGGCACGCGAACAAGCGCGGAACGGTTGAGGTGACCCCAGGCGGCGTAGGAGGGCGCCTCATCGCCTCCCCACAGGCGCTTGTAGGAGTTAACGTACTGGTTTGTGACGGCGGTGATCTCGCGGGCGTGTTTTAACAGCCCTGCAACGAAGCGGCGGCCGGTCACCGACAGCTGATATTTCGCGCCCGGATCGTAAAAGGCGTTCTGCTCCCCCTCAAACAGTGACAGATGGGTGTGCATACCAGAACCCGGGGCATCAGCAAAGGGTTTCGGCATAAATGTTGCTCGCACGCCCTGGGAGATCGCAACCTCCTTCACAACCGCGCGGAACGTCATAATGTTGTCCGCCATTGTTAGCGCGTCAGCGTAGCGCAGGTCAATCTCGTTCTGGCCGGGGCCGCCCTCGTGGTGACTGAACTCGACGGTGATGCCGAGATCCTCTAGCATGTTAACGCTTGCACGCCGAAAATCGTGGGCTGTGCCACCCGGCACATTGTCAAAGTAGCCTGCACGGTCGACGGGAATCGGCTCACCGTTAACACCGGTCTCGTTCTTTAACAAATAGAACTCGATCTCGGGATGGGTGTAGAAGGTGAAACCCAGATCCTCTGCCTTCGCGAGCTGCTTTTTGAGCACGTGGCGCGGGTCAAAAACCGCGGGTTCACCGTTTGGGGTGCGGATGTCGCAGAACATGCGCCCGGTTGGTTCAACGCCACTGCGGTATGGCAGCAGCTGGAAGGTGCTCGCGTCCGGCACAGCCAAAAGGTCAGACTCGAAGGCTCGGGTCATTCCCTCAATCGCGCTGCCGTCAAAACCGATACCCTCACTGAACGCGCCCTCAACCTCTGCCGGGGCGAGCGAAACCGATTTTAGTGTTCCCTGAATATCTGCGAACCAGAGCCGCACAAAGCGCACATTCTTCTCTTCGATTGTGCGCAGCACATTATCCCGCTGTTTAGACATCTTTGGCCCGGTGTCTAGTCTTCTGCTTCTTCTTCGGCAGCCCACTCGGCTGCGCGCTGTTTCGCCAGATCCATCGCGCCTGCTGCCTGCTCAGCTGTATCGAAGGGACCCATCCGGTATGGCGCAGCAGACTGCTTACCCTGCTCAACCTGTCCTGTCTTGGTGTTAAACCAGTATTGCAGTTCAGGATCCTCAATACCCCAGTCTTCTGTAGCCACAACGCCTCCTTCAAGACAGCACGAGTTGATAAACGTTCTTAACAACTAGCCTATCGGATTTGGGTGTGATGTGGGCTAGATCATACGCCGGGTTCTGTGCGGTGACACCCGCGGGTGTCACCGTGACAGCTATCTATCTCGGCTTACCGTTACCGGATAAGCTCTAGCAACCTACCCGAGCACTTTCAGCGGGGCGCCTAATAGCGTGCTCTACATGGTCTTGCTCCGAACGAGGTTTACCTAGCCGCCTGTGTCACCACAAACGCTGGTGGTCTCTTACACCACCCTTTCACCCTTACTGCGCCGAAAAAATCAGCGCAGCGGTCTACTCTCTGTTGCACTTTCTCGCGGGTTACCCCGGGTGGCCGTTAGCCACCGTTCTCCCCTGCGGAGCCCGGACGTTCCTCGGTAGCGCAGGTAAAACCGGCGCTAACGCAGCTGTCTCACCAGCCCACATCACCCTTAAAGTCTATTACCTCACAGTGTTAAACACGAAACACCCACGGATCAGTGTTGATCTCGCTGACCGTGATGGTTATCTCCGGCAGCAACTCACCCAGCTGCTTTGCCGCGGTTGCAAGCCACAGCGACTCGGCCGCCCAGTGAGAAATGTCGATCAGCGCTGGTCCTCCGGCAACCAGGTGCTGTTCGAGAGCCTCCTGCGCCGGGTGGTGACGCAGGTCACTCGTGACATACACATCGGCGGTCAACACCCGCTGATTGTTTAGCAGGCTGTCTCCCGCTCCGCCGCACAGCGCAACCCGTTTCACCATTTGCTTTTCGGATCCAGCAACCCTGACGCCGCCCGCTGTTTCCGGCAGAATCTCCGAGAGCATCTCAGCAAACTTTCGCAGCGGTAGCGGATCCGCCAGCTCACCAACCCGGCCAATCCCTGTCTGCTCAGTCTCGCCGGGTTCAAGCGGCTCCAGGTTATTTAGCCCGAGGCGGTGAGCGATCTCTGCCGATACGCCCTCCATTGCCTGGTCTGCGTTGGTGTGCGCGGCGATCTGTGCAATGTTTGCCCTGATTAGCGCGGCGGCGAGGGATCCCTTCGCGGTGTCTTCGGCGAGGCTGTGCACACCGCGCAAAAGCAGCGGGTGGTGGGTTAGCAGCAGGTCTGCTCCGCGCTCTTTTGCCTCGGCGACGATCTGGCGTGTGACGTCAACCGCCAGCAGCGCATGGGTTACCGGCTGTTCGGGGTTGCCGATTGCCAGCCCCACCCGGTCCCAGCCAGCTGCCGTTGACTCGTCCCAGAGCTGGTTGATGGTCTGCCTTACTTCGCGGAGTGTGTAACTTGCCATAGTTTCTAGATTAGTCGCTTGCCACCGTTCACACACCGCAAACTTATAGCGCTTCTCCAGTTTGCTCTGAGATAATTACTGTGTGACCGAAGCAGGCACCGGCGGGCAGGCCGTTCTTTTGTTCAAGTCCCAGAAATGTTAGGTACCATGACCCAAAAATCACTTGACCACCTTGATAACTGGAATCAGAAAGTGCAGCTTGCTGAAGAGCTGATACCCCTGATCGGAAACCTCTACCGCAACAACGATATTGTGCTGTCTGTTCACGGTCGCACTCTCGTTAGCAAGTCCCCGATCGAAATTATTGGCGCGCACCGTTTTGCTCGCAAAATTGATGAGGTTGAGCTGCCTCTGGAGGCTTCTAGCGCTATTGTGAAGGCGCTGGTTGAGCTTAACCCAGAGAATCCTGTTTCACTCGACCTTGCGCTGTTGCAGAGCGGCTTTGAGCAGCACGGCGGTGACTTAAAAGAGTACCTGGCTGAGCAGATCGCGGCCGCGAACCCAACCCCCGCTCCTACTGGCACAGATGTTGTGCTCTACGGTTTTGGGCGGATCGGCCGTCTGCTCGCTCGCATTCTGATCTCCCACACCGGCAGTGGTAACGGCCTCAACCTGCGTGCGATTGTTGTGCGCAAGGGCAGCGAGAACGACCTTGACAAGCGTGCTAGCCTGCTGCGTCGCGACTCTGTTCACGGCCCGTTCAACGGCAGCATTGATGTGGATCACGAAAACAACGTACTAATCGCCAACGGTGTCCGCATCCAGGTTATCTACTCAAACGATCCAACCACCGTTGACTACACCGCATACGGTATTAACGACGCGATCGTGGTTGACAACACTGGCCGCTGGCGTGACGAGGCTGGCCTGGCTCAGCACCTTGAAGCTCGCGGTGTTGCTCGCGTGCTCTTGACCGCACCCGGCAAGGGCGATCTGAAGAACATTGTTTACGGCATCAACCAGGATGTGATCACCCCGGAGGATAAGATCCTTTCGGCTGCATCCTGCACAACCAACGCGATCACCCCGGTTTTGAAGGTTATCAACGACAAGTACGGTGTGAAGCACGGCCATGTTGAGACCGTCCACTCATACACTAACGACCAGAACCTGATCGATAACTTCCACAAGGGTGACCGTCGCGGACGCGGCGCGGCTCTCAACATGGTTATCACCGAGACCGGTGCTGCTAAGGCTGTTGCTAAGGCACTGCCTGAGTTCGCTGGCAAGCTGACCGGTAGCGCGATCCGCGTCCCAACCCCGGATGTGTCACTCGCGATCCTTAACCTGCAGCTTGAAAAAGCTGCTGATCGTGACGAACTGAACAACTACCTGCGTGATATTTCACTCACCGGTAAGCTTCGTCCACAGATCGACTATGTTGAGTCACCGGAGATTGTGTCAACCGATTTTGTTGGCTCAAATCGCGCTGGTGTGGTTGACGGACTGGCAACCATTATCACCTGCGACACCGCAATTGTTTATGTTTGGTACGACAACGAGTACGGCTACAGCTGCCAGGTTGTGCGTGTACTCGAGAACATCGCAGGTGTTCACCCCGTTCATATTCCTGCGACTTCAGAGCAGTAGCAGCAAACCCCTGCGCTGGTCTTAAAAACGCCTACCCTAGAAAGGAAGCAAAATGGCTGAAAAAATTGTTATCGGAGTTGACGGCTCAGAACAGAGCAGGGCGGCACTGCGCTGGGGTCTTGAGCGCGCAAAAAGCCACAAAGCAACGGTTGAGCTGTTGCACGTCACAGACGATTCGTTTCTTTCTGACTCCCCTGCCTTCCTCTCTGAGGGGCAGCGGATCAGTGAAAAGCTGCTAGCCGCCGAGATTGAGCACTGCCGTGAACTCGGCTATAGCGGCGATATTGAAAGCACCGCCGTTGTGGGTCACCCGGTTGCTGAGGTTGAGAAAGCTTCCAAGCGCGCCGACCTCGTGGTTTTGGGCGCCCACCACGGCGGCAAGCTCGCGGGCAGCTTCTTTGGCACCCGCGCGGTTAAGATCGCTGCTGTTGCTCACTGCCCGGTCGCGGTTGTGCCGCTGATTGAAGAGGAGCCGACCAAGGGCATCGTTGTTGGTGTTGACGGATCAGAGTCATCACGGCTCGCGGTTGCAACCGCCGCTGAGGAGGCAAGCAAGCGCGGTGTTGAACTGCACGCAGTCTATGCGTGGATGACGCCGATCACCCCCGGGTTTGAGAATCTGTGGAGTGACGAGCTGCTCAACGCACAGCGTGAGGCCGCTGAGGAGGCGATTGCGATCGGCACCGCCGGTATCAGTACTCGCTACCCTGATCTCACGATTAAGCGGGAGATTATGCAGGATCCACCGGTTACCGCGCTTGTGAAGGCAGCGACCGGGGCGACCGCGCTCGTTGTTGGTAGCCGCGGCAGGAACGCGATCTCTCGTCTGCTTTTGGGATCCGTCAGCCACGGTGTTTTACAGTCACTGCCATGCCCGGTGATTGTCACACGCGAGGTTGCCAAGCGCGCAAACTAGCTAGCTTAGTCGCATAGCTACAGCAGCCGAAAACCTGCTCAGCGGATCGCTGAGTCTGCTGTGACAGCTAGAGAGGGCGCGGTGGGAGAAGACTCCTGCCGCGCCCTTTGCTGTGCTCACGGCTAGCGTCCTTCCGCTATCCGGGAAAACCGCCTTGACCGGAAGAATAAGCGTTACAATTTTCAGCTTTTTGTCATCTAACACACATACTCCGCATGATTTGCGAGAGCAAAATAGCAGTTATGCAAAAGAAGACAAAAGTAGCACTAATTACAATTGGCAGCATTATTGCTTTGGGGGTGATTGCGGCTATCGCTGTGCCACCTATCTACAGCAACTTCGTGTCGAGGAACGCCGCGGATAGACCGAGCGTCACCGCATCCTCCGGTGATAGCAGTTCAGAGGGCAGCTCTAGCGATTCCGGCAGCGACTATGCCGGCACTTGGAACATTAAAACCGGTTCTGAGGCTGGCTACCGCCTCAACGAGGTTCTCAACGGCACCGATGTTGTTGTGACCGGCCGTACCAGTGACGTCACAGGCACTCTCACCATTGACGATGACAACAAGACTCTCAGCGCCGCAGAGATTGAGGTTGATGTTACAACCATCAAAACAGACAATGACAGGCGTGACAACTATTTCAGAACCAACACGGTTAACACCGCAGAAAACCCGAAGGGCACTTTTAAGCTCACCAAACCGGTGACGCTGAAAGAGGAACTGACCGGTAGCGCGGTTGTGACAGCGGAGGTGACCGGTGACCTGACACTAAACGGTGTAACTAAAGAGGTGACCTTAAACGTGGATGTCGCCAAAAAGGGCAGCAACATTCAGGTTGCGGGTGTTATCCCAATCACCTTTGCCGACTACAACATTGAGGCTCCAAGCCTCGGGTTTGTGTCGGTGGAGCCAACCGGTGACGTCGAGTTCCAACTGCTTGCAAACAAGTAGTTCCAGCTGCTGCAAACAAGCAGTTAATGCCCGCTCACAGCTTTACCAGCTTATGAAGCGAGTAGATTCAATAGCGAAACTAAAAGCTGTGGGGTGCTATCAAAACGGTAGCACCCCACAGCCTTGCCTGCTGAAAACTATGCCTGCTTCTTCATAAACTCTAGCCAGGCAAGCACAGCGCTTGCACCAACGGTTAGGACAGCACCTATCTCAATTGCCAGGTGTGCCGCAGACTCATTCACTGAGCTGAAAAACAACCCGGTTGCTCCCAGCAGCAGACCGGCCGCAATCACGAACACGATCGCTCGTTTGCTCAGTGCAATATTCTCCCCTGCCGCTTTCCGCTTCTGCAGCAGGGGAACCTCAACCCGCAGGTAGGTAACGGACACAATTGCTGCGCCGAGAAGGCAAACAATCGCCTGCAACAGATAGTTTTCGAAAGCCGCGGCAGTAAAAGCCAAGACGAGTGATATTAAACCGGTTGAGATAACCAGTGTGACGTACCACTTAGGAAGCCTGCTCACCATTGTAAAGCTCCTTCTATAAGATGTTTACCTGTTTTTGTATTTTATTTCTAAACACCATCCTCTTCGAATCGGCGCTCCAGCTCCGAGAGGTCACCACCGGACGCAAGGGTTTCACGCACCTGCCGCATCCGATTTACGTCAAGCGCTGTTGTTGTCAGTCCCCGTTTCCAGTAGCCATAAACCTGCGTGTTCTGCTTGGCAAAGCCCAGCGTTTTCCGAGTGTGGGTGCGCAACGGTTTCATCTCCGCCGTTTCACCAGCAGCCCAGACAGACTCAAGCCCCGACCAGTCACGAGCCGTGAACTCGTTTGCGAGCTGGCCCGGATCCGCACCCGCCATAATAACCTCAACCCCCTCTAGGAAGTCGTAATTGTGGTCAAGTTCGTCGGCGGGAGCGCTCGTGATTAGTCCGGCAACCAGCTCAGTCGGGGTGGTGCGCAGAATACTGAGGGCAGCGGGGAGGGCGGTTGCGTCCGCAATGAACACGGTTTTGGTGCCTGCCAGCGGCACCCGATGCTGCTGCGGCGCCCAGGTGTAGATTGTGTCATCGACGGCAACCCGCTCTAGCCAGCGCATCACAGGCGAGGTGGATCCGTGCGTTACGAAATCAATCGCGATCTCCCCCGTCTCCGCAGACACCTCCGCAACCGTGTAGGCGCGTGACGCAGTCTCCGGGGTGCCGTCAATCCCGGCAAACTCTTCAGGCTGCACCGGTATTTCCAGCCGCATAGCAACGTTCGGGGCGGACCAGTCAGCCAGCGTTGAATCAGCTCCCAGCTTGAACCAGATCCGCCGCAGTTGTTTACCTCGCTGCTCAAAACGGGTGACGATTAGCGTGCGAAAACCCTGTTTACCGTAGGTGCGCTGCAACTGGTTTTTAGCCTCACCAGCGGGCGTTTCGACGGCTGCATATGTGTGATCTTCACCGTCGTGGTGGTGATCTTCACCGTCGTGGTGGTGGTCTGATTCCTCACGAACCATGGTCAACAGCTGATCAATCTCAGCGGCGGTGATATTCAGACTGCTTATCGGCATTATTTTCCCCTCATCGCGATAACACTCGCGGGTTTCTGCCCCGCAAAGCTGTTGTGAACGGTGGTTGCTGCGTCCACCATCAAAAGAATTGACAACAGAATATTTTAGTTACTACTGTTAGTATGCACAACCGAGTTAGGCTTGTCTTACCTAAATAAGGAGAAGCAGTGAAGAGATCTAAATGGCTTACCACCCGCTCACTGATGGCGTGTGTGGTGCTGGGCGTTATCGGAGCAGTGTTCACCTGGTTAGCAATAGCCCTAAACGCTGTGCTCGCCTCAACAGTTGCGTGGCTCAGCGCTCCCCCTCCGCTGCCGTTTGCTGTGGGCTCGATTATCGCAGCCCTGCTGATTCGCAAGTCCGGTGTTGCAGCCCTCACCGGTTTAGTAACCGCCATAATTGGTTTCGGTGCGATGGCACTGCTCTGTGCACTGGTTGTTGAGCTTGCAGTGTGGCTTGGCAAACCACTTCTGAAACCGGTTCCAGGCGATCTCGTCAACAAACGGGTACTCATCTGGTCTCTGATCGGTGGTTTCGCCTACGGTGTCGGGGTTTCGAGCGGTATTTTCATGGTCGCCGCCCTGCGAGATACGCTACCGCTTGAACTTTTACTGCTCGGTTCCGCCATTAAAATCGCCATCGGTGTCATCTACGGTCTTTTGTCATTCCTAATCGTGAAATGACTCTTCAAAGCGGGAATCAACCCGCAGGGACTCCCGCTTCACACTACCCCAGCACCGCAGGCAGCGTGATCCACCCCAAAAACACAATGCAAGACAGCGTCGTAATCTCCAGTCTGACCGTCGGTTACGGTGACTCAAAACCGGTTATCTCAAATCTGAATCTCAGGCTCACGCGCGGGTCATACACGGTGCTCGCGGGGCCGACCGGGTGCGGTAAATCTTCGCTTGTGCTGGCTCTCACCAATATCCTCGGCACCTCGGTTCCCGGGTATGTGAACGGCGAGATAATCGTGAACGGGCAGCCGCTCAATGAACTGACCGCGTTGGAACGCTCCGCCCTGGTCGCCTGTATGTGGCAGGAACCGAGCCGTCAGCTGATCGGTAAAACCGTGTTCAACGAGGTGTGTCTTGCCCGGGAGTATCGTGGCGAATCCCCCGCCGAGGTTGACCGGCGCGCCGAAGCAGCGCTTAACATGGTTGGGCTTTCGCACCTTGATCGTGAGCAGGATCCGCTCACCCTCTCCGGTGGTGAACAACAGCGACTCGCGCTCGCCGCGGTGCTCACCCAGGAAGCGCCGCTGCTGCTGCTTGACGAGGCGACAGCAGCGCTCGACAGTCGCGCGGCCGAGCAGTTCCGCAGCGCGCTCGCGGTTGCGCGTCAGCAGCGGGAACTGACGGTGCTCGCAATCGATCACAGCCCCCAGGCACACTATGGGCTGGCGGATCGCCTGCTCCTGCTCAATCAGGACGGCGAGCTGGTGAGCGACAGCACCCCGGAGACTGCCTGCGAAACCCTGCAGCAGCGGGCATCACAGCTGGGCGTTAGACTCCCTCAACACTGGCAGGCGGCGGATCCGCAAAGCCAGTGGCAGCGGTATGCCCCGCACCGCGCTGGTGAGGCAGTGTCTACCGCACCCGCACCGGCTGCTGGGGCGAGGAGCCTGGTCGCTGGTGCATCGGCCTCGACTGCTGACTCGCCTGACGCGCCTGACTCGCCTGACTCACCCGGAGTGCCCGCATCGTTAACGGTCGCAAACCTCGCTGTCGCCGTGCAGGAGACCCGCTCAGTGCTTCCCTGGAAGGCCAGAAAAGCACAGTCAGAGACACCGAAACAGCTTCTGCTGCCAACCTCGCTGCACCTGGTGCCTGGTGATTCGCTCGCGGTGAGGGGCGCAAACGGCAGCGGTAAAAGCACCCTGCTGCAGGCGCTAGCAGGGGCGCTGCCCTCTCGTAGATTCTTGTTTAGCGGATCCATCACACCCGAAAACCCGGCACGAATCGCCGCCGGGATCGGCTATTTGGAGCAGGGTGCAACCCAGCTGTTTCTGGAGTCCAGCGTGGAAGCTGAGATCGCCCGAGCAGCCACTGTCAGACGGTGCGGTAGCATTCAGGAGTTACCGCCCGACAAACAGCAGCACGCGCTTGAGCTGCTTCGGATTGAGGGGCTATCTGAACAGCTTAAACAGCATCCGCTGAGACTCTCCGGCGGGCAGCGGCAGCGTCTGCAACTGCTATGCACGGTGATCGCTGAACCCTGGCTGTTGCTGGTTGACGAACCGAGCAGCGCCCAGGATCGCACCGGCGCAGCCCAGATCGCCGAGCTGCTCGCCTGGCGTGCCGAGGGTCGAATCACAATCGCGGTCACACACGATCCCGAACTGGAACTGCCCGGTAATGTCACCTCGCTGGTTCTCGAGGCCACGAATCCCACCGCAGCAGCCGCGAATCCCACCGCAGCAGCCGCGAATTTCACCGCCGCACCCGCTGCAGCCGCGAATCCCACCGCCTCACAGCACCCGCAAGCATCTAACCAGAGCCCGCGAGTGCCGCTGCAGGAGCGCAGCAAACAGTTCCTTGGCCGGTTTGTTCACTCGCTGACGCTGCTTGCAATCCTCACCGCACTGGTCTCGTTCGCGATCCGCAGCCCAAACCTGCAACAACTTGTAGCAACCGCGATCCCGCTAATGCTTTTGGGTCTGGGCATGGGGATTCAGCAGCTGCTGAGAACCATCGCCATCTCCGGTGTGGTTGGGCTGGTGATCTGGTGCGGAACCGTCACCTGGCTAAAACCCGCGAACGGCAGCTCGGAGCGGCTTGTCGACTGGTTGCCAGTAACAACCGCGCAAGCGCAGGCGGCGCTGCTACCAGCTGCACAGTTTACAGTGCTGGCGATGCAGTTCATTGTGATAATGAGCTATGTGCAGTGGGCCAGGGTCGCCGACACACTGATCTGGCAGTTCCGCGTCCCCTACCGGGTGATTGACGTGCTCGGTTTTGGCGACCGCTACGCAAGCCTGCTGAGGCAAGATATGCGGCGGATCCGCCAGCGCAAGCAGCTACTGCAGCGCAAGCCCGCGGGCTGGTTCAGCGGTGGTTTCTCAACGATTATGGCGGCGCTCTCCTCCGCGCTAAGGCACAGCGAGGACGTTGCGAACGCGCTTGACGCTCGCGGGTTTGGGAGCACCCGTACTCGCACGGTGAGGCATCACGCCAGGGTAAGACCCCACGACTACCTGCTGCTGGTTGCTGTGGTAGCCGGGATGGTGCTGCTCGCGGGCATCCGCTAGTTGGCAGACCCCGCGGGCACCCGGATCCGCTAAGGAAAAACAAAAAAAAGACCGGCGAAAACCGGTCTTGTTTTGTGCGCCCGGAGAGGCTCGAACTCCCGACCCCCTGGGTGTAAACCAAGTGCTCTAGCCAACTGAGCTACAGGCGCTAATTCGCTGCCGTTTTTGGCAACTCAATAACTATAGCAGGCACAAAATAAGAAACGCAAATCAGGCGTGTCACCCTTTGTTTTCAAGGGAATCAGCGACGCTCGCGAGCTGGCCGAGCAGCGACACGCTCAATCCTGCTGAGCAGAGACACTCTTAAGCGCCCGCAGATAGTCGTCGAGGCTGCGCTTGGTGCCCGGCAGCGCGGTGAAACGTTTCAGCAGCACCCCGTCGGATCCAATAAACACCGTTGTGCGGGTGGCGTGGCCCCGTTCGGCATTAAAAGCGCCAAACTGTTTAGCAACCGCGCCGTGCGGCCAAAAGTCGGAGAGCAGCTCGAAGCTTAAACCCTGCTGCTCGCGGTACTCCCTGGGCGCGTGCGGCGAGTCAACCGAGACGGCCACGAGCGTCACACCGGCCGCTCGAAAACGATCAAGTCGCTGTTCAAGCTCTGTCAGCTCAGCGGAGCAGACAGGCGAGAACGCGAGCGGGAAGAACACCAGACACACGGGGCCGTCAGCCAGTTTGGCTCTCAGGTTAAAGCTCTCCGCACGGTGGTTTTGCAGCGTAAAATCCCTGACCATCCGCCGTTTTTTTCCAAGCATATTCACTCCCTCAATCCCAGCTAAACATAGTAGGCTAATACCTAGCAAGTTTTATCCAAAACGACCGTTTGCTCAAACATCGAAGGAGCATAATGCCCGTAAATATCCAGGACCCATACGCGCCAGACCAGCCAGATATGGATCCACAGGAGACCGCCGAGTGGCAAGAATCACTCGAGGATCTCGCTCGTGTTAAAGGCCCAGGCCGCGCCCGCGAAATTATGGGCAGTCTCTTGGCTAAGTCACGCGACTTGCACCTGAATGTTCCGCAGGTTCCAACAACCGACTACATCAACACAATCGCCTCCGAGAACGAACCCGAGTTCCCCGGCGACGAGCAGCTGGAGCGCGAGTACCGCTCCTACATCCGCTGGAACGCCGCGATGCTCGTGCACCGCGCCCAGCGTCCCGGTATTGAGGTCGGTGGCCACATCTCAACCTACGCCTCATCCGCATCTCTCTACGAGGTTGGCTTCAACCACTTCTTCCGCGGGGCGGATCACCCGGGTGGCGGCGATCAGGTGTTTGTGCAGGGCCATGCCTCCCCCGGTATCTACTCGCGTGCATTCCTGGAGGGCCGTCTCAGCGCGACAGAGCTTGACGGTTTTAGGCAAGAGGTTTCACAGCCTGGCGGCGGTATTCCAAGCTACCCGCACCCGCGGCTGATGCCAGATTTTTGGCAGTTCCCAACCGTGTCAATGGGTCTCGGCCCGATTAACGCGATCTACCAGGCACAGTTCAACCGCTACCTCACCAACCGCGGGATTAAGGACTGCAGCGACCAGCACGTCTGGGCGTTCCTCGGTGACGGCGAGCTTGACGAGGTTGAAAGCCGCGGTCAGCTGCAGGTTGCGGCAAACGACGGACTCGATAACCTAACCTTCGTGATCAACTGTAACCTGCAGCGGCTTGACGGTCCGGTGCGCGGTAACGGCAAAATTATTCAGGAGCTGGAGAGCTTCTTCCGCGGTGCGGGCTGGAACGTTATCAAGGTTATCTGGGGTCGCGAGTGGGATGACCTGCTAAACCGCGACCACGAGGGCGCGCTGCTCAACCTGATGAACACAACCCCAGACGGTGACTTCCAGACATACAAGGCGGAGAGCGGCGCCTACGTTCGCCAGAACTTCTTTGGCCGCGATCCACGCGCCCTGAAACTCGTTGAGGACTACTCAGACGATCGCATCTGGGGCTTACGACGCGGCGGTCACGACTACCGCAAGGTGTATGCCGCGTTTAAGGCCGCAACCGAGCACAGGGGTCGCCCAACCGTGATCCTCGCCCACACGATTAAAGGCTACGGTCTCGGCTCACACTTTGAGGGTCGCAACGCAACCCACCAGATGAAAAAGATGACGCTCGATGATCTGAAACTGTTCCGTGACACAATGCGGATCCCGATCTCCGACGCCCAGCTTGAAGAGAACCCGTATCTGCCTCCGTACTACCGCCCAGACGAGAACTCTGAGGCGCTGCGCTACATTCGTGAGCGGCGTGAGGCACTCGGCGGCTACTTGCCAAAGCGCACCGCGAAACACATTGATGTTGCGCTGCCTAAGGACAAAACCTACGCCGTCACCAAGAAGGGATCAGGTCAGCAAAAAGCGGCGACCACAATGGTTTTTGTGCGTCTCTTGAAGGATCTGATGCGCGATAAAGAGTTCGGGCCACGCTTCGTGCCAATCATCCCCGATGAGGCGCGCACCTTCGGTATGGACTCCTACTTCCCAGCCTCCAAGATCTACAACCCGCACGGCCAAACCTACACCTCTGTTGACCGTAACCTGCTGCTCGCCTACAAGGAGAGCGAACAGGGTGTGCTGCTGCACGTTGGTATTAACGAGGCCGGTGCCTCTGCTGCGTTCACCGCGGCCGGCACCTCCTACGCAACCCACGGTCAGCCGATGGTTCCGATCTACATCTTCTACTCGATGTTCGGTTTCCAGCGCACCGGCGATGCCCTGTGGGCTGCCGGCGACCAGATGGCGCGCGGCTTCCTGATCGGCGCAACCGCGGGCCGCACAACCCTAACCGGTGAGGGTCTGCAGCACGCTGACGGTCACTCGCCGCTGCTCGCCTCAACCAACCCGGCGGTAATCTCCTACGATCCCGCCTACGGTTACGAGATCGGGCACATTATTCAGGCGGGTCTTGACCGCATGTATGGCGGCAACCACCCGGATCCAAACGTCATCTACTACCTGACCGTTTACAATGAGCCGATTATTCACCCCGCAGAACCAGAGGATGTTGACGTAGAAGGAATTGTGCGCGGTATTCACCGTGTTCACAAGGGTGAGGACGCCGAACTGCGGGCGCAAATCCTCGCCTCCGGTGTTGCTGTTCCGTGGTCGATTGAGGCGGCGGAACTGCTGCTGCAGGACTGGGGTGTTTCAGCTGACGTCTGGAGCGTCACCAGCTGGTCAGAGCTCTACCGTGACGGACTCGCAGCGGCAAAGACCGCGTTCAATAATCCGAAGGATCCGGCACCTGTCCCCTACCTCACCGCGAAACTGCGGGACGCTAAGGGGCCGTTCGTTGCAGTCAGCGATTTCGAGACCGGCGTGCCTGAGCAAATACGCCAGTTCGTTCCCGGCGACTACTCGGTGCTCGGAGCGGACGGTTTCGGTTTCAGCGACACTCGCGCGGCAGCACGCCGCCACTTCCGCATCGACCGCGAGAGCGTTGTCTACAAGGTGCTGCAGCGGCTTGCTGCGGAGGGTAAAATCGCCTCAGATATTCCGGCTAAGGCATACGAGAAGTACCGCCTCGACGATGTAAACGCCGGCACAACCGGCAGCGCTGGAGGCGACAGCTAGCAGGCTGACCACACGACAAAACAGGATGGTGGGTTATTCCATGGGGTTCAACACAACAGCACGGAATAACCCACCTTGCGTCTTCTATCGCACAGTAAAACCATGAAACAGCAGCAACAAACCACCCCGACAACCGCCGACAAGGCGACCGAGCTGAGCTGGCTCAGGCACTCAGCCGGCGATATGTCGACGCTGTCGCTGCGACGCATGGCCGACAAACTCACCTGGTTCTCACAGATGCCCGCGAGCAGGCGCAGCACCGTCGCGCTCGTAGCCCAGGCAGGCATCGAATCATTCATTAACTGGTATGCGGATCCAACAACCACGCCGTGGATAGCGAGCGACGTGTTTGGTGCGGCGCCGCGTGAACTGGTCCGCAGCATCAGCCTGCAAGAAACCCTGCAACTAACCGAGATCGTGGTTGACGTGCTAGAGGAGCACATTGCTGAACAGAGCAGCGCTATGCGCGAGGCGGTGCTGCGGTTCTCCCGCGAGGTGGCGTTCAGCGCGGCGCACGTCTATGCCCGCGCGGCTGAGGCACGCGGGCTGTGGGATGCCAGGCTTGAGGCGCTGATTGTTGACTCGATCCTGAACGGATCCGCTGACGAGGCGCTGCCGAGCAGGCTGTCTGCGCTGGGTTGGCGTGGCCGCGGCAAGGCGTGCGTGGTGATTGGGCAGGCAAACCAGCACAGCGACCTTGACGAGATCCGCCGGATTGCCAGGAAAGCGGGCTGTGACATCCTGATCTCTGTGCAGGAGCGGCGGATGGTGATTGTGTTGGGTGTTATAGAATCCAGCCCGAACGAGAAAAGCGCCGTTGAGACACTGTTTGCCGAGATTACACAGGCGATTAGCGAGCAGACAATGCCGGATCGACCATATGTTATCGGGTCGGCTGTTGAGTCACTTAGCGCCTCCCATCTCTCTGCAAAAACTGCGCTGAGCGGGGCTGTAGCCTCGTCTGCGATCCCGAACCCGGGAAGGCCGATCCACGCCGACGAGTTACTACCTGAGCGGTCACTCGCAGGCGACAGAACCGCGAAACAGACGCTCTATCAGCGGATCTATCTGCCGCTGTTAAAGAGCTCACCGGAGCTTTTAACAACCCTCAGCAAGTATTTTGAGACCGGCCGGTCGCTCGAACAGACGGCGCGGGAGTTGCGGATCCACACCAATACGGTGCGCTACAGACTAAAGAAAATCAGTGAGATAGTGGGCTGGCAGCCGAGCGAGCCGCGCGACGCTTTTGTGCTGCAGACCGCGGTAATTATCGGGAAAATCCACTCAAACAACTCTGACCTGTAGGGTTCCTACAAAAACGACCCGCCAAATTTGTCGTTAATATGTAAGGTTTTTCGTCAAAAATCTGAGACACTATTTAGGTGATTGTAGTTTCATGTCCCGGCCAGGGCTCCCAAAAACCAGGCTTTTTAGCAGAGTGGCTGCAGGATGATGCAGCAAAGCAGTGGCTGACTGAGGTCAGTGACCAGATCGGCATTGATCTGGTGAAGCACGGCACTGAGAGTGACGAGGAAACGATCCGCAGCACCGAGATCGCCCAGCCGCTGATTGTCGCAGCCGGCATCCTCGCGATTAACGCGCTCCGCGACGAGATCGAGACACTTCCCGCAGAGCAGCAGGAGGCGATTAACGCCAGTCTGCGTTTCGCGGGCCACTCGGTTGGTGAGATCACCGCGGCATACGGCGCTGGCGTGTTTGACGCCGCAACAGCCGTCCGGTTTGTTGCGCAGCGCGCAAAGGCGATGCAGCAGTGCGCAAACGCAAACCCGAGCGGCATGAGCGCCGTGCTCGGCGGTGACCCAGACAGCGTTACCGCTCACCTTGAGTCGCTCGGGCTCGCGCCCGCAAACTTCAACGGCGCAGGCCAAATCGTCGCTGCCGGATCCCACGATAACCTCGCGACCCTCAACAGTAACCCGCCCGCGAAGGCGCGTGTTATCCCGCTGAAGGTCGCTGGCGCGTTCCACACCGCGATTATGGCTCCCGCGAGGGATGAACTCGCCGCAACTGCCGCAGAGTTTGCGGTGGCGGATCCGCACCACCCCATCTACACCAACGAGGACGGCTCGCTGGTTACGAGCGGTACCGAGTTTAAGGCGAAGCTGATCTCGCAGGTTGCGTCACCGGTTCGCTGGGATCGCTGCATGGACGCTTTTGCCGTGGACGGCATCACCGCGCTCGTGGAGCTCGCACCAGCCGGCGCACTCGTCGGCCTGGCAAAGCGCAGCCTGAAAACCACCCCGGCAAAACGCCTAGATAGCCCATCCGACACCGCGGTGACGGTAGAGTTTATAGCGGAACATCTAACCCCTGAGCAGGAGGCATAACCGTGGCGCAATTGCAGCAATTCCATGGCCCGGCTGGTTCACGCATCTACTCGCTTGGCGCAGCACGCGGTGAGCGATTGGTCACCAATGACGAGCTGATTGAGCCAATCAACTCCTCTGATGAGTGGATCCGCCAGCGCACCGGGATTATCACCAGGGCGCGCGGCACCGCTGAGCAGAGCGCCTACACTCTCGCGGCCGCGGCCGCCAGTGAGGCAGTTGAGAAGGCCGGAATCGACCCGAAAGAGATCGGCGCGGTGCTTGTTGCGACAATCAGCAATGTGCAGCAGTCACCGTCTATTGCGGCGCTGGTTGCCGACCACGTTGGTGCAACACCGGCGGCGGCCTACGATCTGAACGCCGCGTGTGCCGGTTACTGCTACGCGGTTGCGCAGGCTGACGCGCTGGTTCGCTCCGGCCAGGCCAAGTATGTGCTGGTTGTCGGTGCCGAGAAGCTGTCCGATGTTGTGGATCCAACCGACCGCACCATCTCGTTCCTGCTCGGTGATGGGGCAGGTGCCGCGCTGATCGGCCCAGCCGATGAGCCAGGAATCGCCGCTTCGGTGTGGGGGTCTGACGGCTCCCGGGCTGGCGCGGTTGGAATGAACCACACGCTGATTGAGTTCCGTGACGGCAAGAGCGAGTGGCCAACCCTCAGACAGGACGGCCCGTCAGTGTTCCGCTGGGCAGTTTGGGAGATGGCGAAGGTTGCGCGTCAGGCGCTGGAGGTTGCCGGTGTCACCGCCGACGATCTCGCCGCGTTTATCCCCCACCAGGCAAACATGCGGATCATCGACGAGTTTGCAAAACAGCTCGGTCTGTCCGAGAGCGTACTTATCGGTCGCGACATCGCCGAAACCGGTAACACCTCAGCCGCTTCGATTCCGCTGGCAACCCACCGGCTGCTCAGCGAAAACCCGGAGCTGAGCGGCAAACTGGCTCTGCAGATCGGCTTCGGAGCTGGCCTTGTTTACGCGGCGCAGGTTGTGCGGCTGCCGTAGGGCTAAGCACAGAATCTAACTAAACAAGATAAACTCATATTGCAGTAAATCAACCAAACCAAGGAGAAAACCATGGCACACACATCTGAAGAGGTACTCGCGGGTCTTGCTGAGCTCATCAACGACGAGACCGGCATCGCACCAGAGGTTGTAGCGCTTGAGAAGTCATTCACCGATGACCTCGACATCGACTCAATCTCAATGATGACCATCGTTGTGAACGCTGAAGAGAAGTTCGACGTGAAGATCCCAGACGAGGAAGTACAGAACCTCAAAACTGTTGGTGACGCGGTTAACTTCATCGTAAACGCTTCATAATTTAAACCCTGGCGGGTATCCGCCACCTGTGGCTGTGCTGCGTCTGCGGCACAGCCACACAACATAATTGTTAACAATACTCGGAAGCAGCAACAATGACTAAGATTGTAGTTACAGGCATCGGAGCAACCACCCCGCTCGGCGGAACCGCAAAAGCATCATGGGATGCACTGAAACAGGGCGTTTCAGGTGTTAAAACCCTAACCCACGACTGGGTTAAAGAGTACGACCTTCCTGTAACATTTGCCGCAGAGGCAGCGGTGCGCCCAGACGAGGTACTGCCACGGCCAACCGCTAAACGCTTGGACCCGGCAAGCCAGCTGGCGCTTGTTGCTGCAATCGAGGCTTTTGAGGACGCTGGTTCACCAGAGGTTGAGCCGGAGCGCCTCGGCGTTGATTTTTCAACCGGTATCGGCGGCGTCTGGAGCCTGCTCGACGCCTGGGATACACTGCGGGAGCGCGGCCCTCGCCGGGTTATGCCGCTGACCGTGCCAATGCTGATGCCAAACGCCGCAGCCGCAGCCGTCTCCATGCACTTTAACGCTCGCGCCTACGCCAGAACCGTTGCTTCGGCCTGTGCGTCCAGCACCGAAGCCCTGTCAAACGCCCTGGATGACCTGCGCGCCGGGCTTGCAGACGTTGTGATTGCCGGCGGCACCGAGTCCGCGATCCACCCGATCACAATCGCTGCGTTCTCATCAATGAAGGCACTGTCAACCCGCAACGACGATCCGGCAGCGGCGTCACGCCCATACAACACAGACCGTGACGGTTTTGTCATGGGTGAGGGTGCTGCGGCGCTCGTGCTCGAAACCGAGGAGCACGCAAAAGCACGCGGCGCACACATTTACGCGGAACTCGCCGGAGCTGGCGTAACCGCCGATTCTTACCACATCACCGCCAACGACCCGGAGGGTCTCGGGGCAGCTCGCGCGGTTGAGGCTGCGCTCGCCCAGGCTGGCGCAAGCGCTGACGATGTTACCCACATTAACGCGCACGCAACCAGCACCCCGGTCGGCGACATCGCCGAGTACGCGGCGCTGCACCGCGTCTTTGGCGACAGAGTAAAAGAGATCCCTGTTTCTGCGACAAAGAGCGCAACCGGCCACCTGCTCGGCGGCACCGGTGCACTCGAGGCGCTGTTCACCGTTTTGGCGGTGCAAGAGCGGATCGCGCCACCAACCATCAACCTCACCAACAAGGACCCAGAAATCCCGCTGACCGTTTCAGGAGAGTGCCAGAGCCTCGGCGACGGCGAGCAGCTGGCGATCAGCAACAGCTTCGGATTTGGTGGACACAACGCGGTTGTTGCCTTCCGCAGCTACAACAGCTAGTTTTCACACGGCTGGCTTGGTTTAGCTGGTGTGCAATGTCACTGATCAGGCACGGAATTGTGGCGCTAACCGGTCTTGGACCGGTGTACGGGCTGCAACTGGGCAGTGAAATTGCTGCGCGCACCGGCCGCCAGCTAAACCCCGGCCAAATCTATTCAACGCTCGCCCGCTGCCAGCGTGACGGACTAATCACCGAGGTCGCAAAAACCCACGACAACCTCGCCCTGTTCGCAGCCACCCCCGCAGGCCTCGAAAGCACAGCGCAGTGGTTTAACAGCGTCGAGTGCGACTGGGAACAGATGGTTTTCCAACTCTCCCTCGCACGCACCCTCCCCGAGCAGCTGCTGCCCGCACAGCAGCTCACAGACCTGATCAGCAACTACCGGCGTGCCTGGCAGAGCGTGCTGGGCAGCGCTGGTCACGAGCTGGGTCACCCAAACACCGCAGTCCCTGCCGGGCCTGACCTCGACCGCGCCGCCCCTGATGAGCGCCGACCCGGCTACCCCGTTTGGTTAGACGCTGAACAGCAGCTCGCACAGGCCGCGATTGGGTGGCTGGACGGGCTTGCAGCGGTGGGGGCGGATCCGCGCCCCCTGCCCCAGGTGCGCCCGCGTCGTGGCCGCAAACCCAATCAGGCGTGAATTAGCGCGGCCCCCGCAAAAGGCGCTACAATATTCTGGTGCCAAAAACAAAGATGCCACGCGAAATTTGGGCTCTCATCGCCTCAAACTTCTGTGTAGCACTCGGGTACGGCGTTGTTGCCCCGATTATTCCGCAGCTGGTTACCTCGTTCGGCGTCACGTTCGCCGCCGCCAGCATGATCACCAGTATCTTCAGTCTTGTGCGACTAATTAGCAGTCCAGGCGCTGGCTGGCTCTCACGCATTATTGGTGAGCGGACCCTGTTCCTGCTAGGCCTGCTCATCGTCGCCGTCTCAACCGGCCTCTGCGCGATCGCAAACGACTTTTGGACGCTGCTTGCGATGCGCGGAGTTGGCGGTATCGGCTCTGTTATGGCGACTATCGCGACCACATCGCTTGTGATTAAACTCTCCCCCGAACTATCGCGCGGCAAGGTCGCGAGCTATATGGGGTCGAGCTTCCTGCTCGGAAACCTGTGCGGTCCCGTGGTCGGCAGCCTCGTACTCAGTTGGGGTTTTCGCGCTCCATTCGTGTTTTACGCGGTACTGCTCGTGGTTGCTGCGCTCACCGTCTATATTGCGCTGCACAAGAGTGACGTCGGCAAGCGCCGCACCCCAGGGTCGCCCAAAACCGCCGCTATCACACTGCCCGAGGCGCTACAGCAGCACAGCTACTGGACGCTGCTTGTCTCGTTCTTCACGCTCGGCTGGTCAAGCTGGGGTGTTAGGGTTGCGACCGTGCCGCTGTTTGTTACAGCAATGGTGTCTGAAGACAATGCTGCCCCCGGCTGGGTGCTGTTCGGGTACGCCGCCGGTAACGCGCTGCTGATCATCCCGTCCGGCCGCTGGAACGACATTATCGGCAGGAAGCCACTGATTATTCTCGGCAGCATCTGCGGCGGGATCGCGTTTATTGCGCTGCCGTACAGTGGGACGCTGTGGGCGGCGATCACGATTATGGCGGTCGCCGGTGCCGGATCCGCCCTCACAAACCCGGGACTGCAGGCAGCCCAGGCAGACATTGTTGGCAAGCGTTCCGGCGGTCAGGTTGTCGCAACAACCCAGATGACAACCGACATCGGCGGAGTTGTTGGCCCGCTGCTTGCTGGCCTAATCGTTGACGCGAGCGGCTTCCATCTCGCCTTCATCGTCACCGGCGCGCTGCTTTTGTTCGCGGCTGGATCCTGGCTGTTCGTGCCGGATACCAAGCCACGGCGCTAATCCCCCGCCGCCAGCTGGTGGATCCAATTCCACGGCAGAGCGTAACCGCCCTAGCGCTGTTCTCGGGTGGAGACTGCTTGTTGTTCTGCCAGTTATCATCGCCAGTTACCGCGTCCGGGGCGGCTTGCGTTCCAAGCATCAATCGTTTCGGGTAACCATCCGCGGGTTCTACCAATAAGTGCGTCAGGCTCAGGCAGCTTGTAGTGCATCAACGCTCCGAGCGAGACACCAATGCGCGCGGCGACCTCACCCGATGATAGATATCTAATCATTTACTCTCACTACCTTTCGACTCACGCAGCCGCACAACAGCTATGTCGGTGACGGTCGAAAAGTAGCCCAAAATGACGGGCGAAAAGTAGCCCAACAAACGTACTGCTATTCTACCTCTGTTCTAGCTACAT
>NZ_RQYM01000006.1 GCF_003859945.1 Leucobacter sp. OH1287
TTATCCAAAGAAATCACCCTTTCATTTTTAGATGAATTGGGCTACTTTTCGAGCGGCGCTAGTGGGCTACTTTTCGACCGTCACTGACAATCTTCCGCCAGGCCCAGGGCAGCCTCCATCGCCCGAACATTGCCGACGGCTGAGAGTGCGTTGCTTTTCTCGCCCTCAGCTATTTCTGCAAGCGCAAGCTGTTTTGCGGAAGTGGTTAACTGTTCGATCTGTGAACTGGAGGCGGCTTCGGTGCGCAGCAAAATTGCTGTCATCGGCCCCAGAGAGGGTGAGTCACTCGCAAGCCGCACCTGAGCATACTTATCAAACTCAACCAGTTTACGAGTTGCGTCCTCAAGATCAGTCAAAACATCCGATGGCAGGCTGGGATTCCAGGTGCTTACTATTGCAGGGACGGCGGCCTCATAAACCCCGGCCTGTTTCCTCACCTCGGCATGCGAATACATTTGCTGGGCACGAGGCACCCATTCATGTTTCTGCCAAGATACCGGCTCAATTATTATTTTTCCGGCTTCATTATCTGTTGCCACGCCTGTAGCTTACCAACACTTAACTGTATAAGTGTTGGTAATGCGAAAACTCACCAACATTTAAAAACACCGGCGGCACCGCAGGTTTGCGGTACCGCCAGATTTGGTTGCTGTTTTAGGGCTAGAAGTCCCAGTCCTCGTCTTCTGTGACCTCGGCTTTGCCGATCACGTAGGAGGAGCCGGATCCGCTGAAGAAGTCGTGGTTTTCGTCAGCGTTTGGTGACAGTGCCGAGAGGATCGCAGGGTTCACGTCGGTGACGCTCGATGGGAACATTGGCTCGTAACCGAGGTTCATCAGCGCCTTGTTAGCGTTATAGTGCAGGAACTTCTTTACGTCCTCGGTGAGGCCCACGCCGTCATACAGGTCTTGGGTGTATTTCACCTCGTTGTCGTAGAGGTCGTAGAGCAGTGCGAAGGTGTAGTCTTTCAGCTCCTGGCGACGCTCTTCTGTTTCGAGCTCCAACCCCTTCTGGTATTTGTAGCCGATGTAGTAGCCGTGCACAGCCTCATCACGAATAATCAAACGGATCAGGTCTGCTGTGTTGGTGAGCTTCGCACGGCTCGACCAGTACATTGGGAGGTAGAAGCCGGAGTAGAACAGGAATGATTCAAGCAGTGTTGAAGCGACCTTGCGTTTCAGTGGGTCATCACCGTGATAGTAGTCCATCACGATCCGCGCCTTCTTCTGCAGGTTCGGATTTTCCACTGACCAGCGGAATGCTGCATCAATCTCGGTGGTTGAACAGAGTGTTGAGAAGATTGACGAGTAGCTTTTGGCGTGCACTGACTCCATGAACGCGATATTAGTGTAGACCGCTTCCTCGTGCGGGGTTAGCGCATCTGGGATCAGTGATACAGCGCCAACCGTGCCCTGGATTGTATCAAGCAGTGTTAGGCCGGTAAAAACCCGCATGGTCAGCTGCTGCTCTTCAGGGGTGAGTGTGTTCCACGACTGCACATCGTTAGAGAGCGGCACTTTCTCTGGCAGCCAGAAGTTGTTAACGAGCCGGTTCCACACCTCAACGTCTTTATCGTCTTCAATGCGGTTCCAGTTGATCGCCTGCACCTCTGTTAACAGGTGGCCCTTTTCTGCTGGACTCATTGTGGGGTCTCTTTCTCGCTTCTTTATTTATTTCTGCTGGTTTAGTTACATCTAGCAGCAGTTACAGCATACAGCTTACACAGCCCTCAACCTCGGTGCCCTCAAGCGCCATCTGCCGGAGTCGAATGTAGTAGATAGTTTTGATGCCTTTTCGCCACGCATAAATCTGCGCCTTGTTGACGTCGCGAGTGGTTGCGGTGTCCGGGAAGAACAGGGTCAGAGACAGTCCCTGATCAACGTGCTGGGTTGCAGCCGCGTAGGTGTCGATAATCTTTTCTGCGCCGATCTCGTAGGCATCCTGGTAGTATTCCAGGTTGTCGTTGGTGAGGAACGGTGCCGGGTAGTAAACTCGGCCGAGTTTACCCTCTTTCCTAATCTCAATCTTTGACGCGATCGGGTGGATCGAGCTGGTTGAGTTGTTGATATAGGAGATCGAACCGGTTGGTGGCACCGCCTGCAGGTTCTGGTTGTAGATTCCGTGTTTTTGGATGCTTTCGCGCAGCTCAATCCAGTCTTCCTGGGTTGGGATGTGGATCCCAGCATTGTCGAATAGCTCCTGCACGCGCGCGGTTGCGGGCTGCCAAGGCTCATCGATGTACTTGTCGAAGAACTCACCGCTTGCATACTTCGAGTCTTCAAACCCGACGAAGGTTTCTTCGCGCTCGATCGCGATCTTGTTTGAAGCTTTCAGTGCGTTAAACAGGATTGTGTAGAAGTAGATATTGGTGAAGTCGATGCCTTCTTCGCTACCGTAGAAGATCCGCTCACGGGACAGGTAACCGTGCAGGTTCATCTGGCCGAGACCGATTGCGTGTGACTGGTCGTTGCCGTCTTCGATTGAGCGCACAGAGTTGATGTGGCTCATGTCACTAACCGCAGTGAGGGCGCGGATCGCGGCCTCTACGCTCTTTTCGAAGTCTGGCCCGTCCATCATCATCGCGATGTTCATTGAACCGAGGTTGCAGGAGATGTCTTTGCCGATTTTGTCGTAGCTGAGGTCTGCATTATAGGTGGTTGGTGTGTTTACCTGCAGAATCTCAGAGCAGAGGTTCGACATGTTAATGCGGCCCTTGATCGGGTTGGCGCGGTTCACGGTGTCTTCGAACACAATGTACGGGTAGCCTGATTCGAACTGCAGTTCGGCGATGGTCTGGAAGAAGTTTCGCGCATTGATTTTTGTTTTGCGGATCCTGGAATCATCCACCATCTCGTAGTATTTTTCGCTGACGGAAATATCTGCGAATGGCACACCGTAGACGCGCTCGACGTCGTATGGCGAGAACAGGTACATGTCTTCGTTCTTTTTCGCGAGCTCGAAGGTGATGTCTGGTACAACAATGCCGAGCGAGAGGGTTTTAATGCGCACCTTCTCGTCAGCGTTTTCGCGCTTGGTGTCGAGGAAGGGGAGAATATCTGGGTGGTGTGCGGAGAGGTAAACAGCGCCCGCGCCCTGTCTTGCTCCGAGCTGGTTTGCGTAGCTGAAGCTGTCTTCGAGCAGTTTCATAACCGGGATAATGCCCGATGACTGGTTCTCGATCTTCTTGATTGGCGCGCCCGCTTCACGCAGGTTTGAGAGCAACAGCGCAACACCGCCGCCGCGCTTTGAGAGCTGCAGTGAGGAGTTGATACCGCGTGAGATTGACTCCATGTTGTCTTCGATCCTGAGCAGGAAGCAGGATACATATTCGCCGCGCTGTGCTTTGCCAGCGTTCAGGAAGGTTGGTGTTGCCGGCTGGAAGCGCCCGGAGATGATCTCGTCAACGTAGAGTTTTGCGAGCTCCTGGTCTCCGTCTGCGAGGGTTATCGCAACCATCACAACGCGATCCTCGAAGCGCTCCAGGTAGCGTTTACCGTCGAAGGTTTTGAGTGCGTAAGAGGTGAAGAATTTGAAGGCGCCGAGGAAGGTTGGGAACCGGAAGTGCAGACTGTAGGCGTGTTTGGTGAGCTCTTTTACGAAGCCCTCCGGGTACTTGTTGATGATCTCTGGCTCGTAGTACTCGTTTTCGATTAGGAAGCGCAGCCGCTCTTCAAAGTCGTGGAAGAACACGGTGTTCTGGTTAACGTGCTGCAGGAAGTACTGCCTTGCCGCCTCACGATCCTTGTCGAACTGGATTTTGCCGTTTGCATCGTAAAGGTTCAGCATCGCGTTGAGAGCGTGATAGTCCATTTCGCTGATGCGCGATGAGTCGTGCTGTGTGGTCACTGTTGTTTCCAAAACTGTTCCAGTCCGTTTCTAACGTTTTCTACGTCTTCTGGGGTTCCAAATAGTTCAAGGCGATAGAGGTGTGGCACGCGACACTTTTGTGCAACAATGTCGCCGGCTATTCCGTATGCGTCGCCGAAGTTGGTGTTTCCGGCGGCGATAACACCGCGTATTAGTTTGCGGTTGCGTTCGTCATTCAAAAACTTAATAACCTGTTTTGGGACGGCCTTGGTGTGTGGGCCACCACCGTAGGTCGGGAGGATTAAAACGAAAGGCTCGTCTGCCACGAGCGGATCCTCTGCACTGCGCAGTGGGATCCGCTGAGCGGGCAGTCCGAGCTTTTCGACAAATCTGTGGGTGTTCCCTGAGACACTTGAAAAGTAGATCAGGTTTGCCATGCTGTTGCCAGCTTAGGCGAGACGACCGGCAAGCTCGTCGATCTTGTCTGGACGGAAGCCTGACCAGTGGTCACCGTCGGTGACAACAACGGGTGCCTGCAGGTACCCGAGCTCTTTAACGGTCTCGAGCGCGGTCTGATCCTCAGACAGGTCGAGCACATCGTACTCAATGCCCTTGCTGTCGAGCGCGCGGTATGTTGCGGTGCACTGTACGCATGATGGCTTTGTGTAGACGGTAACAGTCATTGTGTGCTTTCCCTATCTCTCTTGTTCGCTTGGTTATTAAGTTGTTCACTCACGTTGCTTGAGTTTCTGCGGATTCAGCAAGGGAGTAACCTCAACCATCCTCAAAAACCACTATATATAGTGAATCACAAATAGTTGTGGCACTACATAGGGGAGTTACATCGGTGTGATTTTCCACCGAGTTATCACCCGTTTTTAGCACCGCCTGTTTAAAACTTTTTGCTAAATTTCAAGCATGTAAGTTAGTTATCCACAGGCTGATTCGCCAATAATTTTTTTTGCACAGGTTTGCGTCTTGGGCGTGTCTAGCAGGCCACCGACACAACATCTATCCGCTGTTTTTCAGTTTCACCCCCATATATAGTGTTGAATGAAATTGGCGGGTGTTTTTCACCGCCGTTTTTAACCAGTCCCCCGCTCACCGGGTTAAATAGTGTGTTTAAACCCTGGGGTTATAAACCCTTTTTGTTTACCTGCATAGTCAAACTGTCTATTTTCAATGAACACTGGTTTTATGGATTACAGTCGCAGGCACGAGTGCGTGGCGCTAGGCGCTCGCATTATCGAGCTGCGCCAAGAACTCAACCTGACCCAGACTGATCTCGCTCACCTCTCACACATTGACCCAAGCAACCTCGGCAAAATCGAGCGCGGCCAAGCAAACGCCAGCATCACAACCATCACACTAATCGCAAGAGCGCTAGAGACAACCGTCTCTGACCTGACACGGGATATTGACCCGACCAAGGTTAGTGAAAAAGTGCGGAAACCAACCGTTCGCGAGTTCCTTGAGTATCAGCAAGAGCGTGAATCTAGGCGACCACAACCAAACAGTTAAACACTCAGCAACCGGCCAAACAGCCGGGTAATGACTCTGGGCAAGAGTGCCATAGAACCGCTCTGCGTAGCCTGGCTAGGTAATCGGCACCGGACATATGAGCTCAGCCCCAGCACTGTTGCGCCACTGCACAACAGCGACCGCGCTCGCGCACGGAGACTCCGGCTCATAGACCCAGACAGAGAGGCTCTGACCGGGGCTCACCCTCTGCGGCAGACTCAGCGCGCAAACAGCAGAGCCCGCGACACTAACGCGGACGCCAAGCAGATCCTCCCCGCTGTCGTTGATTAGTTTTAGCCGGTGCTGCTGATGCGAGATCCGCCACGGATTAACAACCACCGGGGCAGTAAGCGGCGGCGCACGCAGTTGATCTGTGGCGCTGGCCCTGCTCAGTTTGCTTTTAATGTTTATTAACCTCATGGCAAAACACTATTTGCAGCGTGGGACATTTTGTTACCAATGGTGATAAACCGGCGGTCACGTAGCGATTAGCCAGCGAGAACGGAGTACCAAACAGATTACAACTCCAGCAAAACGGGATGAGCTGTTAGACGTGGTGGTACGGTCTGCCGGCGCTGATCTCGGCAGCGCGATAGAGCTGTTCGACAACTATTAGTCTCACCAACTGGTGTGGGAAAACCAGTTCAGAGAGTGACCAAACCAGGTTGGCGCGCTGGCGGATCCGCTCGTCAACCCCGTAGGCACCACCGATCACAAGCGTTATCTCGGCGAACCCAAGCTGCGCCGAAAGCTGCTTGGCGAGACCCGGTGAGCTGAGCATTTTGCCCCGCTCATCGAGCAAAATAACAAACTCGTCGGGTTTTAATTTGGCGAGGATACGGTCGGACTCCTGGGTGCGAGCGGCCTCCTCGGCAAGCGCAGAGTGCGCGAGGAACTGCCAGTTCAGGTTCCAGGGCTTGCGCAGGCGCTTCTCGTACCGCTCGATACCCGGCTGTATCCAGCTCTCCGACTTCTTGCCAACAGCTAAAATCCGAATCGTCACATCTCTAACAATACCGACAGTTGAAAATCGGCGGACTCTCCGGCAACCACAGCACCAGCCACATCAGCGGCCGCGAAATTTGCAGCAGAAAGTATATAAGCCTGAGCCGTACCGCAGCCATTACACAGCAAAGCTGGATAGACTTAGACAAAGTATGTACTAAAGCGCCCTTGCTGCGCAAAAACAATTTTGGAGGCACTATGCGAAGCAAATTTGCTCTGCTGGTTGGTCTTGGTGTCGGTTACGTGCTCGGTTCACGTGCCGGTCGCCCTCGCTATGAGCAGATCAAGCGTGGCACAAAGGCAGTGTGGCGGCAGCCACTCGTGCAGCGTGGCGCAGATGCGGCAAAGGATTTTGCGGGCGCCCGTGCTCAGCAGGCTCGTGACCTGATTGCTGAGGCTGCGAAGACTGTGATTAGCGGATCCGGCAACAAAAAAACCAGCGCAAAATCAACTCACACAGCATCTACATGGGATCCACACGGCACCGGTGCGCAGTCAGCTGCGGCGCAGGCACCCGGCGCCGAGCCGAGCGCGCAAACCACAGCTCCCGAGAACGCCAGCACAAACGGCACCAAAGCGGCTAGTTAGGTTAGAAATTGGCGAAGAAAAACCCTAATACTTTTAAACTGCTCGGTGCTCTGCCCGGGCAGACGATGCGGCTTGTTCGCACCGAGATTGCCAACGCGAAGGCGGAGGTTGCAGGCGGGTTTAAGAACCTGTTAACCGGTGTTGCTCTAATTGTTGTAGCGCTGGTGCTGTTCTTTTGGGCTATCCCGGTGTTTATTACCGCCGCGATCGCGGGTATTGCTGAGGCGCTACCGGTTTGGCTGTCAGCTCTGATCATCGGTGGCGCAATCCTGCTGGTGATTGTGATTGTTGTACTGATCGCTGTTTCCTTCCTGAAACGTGCGTCAATTGTGCCGAAAGAAACTATTGCGCGCGTGCAGGGTGATCTTGATGCAGCGCAGCACGTTGTCGACAATGTTGACCAGATGACAGCAAAGCCAGGCAAAAAGGGAACCAAGCCTGGCGAGAAAGGAACCTGGCGATGAGCGCCGCAAACTCACAGTCCACAAACGCACAGACGTCAGGCTCACAGCACAGCAACCAGGCTGGCGGCTCCAGTGAGCGACCAGAGACAGTTAAACTCCCAGGTCGCGCCGCTGGTATCGCGGCTGCTGAGCAGGCTCGCGCTGAACTTCGTAAAACCCTCGACCAGCTCAGCTACAACCTGGATTTTCCAGCGCGGATTGATGACCGTGTAAACGACGTCAAGCACAAGATTATTCGCCAAAAGCGCCGCAACCCGGTCAGTTTCGTGGTCGGTGTTGCCGTCCTCGGACTGGCTGCCGGAGCCGTTGTTGCCGGTGTCAGTCTAGCCATCGCCCGCCGCCTCTAAGGTAGCCCCGCTCACACCGGTGCTTTTTGCACCGGTGTGCTTCTATTTGCAATTGAGCGCTAAAGGCGCGAAAATAGCTTAAGTGTGTCATGTATCGCAGTAAATACAATCCCCGGTTACTCTCGGGGAAACAACTGTTAAATGCAGCGAGTTATTACACAAGTTAGTTGAGTTTGATGAGTGAACAAAACGGTCCCTTAGCAGGTCAGAGAGTGTTGGTCCCCCGCGGCGGCAGCTGGGGAACCCTTGTAGCGAAAGCACTCCGCAGCCAGGGTGCAACACCGGTTG
Organism: Leucobacter sp. OH1287; assembly: GCF_003859945.1. Lineage (GTDB taxonomy): Bacteria > Actinomycetota > Actinomycetes > Actinomycetales > Microbacteriaceae > Canibacter. The sequence continues at coordinate 8,019 of NZ_RQYM01000006.1, forward strand.
TCGCTCCCCTCATCGACTTCTCGCACACCAGCGAGGAGGAGAAGCTCCGCCAAGCGCTAATCAAACTTGAGTCCGGCTACTATGACTGGATGACGGCGACAAACGCGACCGTCGTTGATGTGCTCGCTCACAACAACACAGTTATTGCGAAACGCACCCAGGTTGCGGTTGTTGGTGAAACAACCTACGCAGCGTTCATCGACGCCGGCTACGAGGTAGCGCGCACAACCGAGGAGGCTGACACCAGCGCTCTCGGCCTGTTGAAGGTGTGGCCGGAGATCTCAAACGGCAAGATTTTGCGGATCCTCACCATGCGCTCCGATGTGGCCAAGCCGGTTCTCACCGAGGGACTGATCGATCTCGGTCACGATGTTACTCAGATCGTCGCCTACCGCACTATCGGTGTGCCAGCGTCCGTGCACGTGCGCGAGGACGTCAGCTCCGGCCACATCAACGCCCTGCTGGTTAGTTCCCCGCAGGTTGCTCGTGAGGTGGCTGCGCAGTTTGCGGACCGTCCAGACTCGACAATCGTCGCCTGTTTGGGTGATGAGGCTCGCGCAGAGGCCGAACGGCTGGGCCTGACAACCGGCAGTTCCGCGTCTGAGGCCCTCACCTGCGCGGTGGCGAAGGCCGCACTGGAGGCACTCGATCCAGCCGACATGATGGACTAGCCCCCAGCTAAGCAGCAGACCAACTAGTCAGCCAGGCAGGTAGCGCAGCGCCCGCGTCACTGGCCTGCGACAATAGCCCGCGATAAGCTGGCGCTAACGGCTAGGCGATGCCCGCTAGTTTGCGGCGCATCACGGTCAGCGCGGGTTTGCTCGCGTTAAGCGCCGCACTCAAATCCCCGCCGTGATTCTCCGCCCCAACATACAGGGGTGCCGACAGCTCAGCACCGTCATTGTTGGTGGATCCACCCGCCTCAGCTTTATCGGCACCCGCGGGCACAAAGACTTCGCCAAGCTCCCACGCGCCCGCTGACACAGCGTTCGCATCAACCCCGAGCAGCTCGACCGTCTGCTCGCGCAACTGCACGGTAATTTCACGACGGCCGCGAATCTCCAACCGGGGAGCTTTCTCTCCGTCACACCAGAGCTGCGCCGCTGCCCCGTCGTGGGAGATGTCGGCGAGGTCAATGGTCAGTTCCGCGCTTCCACCTTTAGCGAGGTGCTCGTGCATTTCCGCAGGGCACTGCCAGCCGCTCGCGTCGGTCGGGGCAGGCAGGGTGACAACTGCGCTGTGAAGCGTTGCAGGTGTGGAGCCCGTGGGATCCACCCCGGCAATAATTAGGGCGCGGGCACTCAGCAACTCCCCCACCAAAGCTGCGGCGGTGTCGGCAGGGTTAGAGCAAGAGCCAGCATCGGCGGTGTCACCGGAGTCCGGCAGAGAGCCAGGGTCGACAAAGTTGCCGCGACGCGGTGTCACCATTACAGTGTGCCGCTCGGCCTGCGCATCAAAACTGTGATCGTGCAGCTCACCGGTGATAATTGTCACGTTGTAGGTTTGCAACAGGGTTACGAAATCGGTTAGCCAACTGCGCCAGCCAGGCTGCGGGGTAAGTAGCGTTGCGGCGCTGTCATTGCGGGCGGCGAGCGCGAAAATCGCGTCTGCCAGCGATCCACGCCGACCAACGGCCGCGGCCAGCCCCGGCACAACATCGGTTGACACCTCGGTGACCTCGGCCGCAAAGTTATACCGCAGCTGCGGCGCAAGCAGTGTCTGCGCGGTTTTTGCGCCAAAACGCTGACACACCAGCTCCCACAGGTTGCGATGCTGGCCGATTTTCAGCACGGGCAGCACCCGATCCAGGTAGGCGCGCAGTGCGGCGGTGGATCCAATCAGCGCCATCGTTCGGGAGCTCAGCGGGCTAGCTGGTATCCCTAGCACCGAGTATTTTTCAAGCTCGCCAAATTTACCGGACGCTGTTCTCATCCACTGTGTCGGCAACTGCTCACTGACAGCCGTCTCGGTTGCCTGAAACAGCTCCCGCAGCGCGCCGCTTGCGTCTGTCAGGCCACGCTCGGGCACAGTGATCTCGCCGGTTACAAGCGCAACTCGCAAACCTAGTTGCGCGAGCTCAAAACAGCTGCTGAGCGCGGCAATACAGTCGCCAACAACAACGGCATCAAACTCTGCGCACTGGCTCGTTTCAGGCTGCGACACGGGCATCACCGCTGTTCATTTGACTGCTGTGAATCACTCGGCTGCGGCGCGGGGGCTGGTGCGATATATTGCGGAGCCGGCGCATCAGCCGGCACACCAATCGGCGCTGCACCAACCGGATCGACAGCAGCCGGCACACCACTAACCGGCGTACCACTATAAGTCGCGCCAACCGGAACCGGCTGCGGCGGCACCACCTGCTGGCGCAGCGAACTGTTAGCGGGAAGCTTTGCAAACTGCTCAGGGGTGATAATCAGCCTGCCTGCCGGATCCACCGGGAAAAATTGCTCGATTGTGTCAACACGGGTGGTTTTTACCGCGCCTCGCTTCTCGTCACGCTTGAACACGAACATCGCGGCTGCAACAAACACCGACAGCACAACCAGTTCAACAAACACCAGTAACGGACCACCAGAGCTGGTCTCAGCAGACTCCTGCACACCGCTTAAGGTTACCCCGAAAGCAAACCAGTTGTTGACCGTGTGCAACGCAATCGCAGTCTCTAGACCGCCGGTCCGCCAGGTAAGGTAGCCGGCAGCGGCACCCATCAAACCAACCGCGGTAATGCCCCATATGTCATACTGCACGTGCACAGCGGCAAACAGCACAGTGGTGATCGCGATCGCAACCGCCGGATGTTTCACCCACGAGCCGATCATCTGCAGCAGCGCGCCACGGAAAATAACCTCCTCGGCACCCGCCTGGAGCGGTACAATCAGCAGCACAATTAGCATTGAGAGGAGGAACCCGCCAAGGTTAAAGTCTTGCAGTCGCTGCTCGGTAGCCGCCGGATCCAGTGCGACAACAATACCCTGCACTATACCGTGCAGCGGCACGAGCACCGCGAGCGTCAGCAGTGTCATCTTGCCGAGTGGGCGCCAGCGCAGTTTCAGGTTAACCGAGTAGAGCCTGCCGACCGGTCGGATACCAACAGACAAGCAGGCGAGGATAGCTGCTGGCCACATAATCGCGACGCTCAAGAGAAGGAACAACAGCGCACCCACCTGGAACTCGCTGGATGATTCCAGCATCGCAGTGATCTCCTCAATATCCCCGTTCACGGGGAGACTGTTGACGAAATCGGGAGCCGCGATCACCAGAATCAGAATCAACGCGATCACTAGCGCCGTTGACATCACAAAATAGTAGACCATGGTCAGCAACACCATCACGAGCGGTTTCCACCACGAGTATTTGTTGATGCCACGGTAGAGGCGGTGGTATTCGAGCGGATCCGTCTGGTGCTTCACGCTGACCCGGGGCTGCGCCCACGGATACATCGGCGCGGCAGGCGGCACGGAAGCGGGGTAGCCGGGAGCCGGCGCGGGCGCGGGGTAGACTGGCGCGCCTTGCGGCACCTGGCCAGGGTAAGCAGGAGCTGCCTGACCGGGGGGCGGCGCAGGATTATCTGGTACCACTGCGGGGTTGGGGGTCTGTGGCTGCTGATAGTCTGTCATGTTTCCTCCAACTCGTTTGTGGCTGCTGGTGTCTGCCCGCGGTTAGGCGCCGCGCAGTTTGTTCGCGAGGTAAGCAAACAGCTCCTCGCGTGGCACTCGCACCTGCTCCATTGTGTCGCGCTCACGCACGGTGACAGCGTTATCGTCGAGCGAATCAAAGTCGACGGTGATGCAGAACGGGGTGCCGATCTCGTCCTGGCGACGGTAGCGGCGACCGATCGCTCCAGCGTCATCAAACTCGGTGTTCCACTGTTCACGCAGCTCCGCCGCAATCTCCTGGGCGAGCGGTGACAGTTTTTCGTTGCGGCTGAGAGGCAACACAGCGGCTTTCACCGGCGCGAGACGCGGATCCAGCCCCAAAACTACGCGGGTTTCGGTGCCACCCTTCGCGTTTGGCACCTGCTCCTCACGGTACGCATCCACCAGGAACGCCATCAGTGAGCGGGTGAGACCCGCCGCCGGTTCGATCACATATGGCACCCAGCGCGCATCCTTGGTCTGGTCGAAGAAGCTGAGGTCTTTACCGGACGCCTCCGCGTGGGTTTTCAGGTCGTAGTCGGTGCGGTTTGCAACGCCCTCCAGCTCACCCCAGTCACCGCCGGCAAAACCGAACTTGTATTCAATGTCTACTGTGCGCTTCGAGTAGTGTGAGAGTTTTTCTTGCGGGTGCTCGTAGAAACGCAGATTCTCGGGCTTGATGCCGAGGTTTGTGTACCAGTCCATGCGCTCCTGGATCCAGTACTCGTGCCAGGTCTCGTCGGTTCCCGGCTCAACAAAGAACTCCATCTCCATCTGCTCAAACTCGCGGGTTCTGAAAATGAAGTTACCCGGTGTGATCTCGTTGCGGAAGCTCTTACCGATCTGCGCGATACCGAACGGCGGCTTCTTGCGCGAGGTCTGCAGTACGTTCGCAAAGTTCACAAAAATACCCTGCGCGGTTTCTGGCCGCAGGTAGTGCATACCCTGCTCGTCATCGACAGGACCCAGGAAGGTTTTTAGCAGTCCCGAGAACGCGCGTGGCTCGGTCCACTCACCGCGTGTGCCACAGTTTGCGCACACAATCTCGCTCATGCCCTCAGCCTCACGGCCCTTCTTCTCGGCAAAAGCCTCAAGCAGGTGATCTTCACGGTAGCGTTTGTGACAGCTGGTGCATTCCACGAGCGGATCCGTAAACACCGCCACGTGCCCGGACGCCTCCCAAACCTGCTTGGGGAGGATCACGCTAGAGTCGATGCCGACAACGTCTGCGCGACGCTGCACCATGGTCAGCCACCACTGCCGTTTAATGTTCTCTTTTAACGCTGTTCCCAGAGCCCCGTAGTCCCACGCGGACCTTGACCCGCCGTAGATTTCACCCGCCTGAAACACAAAGCCGCGCTTTTTCGCGAGCGAAATAACTTTTTCTAGACGTGACTGACCTGCCATATTCGTTTCTTCTCCAAGGTGCTTAACGGGGAACTTGGTAACCGCCACAGACTCCAGGCGGCAATACATCATAACAATTTTACAGAGCTATGCTGGTGTTTAGCTATAACGCGGCGCAGCCGGCATTTTCGCTTAGGCTTGATTCTTCGCAACAAGCGAGTAGAGTTAGGGGTATGCGTCCGCACCGTTTTCACCCCTCCACCCCGCTGGCTGCGGCGCTGCTGATCTGCGGCGCCGTCGCTCTCGCGGGCTGCGCTGAGGCGGATCCACCAAAAAAGCCCGCTGCGTCTGACACCGCCAAGAAACCCAGCAAAAAGGACGAGAAACCGGCCGCAGATAACGCCGCCGATGACTCCGCAACCGACGATGCTGGGGCAGCAAATGCGCCGGTCAGCTATGATCTTGATTCTCCCGACTCGGTTACCGTGCTGGTTAATAAACAGCGCCCGCTGAACCCGATAACCTTCGAGCCGGGCGATCTGGTGCTGCCGAGCCTGCCGAACCCGAACGGTCAGCCGGTGCGGCAGGTGATGCTCGCCGACCTGGAGCGGTTGGCAGCGGACGCGGTCGCCGCGGGCCTGCCGCAGCCGATTCTTAGCAGTGGTTACCGCAGTTACCAGCTGCAGGAGAGCCTGTTCGCTAACTATTCCGCGAACTACGGTGTTGCGGCGGCGGATCAGTTCTCCGCCCGTCCCGGGCATTCCGAGCATCAAACCGGGTTGGCGGTTGATCTCGATGACGGATCCGGCTGCAACCTGCAGGCTTGCTTCGGCAACACCGCCCTCGGCCAGTGGCTGAGAGACAACGCCCACCGCTACGGTTTTGTGCTGCGCTACACCGAGGCGGGCACACCGATAACCGGTTATACGGCGGAGCCGTGGCACTTCCGCTACGTTGGCGTTGAGGTTGCTGAGGCGGTTAGGGCGAGCGGCGCGGAGACGCTTGAGCAGTTCTTCGGCGTCGCCTAGACTACGCTAGCGGCGCACGTGGCTGCCCCGAGAGGGATCCCGCCCACAGCTCGCAGCGGGCGCCAAAACAGAGATAGCGGCTAGAGCTGCACCAGGTTGAGCGGCGGCTCGCCCGCCAGGCGGCGTTCAATCTGCCGGCGAATCAGTCGCACAATCCGCGGCTGCATAGCGCTTGAATCGCCGCCAACGTGCGGTGTTATCAGCACACCGGGGAGGCTCCACAGCGGGTGATCCGCGGGCAGCGGTTCCGGATCCACCACGTCAAGCGCCGCACGCAAACGCCCCGAAGAAACCTCCGCGGTGAGCGCGTCAGTGTCGACGACGGCACCGCGCGCAACGTTCACAACCAGCGCCCCGTCGGGCAGGTGCGAGAGCATTTCGGCGTTGATAAGCCCGCGCGTCTGCTCGGTGAGCGGCACCGTAATAATCAGAATGTCGGTCTGCGGCAAGAGCGTCGGCAGCTCCGCAACACCGTGGACAAGCACCTCACTGTCTGAGTACATTTCGGTGCGGGCAACGCTCGCAACCCGGTTCAGCTGGGTTTCAAAGCCCGCGAGCCTGACCGCGACCGCCTTCCCGACGCCGCCATACCCGAGCAGGGTGACCCGCGAATCCGCCAGCGACGGATAAAACTTTGGCGCCCAATTGTGTGCGTCCTGATTGCGCACAAACTGCGCAAGCCCGCGCTGGGCAGCGATTGCGAGCCCGATTGCGAGCTCAGCGGTTGAGGTCTCGTGCACACTCGCGGCGTTCGCGACCGGGATCCCCTTCGGCACATACTGTTTCAGCGAATCGTAGCCGATCGACTGCCACTGGATCAGCCCAACATCAAGCCCCTTCAGGTTCGCGATAACCGAGCCGTCACCCATGTAGGGCGGCACCACAATGTCGATCTGCTGTCGGGGCGCTGGCGACTCCAAATCCCACAGCGCAAACTCGGCGTCATCGCCGCTAACATGCTGCCGCAGAGCCTGCAGCAGGGACTCTCGTGCCACGGTAACAAACTGCTTAGCCATGCTAATATCCTACAAAACTAAGCTAGCAGCGAGGTGTAAACCTGCTGGTTCGGCTAATCCCCGCCGGTTTCCCGGGTGGATCCGCACAGCCCCCGTATCGCTCTCCCCGCCGCTGCTGGGGTGCTGCCGGCCTGCTGCCTCGGGTGGATCCGGTGCTTAAGCCCAGTCGCTGCGCGCCGCCGCTTTCGGGTTCAGCTGCTGCAGTATCCAGGTGATGCTGTTTTCAACCTCGGGATCGTTCTCGGTTTCGTTGCCTGTTTCGTGCAGGTAACCGGTTTCCGCTTTCGCCCACGAGGTTTCAATCACTCGCACACCGGCCGCTCGCACCCGGCTCGCGAACGCTTCGCTCCCCTGTTTTGCCGGATCAAGCTCGGCGTTTAAAACAATCAGGTCTGGTAGTTTAGCCAGCTGTTTTTCTTGCAGCTGCAAAACCGCGATCGGTTCGGTTGGCAGGGTTGGTTCCGGCGGCAGTTCCACCGTCTCAAACAGCGCATCGTGCGCGGCACGCGCGGCCGCTTCCGCGCTCGCCCGCTCCGCCGCTTTAATCTGCTCGATCATCGCGGTAATTGCCGCGAGCGAGGCGCGTTCCTGCCCGGCGGCGGCGGTTGCCGGTTTCGCGGGTGCGGCGTTAATCGGGGCGGTGTCAGCGGTCACGCTGGTCGGTTCCGCGGCGCTAACGGGTGCGGCGCCAACCGGTGCAGCATCCACTGATCCGGCGCCAGCAGGCGCGGCACTAACCGCCCCGGCCTCAGCTGGCGCGGTGTGCTGGGGCGCAGCCCGCCTCGGGGTATATCCGCCAGCGCCAGCGCCAGCACCAGCACCGGCGTCAACCACACCAGCGCCGCTGGCTGAGCCGATCCGCCCCTCCTGACCGGTTAAAAGCTCTGGGTAAACCAGCAAAACACCCGCCGCCCTGCCCGCAATACCAGCGGCGGCAGAAACAGCCTGGGTGAGAGCGGCCTGCAGCGCAAAATCGGCGGCGATTCCGGATCCGCCAACGAAAATAAGCCCGCCGTAGTGGGCGTCAACCCAGCGCAGCACCGCAGCAACCTGGTTTGCGGCGCACAGCTGCGCGGCCGCGTCTGCGGCGAGTCCGTCACGGTTCTGGCGGGTTTCGGCGAGCACCGCAGCGTAGTCGACCGCCAGAATCCTAACCCCGTGCTCTGCGAGACGCTGCGCAAAACACTCGGCTTCGCGGTAGCGGGGATCGTCAGCCCAGACGAGGGTTGCGAGCGGTGAGGCGGCGATGCGCTTGAGCGGATCCGGCGCGATCGTGGGTTCAAACAGTGTGGCGCTGATGCTGCCCCGGGCAGCCGGATTACCGGCGCGATCCTGAGCGGCCTCTGGCATCGGGATCGGCATTTTTATCTGTTTAACCGCGTAAGACATGTCTCTCTATTTGCAATAGCCTCCGCTAGCTATCGTACAACTTTTTGCATACCCCCTCACGATCTAATAGCGTGTGCATGTGACTGTGGTAAAACAGAAGCATGGCAGTGACCCACACCAGATTCACCTACACGGACAGTTACGGCGTCAAAATCTACGCCCAAAAGTGGGCTCCGGCAGACCACAGTCCCGGCTGGACTGGCCCGATCGCGGGCGACCAAAACGCTGTTGACCCGACCGATCTGATCGGCGCGGTGCAGATTGTGCACGGCATCTGTGAGCACTCGGACCGCTACAGTCAGTTCGCTCACGAGCTTGCGAACGCGGGTTTTGTTGTTTACGCTGACGATCACCGCGGGCACGGCCGCACCGGCATCCAGCAGCACCGCGAAAACCCCGATCAGATGGGGAAGCTCGGGCCCGGTGGGCTGCTCGCAACCGAGGCCGCGATAACGCAGCTGACCAGCATCATCCGCGAGGCTCACCCGGGTATTCACGTCACCGTGTTTGCTCACTCCTGGGGGTCTTTGATGGCGCAGCGGATCCTGAATCGCACCCCGAATGTTTGGGACGCCGTCGTGTTAAGCGGCACCGCATACCGCACCCCAGCCCACATGAACTCGGGCGATTTGAACGCCGGTTTTGAGGGTCCAACCGACTACAACTGGCTGAGCCGTGACCTGAACGTCGGCATCGCCTGTGAGGAGGATCCGATGCGGTTTAAGGGATCCATTCTCAACCTGTTCGGGGTTGCCGACTCGCTGCGCCTGTTTGGCACCCCAGCGGCCGGCCTCAACCCGAAAACGCCGCTGCTGATCACCGGCGGCACCGCTGACTCGCTCAGCCAGAAGGACGGGCTGCAGAAACTCGCCGCCGCGTATCGGAAACGCGGGCTTGAGGATGTGACGTTACGGCTCTACCAGGACGGTAGGCACGAGATGCTCAACGAGATCAACCGTGACGAGTTTGTTGGTGACGTTATGACCTGGATAACCGACCGGGCGATGGGATACTAGTTGCCGCGCGCCCCGAGATCGGTTGTTGTCACGTCCGCAACCGCCCAGTTGAGGTAGGAGCGGGAAGCGGTTGGCCCGCGCTGCCCGTGATAGCGGGAGTTGGTTGCGCTGTAACCGTAGGGGCGTTCTGCCGCGCTTGACAGTTGGAAGAAGCACAGCTGCCCAATCTTCATGCCCGGCCACAGGCGAATCGGCAGGGTTGCGACGTTTGACAGCTCAAGGGTGACATGCCCCGAGAATCCGGGATCGATAAAGCCCGCTGTTGAGTGGGTGAGCAGGCCGAGCCTGCCGAGTGAGCTTTTACCCTCCAGGCGGGCGGCAATATCGTCGGGCAGAGTCACCTGCTCGAAGGTGCTGCCGAGCACAAACTCGCCCGGGTGCAGCACAAACCCCTCCTCCGGGTCCGCCTCAATCAGGCGGGTTAGTTCCGGCTGCTCAACCGCCGGGTTGATCTCCGCGTATTTGTGGTTATCAAACAGTCTAAAATAGCGGTCAAGACGCACATCGACGCTTGACGGCTGCACCATCTGCGAATCGCTCGGGGTTAACTGGATCCGCCCGTCTGCAAGCTGCTGCTGAATATCTCTGTCTGAAAGTAACACGTAATCTATACTACTTCAGTTAAAAAGCGCCCGGGCAACCGGTTTAGCAACCGGCCGCCACTATTTGATGCGGTTACGCCACGCGGGAGTGTCGAACTTCGACTCGAGCAGTTCCTCCGCCTCATCCCACTCGGTGTCGGTGATGCTGCCCTCTACACCGCCGTGACGCTGTTTAAACACCTCAACCATGCGCTGAATCAGCTCATCGCGGCTCAGCTTGGTTTGGGCTTTGAGCGGATCCACCCGCTTATTTGCCGATGGGATGCCCTTGTCGCTGAGCTTCTCACGGCCGATGCGTAGCACTTGCAGCATCTCGTCCGGGTTCATGTCGTAGGCGATAGTGACGTGGTGCAGAATCGCGCCTGACCCGAGACGTTTCTGCGCAGCGCCGCCGATTTTGCCGGACGGGCCGACAATATCGTTGAGCGGAGCGTAGGATGCGTCAATGCCGACCGAGTTGAGTGCCTCAAGCACCCACTCGTCGAGGAAGGCGTAACTGTCGGCGAAGCTCATACCGCGCACCAGCAACTCTGGTACGTAGAGCGAGTAGGTTATGCAGTTCTCGGGCACCATGTACATTGCGCCGCCGCCGGAAATACGGCGAACCACGTCAACGCCGAGCTTCTCCACGGCCTCACTGTCGATCTCGTTCTTCACCGACTGGAAGCTGCCGATAAACACCGCCGGGCGATCTGACTCCCAGATGCGCAGGGTTGGTTTGCGCTCGCCGGAACCGATCTTCTTGGTGAGCACCTCGTCCAATGCCGCGTTCAGCATCGGGTCGATCTCCTCCTCGTGGACAATCTCCCACTCGTAGTCGCGCCAGGTTGCCGCGTTCGTGAGTGCGCGCCGAATCGCCACGCCGACACTGCTCGGGGTGACACCCAGCATTTCGCAGTGCTCCGGCAGTTCCTGCTCAATCGACTCCGCAATGTCGAGGATTGTGCTGCCAATATCGAGACCGTTAACCGCGTTGTTAATATCATCGATAAGCGTCTCTGGCTCTAGGAAAAAGTCGCCCGAGAGCTGGAAATTCTTAATAACTCCGGCCTCTTGCTCGAAATCTACGACAACAAGTTTGCCACCTGGGACCTTGTACTCTCCATGAATAGCCATACCTACCAGGTTACCATTTTGCGGCGTTAATCTCACTAGCGGTCGGAGCGGTCGCGGGGCCGCTGCGGGTGACGGCGAGCGCGGCGGCGATGTTGGCGCGCTCCGCTGCGGCGGTGAGGGTGGATCCGCGAGCCAGCTGTCCACACAGCACCCCGGTGTGTGCGTCACCGGTGCCGTTGGTGTCGACGGCCTGCACCCGCGGCGCGGGTATCACGGTGTGATGCTGCCCGCTCGCAACAACGCAGCCCTGTTTACCGCGGCGCAGCACAACGTCGCAGCCGTGCTGGCTGGCGAGCTGCGAGGCGAGGGAGGCGGCGCGCTCAGTGCTGGTTTCGGGCGAGCTAGCGGCCGTTGCGGAGGTGCCGGTTTCGGTGCCGGTTTCGGTGCCGGTTTCGGCGCCGGTTGACGCTTGCCCTGCTGCCGGGGCACCTGCGAGCAACCCCGCCTCTCGCTCGTTGAGGGTGAGCACCGTGGCGTGGGCCAAAACCCGCTGCAGCAGCGCCGGATCCACCTCGCTGATTACCGGGGCGGGATCAAACACAACGCTGATGCCGGGGACGGCCGCCGCGCTATCGCTGAGGAAGCCGAGCAGTTCCTCGGCGAGGCACGGGCTCACCAGCGAGTAGCCTGAAACATAGATAACATCGCCGGTTTTCGCGATCCGCGGCAGCCGCGTTGGCTCGGATTCAGCGCCCAGCACGGTGAGGAAGCTGCGCTCCCCGTCGGGTTCGACCAGCGCAACGCAGTATCCGGTGTCGCGCCCGGTCAGCGGCTTTTGCAGGACTGTTACGCCCTCCCGCGTAAGCTCACGCAGCACGCGCTTGCCGTGCTCGCCGTCGCCGATTGCGCCGAGGTAGCAGGCTGCTGCGCCGTCTCGCACCGCGGCCGCGAGCACATTCAATCCGCCACCGACCGCTGTAGATGCGGCTGTTGCGATGGTTTCGCCGCCGCGCTCCGGCAGTTTCGGCACCCGCATCACCAGATCAACTATCACCTGACCGGTGTGGATCAGCCTGCCCACGCCCGTCACGCCACGCCTCCCGCCTCGCCCCGCTGTACCTCGCCCCGCTGTTCCTGTGCCCGCTGACGCAGCTCGGCTAGCTGGGCGGCGAGCTCGGGGATCCGCCCCACACCCGTCTCTGTCAGGTTGACCTCGCTCAAGAGTCGCCGAGACTCCGCCGGGATAACCGCGGTGCCGTGCAGGGCACCGAGCATCGCCCCGGCGATCGCGCCAACCGTGTCGGTGTCACCGCCCGCGTTTGCGGCGGTGGATAGCGCCAGCAGCGGATCATCCGCGAAGCGCTCAAAAAGCAGCAGCGCCGCAACGATTGACTCCTGCGACTGTACCGAGGTTCCTACCGTTCGTGCCAAAAAATCTGGGAAATCTGCGGCGTCCACCCATGCCGCGATTGGCCGGAACAGCCTAAACCTCGCCGCAACCGTTGCGCCCGGAACCCAGTTGCCGCACGACTCCGCAGCCTCCGCGAGCTGCACCGCCGAATCGAGCGCCGCCGTCGGCTGCTGCCCGCTAAGCAGCTCCGAAATCACCGCCGCAACAGCGACCGCGCCCGAGACGCCAATGTTCGTGTTGTGGGTGACAAGGCTCGCCCGCTGCACCGCCGCAATCAGCTGCGTGCCAGGCGGGTGGGCGATGCCGAGCGGGGCGATGCGCATTGCGGCGCCGTTGGTGGATCCGTCAGCCCCCGCCATCTCTGGCGCGACGCCCTGCTGCAGCGCCGTCAGCGCGGCCTTCGTTGACGGACCGAGCAGGTCGAGCGACCCGCGAGCGATCATGCGAGCCTCCCAGTCGATTAGGCGTTGGGCGAGCTCGTGCACGTCTACGCTGCCGCCGCCGGAGATGGTTAGTTCGGCAACCAGCAGCGCCTGTTCTGTGTCGTCGGTGACGCTGCCCGCGGGCATGCCCGGGGCGATCGGCTGCTCGTCGTTTGCGGCAACAAAACCACCGATCCTGCCATACTGCTCAGCGATCTGTTCGGCGCTTAAACACTGGGTCGGCATGCCGAGCGCGTCACCCGCGGCAAGGCCCCAGAGGGTTCCGGCGGCGCGGTCGAGAAGCTGCGCCTGGGCATCGACCCGCGCACTGTCTGCCGACTGCGGCGAGGCGGCGGGGTTACTGCTGTTATTGCTCACAGATCCAGTTTAGTTGCGCCCGGTGTGCTTCGCAGGTGGCTAGTCTTGTGCGCGCCCCTCACGCCAGTACCCCATAAAGGCGGCGCTGCGGCGGTCGATGCCCATATCGCGGATCAGGTAGCGGCGGATCCGCTTCACCATGCCCGCCTCACCAGCAACCCAGGCGTAAACGCCCGTGCTTTGCAGCTCCGCACCGCCGGCAGCCCCGCGCGGCACCTCCCACAGAAGTTCCCGGTCAACGTCGATATCGCAGGGGTCCTGCCGTTCAGTGACACCCGCGCGCACCTTAAAGTTTTGACTGAACAGTCGGAACAGCTCCTCGCCGTGCGCGTCTTTTCGCGCGGTCACAAAGATCTTAAACCCGGGATGGTGCGGCAGATAGGCGCCGTCCGCCGGGTTCGGCAGCTCCAGCAGCACAATCCCGTTCGCCGCCTTGGGCAGCTGCTCCAGGATCCGCGAAATCGCCGGCGCAGCCGTCTCATCCCCCGCCAGCAAATGCCACATAGTTACCGGTGGCGGCACGAAATCGAGTCCGCCACTGTCGCCCGAGTAGCGACGATTCGGCCCGAGCAACCAGACCGTGTCACCCGGCTGCGCGCTCTGCACCCACCGCGATGCGGGGCCTGCAGGCGTGTGCACAACCGCGTCAATATCCACCTCGCTCAGTTCGGGCGCACTGTCGCAGTGCCGCACCTCGCGGGTTGTGTATGTGCGGATCACGGGACGCACCGCCTCGGGCATCTCGCTCCAGCGCTGATACCAGTCAGATGCTGCCGCGAGCTCCTCAACTGCCGCTGCCGCACTCTCACCCGCTGTCGGCAACACCAGCTTGATCCGCTGATCAAAACCCGGATCAGCTAACTGGTTGAGGCTCGCGCCGCGAAGCGTGAAGCGCCGCATCGTCGGGGTCAGCTGCGTAATCTTCAACAGCTGCGAATTGAAGAACCTGAAGGGTGGCGCGGCCGCGTCTGTCTGCACAATTCTGCCCCGCCTGGGCGCCGCCGGAGTCTGCGAGGTTAGCGGGGATGCCGCGCGCCGCGGTGCTGCGGGCTGCGCCGCCCCACTCTCGCGCTGCGCTGCGGTGTTTCCGCGCTGCGCTACCGCACCTGCGGACTGCGCCAGGTTAGTTTGCAAAGTTTCCTCCTTAAATGTAGCTTCAATTCGCAGATGAACCTCGTCACAACACAGCAAAACAGCCATTCAGCAGCGCGTTTTACCGCGAGGTACATTCATATGATTACATTTTAAGGCACTTAGCACCCTCGCGTAAACTGCTATCCGCAAAGCCGCTGTTGCTACAATGTTTTACCGCCGCGTAGTTTTTTAATTTTCAGGCCATCAGGGAGGATTTAATGCCCAAACTAAACCTCAAATCTCGCAAAACCATCATCGCGCTGAGCATCGGTGCCGCGGCACTGCTGGTCGCCGTCGCCTCGATCTTCCAGCCCTGGCTGCTGTTTGTCAACAACGAAGTTAAAGACACGATCCCGACCATCTCCAAGGAAGATACGGCCGCAAAGCCAAAGAGCGAGGGCGATGGCGGATCCACCCAGGCACCCGCAACCGAGGGACCCGCCGCCGAACCTGCCCCCGAACCCGCACCCGAGCCCGCTGGCCCGGTGCTGGTCGCACAGGGCAGCCTGATCTCGCACGAGCACCCCACCTCCGGGCAAGTGCTGGTTTACCGCCTGCCTGACGGATCCACCCAGCTCGCCCTGCAAGGACTGCAGACAACAACCGGGCCAGATGTTCACGTCTGGCTTTCACAAGCGCCGGTGATTGAGGGAACCGCCGGCTGGTACACAGCCCGCGACTACGCTCACTATGACCTCGGCATGATTAAGGGTAACCAGGGTGACCAGGTTTATACGGTGCCCGCTGACGTCAACATCACCGACTGGAGCTCCGTAACCCTGTGGTGTGAGGCCTTCGCGGTGTCGTTCGGTGCGGCAACACTCGCCTAGTGATCTTATAACTGTTTATAACTTCGCGAAGTTATAAACAGTTATAAGACGCTACAGGGCATAGACCTCGCGAATGTACTTGCCAAATCCCGGCGCAGTGAACTGCAGATAGCCGTACTCCGGCGCCTCAATTAGCCCCTTGCTGAGCAGTGAAGCGCGCTGCGCACTGATATCTGTTGTGGAAACGCCCAGCGCTTTTGCGATATCAGCCCTCCTCAGTTTTCGTTCCTGCAGGGTTGCCATAGCCTGCAAAAGCTCAAGCTCTTTCTCGGTTGTTTTGGCGAGGCGGGAGGCAAAGAACTCCGTGCGCTTGGACTTGAACAGTTCACCCGCCGCAGCTGCTTGCACCGCAGTGATCTCCTCGTCAGCGTCAGGGTCACCCGCAACCTCCCACGCACAATCACCGATTAACTGCAAAAAGTGCGGGTAACCAGCGGCAAACTCGAGCGCGGTTTTCAGTGCCTCTGTGTGCCACTTCACGCCAAGCTTACCTGCGGGCAGGATCAGAGCCAGCTTCGACTCCTGCGGGCTCAGGTTAGCCAGGTGACGGTAGCTGAACCGTTCCGCAAAACTAGCCGAGTCGGTTAAAACGTCTCGTGTGTTACCGAGCCCGGCCGTGAAAATAGCCAGCGGCAAGTGATCAGCTTCCGCCTGCAGGTGCTGCCAGGCAAACGCCAAAGCGGTCAGGCTTGCCTTATCGGCCTGCTGCAGTTCATCAATGAACACAACAAGACCCTTTTTACCGCTCTGCAATGCGGCATCTGTTGCGGCCTTAAACGCCGCCTCAAGCACCCGCTCAGCAGGCTGTGTTGGGAGGTTACTCTGTTCATGCTGCTGCAGATCAAGAGTCACAACGGGCAGCGTTATCTTCATCCGCTGCAGAGAGGATTTCAGAGCACTCGCAAGCTTATTGGAGGTAGCCTCAACAGTCCGATAGCACTCGTCAATCAGAGCCGCGGCAAGCTCACTGTTACCGGCTGTCACCCAGATCGTTTCAAACTGCCGCTGCTTAGCCAGTTTCTCCGCTTTCCGCAGCAGCGAGGTTTTACCAACACCTCGCGGGCCGACAAAGATTTCAAACTGTTTATTCATCTCCCCGAGCTGCGCAACACGCTCAAGTCGCTGCGAGATCAGACTCAACTGCGACTCACGGCCGGGGATCTCCTCCGCAATCGTACCGGGTGTGTAGGGACTCATCTGCATAAGACCATCTTATAGCTGTTTATAACTTCGCGAAGTTATAAACAGCTATAAGATCGGCGAGGCAACAAAAAACTGTGGGGAGCAATCTCTTACTCCCCACAGTTTTAGTGTTTAGCGATCTGTCGACAGCGCCGGTTTATTCAGCTGTGTTAGCGCTGCGGCGTCTTGCCATGAAGAACCCGGCCGCTGTGATCAGCAGCACCGCACCAACCGCTGCCGCACCACCGAGCATCTGCCCGCCGGTGACTGACAGTCGCTTCGGCTGTGGGCACAGCACCTCGTTGCAGACGAACTTGTTGGTGACCTTAATCGCCAACTCCTGCAGCTCATCTGGCTTACCCTCGGTAACCTGTACACCCTTCTCGAAGCTGTCATGGTCAGTGATGACCTCAGCAGCACCGCCGGTAACGGTTTCGTTAACGAAGCACTTGGCACCGAGTGGCAGGTGCTGGGTCTCGCCTGCGCTGTCTTTCAGCAGCACGGTCTGACCGTCACTGATCTCAACCTCTTGGCTGTGTACGGTGACTGGTTTGCCGTTCTCGTCAATCTGGCAGGTAACCATGATCTTGAACTTGGCGTCTTTCACCTTCTCGAGCGCTTCAGCCTCGCCGGTTACTTCCTTGGTCAGCTTCAGTGTGCCAGCAGAGTAGTAGTTAGTCAGCGACGCATTAGCCAAACCACTGGTCCAAGCAACACCATCCCAAGGAATAGTCACAGTCACAGGAGCAGCCAACCCGTCAGCACCAGGAGCCGCCTTCTCAGTAATCACACACTCCGCAGAAGCAGGCAGATCACCAATCACAGCAGACTCAACCGAGGTAGCCCCAGCAGGAACAGCAACCTTCACAGTCTCGTTCCGAACCTCAGCACCCTCAAAGGTACAAACAACACCAAACTCCAGCTCAGTGCCACCAGCAAACGGTTTCACACCAACACCCTCAAGCAGCTTAGTGATCTTCAGCTCACCCTTAGGCAACTCGAACTTGTTAGTCACAGAAACATTCAAAGCCTGCAACTCAGTCGGCTTACCACCAACAACCTCTACACCATTAGCAAAGGAATCATTAGCGATAACAACCTCAGAAGCACCACCATTAACCGGCTCAGAAGCAAAACACTTCGCACCAAGCGGCAGGTAAACAGGCTCACCATTATCATCCAGCAACTGCTTGCTACCAGCACCAGTGAACTTCACCAGCTGCGACGCAACAGTCGCACCAGGAACACCACCAGCACCAGGCACCTGACAGGTAACCATCACCTCAAACTCCTTAGCCGCAGCAGCAGCCAAAGCAGTGTCATTACCCTCAAGCAGCTTAGTCACCTTAATAGTGCTAGCAGAGTAGTAGTTAGTCAGCGACGCGGTTGTGACCGGCGCGGTCGGATCCGCCCCAACAACCACGGTTACCGGTGCCGCAGCTGCATCGGCTGCGCCGTGACCGGTCTCGGTGATAACACACTCAGCCTTTGACGGAATACCAGTCAGCTCCTCAGAGTTCACGGAGGTAGCGCCAGCCGGCACGGTAACGTTTACTGTCTTGTTGAACACCGGTTTGGTGTCGAGAGTACAACTCACCTCGAAGGAGAGTTTGTTACCGCCAGCAAACGGTTTCACACCAACACCCTCAAGCAGCTTAGTGATCTTAAGTTTACCGTCGCTGATCAGACCGGCATCAACCTCGGTGACCTGCGAGTCACGGCCGAGAACAACCGGATCCGCCACGCCCTGAGCGTTTGCGTTAGAGTCGATCGCTGTGTCACCGCCCGCGTTCTTGACGGTGAACGAGGTGTCGTCCGGCGCGATGAAGGTCACAGTGTAACCGTCAGCGTTTGACGCACGCAGATTGTTGAACATGTAGTGACCGGTGTCGTCGGTGCGGGTCTCCAACTTAACCGGGTTGCCGAGGTCGTCGGTTCCGGTCAGGGTGACCCGGACATTACCAACAGGCGCCTCTGGCTCACCAGCGAAAGTGTCTTGCACACCGTTACGGTTGTAGTCCCACCAGACGTAGTCACCGATACTGGAGGCGATCACAGTGGTCTGACGCTTTACCGGACCAACCGGGAACTCCAGCCCCTTCACCGCGGCGAAGGTGACGTTATCGTAGACGTTACCCGCAGCGTTACCGGTGGCAACCGCTGAGATATCGAACTCGAGGATCTCGCCAACCTTGTATGGTGCCTCGCTGATAGCGCGGAGACCGGTCACCTGGGCGGCCGCTGTCGGGCAGCTGCCGGTGCCGTAAACCACGTTGCCACCAGCCGGAGCGTCACACCAGGTAGTGCTGCCATTCGGCAGGTTGCTGGCGTGACGAGGATCCAGCTCGATGTTGTCAGCCGAGGTGTAGAGCAGCTTCATGGTGCTGAGGCTGCGCGGGGTAGGCTTAGCGCTCTGGAAGGTGAACTTACCGGTGAAGTTCGTGTCGTGGAGGCCGTTCTTCGGCAGCACGTCGATCACATCCGGGTTGCTAACTGCCGGGCCGCCAACGGCTGGCAGCGCGTTGATCAAACGCACGCGCCAACCAATGTTCTCGGTGTGTGCGGCATCCGCAGGCAGCACCTGGCGAACCGGGGTTGTCAACACCTTCTCAAGCTTCACACCGGCGGCGTTAGAGATCTGCACCTGCGCGATGTCGCTGCGCTGTGTAACGGTTGACTGGTCATCCTCTGCCCAGATCCGCACCTTATTGGTGTAGACACCGTTCTGTGCACCGCTGCTAACCTCTACGGTCATAATAATCGGCTCGATTGCCTGGTTTACCTCGTGCTTCGGGTAAACCCAGCGCAGGTATGTCTCGCCCTTCTCACAGGCTGGTCGCTTCGCATCGCTAGGGGTTGTGTTGCTCACAACATCCGGGTTACGAGTCGCACCAACATAGTCCTGGCTGCCTGGGAGGCAGTCCTCAACCCAAACATCCTTGAGGATGCCGGTTGTTGCAGCACCGGAGGTCAGGCTCGGGGTGATCTGGTACTGCACAGTGTTGCCGCCGGTCACGTTTGGCGGGGTCTTTGTGAAGTCACCTGCTTCACCGGCACGCACCTGCTTCACCACGCGAGCTTGCACGTGAGCCAGAATAACGCGGTCACCGATGGATCCGGTGTGGTTGTTGAAGTCGTAGTTGTTGCGGAACCAAGGCTTGTTGGAGTTAACCACCTCGTCGATTGTGCCGGCGGTGAACTCCTGGTTGCCACCCTCAAAGTTAGTGAGGCGCTTGGTTGATGCCCAGTTTGGCAGCTTGGTGCCGGTGTCGTGACCGGCGTCAGCAACGTACATGCCGACAGCGATGTTGTAGCGCACAAACGCAATGTGTGAGCCAACCGCTTTCGGTGATACGAACTGCACACGCACCCGCTTCACACCGCTGTAGATACCCTTTGCAGCGAGGGCAGGATCGTTGTTAAACGATGCGTGATTTGGGTCGTCGTACCAGGGGCCCTGGTTATCGGCACAGGTGGAATCGTTACCGCTTCCAGCGTTTCCGCCAGCAGAGTACTGCACCTTCAGCTCAGGCACCTGATCCTTATAGTTTGCGTACTGCAGCCGACCGTTTGCCGCCAGCGGCAGGTTGTTGTAGCCGGTGATCCAGACGGGCGCGCCGTCAGAACCGATGTAGCGGCCCGGAGTGTTTGGATCCCCCGGATGCTGGCGTGCCTGCAGGTGCAGTTTGGTGTTGTCCCAAACGTCACAGACGAGAATGTTCTGGCTTGCTGGCAGCGCCGCGTTTGACGAATGCACGGTCAGCAGCGAGATCAGGCTCTGGGTTGGTGCAACGGTGATGCCACCGGATCCATAGGTTGCGCCGCCCGGAGGGCCCTCACCCATCCAGCCCCTGTCACCAGCGTTGAACTCGGTCGGGGTCATGTTGCGTGGCTCGCCAGTAACACCTGCGAAGCGCTTACCGAACACACCGCTCACCGAGAGGTTCGGCTGGGTTGTCAGGTAGTCGTTCCAGTTAACGGTGCCGGCGCCCGGGTACTTGGTTGAGGCAGGTCCTGGCTGCTGGCTTGAGTCCTGTGTATCGGTCGCAGAGTTAAAGCCCTTAATGTTCAGGTTGTCGAGCTTGTTAACGGTCTGCAGCGTCCAGACGCTGTCAATCTCAACACCGAAGTCGCGCACAACCTCGGTCGGGGTGTAAACCTCAAAGGCGTATGAAACCGCGTAAGCGTTCTTGCCCGGGATCGCCTTACCAACCGGGCTTGCAACCTGGGTTGGGTAGGTCTTCAGGGTTGTGTCAGCGCCGCTGATGGTGATCTTAGCTGGCTGGCCTGGGCCGTCCTGCACAACCTTAGCGGTTCCAGAGTCGCGCACCGAGTTGGTGACGGTTGCAGCGCCGCCGAGCTTCGCGTATGGGCGATCATACGCCGCACCGTTACCCTCCAGGGTTGTGCGGATCCGGCTACCGTACTTGTTGAGATCCGCCTTCAACGCAGCAAGCTGCTGCGCGTTGAGCTGCGGGTACATCGCCTCCGGGGTGAGGTTGTCCTCAAGGTAGATGTCACCGATCGCAGGCATCGCACCCTTACCGCCATCCGGTGCGGAGATCAGCAGGGTGTAGCGGGTTTGGAAGCAGACGCGGTTCTTGTCGAAGTCACAGGCCGCAACCGCGGGGCCGTACTTGTAACCGGTGTTCTCCTGCTGCGCGATAGCGTTCTTTGAGACGTCCCACATCAAACGCGCAGATGCCTTGGTGGTTGGCAAGTTGGCTGCGTTTGACGGGGTTGGTGCCTCGTCGGTTTTAATGGTGACGCTGCTTGGCGAAATGGTGTCACCGTTGTGCAGCAGGTTAGAAACCTTAACGTCAAACTCAAACAGCTTTGAGTCGTTGGTCAGGTTACCAACGTTACAGACCAGGGTCTGCGCCTCCAGCTGGTCCTTTGAGGTTGCGGTCAGCGGCACAGTCACACCGTTAGAGGTTGACTGCGGGGTCAGTGATGAACCGGGGCCAGAGCACAGCGCCGGCAGCGCTGCGAGCTCAACACCCTTTGGCAGCGCAACGGTGACGGTTGTGTTGGTGCCTGTGCCACCCGCTACCGCGTAGTTGACCCGGTAGCGGATTGTGTCGTTAACCCGCACAATTCCATTCTTAGACCCGGAGTCGTTACCTGCACTATCATCAGCGAACCATTTGTCACCCTCGTCCGGGGTGCCGTCACTAACAACCTCGATTTAGACGCTTGCTGTGCCGGCTGCCTCGGTTACCGCTAGCGCTGGGCTGGTCCCAAACAGCAGGCTTGAAGCCAACAGCGCAGAAACTGTGACAGCAGAGGCGAGCGGTTTGCCCGCTGCCGTCAACCTCTTTTTTTGACTCGACATTATTACGATCATCCGTTCTACTGGGGAGTAGTCAAAAACTTTGTGCAAATATTCTGCAAAAAATTCTCTTAACCTTTCTATTCTATGGTAAGAGGGTGGGGTAAACAATTTATCTTTAGCCAAAGCAAAAATACCGGTCAGCGGGCAAAACAAAAGCGACCCCGGGAGATCCGGGGTCGCTCTCTAGTAAATCTTGTGTTTACCAGCTTGACTTGGTGATGCCTGGCAGCTCACCGCGGTGAGCCATCTGGCGGAAGCGCACACGGCTAACACCGTACTTGCTGAGCACACCACGTGGACGGCCGTCGATCACGTCGCGGCTGCGAACGCGAACAGGTGAGGCGTTGCGTGGCAGCTTCTGCAGGCCACGGCGAGCAGCCTCACGGCTCTCAGGTGTGCCATTAGGGTCAACAAGCGCCTTCTTCAGCTCTGCGCGACGCTCAGCGTAGCGTGCAACGATCTCCTGGCGCTGCTTGTTTTTAGCGATCATGCTCTTCTTAGCCATGATTAGCGCTCCTCTCGGAATTCAACGTGCTTACGCACCACTGGATCGTACTTCTTCAAAACCAGGCGGTCTGGGGTGTTACGACGGTTCTTCTTGGTTACATAGGTGAAACCGGTTCCCGCTGTTGACTTCAGTTTGATGATTGGACGAACGTCCTGCTGCTTAGCCATATTAGAACTTCACCCCACGCTTCTTCAGATCTGCAACAACCGCTTCAATGCCGCGGGCGTCAACAACCTTAATACCCTTAGCAGAAAGGGTCAGGGTAACCTTGCGGCCGAGTGATGGCACGAAATAGGTCTTCTTCTGGATGTTTGGATCAAACCGACGCTTGGTACGACGGTGTGAGTGTGAAACATTGTGGCCAAAGCGTGGAACGGCTCCGGTCACCTGGCACACTGCTGCCATAGTAATTTTCCTCTCAGTACCGAGAACTCGTGACGAGCCCTCCCAAGATCTCTTGTCTGCTACCCGCGCCGGGTGACGCGGATGCGGTCTGCGCCAACAGGAAATGGCACAGCCAAAGTTCAAGCTTACTCGCATTACGCTGCAAAAGCAAAGCGTGGCTGCTGTAAGATTTCTCAAACAGCAGCCACGCGCTAGCTCTGACGAGCTACGGTTTGCTGCACCCGACCAGAAACCTGGCCTGCTGGGCTAGCCGCAAAGGCTCGGCCGGCCCAGCTCAGCAAACGCTACTCAGCGGCAATAATAACCTTTACCGCCTTGTGCTCGTCAGCGTTCTTGAACACATCCCATGCCTTCTCGAACTCATCCCAGGTGAAGTGGTGGGTAGCCAGCTCATGCACTGGGAGGTCGCTGTTCTGCACAGCGCGCAGCAGCATACCTGTGGTGTCTGCGCTAACCAGACCGGTTGTGATGGTGAGGTTGCGGATCCACAGCTTCTGCAGCTCCAGCTCAACAGGCTTACCGTGCACACCAACAACCGCGACGTTTCCGCCAGGCTTTACAACATCAGGGCACATTGCCCAGGTTGCTGGGAGGCCAACAGCCTCGATTGCGGTGTCAAGGCCACGACCCTCGGTGATCTCGTTGATGCGTGCAGCAACATCCTCTTTAGCAGGATTGATCACGTGGGTTGCGCCCATCTTCTTTGCCATCTCCAGACGGCTCTCGTTCATGTCAACAACAACGATGGTTGCTGGTGAGTAGAACTGCGCTGTCAAAAGCGCACTCATACCAACGGGGCCGGCGCCAACAATCATAATGTCTTTGCCCGGCATAACCTGGCCGCGCTGCACACCGATCTCGTGACCGGTTGGCAGTGCGTCAGAGAGGAACACAGCGGTGTCATCGTCGAGTCCCTCTGGCAGAACATAGAGAGAGTTGTCAGCAAACGGGGTACGAACATACTCTGCCTGGGTGCCGTCGATCATGTAACCCATAATCCAACCGCCGCCGTTCTGGCAGTGTGCGTAGATCTGCTTTTGGCAGTACTCACAGGAGCCACAGCGGGAAACACAGGAAATAATTACCTTGTCGCCCACTTTAATGTTGGTGACACTGGATCCAACCTCTTCAACGATACCGATTCCCTCGTGTCCGAGAATCCGACCGTTCCATTCACCAGTCTCAGCCTTCGCGGTCTCCTCAATCTCTGGGTTTTTGCCCTTGTAGATTCCCAGATCAGTACCGCAAATGGTGGTTTTTAGCACCCGAACGATCGCGTCTGTTGGGTCAATCAGCTGCGGCTTCGGTCGCTCTTCAAACCTAATATCGTGATCGCCGTAGTAGGTTATTGCGCGCATAGTCTCGGCCATGCTATCTCCTTTGACTAAATTGAGAGGAACGAACACCAGGCGGTGTACCTGCAACCCAACTTACTCCCCTAAAACGAAATAAGCAATAACACTCAGAACAGTAAAAAACGACGAAATTAAAACACCGGATCAGGAGGCGTTACCGCGGCAGTTTGCGCAGATGCCAAAGACATCAACCGCGTGTGTTGTGTCGGTGAACCCGTGCTGTGCGGCAACCTGGTGGGCCCAGGTCTCAACCTCGTTCGCCTCCAGCTCCTCGGTGTGACCGCACACCCGACAGATCAGATGGTGGTGGTGACCGGCGGTTGAGCAGAACCGATAAATGTTCTCACCCTCCGGCGACTGCAGCGTATCCGCCTCCTCGCTCTCCACCAGGCTAGCCAGCGCCCGGTAGACAGTAGCCAGGCCGATTGCGGATCCGCTGTGACGCAGTTTGTCGTGGAGCTGCTGCGCGCTGACAAAACCAGACTCGTCGGCGAGAGCAGCCCGCACCGCCTCCCGCTGCCAGGTGTTGCGCTTTACAACCATCAGAGAATCCTATCTACGCACCCGAGTTTTGCTGAGCGTTAAGACACAGCTATGCATTCAGGCTAGCGGGTTTGTTTGAAACCACGCTGAAAATTAAGCCGCTGCAAAAGCAGCGCGATCCCGAACAGCACCGCAACCATCACGCCGATAGCGCCGCCGGCGGCAACGCTGAACGCAACCGAAACCCACAGCCCCAAGCCGCTCGCGAGCAGGGCAATCACGAGGGCGAGTGGGGGGATCCACACCACATTGCTAACCAGCAGGCGGGCGATCGCGGGCGGGCCAACCAGCAGCGCGACGCTCAGGATCGCACCAACCGCGGGCAGTGAAACAACCACCGCGGCGGCAACCACCGTTGCCGTAACCAGCTCCGGTGTTAGCCTGCCGAAACCCGCAACCCGGTAGGCTGCCGGGTCGAAGGTGTGCAAGAGCAGCTGCCGTTTAAACAGCGCCAGCAGGATTAAACAAGCGATCAGCACGATTTCGGTGATGACCGTGTCGGAGGGTTGTACACCGAACAGTGAGCCGACCAGCAGCGCGTCAACCGGCACGTTAAAGCTCTGCTGCAGCGAGCTGAGCAGCGCGCCGAGGGCGAATCCGAAGGCGAGCACAATGCCGGTCGCCGCCTGCATGCCCTGGCCGCGGACCCGGGACAAAAGCGCCATCAAAAGCACCAGAATAACCGCCGCAATCGCCTGCCCGAACAGCACGTTAACGCCCGCGATCGCGGCAACAACGCCGCCAGGGAAGGTTGCGTGACTGAGCGCAACCGCGAAGAATGACCGTTCACGGAGGACAATCACGGTGCCGACCGTTGCCGCCAGGCAGGCGAGGAGGGTGAGGTGCAGGGCGGCGAGCGTGAGATAGTTCACGGTGCCACCTCCCCCGTGGTGGCGGAGGGGCGAGAGCGACGCAGGGCTGACGGGATCCGCCCCAGCAAAACCAGCCCGTAGATTAGCAGCAGGAGCAACACAACCGCCGCACCAGCCGAGAGGTTAACGCCGTGACTGAACGACGCCCAAACGCTCGCGGTGAGGCCGCCAAAACCGGCGATAGCGGTGACCAGCGCCGCGACCGGAACCAGCAGGAACAGCTTAGACACGAGCTGCCTGGCAACCGCCATCGGCACGATCAACAGGGCGATCACCAGCAAGTTTCCGAGCGCCTGCACACCCGCGACAACAAGCATCGAGATAGCGATGCTGAGCAGCAGATCGGTTTTAAACACACTAAACCCGGCAACCCTAAAGCCGCGCAGGTCGTGGGCGCGGTAGAGCTGTCTGCGCCAGGTGAGAATCACGATCAGGGTTGCAACGCCCGCGACCACGATCAGCTGCCAGAGCTGGGTGTCGGTGACCGTCAGCAGGTGCCCAAACAGCAGGCTCTCCAACTGGCTAACATAGCTCTCCTGCTGTGACACAATCACGATGCCGAGGCTAAACGCGCTCGTTAAAAGCACCGCGACAGCCGCATCCGAGGCGAGTTTTTGGCGCTGTTCGAGCAGGGTCAGCACAAGCGCGGTGATCAGTGCGGCGATTAGCGCCCCGGGCATGATGCCGGCGGATCCGCCCACAACATAGCCGATAACGAGACCGGGGAAAACCGCGTGCACAAGCCCGTCGGTGACGAACTCCATGCTGCGGAAGCTGATGAACAGGCCGACGAACGCCGCCGCCACGGCGAGCACCAGGATCGTGATGATTCCGCGCTGCACAAACGGCAGCTGCATCGCAGCCAGCAGCTCCGCGAGGGTCATTGCGCCGCGCCGCTCTCGTCGCCGAGGCTGTTGTTGCCGAAGCTGTTGTTGCCGAGACCGCGGCCGCGAGGGTCGCCGCTCTCGTCGCCGAGGTCGGTGTGCTGGTGGCCAGCCCGCTCGTGCCTGGTTGTCAGCTGCGCGTTACCGATTGTCACCGTTGTGTCGTGGAAGGTCTTGGCGACATTCTCCGAGGTGAGCGTTTTCGCAACCTCGCCGAACGCGATCATCTCCCGGTCTAGCAGCAGCACGTGACTGCACGCCTCACGCGCAATCTCCAGGTCGTGCGTTGACACAACAACCGAAACACCGGTTTTCCTCAGCTCTCGCAAAACTGCCAGCAGCGCCAGCCGATTTGGCCGGTCAAGGCCGTTAAACGGCTCATCGAGCAGCAGCAGTCGGGGGTTTGCAACAAGCGCCCGGGCGAGGATCACCCGCTGCTGCTGGCCGCCGGAGAGGTCACCGAACAGCCTGCCGGCGTGCTCCCCCAAACCAACCTGCGAGAGCGCGCGCTGCACCCGCTGCCTGCCGTCCCTACCGAGTGGTTTTAACACCCCGAGCTCACGGTAGAGCCCCATCGCAACAACCTGTTTCGCGGTGACCGGTAGTTCTGTTTCGCGGGTGTCCGCCTGTGGGAGCAGCCCGATTCTGCTGAGCGCCTCCCGCGGTTCCGACCCGAACACCCGCAGTTCACCGCCCAGCTGCTCAACGGTGCCGGTGAGACCGCCGAGCAGGGTTGATTTACCCGACCCGTTCGGCCCGATCAGCGCAACCGCCTCACCCGGGTAGAGCGCCGCAGTAACACCGGTCACAGCGGCTTTTCCGGCGTAACCGAAGCTCGCGTCTCGCAGCAGCAGGGTGGGGTCTGGGGCCGCTATATTCGTTGCTTCCTCGTGAGCGGATCCACCCGCCCGCGCGCTAGTTTGCTGCGGCATCAAGCACCTCGGCGAGCTCGGTTGGCAGCGGATCCACCGTCACACCCCACGCCTCCAGCATCACGCGCGTGTTGGAGACGGTCGCGCCGATGTAGCTTGCCGCCTCGCCGTCAGCGCCGAGCGAGTCGGCGTAGATCGGGTCGGTGACAACCTTGGCGCCCGCCTCATTCGCGACGGTTGTGCTGAGTTTCGGGCTCACCGATGACTCCACGAAAATCGCCTTCAGTCCGGCTGCTTTTATCGCTGTGACCAGGCGGTTTATCTCGCCCGCGCTGGGCTCGGCGTTGTCCTCGAAGCTTGGGATAACAGAGCCGACATACTCGATTTCGTACGCCTCAAGGTAGTAGAGCAGCGCGTTGTGTGTGCTGACGAACTTGCGGACTTCGGGATCCGCCTTTGCCATCTCGGTTTTAATCCAGTCGTCCAGCACCGTCAGTTTCGCGGTGTATTCCTCGGCGTTTTCGCTGTACTCTGCAGCATTGTCGGGGTCTGCTTTGCTGAGCCCCTCGGCGATCTCTGTGACCATTGCCGCCGCGAACTCGGGTGATGTCCAGACGTGCGGGTTGACGCGCGCCGAATCGCCGGCGCTATCACCGTGGTCGTGGTCGCTGTGGTCGCTCGCACTGTCGCCGTCACCGTCGCTCATCGCGGCATCGGGGGTGGATCCGGCAGCGGTCAGCTCCGCAGCGCGATCAAGATCAACCCCGTCAGCGGCAATCACCTTTTCGCCGTTAAAGCCGGCGGCCTCAACCGCGCTGTCCAGGAAGTCGTCGAGGCCTGCGCCATTGACGATCAGCACATCAGCGACGGCGAGCGCCTGCAGGTCGGCGGGGCTCGGGTCGAATGAGTGGGCGGATCCGCCCGGTTTCAGCAGCCCGGTCAGCTCGACTCGATCCCCGGCAATCTGCTTAACAAAGTCTTGAATCTGCGTGGTCGCCGCCACAACCTTCAGTTTGCCGGAGTCACCCCCAGCCTCTCCCGCGTTACCGCTGCAACCGGCGGTGAGCGCGAGGGAGGTGAGCGCGGTTGCTATTGCCGTGGTTTTTAGTAGTGATTTGAGCTTCATTAATCCCCCGCCGGTAATAGTGCGTTGTGCGTACCAGTCAATCCTATATTGAGAATCGTTCGCATCAATCAGCTAAGTATCAGCTTTTGCGGCCGCCGCTTCTCAACAGTATAGATAGCTATGAATAAGTCGTGGGAATGCTAGTCAAGCGACGCAAAGCGTGTCGCGGTCGAAGCTGTGTATAACCGGTGCGAAATTAGTTTCCGGCAGGGGGTTTTAGCGCGGAGTAATCCACAGCCGCTGGAAAAACGCAACCCTAAACTTGAACATTAAACTTTCTGGAAAAAGTTCTGTGTTTTGGGAAAATCACCGGTCAGAGCACGGAAAAAAGTTTTATACCCAGTTTAATCCACAGCTTTTACCCACATCTGTGGATAAATCACGGAGTTATCCCTGGCGTTTTCCACGAAGTTTTCCACAGGCTGTGTTTGCGTCGCATTATCCTTGGGTATAGTTCAATATGCGCGCGTGCTATGGTGCGCGAAACAATCGCAAACCGCGGCCGCAAAACAAACCGTGTAACCGCAAAAACCGCGAAAACCGCGAAACAAATCGCGGGGGGCGATCGCAAGTTCGCGTTAAGCAGCCGCAAACCGCGCAAGGCAACCGGGAGGGGGACCCATGACAGACAGCACAGCTGACAGCTCGGCTGCCCAGGCACCTGCCCACCCGCCCATCAGCGACGACGGCTACATCCCACCGAGCGGCGGCTACGACGAGCACGCCGATATGCTCGGCAGCGATGTTGCGCTGAGTGACCGTGCCGCAGCGCTCAGCGCCTGGAACACCCTGAACTCCGGGCCCGCGAGACACCCCGGGGATCGGATCCCACCGCACGATATTCTCGCTGAGCAGAGCGTGCTCGGTGCGATGCTGATGTCGCCGGACGCGGTTGCCGAGGTTATTTCGAAGCTGCGCGGCTCCGATTTTTATGTGCCGAAGCACGAGGTTATCTACAACGCGATCCTCTCCGGGTACTCAAACGGTGAACCAACCGATGTTGTGTCAATCGGTAACCACCTGGTGAAGCACGGTCTCACCCAGAAGGCGGGCGGTGTTGAGTACCTGCACGAGCTAACAAGCGCCGTGCCAACCGCGTCCAACGCCGAATACTACGCCGAGATTGTTGATGAGAAGTCGATTCTGCGCAGGCTTGTGCTCGCCGGCACAAGGATCGCGCAGATGGGCTACGCTGAACAGGGCGAGGCAAAGGATCTGCTGAATCTCGCACAGGTTGAGATCTATCAGGCGACCGGATCCGACAGCGCCGACGACTATGTGACGTTGAAGGACGCGGTGAATGAGGCGCTTGAGGAGATTGAGCGCGCCGCCGAACACGGTGACGGAATGCGCGGTATCTCCAGCGGTTTCCGCGAGCTGGACGAGCTCACCAACGGGTTTACCGGCGGTCAGATGGTGATTGTTGCGGCTCGTCCGGCGATGGGTAAATCAACGCTTGCGCTCGATATTGCGCGCGCGGCAGCGATCGGCGGTAACCGCAGCAGCAAACAGCACCCGACTATTTTCTTCTCGCTTGAGATGGGGAGCACCGAGATCGCAACCCGTCTGATTGCGGCGCAGGCCGAGATCCCGATGAACCTGCTAAAGACCGGGCAGCTGGAGCAGCACGACTGGCAGAAGGTCGCCCACACAATCGCCGAGATCGACAGCGCACCGCTCTATATTGACGACAGCCCCAACATCACAATGGTTGAGATTCGGGCGAAGTGCCGCCGTCTCAGCCGCAGCGAAACCGGCCTCGGCATGGTTGTTATCGACTACCTGCAGCTGCTGTCGAGCGGCAAAAAAGCGGAGAGCCGTCAGCAGGAGGTGAGCGAGTTCTCGCGCTCCCTGAAACTGCTCGCTAAAGAGTTGAACGTGCCGGTTATCGCCCTCGCGCAGCTAAACCGTGCCTCTGAGCAGCGCTCCGACAAGAAACCACACATGAGTGACCTGCGTGAGTCCGGCTCGCTGGAGCAGGACGCCGACATGGTGATTCTGCTGCACCGCGAGTTCGGGCAGGAGAACCCGAGACAGGGTGAGGCTGATCTGATCCTCGCGAAGCAGCGTAACGGCCCGACCGGCACCGTCACGGTTGCCTTCCAGGGACATTTCTCAAGATTCAGGGATATGGCCGCAAACTAGTTTATGCTTGTGCATATGACTGAGCAGCAGAATCAAGCAGAGCCAAACACCGCCCAGCCAGCAGGCCCGCTCTCCAGTGAGCAGGTTGACGCGATCCGCACCGGATACAGCTTCAATGAACCGGTGCTGGAGATTGGGGCGCTGGTTAACGGCGAGGCGGATCCGAGCGTGCAGGTGCGGATCCCGATCTCAAAAACCAACCGGCACGGCCTGATCGCTGGCGCCACCGGAACCGGTAAAACAAAAACCCTACAGGTTTTGCTTGAGCAGCTCTCCGACGCCGGGGTGCCGGTTTTTGCCGCCGATATTAAGGGTGACCTCTCGGGCGTTGCAACCGCGGGCACCGCGAGCGAGAAACTACTCGCCCGCACAGCCGGTATCGGCCAAAACTGGGAGGGTAAGGCGAGCCCCGTCGAGTACTTCTCGCTCGGCGGGAGGGGTAACGGTGTGCCGATTCGTGCGACCGTCAGCAGTTTCGGTCCGCTGATGCTCGCGAAGGTGCTCGGGCTCAACGAAACCCAGGAGTCGAGCCTCGGCCTGGTGTTCCACTACGCCGATAAAAACGGGCTGCCACTGGTGGATCTCACCGACCTGCGGGCCGTTTTGAACCACCTGACGAGTGACGCGGGCAAGGCTGAACTGCAGGAGATCGGCGGCCTCTCAAAACAGACCGCGGGCGTTATTTTGCGGGAGCTAACCAACTTCGCCGCCAAGGGTGCGGACGTGTTCTTTGGCGAGCCGGAGATTGACACCTCCGAGTTCCTGCGCACAACACTCGACGGGCGCGGCACCGTGTCACTGCTGCAGATTCCCGGCGTTGCCTCACAGCCGGAGGTGTTCTCAACCTTCCTAATGTGGCTGCTCGCGGATCTCTTCAACAGCCTGCCCGAGGTTGGTGACATCGAAAAACCGAAACTGGTGTTCTTCTTTGATGAGGCACACCTGCTGTTTAACGGTGCCTCGAAAGAGTTTGTTGCACAGATTGTGCAGACGGTGCGACTGATCCGCTCAAAGGGCGTCGGCATCTTCTTTGTCACCCAGACCCCGAAGGATGTGCCAAATGACGTGCTGGCGCAGCTCGGTTCACGCATCCAGCACCAGCTGCGCGCCCACACCCCCGATGACGCCAAGGCGCTGCGGGCGACCGTGCGCACCTACCCCAACAGTGGCTATGATCTGGAGGAGGTGCTAACCCAGTTGGCGATCGGTGAGGCGATTGTCACCGTAATGAACGAGAAGGGTGCGCCAAGCCCGGTTGCCTGGACCAGGTTGCGTGCACCGCAGGGGTCGATGGATCCAACCCCCGAGAGTGAGATTGTGCGGGCGGTTAACGCCTCCCCGCTGCTTGCCCGCTACGGCACCCCGGTGGATCCAGAATCGGCGTCGGAGATGCTGGCACGCCGAATGAACGAGGCAGCAGCGGCAGCCGCTGAGGCGGAGCAGCGTGAGCAGGAGGCGAGGGACCAGCAGGCTGGTCGCGGCGGGTACGGCACCACCGGTCACACCACAACCCGCACAACAACCCGCACAACAACCCGCACTCGCGCCCAGAAATCACCGGTTGAGAAGGTGTTGGGATCACGCACCGGGCAGACCGTTGTGCGTGAGATTGTGCGCGGCGTATTCAGCGCGCTGTTTAAGCGCCGCTAACCGAAAATCATCGGCGCATCAAAGT
The DNA here is from genome assembly GCF_003859945.1 of Leucobacter sp. OH1287. Classification (GTDB taxonomy): domain Bacteria; phylum Actinomycetota; class Actinomycetes; order Actinomycetales; family Microbacteriaceae; genus Canibacter. Next base: position 40,188 of record NZ_RQYM01000006.1, read on the forward strand.
CGTCAGCGAACTCGTCGTCGCTGAGTGTCTGGTCGATCTCGCAAACCACCGGCACATGATCGCTCGGTTTAATGTCGATGCCGGAGGGGTTGTCCTGTTTACGCTCATCGCGGTGAATCTCTCCGGCGACAACCATGTCGTTAAAAGCTTCTGAACCGAGGATGAAATCGATCCGCATCCCCTCATTGCGTGGGAAACGCAGCTTTGTGTAATCCCAGAAGGTGTAGCCCTCGGGCTGGTATGGCCGCACAACATCAACCAGCTGCGGCGCGAAACCAGCAAACAGTTCGCGCTCGGCGGGTGAGACGTGGGTGGATTCGCCGACCGTGAACGATGGGTCACCCATATCCTCTGGCAGCGGTGCAATATTAAAATCACCCATCAGAGCCAGTGGCTGTTCGGGGTTCTCGGCTAGCCAGCCGGTGACGTTGCGCTGCAGGGCGCGCAGCCAGTCCAGTTTGTAGTCAAAATGCGGGTTATCAAGGCCGCGACCGTTTGGCACATAGAGGCTCCACAGGCGGACGCCGTTGACGGTGACACCGAGGGCGCGCGCCTCCTGCGGTAGTCCGTTTACACCGGTCAACTGCACCGCTTCCTGCCCTTTCACGGGGTTGCCGAAGCCGGGCATCTCGGCGAAGCTCGTTGCCACATCGGTTATCTCGTGCCGGCTTGCGAAGGCGACACCGTTCCACTGGTTAAGCCCGAACGCGGTAACAGAATAGCCCGCGCGTTGAAACAGGTCGGTCGGGAACTGCTCCGGTTTACACTTAATCTCCTGCATCGCGAGGACGTCAATATTGGCGCGCTGCAGCCAGTCAACAACGCGCTCGGCACGGGTGCGGATAGAGTTTACGTTCCAGGTGGCAATTCGCATGATTCAAGCCTACAGGGTTCGCCGCGACGAGCCCCCAGCCCCCGCCACGGGGAGTCCAAAGACCCCGCCACTCGAGACCGTGCAACCCCGATGATCCACCCCTATTTCGAACTGAACCGACCAGACGGTATAGTTTTCTACTATGTCACACACTTCCGGATCCGCCGACATAATCACCGGCACCAGAGCGCTCTCAGCCGCGGGACGCTGGACCGCGCTCGCCGTGCTGATGCTCGGCACCCTGATCCTGTCAATCGACGGCACCGTGCTGTTCCTCGCGATCCCGTCACTCACCCGCGACCTCTCCCCAACCGCTGAACAGCTGTTGTGGATCAGCGACATCTACTCGCTCGCCATCGCGGGGCTAATGGTTGCGATGGGCAACCTCGCAGACAGGGTTGGCCGTAAGCGGATCCTGCTGGTCGGCAGCGCCGTTTTCGCGCTCGCCTCCCTGGTCGCCGCCTTTGCCCCCGACCCGAACACACTGATCGCAGCTCGGGCGCTATTGGGTGTTGCCGGTGCGAGCATTATGCCGTCAACGATGGCGCTGATCCGCAACATTTTCGCCGACGAACGCGAGCGCACCCGCGCCGTCGCGCTCTGGGCAACAACCTTCGGTGGTGGATCCGCAATCGGCCCCCTAATCGGCGGCGCCCTCATCGAGAATTTCTCGTGGGGATCGGTGTTTTTGATTAACGTTCCGGTTATGCTGCTGATTATTGTGGTGGGCAGTTTCCTGCTGCCCGAGTCTAGGAACCCGAACCCTGGCCGCTTCGACATCATCTCCGCGCTGCTGTCGTTGGCGACGATGACACCGTTTATCTACGCAATTAAACACTCCGCAAAACACGGCTTCGACAGTGTAACAGCGCTGACACTGATTATCACGGTGATTGCCGGCTGGCTGTTCCTCCGCAGGCAGCGCCGCATCGATGATCCGCTGCTCGATATTGAGCTGTTTAAGAACCCGGCGTTCACCAGCGCAATCGCCACCAACCTGATCGCGATCTTCTCGCTGATCGGTGTGTTTATGTTCTTCTCGCAGTATCTGCAGTTTGTTCGCGGGTTTAGTCCGCTGCTCGCAGGCATCGCCGAACTGCCGGGCGCGCTAACCCAGATCGTCGCGCCGCTGATTATCGGTGTTGTGCTGTCACGGCTCGGCCGCCGCTACGGTGTTGTGCTCGGCACCCTGACGATGAGCCTCGGCATGGGACTGCTCGCGCTCGCCGAAAACCAGGAGGGCTACCTGTGGCTCGGGGTGGCGCTGGCGCTTGTCGGTTTTGGCGCGGGTATCGCGCTGAGCCTCACCCTCGATGTTGTGCTCACAGCCAGCCCGCCCGCCAAAGCGGGTGCGGCCGCTGCACTCTCCGAAACCAGCATCGAGATTGGAGCGGTTCTCGGTATTTCGGTGCTCGGCACGCTGCTCACCTCACTGTATCGCAGCTTTGTTGAGATTCCCGCCGAGATTACGGGGGCGAATCGCGCCGCTGTCGCCGACTCAATCGCTCAGGCGATGCCGGTGGTTGAGGGAACCGCAGCTGAACCGCTTGTCGCGGAGGCGTTTATTCACGCGATGCAACTGACCTCCGTAACCGCGATGGGGGTTGGGCTGCTGTTGACGATTATTGCCTGGCGTTTTATCCCGAACGGGAAGATTAGCAGCGGCGGCGAGAATGAAAAGGACAATGCCAGATGAGCCGCAAACAGGGACAAACCGCAGAGCAGACCCGCGAGGATATTCTGCGGGCTGCCGCGAGACTACTCGCGGGCGGCGCCGCAAAATTGACGCTTGAGGGCACTGCTAAGGCAGCGCAGGTTTCAAAGGGCGGCCTAATCTACCACTTCCCGTCCAAGGACTCGCTGCTGGTTGCGCTCGCCGAGCAGACCGTTGCGGCTTTTCGTGAAGACCTTGAGGCGGCGCAGGATCCGCTCGACGGGGAGGCAAGATCATTCACACGCTGCTTCATCCGCGCGGCTCTCAGCCCGAGCGTCAGCGGTCAAAAAACCCGTGACAGCATGTTCCTGATGTCGTTTCTACTCAGGCACCCGGAGGCTGCGGCGGTGATTAGAAGCGGTGAGGCTGAGCTTACTGAACAGCTTGCCAGTGACGGCGTCGACCCGGATACGCTGGCGCTGATAATCGCGGCGACTGACGGGGTCCACATCGCGCCAATGTGGGGTGGCAAGGAGAAAACCGCTGCCGAGTTGGAGCGGATCACCGAGCAGTTGCTCGCCCTCACCAGGGTTTAGACCCCCGGCTACAAGGTTTGCAAGGTTCTAATTCACCTCCGCCCAAACGGCACACTTGTGTAGCGCAGGTCATCTATATCTCTAACCGCAAGTGGGGTTTAAAAATCCCGGCTGTTAGCTGCTACTGTTAAACCTGAAATTGCCCGTTTAACAAGACCAAAACAGCGGGCGGCCACAGTGCAACAAGTGATTTTAAGGAGTGAAATGACCTGGCCATACCTGGATAAGCTGGACACCGCAGTCTGGGAGGCGACACTGAATCTCAGCTCAGCGGTTAGCGAAACAGCGAACAAGCACGGTATTTCCGACACCGAGGCGGAACTCATTATGACTCGCGCATCCCAGCTTAACCAGTGCGCTTACTGCCTAAATATTCACGCGGACTCTGCCCGCACCGCCGGAGTCACACAGCAGCAGCTTGACCTGCTACCAACCTGGCGAGGCTCATCACTCTTTAGTGAACGAGAACGAGCGGTGCTTATAATCGCTGAGGCAGTAACCTCGGTTCCTCACACACCAGCGGTTGAAGCTGAACTCGCGAGCGCCCGGGAGCTGCTGGGGGATGAAGCGTTCGCCGCGGCAGAGTGGGTAGCCATCACAATCAACATGTTTAACCGGATCTCAATCCTGTCTGATTACCCGGTTAAGCAACGCTAAACACGGTAATAAAATAGCTACTTGCCGCGAAGCGGCAACGGGTTACTCTGAGTCGGCGATTGCGCGCTCCAAACGCTCCAGTTTGCCGTCCATCTCACCTGTGTAGCCGGGGCGGATATCAGCTTTAATCACCAGTGAAACCCTCGCACCGTAGGGCAGAACCGCCTCGGTTGCCGCTTTAATAACCGCGAAAACCTCATCCCACTCCCCCTCAATTTCAGTGAACATCGAGCTGGTTCGGTGAGGCAGACCGGAAGCACGCACAACCTTCACCGCCTCAGCGACGGCATCTGAGACGGATCCACCCTCACGCTCTGGGCGCCCCGGCACCGGGCCGCTGGGAGCGATCGAGAATGCGGCAATCATACACACCTCCTGGCTGTTGGGAACTTTAACGGAAGGCAATACCCCAAATAATAGCAACGTTCTGTTCTTCGTTGCTCTTTACCCAAGTAGAAGAGGGGTTACACGCCTGCCTTTAACAATACCGGTGTGGTGGGTGGATCCGCCAAAAAATCCGCAATCTCTAAGCTCGCAACGCGTAAAATAGTTGGCATGACTGATTTTCGTCTCGTTTCTGTCAACGTCAACGGCGTGCGCGCTGCGTACCGCAAAGGCATGGGCGACTGGCTCGCAAACTGCGGCGCCGATATTGTGGCGCTGCAGGAGGTGCGCGCTGATGCCTCGCAGCTTCGCCAGCTGATTGACCCGGAGTGGCATATTTTGCACGATGAGGCTCCGCAGAAAGGGCGGGCGGGTGTTGCGCTGCTGAGCCGTACCCCGGCGCTCGCACACCGCACCGGTGTTGGCCCGGAGGAGGCTGCGTCGGGCGGTCGCTGGCTTGAGGCAGATTATCAGGTGGGCGATAAAAGCGTTACCGTTGTCAGTGTTTATATGCACTCCGGCGAGGTTGGCACGGAGCGGCAGGAACAAAAATGGGCGATGCTTAACGCCATGACCGAGCGGCTTGGCGAGCTTAAAAACGAGCGCGAGCTGGTTGCGGTGGTTGGTGACCTGAATGTCGGGCACCGTGAGCTTGACATTAAAAACTGGCGCGGCAACCGCAAAAAGAGCGGCTTTTTAGCTGAGGAGCGCGCCTACTTTGATGCCTTCTTCGGCGCAGCTGGCGAGACAATCGCCTGTGTTGACGGCGGCGAGCGCACCGGACTCGGCTGGCACGATGTCGGTCGCGAGTTTGCCGGTGAGGTGGACGGGCCATACAGCTGGTGGTCTAACCGCGGGCAGGCTTTTGACAATGACACAGGGTGGCGGATCGACTACCACGTTGTGACACCGCAGCTTGCGAAGGCGGTTAGCGACTATCGGGTGGATCGCTACCCCAGCTACGATACTCGCTGGTCAGATCACGCCCCGGTTATCGCAGACTATCGCCTTTAGCACCGATTAACCCGCTAGATACCCCGCTAACAGATTTAAGAAATAACCAATGAGCACTAAACCAGTAATTTTTTCGGGAATGCAGCCGTCGGCTGACTCCCTGCACCTCGGCAACTATGTTGGGGCGCTAACCCAGTGGACGAAAATGCAGGAGGACAACAACTGTTACTTCTGTGTCGTCAACCTGCACGCCATAACCGTGCCGCAGGATCCAAAGGAGCTGCGCGAGCGCACCCGGAAAACCGCAGCACAGTATATTGCCGCGGGGATCGACCCGGCAAAATCAACCCTCTACGTACAGTCGGACGTGCCCGCGCACACCGAGCTCGCCTGGGCGTTAAACACCCTGACCGGCTTCGGTGAGGCTGGGCGCATGACCCAGTTCAAAGACAAGTCGCAGCGTTACGGCGCCGACAGCACAACCGTTGGCCTGTTCACCTACCCGATTCTGATGGCGGCGGATATTCTGCTCTACAACGCAAACATCGTGCCGGTTGGTGAGGATCAGCGGCAGCACGTTGAGCTAACCCGCAACCTCGCGCAGCGTTTCAACTCCCGCTTCGGCGACACCTTTGTTGTGCCGGAGGCGCAGATTCAGCAGGCGAGCGCGAAGGTGTTTGACCTGCAGGATCCAACCGCAAAAATGTCGAAATCGGCGGCGAGTGATGCCGGTCTGATTAACGTGCTTGATGACCCGGCAAAAACCCGGAAGAAGATTATGCGGGCAGTCACCGACACCGACGGTGAGATCCGCTTCGACCGTGACAACAAGCCCGGCATCTCTAACCTGTTAACCATTTTTAGCGCGCTAGCGGATCGCCCGGTCGACGAGGTTGCTGCCGAGTTTGCAGGATCCGGTTACGGAGACCTGAAGAAGCAGCTCGCGGAGCTGATTGAGGCGACATTCGCACCGATCCGCACCCGCACCACTGAGCTGTTGGATGACCCAGCCGAACTGGACAGACTGCTCGGCGACGCGGCTGACCGCGCACGCGAGGTTGCTGACGCAACCGTTGAGCGAGTTTATCAGGCGATGGGGTTGCGCTAGGCAGCCTGTTGCCTGCTGAGGCGGTAGCTATGGGACTTAATACGGCGCAGCTTGAGGCGGCGATGGATCGCGCCATCGCAATTGCCGGGTTCGGGCCAGACAACACCCCAAACCCGCAGGTTGGCTGTGTGCTGATCGACGGTGAGGGGCGGATCGTAGCCGAGGGCTGGCATCGCGGTGCCGGCACCCAGCACGCCGAGGTGGCCGCTCTCGCTGCCCTGCAAACCCCTGGTCAGGCGGCAAATCTAACCGCCGTTGTCACTCTTGAACCGTGTAACCACACGGGACGCACCGGTCCCTGCTCTGCCGCGCTGCGGCAGGCTGGGGTCAGCCGGGTTGTGTTTGCATGCAAAGACCCCGGTCAGGTTTCTGGCGGCGGCGCTTCAGCGCTGCGGGCAGCCGGAATTGAGGTGATCGGCGGTGTGCGAGAGAGCGCTGCCGCACACCTCGTCACAGACTGGCTAGCACGCACCGCCGAGCCGGGAGCAGCCGCGACCGTTTCGCCGTGGCTGCCGGCCCGCTCCCCCGAACTGCCCGCGGTTATCGCGAAGTGGGCGCAAACCATTGACGGTAAAGCAGCAGCCCCGGACGGCACCAGCCAGTGGATCACCGGCCCCGCCGCCCGCGCTGACGTGCACAGTCGCCGCGCAGCCGCAGCCGCGATCGCGGTTGGCACCGGCACCGTGCTCGCCGACAACCCCAGCCTCACCGCCCGCACCCCCGCCGGTGAACTGCTTGTTTCGCCCGATCAGCAACCGGTGCCGGTGGTGTTTGGGCGGCGTCAAGTGCCGGCGGACGCGAAGCTGCGCGAGCATCCAGCACTTGCTGCACGCGGGATCGCGGATCCACCCCAGTATGCGACGGACAGCGGTGCCGCACTGATTGCGGCCCTCAAGGATTTGAAACGGCGCGGCTACGACTCAGTGTTTATTGAGGGCGGGCCGAAACTAACCAGCTCGATGCTGAAGGCCGGTGTGGTTAGTGAGCTTTTGATCTATGTTGCGCCGAGCCTGATCGGCTGCGATGACTACGCCGATTTTAGTGCCGTCGGCGACATCGGTGTTTCAAGCATTGCGGAGATAAAACAGCTGCGCGTTGTTTCCGAAACCAAGCTCGGTCAGGACACCCTGATCCGCGCGACTCTGACGCAGCCTGACCAGCAGCAAACCCCGGCGCAACCAGCCGAGGCGCCACAGGCCGCTGACCCACCGGCTGAGACACCACAGGCCGAGGCACAGCCGACCGAATCCACCCCGACTGCAAAGAGTGAGGCAGTTTAATGTTTACCGGACTCATTGAAACAGTTGGCCAGATTAGCGAGATTACGCCGCTCGGCGACGGCATTAAACTGACGGTGACGGGTCCCGCGGTGCTCGGCGACGCAAAACACGGCGACTCGATCGCGGTTAACGGCGTCTGCCTAACCGTTATTGAAATGACCCCCGAGAGTTTCACCGCCGATGTGATGCGGCAAACCCTTAACCTGTCAACGCTCGGTGCGCTCACGGTCGGTGACGCGGTTAATCTAGAGCGGGCGGCGGCGCTTGGATCCAGGCTAGGCGGACACATTGTGCAGGGCCACATCGATGGCACCAGCACAGTCCTCGCGGTAAACGACGAAACGAGTATGCGGGTTGTGCGTTTCTCCCTCGACCGCTCTCACGCGCCGCTGGTTGTTGACAAGGGATCAATCACCGTTAACGGTGTTTCCCTCACCGTTTCCCGGGTGAGCCCGGCAGCTGACACAGAGCAGTGGTTTGAGGTTTCGCTGATCCCAGAAACACAGACCGCCACCAACCTCGGAGCCCTGAAACCAGGCGATACTGTTAATATCGAAACCGATATTATGGCGCGGCACGTCGCCAGAATGAACAGCTTCGCAGCTAAAACCCCAGAGAGAAGAGAAGATCTCAATTGAGCATCGCGAGTATCGAAACCGCTATCGCGGCCATTAAGGCCGGTAAACCCGTGATCGTTGCTGACGATGAAAACCGCGAGAACGAAGGGGACGTGATCCTCAGCGCTGAACTCGCAACCCAGGAGTGGGTTGCCTGGTCGGTGCAGCACTCATCGGGACTGCTGTGTGCGCCAATGTCGAACGAGATCGCCGACACCCTGGAACTGCCGATGATGACGGTGATTAACGAGGACGCGCGCAGCACCGCCTACACCGTCACCGTTGATGCCGCCGAGGGTGTGACAACCGGCATCAGCGCCCACGACAGGATGACAACCCTGCACCGGCTCGCAGCACCCGACGCAAAACCAACCGATGTGCGCAGGCCAGGCCATGTGCTGCCGCTGCGCGCGGTTGACGGCGGGGTGAGGCAGCGTGCCGGACACACCGAGGCGTCTGTTGAACTGATGCGGCTCGCGGGTCTGCGCCCGGTCGCGATGATCGCCGAGATCGTTGCGGAGGACGGCGAAATGATGCGCATGCCCGGCCTGCTTGAACTGGGTGAGCGAGAGAATGTCCCGGTCACAACCATTGAGAAGCTGATCGAGTACCTGAACGAGCATGAGCCGCTGGCGGATCCAGAAACCGGCGCAGCCTCCCGGCAACAGCGCCGCACACACCGCCGAGTCAGCCTGAAAGCTGACACGCTCGTGCCAACCATTTATGGTGAACTGCGGATGCTCGCCTACCGCGACCAGCACCTCGGCATCGACCATGTTGCGCTGGTCGGCACCGATGACAGCGGTGTTTTGCCAAGCGAGGGTGCGCTTGTGCGCGTCCACTCCGAGTGCATAACCGGCGAGGCGTTCGGTTCGCTGAAGTGCGAGTGCGGCCCGCAGCTGGAATCCTCGCTGCAGCGGATCGCGACAGAGGGCGGTGTCGTTGTTTATATGCGCGGGCACGAGGGGCGCGGGGTTGGGCTCGCCAACAAGCTGCGCGCCTACGCGCTGCAGGAGACAGGGCGTGACACCCTCGACGCAAACCTCGATTTGGGGCTGCCAGCGGACGCCCGCGACTATGTTGCGGCCGCGGAAATAATCGCGCAGCTGGGACTGCAGAACATTCGCCTGCTCAGCAACAACCCCGACAAACGCAACCAGCTCGAATCTTACGGTGTCAGCGTTGCCGAACTGGTGCCGCTGGTTGTTAGCGTTGGCGACAACAACCGCGACTATCTGCGCACCAAGCGAGACCGGATGGGGCACGCGCTACCAGCGGAGCTTGACTAACCAAACCGGCACAACAGACTTTAACCCCAAGTTTTTAGGAGAGAGCAAATGAGCGGACAGGGCGCACCAGATTTAACCGTAACCGGCAGCGGCTTGCGGGTTGCTGTGATCGCCGGCAGCTGGCATCAGGAGATCACCGAGGCGATGATTAACGGGGCGGCAGAAACGCTCAGTGACGCCTGCGCAGACTTCAAAATCTACCGTGTTGCCGGTGCTTTTGAGTTGCCGCTCGCGGCGCAAACCGCGCTGCAGAACGGTTACGACGCGGCCGTTTGTCTCGGCGTGATCGTGCGCGGCGGCACCCCGCACTTCGACTATGTGTGTGACGCGGTTACCGCTGGCCTCACCCGGGTTCAGCTCGACAGCGGCAAACCCGTCGGTTTTGGAGTGCTAACCGTCGACAACGAGCAGCAGGCGTTCGACCGCTCCGGCCTGCCGGGCTCAAAGGAGTCAAAGGGTAAAGAGGCCGCCGAGGCGGCGCTGCACCTGGCGGTCACCTGCCGCGACATCGCCTAGCGGCGGCGCGCTAGCCCCCGGACTCGGGTTGTTTTCACTAGCCGCTGTTAGGATTCTTAACTGTGCCAGTTAACAACACACCAGTCGATAATCAGCCGCTGCGGGCGTCCGTTCGGGAACTGCTGCCGTACCTGTTCCAGCAGCGCAAACTGCTGATTGTTTCGCTCGCACTCGGCCTGGTCAGCTCCCTTGCGGCGCTCGCGCAACCACTGACGGTTAGCGCTATCGTCACCGCCGTGCAGAATCAGCAGCCGGTGCTTTCGCTTGCCACACTGCTCGCCGGACTGGTGCTCGTGATGGCGATCTTCAGCGGCCTGCAACACTACACCCTACAGCGCATGGGTGAGGGGGTTGTGCTGAGCTCGCGGAACACGCTGATTAAAAAACTGCTGTTCCTGCCAATCCCAGAGTTTGATCGCCGCCGCTCAGGCGACCTGGTCTCCCGCATCGGCAGCGACACAACCCTGCTGCGCGCTGTGCTCACACAGGGTCTGGTTGAAGCGATCAGCGGTGTGCTCGTTTTGATCGGTGCGCTCATCGGCATGCTGATAATCGACCCGGCGCTGTTCCTTGCAACGGCGGCAACCCTGGTGCTCGCGCTGCTGGTTGTTGTCGGTATTTCACTTCGGATGCGCCCGCTCGTCACCGCAACACAGCAGAAGGTTGGAGACCTCGCCGCAAGCGTTGACCGCGCTGTTGGCTCGATCCGCACAATCAGGGCCGCCGGTGCCAGCGAGCGGGAGGCCGCCGCGATCACCGCCGAGGCAGAATCGGCGTACCGGCTGGGATTAAAGGTTGCGAAACTGAGCGCGCTGGTTGTTCCGGTGTCGTTTATCGCGCTGCAGCTGTCGTTCCTGGTGGTGCTCGGTTTTGGTGGTTACCGGGTTGCGTCCGGCGTCATAACCGTCGCCGAACTGGTCGCGTTCATCATCTTCGTGTTCCTGCTGCTCACCCCGCTGGGCCAGATTTTTGGGGCGGTCGCCGCCGTTAATCAGGCGCTCGGTGCGCTCGGACGGATCCAGGATCTCGCCCGCCTGAAAACCGAAACCGCCGACGATGCCGCTCTCTCCCCAACCGGTGAGCTGCAGCCGCTTTCTCGGGTGCGGATCCCGGGCGCGCCCGCAATCGAACTGCAGGGTGTCCACTTCACCTACCGCTCCGCCGCCCCCGACCGGGTTGACGCCCGCAAACTCGTCTCCCGTCGCGGCCGAAACGAAACACTGCCCGCTGAGATTGTTGAAACCCCGGTGCTGCACGGTGTCAGCTTCGCAGTGCCGGAGGGTAAACGGGTTGCGCTCGTCGGTCCGTCAGGCGCAGGCAAGTCAACGATTCTCGGCCTGATCGAGCGTTTCAATGACCCCGACGCGGGCGCGATCCGCTTCTTCGGCGCCGATCTGAAGCAGCTACACCGTGAGGAGCTGCGCGCACACCTCGGCTACGTTGAACAGGACGCCCCCGTCCTCGCGGGCACGCTCCGCGACAATCTGCTGCTCGGCAACCCCGACGCGAGCGACGACGACTGCGAGAGAGTGCTGCGCGAGGTTAATCTCGGTGGCCTGCTCACCCGGTCAGAGGCGGGCGGATCCGGATCCAGCGGCCTCAACACCCCTGTGGGTGAGAACGGCGTGATGCTCTCGGGCGGTGAGCGCCAGCGGCTGGCGATCGCGCGCGCCCTGCTGAGCGATGCGCCGGTGCTGCTGCTTGACGAATCAACCGCTAACCTTGACGGGGTTAACGAGGCGATTATGCGGCAGGCGCTAGACAATGTCGCAACCGGTCGCACAATGCTCGTAATCGCTCACCGACTGGCAACCGTAATCGACAGTGACCTGATTATTGTGCTCGCTGACGGTGAAGTGGTTGGTGCGGGAACCCACCAGGAGCTGCTCGAATCAACCCCGCTCTACCGTGACCTGGCGAAACGGCAGCTGCTGGTGCCGCGCGACGAATAACCGCGCGACGAATAATCGCAGAACGAATAACCGCCTAAGGGGAATGGTTCCGACGGGGAAATAGCGTCCGCAGTAGAATCGCCCAATCCCGCACATTAGCGCTCCCAACGGTAACAATTTTCTGCATATAGGCGTTTTTTCTAGAATTTTGCACACAGCGGCCGAGTTTTTGCGTAAAATAAGGTTCGCCTATAAATAAACAAGTTACTGGGTAACGAAGCCTGATAGGAGCAATGACAAGATGTCACAAAACCAAGGTACACTGAAGCGTAACCTCGGGTTGTGGGCCATAGTCGGTCTCGGCCTGGGTTATATGACACCGACAGTTGTGTTCGACACGTTTGCGATTGTGTCGGAGGATACACACGGCGCCGTGCCGAGCGCGTACATTGTGGCGCTCGTCGTGATGGCGTTCACAGCGGTCAGTTACGGCAAGATGGTTGGCGTATTCCCGCAGGCCGGATCCGCATACACCTACACGAGAGAGTCAATGCACCCTAACGTTGGCTTCCTGGTCGGCTGGGTGGCGCTGCTCGACTACCTGATGCTGCCGCTGGTTAACGTGCTGATTCTACGCCTCTACCTCGAATCGGTGTGGCCAGAGATCCCCGGCTGGGTGACCGTTGTGCTGCTGACCATCGTCATCACCGGCACTGTTGCGCTGACAATGCGCGGCACCTCAAACTTCAACAGCCTGCTGCTGCTGTTTGCGCTGGTCGTTATGGTCGTCTTCTGTGTGTTCGCGGTTAACCTGCTGCTTGAGGGTCATGGTAACGGCACCGTGCTGAGCTCAACTCCGTTCGTTGGTGAACCAATCGAGAACGGCCTTGAGGCGTTTGAGCCGCTCGTGCTCGTTGGCGGCGCAACCGTTGTTTGCTTCTCATTCATCGGTTTCGACGCGATCACCATGTACGCGGAGGAGGCAAAGAACCCGAAGATTATGCCTCGCGCAATCCTCCTGACCGTGATGCTCGGTGGCCTGATCTTCCTGATCGCCGGTTACCTCACCCAGCAGCTGTTCCCAACCAACGAGTACATCATTGACGAGCTGATGAACAACCACGGTGAGTCACTTGAGAAGGCAGAGAGCGATCTTGAGGATCCGCTCCCGGCAATCGGTAAGATCGTTGGCGGCCCGGTATTCCAGTTCATCTTCGTCTCCGCTGGTTTCGCCGCAACCATGGCGTCCGGTCTTGCCTCACACGCTTCTGTGTCACGTATGCTGCTCGTGATGGGTCGCAACAACCTGCTGCCGGGCAAGATCTTCGGTCGCATCAATCCAAAGACTTCAACCCCTGTCTACAGCGTTGTGATTGTTGGTATTGTCGCGCTGCTGGCAATCTGGCTTGACCTTGACACCGTTGCCTCAATCATTAACTTCGGCGCGCTGATCGCGTTCACCTTCGTGAACCTGTCGGTTATCGCATGGTTCGCGATCAGGCAGGGCCGCCGCCACACCCCTGGCGACATCTTCAAGTACATTGTGATGCCGGGTATCGGAACCCTGCTGACAACCCTGCTGTGGTCACAGCTGGATCAGGTGTCACTGCTCACCGGTTCAATCTGGCTGGTTGTCGGCGTTCTGATCCTCGCGCTCGTGACGCGCGGCTTCCGGAAGCAGCCTGCGAACTTCGATGAGGCGCAGCCTGTTACCGGGTTCACCAAACTGCCCGACGCCTAACCGGCCTGCGGTGGCACCGTTTAAGCGAGTTTGCTAGCGGATCCGCCCGGTCTAACCGGCTTCGATTACTGCAAGGAGTCTGCGGGTCAGAGTTTCACACTCTGGCTCGCAGACTTTTTGTTGCCAGCGGTAATTTAGGTGGTGGGGGCGGATCCGCCCGGCAAAACCCAGACGAACTCGGGGTGCTGCGGGCTGCGGCCGTCGCCGCTGGAGCGTCCCGTCAGTCGCCGCTTCACCCACGGCGCAACGTGCTCGCGCGTGTACCGCACCTCCTGCCGAAGTGACGTCTTCGGCACCGCCGGCGCGGTAATCTCCCAGTCAGCGGGCACCTCATAGCCGAGCGTCTGCAGCACGTTCGCGGCAACCCGCCGGTGACCGACCGGGGCGAGGTGCAGCCGGTCGGGGCTCCAGTAGCCGCGCTGTTTTAAGATCACGCTGCTCCAGTTGTCGCAGAAACGAACGTCAAGCTCGGCGGCAAGCTGGTAGGCGGCGACGGTCATCTCGTCACCCTTAGCGCGGGTGCGCGAGCCTCCCGGGAGCCCGCCGGTTGGATCCGCCCCCGCAATCAGCAGCGGCTCAATGCCTGCGGCCTGAATGCGCTGCAGCGCCTCGCGGGTGCGCTGCATAATCCAGGGTATATCGGTTTGCGGGCGCAGCATATCGTTGCCGCCGCCGTTGAACGAGATCATGGTCGGTTTCAGGGCGATCGCCGGCTCCAGCTGTTCCTCCAGAATCGCGCGCATTTTTCGGCCGCGGATCGCGAGGTTTGCGTACTGCACAGGTTCGCCGGTTGCGTCCGCGAGACCCTGCGCGAGCAGCCCCGCCCAGCCGCGGGTGGATCCGTCTGATCGCTCATCTCCGACGCCCTCGCTGAAGCTGTCGCCGATTGCGACATAGCGGATCCGGGCTTGGGGTGCGTTACTGCTCAGGTCATAGCTCACACCCTAAGCTTATTCCGCTCTGCTTAAAAAATCTCGTCCATCGAAGCGGTAATTTGCGCTAACACCAAGTTTTTTGCCGGAAAGTTAAGTAAAATTGATGTTATGGCTGATTCATCATTTGACGTAGTGAGCAAAATTGATCGCATGGAGGTTGAGAACGCAACCAATCAGGCGCGCAAAGAAATCGAGCAGCGCTACGATTTCAAAGACACCGGCGCGGTTGTTGAGCTCAGCGGCGATACCGTTTTGATTAAGGCAAACAGTGAGGATCGCGCGCTTGCGGCGCTTGACGTGCTGCAGTCAAAGTTTGTGAAGCGCGGGCTGTCACTGAAAACCCTCGACGCGGGCGATCCGTACGCGAGCGGTAAAGAGACCCGGATTGAGGCAAAGCTGAAAGAGGGAATCGACCAGCCGACCGCGAAGCAGCTGAACAAGCTGATCCGCGACGAGGCACCGAAGAGCGTAAAGAGCCAGATCCAGGGCGATGAGCTGCGGGTCAGCTCGAAGAGCCGCGACGATCTGCAGGCGACCATTGCGCTGCTGAAAGAGGCAGACGTTGATGTGGCGCTGCAGTTTGTTAACTTCCGGTAGCCGGTAACCCCCGGTTTAAATAGCTTGAGGCGCTTTAGGTTTAGTCAGCTGGTTAGCTAGCCGGCGACGCTCCAGCGGTTAGGTTTAATCACTCGTGATAGGTCAAAATTTGCTCGCACCGGATCCGACGCTGTTGCCGGAGGATCCCGCTGCGGCGCTGCTATCGCCCGCCCCCGATGCGGCAGAGCTGAACAGCGCGGTCACAAAACACCCCGAGTCGTCGCTGCTTTGGGCGCTGCTCGCGGACGCGGCAACCGAGCGCGGTGAGACGATCACCGCCTACGCCTATGCGCGGGTTGGCTACCATCGCGGGCTTGACGCTCTGCGCAAAAACGGCTGGAAGGGCGCGGGTCCGGTGCCGTGGTCGCACGAGCCGAACCGCGGGGTTTTGCGCGCGCTCTATGCGCTCCGCTGCTCCGCCGCCGCGATCGGTGAAACCAGCGAGTTTAACCGGCTGACCGACTTTTTAAACGATTCTGATCCAACCGCAATAGCCGCCATTGAGGCTACTGCAGAAAGGGGCTAGGTTATGCCTGCTCTGCTCATCACAGGTGCCCAGTGGGGCGACGAGGGCAAAGGCCGCGCAACCGACCTGCTCGGCAGCCGCGTCGACTATGTTGTGAAGTTTAACGGCGGCAACAACGCCGGTCACACGGTTGTTGTTGGTGACGAAAAATACGCGCTGCACCTGCTGCCGTCGGGTATTCTCACCCCAGGTGTCACCCCGGTTATCGCAAACGGCGTGGTTGTTGACCTGGAGGTGCTGCTGCACGAGCTGGAGGCGTTAAGCGCCCGCGGAGTTGACGTGTCACGCCTGAAGATCAGCGCTAACGCACACGTTATCACCTCCTATCACCGCACCCTCGACAAGGTTACTGAGCGGTTCCTCGGCAAACGCCAGATCGGCACAACCGGGCGCGGTATCGGCCCCGCCTACGCCGACAAAATCAACCGTGTCGGGATCCGCATCCAGGATATTTTTGACGAAAACATTCTCCGGCAGAAGGTTGAGGCGGCGCTCGAGTTTAAAAACCAGGTGCTCGTCAAAATCTACAACCGCCGGGCAATCGACCCTGAGGAGGTGATCGCCGACCTGCTGTCGTATCGGGAGCGGATCCGCCCAATGGTCTGTGACACCGGCCTGCTGCTGCACAACGCCCTGAAAGAGGGCAAAACCGTGCTCTATGAGGCAGGGCAGGCGACCATGCTCGACATCGACCACGGCACCTACCCGTTCGTTACCTCCTCGAACGCGACAAGCGGCGGCGCAATCACCGGATCCGGTGTCGCACCGCAGCATCTTGACCGGGTTATCGCGGTTGTGAAAGCGTATGCAACACGGGTTGGATCCGGGCCGTTCCCGACCGAGCTGTTCGACGAGTCTGGTGACTACCTGCGCAAACAGGGCTTCGAGTTTGGCACAACCACCGGCAGGCCACGCCGCTGCGGCTGGTATGACGCGCCAATCGCCCGCTACGCCGCGCGCATCAACGGTGTCACCGATTTTGTGCTCACCAAGCTGGACGTGCTCTCGGGGCTGGAAACAATCCCGGTGTGTGTTGGCTACGACGTCAAGGGTGAGCGTTTTGACGAGGTGCCAGTAAACCAGAGCGACTTCCACCACGCAACCCCGATCTATCAAGAGTTCCCGGGGTGGAGCGAAGACATCTCAAACTCCCGCGAGTTCTCTGACCTGCCAAAGAACGCGCAGGACTACATTCTCGCCCTTGAGGAGATGAGCGGCGCGCGCATCTCAGCAATCGGTGTCGGCCCGGAGCGGGAGCAGGTTGTTGTCCGCCACCCGCTAACCGACGACTAGCGGACACCCAGGTAAGAACCGTCAGGTGTGAAATGACCAAGGAAACAGACCGCGACGCCGGAGCGTCCGCGACTCCCCCGTCGGCCCAGGCTGCCCCGGCTGCCCCGGCTGCCCCGGCGCTTGACCCGGTTGCGGAGCTTGCCCGACTGCGCAGCAGCATCGACAACATTGACGCGGCGCTTGTGCACATGCTTGCCGAGCGTTTCCGCTGCACGCAGGCGGTTGGTAAGCTAAAAGCCGAGCACGCAATGCCGGCCAGCGACCCGGGCCGTGAGAAAGACCAGATTGCGAGGCTGCGCGAACTGGCGGCGAGCGCAAACCTTGACCCGGAGTTTGCCGAGAAGTGGTTTAACTTCGTGGTTTCTGAGGTGATCCGCCACCACCGCCAAATCGCCGACGCGGGCAGCGAGAACGCGGACGGCGAGAGCGACTAAATCGCTTCCCCGAGCTCCTCGCCCGCAACCCGGATGCTGTCGAGCACGCGCTCCCGGAGCCGGTTGCCGCGATCCGCAAACCCGCGCTGCAGCTGCGTGTACTGCGCCTTACCCGCAGCCGTCTCAATCGGGATCGCCTGATAGCCATAGTCGGTGACATCGTAGGGTGAGGCCTGCATGTCGACGAGGCGGATATCGCGTGCGAGCTCGAAGGCGTCAAGCACCAGTTCACCCGGCAAAAGCGGGGCGAGCTTAGTCGCCCACTTGTAAATGTCCATGCCGGCGTGCAGACAAGCGGACTGCTCAAAATCGGGCTGGGTTTCGCGGGTTGTCCGGATAATATTGAGCGGCGCCGCATCGGGTGTAAAGAACCGGTAGGCATCA
Organism: Leucobacter sp. OH1287; assembly: GCF_003859945.1. Lineage (GTDB taxonomy): Bacteria > Actinomycetota > Actinomycetes > Actinomycetales > Microbacteriaceae > Canibacter. Next base: position 57,919 of record NZ_RQYM01000006.1, read on the forward strand.
AAGTGGCTGCAGCCGATCCGGTGCGCATCAACCACCTCATCGGTTGCCGCGTGGCCGAGCCGCAGTCGCAGACCGCGATGCCGCAGCTGTTCAGGGCTGAGGTGGTAAACCATCGCCCACTCGTGCAGCCCAAAACAACCGAACTGTGGTTTGCGCTCAAGCGTCTGCCGCAGCAGATTCGCGATATAGCGGACCGTGGCACCCCGGCGTTCCCAATACTCTGCGAGGTTGAGTGCGGCGGATCCGTCAGCTGCGACCGCGTAATATCTCACCGCGCTAAACTCCCCGGCGTCCCGCAAAACAACCCCAACCCCGGGGTACCAGCGGGCAAGCTGCGCGGGCGTGTGCGAATAGTAGGTGAACAGGAAGTCCCAGATCGGGTGTTTTTGGGCGCGGGCGCGACGCTCCAGGTGCGCGCTCGTCAGCGCTTTGGCGCGCTCTTGGTGGTTGCGCTGCAACCGCTGCCAGTCCGCACGCGCGAGCACGGTCGCACTGTGATCCGTGGCGGGGCGGGGCAGCATCACCGTTTAAACCCTCTCAGCTCGTCGAGTTTGCGGCGCTCCCGCTTGCTTGGGCGGCCAGCTCCCCGGTCGCGCACAACCGCAGCCGGTCGCTCCTCTTTCGGCAGCGGCGGCGGGGTGAGATCCTGAAACAGCTCGGCCGCCTCGGAGGCGCTGCCGCGTTTACTGGCAAACCCGGTGACCCGGTAGATCCGCTGGGTGCTGTGCTGGGTGGACAGCACCGTGTCACCGATTTTCAGCTGCTGGGCGGGTTTCGCGGTCTGGCCGTTCACCTTAATGTGCCCCGCCTTGCAGGCAGCGGTCGCCTGACTGCGGGTTTTTGCGAGCCTTGCCGCCCACACCCACACATCAACACGCACACCGCTCATAACCCTCTAATTTTAGCTCGCTTCGCTGTGCCTAGTGAGAGAATTAAAGGGTGCCCAGCTACAAAACCATTAAGCACCCGGTAACCGCGGAGATTGAGATCACCCGCTCCCGTTTCATCACCCGCCTGGAGCGGGTGAGTGACGAGGCGAGTGCCCGGGAGGTAATCGCCAGGGTTCGCGCGGAACACCCGAAGGCGCGCCACCACTGCACCGCCTTCGTCCTCGGGCCAGACCTGCGCACCCGCCGCCACAACGACGACGGTGAACCCGCAGGAACCGCCGGCGCCCCGATGCTGGAGGCGCTGCTCGCGGCCGAGGTGAGTGACGTGGTTGCCGTTGTCACCCGCTATTTTGGTGGAGTGCTGCTCGGGGCGGGCGGGCTCACTCGCGCCTACCGCTCCGCGGTTGCAACAGCGTTAAAGGAGGCGACGCCGCTGCTAAGGGAACTGCGCCAGAGCGTCACCGTCACAAGCGGTTACGAGCTGAGCACCGCGATTCAACACGAGGCGCGTCGCCGCGGCTTCGGGCTCGGATCCGCCGACTACGCAGAAACCGTTACACAGCAGTACCTGGTGCCGCCCAGCGACACCACCGGGTTTACCGCACTGGTTGCTGAGCTGAGCGCCGGCAGCGCGCTGGTTACGGCCGGCGACTCCGAGTACGTTGACCTGTAGCGTCAGCACTGTCTAAGTTCAGCATCACAGGGTAGAGTTTTTAGCATGAGTTTCTGGGGCGAGATAGTTGGCCAGGCGGACGCCGTCGAGCTGCTGCAGCGGGTTAGCTCCCCCGCTGGCAGGGCTGATTTAACGCACGCCTGGTTAATCACCGGCCCTCCCGGTTCTGGCAGGTTTAATGTTGCGCAGCGTTTTGCCGCCGCAATTGTCGCTGGTGGATCCGCCCCCGCCGCAGGCAGCAACGCCGCCCCAGGCAGCCCCACCGCCGATAGCAACCCCGCCGAGGCCCCCGAGGCTGGCCCCTCCGAGGAGGAGCTGACCGAGCAGCTGCGGCTCGTCACCGCCGGCACTCACCCGGATGTGAAAACCGTCCGCGCTGTCGGCAACGACATCAGCGTCGCCGCCATGCGTGAGGCGGTTGCCGGAGCCTACTTCGCGCCCGCCCAGTCTCAGCGCCGCGTCATCATCGTCGAGGACGCCGACCGCATGAACGTGCAGGCCGCAAACGCAACCCTGAAAGCCCTCGAAGAACCTCCGGCGACAACGGTGTGGATCCTCTGCGCACCCAGCGAGGCAGACCTGCTGCCGACGATCCGCTCCCGCACCCGCACTGTCCGCCTCACAACACCGAGCGTCGCCGAGGTGAGTTCACTGCTCGGCGAGCGCGACGGCATTGATCCGGCGCTGGCCGCCCAGGCGGCGAAACTCGCGCAGGGGCACATCGGCATGGCCAGGCACCTGGCGAGCTCACCGGAGGCGTTTGCGAGGCGCGCTGAGATTGTTGAGACGGTTTTGCGGATCCAAACCCTCGACGCCGCAATGGCCGCCGCCGCCACCGTTTTTAAGCTCGCAAAGGACGACGCCGCTGGCCTGCTTGAGGCGCAGGCGGAACAGAGCGAGCAAACGCTCAGGCAGAGTCTTGGGCTGAGCCCGACACAGGCGGTGCCGCGCGAGTTCCAGTCACACTTCCGGGCGCTCGCGGCCGACGAAAAACGCCGTCAGAGCCGCAGTATTCGTGACGCGGTGGATCGGATCCTGCTCGATATTTTGACGGTTTACCGTGACACCGTCTCGCTGCTCTTAGAAACAGCGCAGCCGCTGATTAACGAGCAGCACGAGAGCGCGATTAAACGGCACGCGGCCGATCTCACACTGCCGAAGGCGCTCGCGATCGCAACAGCTTTTGAAACCGCACGCACCCGACTGGCGCGCGGTATCACCCCCGAACTGACTCTGGAAGCGGCGTTTGCCAGTCAAATCGCGCTGCGGCACGGAGCTACTCTGGTAGAGAGAGGATAACCCTAAATGAAGCGAAAAATAGCTGCGGTTTTTGCGGCCGCTTGTGCGTTGAGTGTGGCGCTGAGCGGCTGTCACCTGTTTGTGCAGGAGAAGCGCGGGGATTCACAAAACGCCTTAGAGGACGCCTTTGACGGTGAGCTTCCCGCGTTTAACAGCTATGAGGGATACCAGTCACAGAAACTAAAGTGGGCTGAGTGTGACGAGTACAACCTGCAGTGTGCGAGCATTGCAGCGCCAGACAACTGGGATGAGATCGGCGAAAAACAGAGCATTCAGATCGCGCTTGCCCGGTTGAAGAGCTTCAGCAGCAAGCCCAGGGGATCCATTTTTATTAACCCGGGCGGGCCGGGCGTTAGCGCTATCGAGTTCCTCGAAAACAGCAACGACCTGTTCACCGAACTGCTGGAGGAATACGACATTGTGGCGTGGGATCCGCGCGGTGTTGGAAACTCAACCCCGGTTGACTGCCTGACTGACAAAGAACTCGACGACTATATTTTCTCTGACCCCAGTGAAACGGGTGAGCCGGGCACCGAAGAGTGGCTGAGCGAAATCGAACAGCAGAACCGGGAATACAGCGAGAAGTGTGGCGAGAACACCGACGCGCCATCGGGTGCCAGCCAGATGGACACAGTCTCGACAGTGAAGGATCTGGAGCTGCTGCGGATCATTGTCGGCGACGATAAACTCAACTACCTGGGCATGTCATACGGCACCTTTATTGGGGCGCTCTACGCGGATATTTTTCCGGAAAAGGTTGGCCACCTGGTGCTTGACGGCGCGGTTGACCCAACAACCTCTGTGCTCGACGTTGTAAAAACCCAAACCCTCGGTTTTGAAAACGCGCTCCGCAACTACTTCACCGCCTGCCTGGCAGAGGACAGCTGCGAAACCTTTAAGGGTAAAAGCGTCGATGAGGCGCTCGCCGGGGTGAGCCAGATCCTTGCCGATCTGGAGGCGAAACCGCTGCGGGGTTCTGACGGCCGCTTTGTTGGCCCGGAGGTGGCGTTTACCGCGATCGCAACCCCTCTCTACTCACAGGATTCATGGTTCTATCTTGACATGCTGTTCTCCAGCCTGCAGGAGGGGGATCCGAGCGTTGCCTTCACCCTCGCTGACTTCTACTATGACCGTGAATACGGCTCCTACAATAACAACTCAACCGAGGCGTTTACCGTGATTAACTGCCTTGACTACCCGCACGAGAAACCAGACCTCGCCGCAATGCAGAAGAACGCTGAGGAGCTTGCTGCGGTCGCGCCACTGTTTGGTAAGTATCAGGGTTACGCTGAGGTGAGCTGCTGGGGCTGGGAGGGCAAGTCACAGGACAACCGCCGCAGCGTCACCGGCGCTGGAGCCGACCCGATTCTGGTTGTTGGCACCGTCGGGGATCCGGCAACCCCTTACGAGTGGGCTGTGTCGCTCGCCAAACAGCTGGAGAGCGGAGTGCTTGTCACCTTTGAGGGTGAGGGCCATGTCGCTTACGGTTCAAGCGCCTGCACAACCGAGACTGTGAACGACTACTTTATCCGTGATGTTGTGCCGGAGGATGGTGTGCGCTGCTCCGACTAGCGGATCGCGTCTGTTAGGCCTGGTGGCCCAGCGGTGTTTTTGCCGCTGGGCCACCAGTCTTTCCCCCTGGCCGACGCTGTTTAGGCGCCCGCCTCACCGCCTTCACGGGCGGTGTTTTTACCTCACCGCCGTGTTTACGGGCGGTGTTCTCTGTCTCACCGCCTCTCACGGGCAGCGTTCTTCACTGTTCGGCGTCCCCCAATCAACAGCAGGGTTACCGCCGTCACCCCGAGCAGTGAGCTCAGTACAATCAGCGACAGTGAGCCGGCGGATCCGGTTGTTGCGAGTTTCGCCACCGGGCTTACAATCGTGGTTTCGTTCTTAATTCCGCACTTGCCGCGGTGCAGCTGTTTCGCTTCGCCGTCACCCTCGCTAATCCAGAGTGTTTCGACCCAGAACACTGGCCCGACGTGCTCATCACCAACCCCAAAGTAGTCACTGTAGTAGTCCCCCGGTTTGGTCACCCGCACCGGTCGTTTTTGTTCAAACACCCGGGTTTCTGGGGTGCAGTAGCTGTCGCTCGGCACAATCTCTTCTCTGCCGTCCACTGTCTGATATTTCAGTTCGCTACTAGGCGGCGCATACGCCTCAAAGGTTAGCTCGTATTTCACACTCGGATCGTCAGACAGTTTACCGCTGACGCTCGCAACGTCAAGGATCTGATCGCCCACAAACGCGGTTGGCGCCGCCTGCGTTTGCACCGTTGGCGGGGTTATCACCGTTGTTTCGTTGGGGAGACCACACTCACCCCTGTGCACCGCCACAAACTCACCGCTGACCGGGTCTTTCACCTCCAGGGTTTCAACCCAGAAGACGGTTCCGTAGCTGTTTGCGGTGACCTCCGGTGAACGGTAGTCGCCGGATTCTGTCACCTCCACGGGGGTGGTGACTGCGACGGGCTGCGCCTCACACAGCGCTGCCGGATCCACAAGCTCACGCTGCTGCCACATCACCGGCTCACCCGCCTCGCCGCTGACCTGCGCCCAAGCAGCATCGTATTTTGGGGTGCCAGCTGCTGGCTGCAGATAGGCGGTGAAGGTGAGGCGTCGCTGTTGCGGTGGCAGCGGTCCTGTCACCGTTGCTATATCGTGAATCACATCGCGGTAGGTTGCGGCTGCTTGCGCCTTGGTGACAACCGCGGGGCGGTTAACCTTCGCGGTTTCGCTCGGCACCGCGAAATCGTCACAGCCCTCTTGGATTCTGCCGCGCACCTCCTCCGGTTGATCGCCCGCGTGTAGGCACCAGACCATTGTGACGTAGCCGGTTGTGTTAAGCGGGATCAGCACCGGTACGCTAATCGCCGGTTCGTCGGGGCCGTTGACGGTGACCGTCACGGTTTCGCCCAACTGTTTCGCTGCCGTTGGCACGGTGGCTGAACGGGTTGGCGCGGCACCGTCAGTGGTTGTGATCTGGTAGAGGGTGCCGCGCAGCACCGCCGGGATCCGCTGCCCGTCTGAGCCCTGCAACCAGCCGCCGCTGCCCGCTGCAACGGTTGCCGAAACGGTGTCGGTGAGGGTTTCCCCAATGGTTATCTCGGTGTTTGACAGTTTTGTGTTGATCGTCAGGCGGCTCGGCGTTATCTGGGTTTCTCTGACCGTGCCGAAACCGTCACTGTAGCTGTAGTCTGCCGGCAGTGAGTCAAGGCCCTTAGCTTGGTCGGATTTTTTGATCTGCCAAACCCAGCTGTAGTAGCCGGCCTCGCGGGAGGTTTCGGTTGTTGTTACCTGATAGCTGCCGGGGCCTTTAGCCGGGTCGGTTACAACCGTTGCGGTTGCGGCAACTGGCGCACCCGCGGGCGGTTGAGCTGCCGGGTTTAGTGCGGGATCGCTGAGGAAGGGCCCGTAGAGGGTGCCAACCGCGGTGATCGGTGCGTAAACCCGCTCACCCTGCTCGCTCTGATACCACCGCCAGGGGTTTGAGCCGGCGGCGACGCTGAAACTGACGGTATCGCTGAAGGGTCCGCCCGTTTCAACAAACTCGCTCGGCACGGTGGTTGATAGCACCGGTGACCACAGCGTGTCCATGTCGATGAAGCTCGCCTTGAGTTTACCGTCAACCACAACCGTGTCGGTGTGGCGTCTCAGGTGAGGGCCAGCGATCCGCTGTGAGTTGCCGATTTTTGAGGTCATAACGCTGCTCGCGGTGACGCTGACGCGGGTCTGTTTTTTGCCGCTGAAGCTCACCCGGTAGTGCCGTTGAAAACCGTTTGCCTGCGGTGGCACACCACTAAAGCGCAGAACCGTCGCGGACTTGGTTCCTCCCTCAAAATGCACGATCTGCTGCTGTTTACCCGCGAACTCTAAAAGCCCGTTGGTTATCTGCAGCTCTACTGTGCCGGCTGGCACCTGAACGGTTCCCGTGTAGCCGTCGGTGACGGTGATTTTCAGCTCCTCATCGGCTGCGGCCTTGGCCAGCTGGTCCGCCTCGCTCTGCAACTGTGCGGCTGCCTGCGCGAGGATTGTCTGCATTTGCGCGGTCACACCGGGTGAGACAGTCTCGGCCGCGCTGATTTTGTAGGCGAGCATGTCCCGGTAGGACTTGGATGAGCCGGGTTCCCTGAGCTTCCACAGCGCCAGCTGCACAGCCGCCGCCTGCTGGTTGTCGCCCGTCTGCCCGCGCTGTTTCACTATCCAGTTCAGCTGTTTTAGTGTGTCGCCGCGCAGCTCTGGCGCGGTAATCGGCGGGTTAAAGCTCTGCCCCGTGTGCACGGTGAACCTGAGCGGCTGGTTAACCGCCTCTAGCATCGGCATCTCCTGCAGCGGTGTTGCGCTCGCCCGCTCGTCGATGACGATCGGCATTTCAACACAGTAGACGAGGGTGCCGCTTGTGTGCTGGTATGATCCGATGCTCTCTTCCGGGTTGATGTGGATCCCGGGCCCGAAGCTGTATGCTTGTGCCCGCTCACCCTGCCCGCCGGGTAGCCCGACCAGTACGGCCGCGCAGATAAACCCGGCAAGCAGCGAGGCAAGCAGCACGCGAATTTTATTTTGCATGTGTAACTCCTTTTTTGTTTAGAGTTACAAACTATTCGCTTACAGATAGGCCCTCAACGACTGTTAACAATTCCCGTGAGCGAGCTAAAAAACACCCCGGTTATCCACAGGCCAAAAACCCAGAAACCCACCGTGATCGGTTATTTTTTTGCCGCTGATGATTTGTCGCCGGGCAGTCCGCCGCTGATAAAACGCTCAAACAGAACCCGCTTAATCCCGGCCGGTAGAAGGCGGTAACCGCACTTCATAACAACGTTTCTAAGGTACTGCGGCAGCGTCACAAACCCGATCCGCAGCATCCGATACTGCAGCCTCGCCTCGGTTATCGCCTCCCGCCAGCCACCGCGCCTGCCGTATGCGCCGGCGGTGTTGTAGCCAACGAGCGGCTCAGCAACATTAGCAACCCGCGCCCCGCTGCTGATCACGCGGATCCCCAGCCAGTAGTCCTCCATCTTTCCGATGTCCTGGTAGCCACCAACCGCGAGCACGCGGCTGCGGCGATAGACCATGGTGGGGTGGTTGAACGGGTTGTGGGTGCGAGCGTGGTCGCGGATCCGCTCACCCCCGATAGGTGGCAGGCGCAGGCGCGCGCCCTCCGGCACCGCCCGCAGTTCTGTCAGCGACAGCGGCCGTGCGGTGTCGCTAAACTCGAACATTGCCGAACCAACCAGGTCATAGCCCTCGGCAACCAGCGGCAGCTGTTTTGCGAACCGCTCCGGCAGTGAGACATCGTCGGCGTCGATTCTGGCGACGATGTCGTGCGCGCACTCCCTGAGTCCCGCGTTTAAGGCCGCGGTCAGGCCACGATTCTCGGGCAGCAGCACAAGCTTCACCGGGATTTTCGCGCCGTGGGCGGCGGTGGATCCGGCCTCACCGGGCTTAGCAGCAGCGGCCTCACCGGGCTTCGCACCCTCGCCGCCAGCGCCGACCGCGCCCGGAACCGGAATCCCGTCGAGGTAGCGTTTCAGCACCCGCTGCAGCTCCGCGGACACAGGGCCGTCCTGCACAACCACAACCTGCGCGGGCCGCTGGCTTTGCTCGACCGTTGAGCTGAGCAGCGCCCGCTCGAACGCGGCGGGTTTATCCCCCGCGTAGACCGGCAGTAGCAGACTAAACTCAGTCATCTCAGCACCGCCTCCCGGGCCGCAATCAACAAAAGCTCCGTCTCCCGCGCCACGCACTGCACCGTGATCCACTCCATCACCGCACCATCACGCTTCCGCGCCGCGCAGAATAACCCGCATAACATCGTCTGGAACCCCGGCGGTGAGCAGCACCTCGGCGTTGTCGCGTGGCCTCGTCAGCGCCGCATCCCGCACTCCCCGCACCAGGCAGCGCAGCAGCACCTCACGCTGTGAGGAGGCCTTTAGTGTCCGCGCCCAGCGCCTGAGGCTTGCCGCAAAGTAGGCGAGTTTCTCCCACAGGTAGAGGGCTTGCGAGAAGCGGAACAGCCACAGTTTGTTGCGCACCTCAAAATAGAAACGCTCGCCCGGGTCGCTGTCGCTGGAACCGCGCTTTGCGGTTTTGTGTGTCACCAGCGAGCCCGGCAGGAAGATCGCGCGCGCACCCTTTGCCAGCCGCGCCGTGTATTCAAAGTCGTCGTTCCACAGGAAATAGTCGGCGATCGGCAGACCCAGTTGACGCACCCGTGAGACTCGCAGGAACGCTGAAACAAACGAGATTGAGCGGATCGCAACAACCCCCGCCGCGTCCGCCCGCTTAATCTCCGCCGCTGTCGCACCAAATTTCTGTTTCGGGGTGTTCATCGGGTGCTGGCTGCCGTCGATCCACTCAACGCGCGAACCCATTACCGCGACACTGTCGCGGCCGTGTTTGCAGAACTCCCGATACTCATTGAGAGCCGATTGCAGCGCGGTCGGATCCGGCACGGTGTCATCGTCCATAACCCAGATCCAGTCGCTGTTCTTGCCGTCGCTGTCGGGCAGCAGCGCCGCCGCAATCCCAACCGCGAAACCGCCAGCGCCGCCGGTGTTTTCTGTCAGCGGGATAAGCCTGCCCGCATCTCCCCACAGTTCCAGCCGATCCGCCGCAACCTCGTCACTGCCGTCTGTGCTCGCGTTATCAACCACGATCACCCGGTCGGGTCGGACCGTCTGGTCGCGCAGCGCGTCAAGCGCCTCAGCGAGCAACCCGGCTCGGTTGTAGGCGACAATCACGGCGGTAACGTGCGGACCTGGCATCAGACTCTCCTCGCTCTCTTAACAGACTATTCTTTCGCGGAGGTTGCTTCGGCGAGCGACGCCTCAACCAGCTCCAGCACCCGGTCATAATCCGGATCCTCGGTCACCACCTCCGGTGGGCTCAGCTCCAGCCGCACCGGCTCGTACTCTTTCGCCTTGGCTGCGAGGTCGATAAAGCGACCCACCATGCTCTGTGGAATATCTGTTTGGGCGAGGGCGGATCCGCTCGCCGCAATGTCTTGGAAGCGCGCGATCACATTGGACGGGGTCATCTGCTGCAGAATAGCCGCCTGTAGTTCACGCTGGCGTTCCATCCGGCTGTAGTCGCCAGCCGCTGAACCGTAGCGTGACCGGGCATACCAGAGCGCGTGGTAGCCGTCGAGGTGTTGCTGGCCGGGCTCCAGCCAGCCCTCAACGCCGTTGCCGTCCGCGTCGCCACCGATTGGGATCTGCTCGGTGACGTTAATGTCAACACCGCCGAGCGCGTTAATCAGCTCCTCGAAGCCCTCCATGTTGATCAGCACATAGAACTGCACCGTCAGTCCGGTAATGCCGCTGACCGCGTCTTTTGTTGCTTCAATACCGGGTGAGGAGCCCGCATCTAAGGCGTTTGGATAGAGCTCAGGCACGAAATACTCGCCCTCGCTGTAGAGGCCGTTGAGCCAGCAGCGGCCAACGTTACAGCCCTGTGTGACACCGAATCCGTGCGGGTGATCCTCAAACATTGGTGAGGTTTCGGGGAACGGCGCGTAAGCCATTTCGCGCGGCAGCCCGATAATCAGTGACTGCCCGGTTTTCGCGTCAACGCTCACGAGGGAGATCGAGTCTGGCCGCAAGCCCTCGCGATCCGCCCCGGAGTCTGCGCCGAGCAGCAGAATATTGTAACGGCCGTTAACCGGTTCGACGGCCGCGCGATCCACAAACAGGGTTGAGATCAGTTCACGGCCCGCGCCCATCTGGGTTCCCGCCCAGGCAGCGCCGAGCACCGGCACAATCGTCAAAATAATTGACAGCGCGGCAAGCGGTGCCCGCCAGTTCGCAGCAACCCTGCCGAGGCGGGTCAGCCGCAGCGTATCAAAACCTAGAATCAGCCAGATCAGCGCGTAAACAAACAGCGCAATCTGCATAACCAAAAGCACCCAGATGTTGGTGAGAATACTTAAGGTGGCCTCCGAGTTGACGAGCATCCCAACCAGCGCAGCAAGCCCGCCAAGCAGCAGCAGAATTGTCGCGGTTAGCCCGATTCTGCCGAGCTTCCGGTTTCCGGTGAGCACCTGTGCGCTGCCCGGCAGAATAAACCCGATGAGGATCAGCCATCTTCCCCGCTTCGACATGAAGTGCGGGGAGGCTGTGTCAGGGTGCCTGATCGGTTCAGATAGCTGCTGGTGCAGATTCAAGTGATGCCTTCCTACTCGCCCTGTTCCGCGTACCCGTTAGGGTTTGCTGACTGCCAGTTCCAGGAGTCTCGGCAGGCATCAGCCAGGGTTAGCTCGGTGCGCCAGCCCAGCTCGGTGTTTGCTTTGTGCGGATCCGCTACCATCTCGGCAACATCCCCGGCACGCGCCGGCACAATCCTGTAGTCAATTTTACGCCCACTGGCGGCCTCGAACGCCGCAACCACCTCCAGCACGCTCGATCCGGTGCCGGAGCCGAGATTGTAGGCGGCAACACCCGGTTTGCTGTTTTCGAGCGCCGCAACGTGGCCGGCAGCGAGATCCATCACGTGAATATAGTCGCGCACACCGGTTCCGTCAACGGTCGGATAGCTGTCACCGAACACGCTCAACTGCTCACGCTTACCCACCGCAACCTGCGCAACAAACGGCATCAGATTGTTTGGGATCCCGCTCGGATCCTCCCCGATCAGCCCGCTCGGGTGCGCCCCAACCGGATTAAAGTAGCGCAGCAGCACCGCCGCAAGCTCGGGGTGAATCTTTTGTGCGTCGCGGATAATCTGCTCGATCATTGCCTTCGTCCAACCGTAAGGGTTTGTGACGCCCACACCAACCCGGTGGCTCTCGTCAATCGGCAGCTTCTCCGGGTTACCGTAGACGGTTGCCGAGCTGGAGAACACCAGCCGGTTAATCCCCCGCTCCCGCATCTGATCGAGCACGTTAATCGTTGAGTCAATGTTGACGCGGTAATACCTGGTTGGTTCAGCAACCGACTCACCAACCGCTTTTAGGCCAGCGAAGTGGATCACGGCATCGGCGTCAAGCCCCGAGAACGCCGCGCGAGCTGCCTCGCGGTCTGCGAGATCCGCCTCAATAACCCGCACCTCTCGGCCAATAATTTCGGCGGTGCGCTGCAGCGCGACCGGCGACGAGTTAGAAAAATCGTCGATAACGGTTATTTCGTGCCCGCGCTCAGCGAGCACAACAGCCGTGTGGGTTCCAATGTAGCCGGCGCCGCCGGTGAGAATAACGTGCATAACATTTAAGTCTATTTTGTGTGCCTTGAAGCACGCTCTTAACCCGCTGATCACCGCAGAAACTTAGTGCCCCGACCGGTGCCGAAGCGCTATACTCGTTAGCAAAACTTAAAAGGAGATAGTTTGCTCAAGCACATTGTGACCTGGAAGATGAACGGCGAAACCGCTGCGGATCGCGCCCAGCAGGCGGGCGAGGTTGCTGCGGCTCTGCGCGGCATGGAGGGGAAAATCCCGCAGCTTAAACACCTGGAGGTGCACGTCAACGAGCTTGACGGCTACGACAACTGGGATGTTGCGCTGATCACCGAGTTTGCTGACGCGGACGCGCTCGCCGAGTATGTTGTGCACCCGGCTCACCAGGAGGTTGTTTCGATTGTGAAGGCGCGCTCTGCCGGTCGCGCGGGCGTTGACGCAACCGTCTAGCCGCCCGGCGCGGCTGCACTGCCCAGCGGCCCGGCTGCGCCGTCTGGCGACACCCGCTCGCCACACTATTTAACCGCCCTCGCTAACCCCGTTTTCTAGGTTCACCTTGCCAATCGACACCCTGCTCTCGCTGGCGTTTTACGCCTTCGTCACGTCGGTCACGCCCGGGCCGAACAACCTGATGCTGCTCGCGTCCGGGGTTAACTTCGGGCTGAAAAGAACCCTGCCCCACATTGCTGGGATCAGCGTCGGTTTTTTCGTGCTGGTGTTCGCGGTCGGTTTCGGTTTCGCTGAGCTGTTCCGCGCCTTCCCACCTCTCTACACGGTTGTTCGCATTGTTGGGGCGCTGTATCTAATCTGGCTTGCCTGGCGGATCGCGACAGCCCCCGCCCCGTCCGCTGGCGAGTCTCGGGGTAAACCCCTCGGCTTCCTCGGCGCTGCCCTGTTCCAGTGGGTTAACCCGAAAGGGTGGGTTATGGCAGTCGGCGCCTCCGCCAACTACCTGCCCGCGCAGGCGGACATCACGCTGCTTCTAATCGTCGCGCTAACCTACACGGTGGTTAACGCACCGAGCGTTGGTGTCTGGGCCGGGTTTGGGGCCGCTGTTCAGGGCTGGCTGCGTAACCCCCGCAACCTGCGCATCTTTAACATCACAATGGCGATTCTGCTGCTCGTATCTCTCTACCCGATGCTGACGGCGGAGCTCAAATAGCTGCGGCGGCGGCTCGCTCGCGGCGGGGTGTGCGGATCCACCAAGACCCCCTGGAATGGGGCGGATTTACGGCGGATTTGCCCGCTTAGCACCCCGAAACCCGCTGATTTGCTGGAAATTCGTGCAAAAATCCGCAAAAAACGTCCAAAAATCAGCCATTACTGCGGTTTTTGCTATAGATTAACTAGCGATCACAATAATGATCGACCCGTAAATGTCCCAAGATGTTTACCCCGGAAGCGTAACCTGCGTTTCTCGGGAGCGTGGGTCAAGAAGTCGATTCCGAGTATGCTCGGTACCGAAAGGACAAAACATGTCACTCAACAAGACTGAACTCGTAGCAAAGATCGCAGCTGAGACCGGCCAGAGCCAGTCAACTGTAAGCTCAGTTCTCGACGGTCTGTTCAAGGCTGTCTCTGAGACTGTTGCAGACGGCGGCAAGGTTTCAATCCCAGGCTGGATCGCTTTCGAAACAGTTGACACCGCTGCTCGCACCGGCCGCAACCCACAGACCGGCGAGACCATTCAGATTCCTGCTGGCAAGCGCGTAAAGGTTTCTGTTGGCAGCAAGCTTAAGGCTGCTGTTAAGTAATTTAACAACGCTAAAACACTGGCCTCGGGGTGAAAGATCACTCTCGGGGCCTTTGTTTTGCTCGTACTCGGGTATGACATTTGCTCCGACAGGGTGTTTAGGCTCCCCTAACGCCCGAAAACAGAATACGCTTGTATTGTTATGACTGAATCAAACGCAAACGCAGCATCGGACTCACAGGACTCTGCTCAAAAGCAGCAACCCCTTCGGATCCTGATGGGCTGCGATACGTTTATCCCAGATATTAACGGCGCTGCTCGCTTTGCTGAGCGTCTCGCCGCCGGGCTTGTGCAGCGGGGGCATGAGCTGCACATTGCCGCACCGTCCATCACACCGGGCCGCACAGGCGCTTTTGACGAGGTTGTTGAGGGCGAGCACATGACCGTGCATCGGCTGCGCGCCTACCGGATGCCGGTTCACGAGTGGCTGCGGTTTGTTTTGCCGTGGACGATCAACCGTAAAGCGGAGCGCGTCCTCGACACGGTGCGCCCGGACGCGGTGCACATCCACTCTCACATTGTGATCGGTCGCGGGCTCGCGAAGGCCGCTCAGCGCCGTGGTATCCCGGTTATCGCAACCAACCACATCATGCCCGAAAATATTATCGACCTGTTTGCGATGCCGGTGTGGCTGCGCAAAATCGTTTTGAAGTGGGGCTGGAACGACGCCTACAGCGTGCTGCGTCGCGCCGCCAACATCACAACCCCCACACAGCGAGCCGCCGACTTCCTGGAGCGGAACACGCGAGCCCGTGACGTGATCCCGGTCAGCTGCGGTATTGACGCATCCCAGTACACCCCCGATCTGACTGAGCGCACAGCTAAGCGGATCGTGTTTGTCGGCCGGATGACGCAGGAGAAACACGTTGATGTGCTGCTTCGCGCGCTCGCCCAGCTACCCGCTGAGATTGAGCTTGACCTGATCGGCCCCGGCGACCAGACCGACAATCTGAAGAAGCTGACCGCTGAGCTCGGCCTGAACGACCGTGTCACCTTCCACGGCCGAGCGAGCGATGAGACGCTGCGCAGCACCCTCACCCGCGCGAGCGTGTTCGCGATCGCGTCTATCGCTGAGCTGCAGTCGATTGCGACGATGGAGGCGATGGCGTCTGGTCTGCCGATTGTTGCGGCTGACGCGATGGCGCTGCCGCACCTGGTTGATGTCGGCAACAACGGTTTCCTGTTCCAGCCCGACTCACACGACGAGCTCGCAAAGCATCTCAGCCACATCCTGTCACTGCCGCACGATGAGTTTCAGCGGATGCAGCAGGCATCGCTCGATGGCGTGAAGGTGCACGATATTCAGCGCACCCTCGACGTGTTTGAGGAGCTCTACCGCGGCACCTACAAGCGCCGGTAGTTGGTGGGTGGATCCGCTACCCCCGCGACCCCGTGGCTCAGCGCCCGCAAGTAATTAAGGCGGGGTTTGTGGATCCGCTGCCCCCGCTGCTGTTTACAGCCCGCGGGGTTTGCGCGCTAGAAGCGCCAGATGACAGCGTGGAATCCGGCTGGCGGATCAGGTGTGAAGTGCTCTACTTCGCTAACGAGGCCGCTGCCGCCCGGTGAGTTTGACTGGATGATATGCAGGGTGCCGTCGTCGTTTACGCCAACAACCAGCATTGTGTGGACGCCGGTAACCCAGGAGGTTGGTGAGGCGACGAACTCGTACTGGATGATGTCGCCAGGGAGTGCGTCTTTTACGGTGAGGCGGGTTGCGCCGTTATAGTTTGCGACCGGGTTCCCGGAGCCAGTCCAGGCGCCGCCGCCGTGTTTAATCCAGCGCTGCGCAGACACGAGACACTCGCCCGGCTGGTTCCAACCGGTTGGGCGGCTGGTGCCGATCTCGCTCTTGGCGAGTGCGATGGTTTTGTCTACATCGAATCCGTGGGTGACCGCGCTTGATTCAACGGTGGTTGCCTCACTGATTGCCTGGATTGACTGCTGTGTCAGGTCGACATCGGTTGTGACGAGGGTTTGCCCGGTGAGCGCGGTTGGTGTGTAGCTTGAGTTTGCGTAGAAGTCGTAGGTTTCAGTGTTGGCCAGTGCCGGTGCGGTCCCTAGAGATACCGTTACTGCTGAAATCAACGCAACCACCGCTGCTTTACCGCTTAGCTTCAAGTTTGCCCCGTTCTTAGCCCTACAAAAAACACACAGCACCACTACAGCCGGTTTTTACACCGGCGGTTAGCAGTGATAAAAAATGGTGCATATCAAGTATGCGTTATCATTCCGTTATAAATCAAGTTACGAACCTGGGAATATTTTTTGCCCTCTGACCGGTGGTTTTTATTACCGATTATTACGGAATGGTAACTTTTGTAACGAAACACCCAGGCTATTTACAAACTTTCAAGCTCACCATGAGGCTAAAGGCGCCGGTCACGCGGCAACTCAATCTCGGCGGCGAGCGCCAGCAGCCGCAGCTCCGCCCCGTAATCACCCAGCAGCTGCACACTCACGGGCAGTCTGCTCTCTGCGTCACGCAGCACCGGCACCGAAACTGCTGGCACCCCGCTGACGTTAGCGATGGAGGTGTATGGCAGCCACTCACACTGCAGCGCAAAGTTTTCTGCCGGATCCACCCCCGCAAAGAACCCCACCTCGGGAGGCAGCCAGGCGTTTGTCGGCGTTAGCACCGCGTCAAACTCGCGCCACTGCTGCGAGACGGCCGCGCCGATCTGCCGCAGCCGCTGCCTGGAGCGCGCAGCCGCCAACTCGTTAACGCTTTTGCCCTCAAGATAGGAGTAGGCGGTGTATGGATCGAGCTGCTCCAGCTGTTCGGGGTTCAGCGGCAGCTGGGCGAAACTGTGCCGCCAGACACGGTTAAAGTCCTCGTAGTAGCCGCTCGGGTAGGCGAACGTTACCCACTCGACGCTGTGTCCGCGGGCGGCGAGCTGACCGGCCGCGTGCTCCAGAGCGGCGGCGGTTGCGGTGTCGAGGCGAATAGAATAGTCCCCGTCAAACACTGACTGAGCGGTCACGCCGATACGCAGCCGGGAGCGATCTCGGTCACGCTGCGGGTCACCGGCTCCGCGCTCCCGCTGAACGACGGTAACCGCGTCAAGGGCGGCGTGGCGGGTGGATCCGCCCGCACTAAACCCTGCGGCGATCACAGGATCCGCCCGCATCGCATCGAAGAGCAGCGCCGCGTCGGCGACCGTCCGGGCGAGCGGCCCCGAAACGCTCAGCTGCACGGCATCTGCCCCGCCGGGGGTTTGTTCCCGGTCAACCGCGAGCGCCCCGCGTGACGGCTTCAACCCGACAACACCGCAGGCGGCCGCGGGGATTCTGATTGAACCGCCAGCGTCTGACCCGGTTGCGAACGGCACCATCCCGGCAGCGACGGCAGCCGCGGCCCCGCCGCTTGACCCGCCAGCTGTCAGTGACGGGTTGTGCGGGTTTCTGGCCGGGGGTGCGAGCCGGTTTTCGGAATAACCGCTCAGCCCGAACTCCGGCACCTGTGTTTTACCGAGGTGCACCGCACCGGCCGCGCGGGTGACGGCGGCGAGCGGCGAGTCCTCAGTGGCGGCAGCCTGGTCCGCAAAAACCCGGGATCCGTGCGTTGTTATAAGACCCGCAACGTCGATTAGCTCCTTGTGCGCGATCGGCAAACCCCAGAGCAGTGGGGCGGCAGAGTCCGAGATGGCGGCGGGGGCGGATCCACGCACCGTGTCGAGCGCAGCTGCGGCGTCGAGCGCAGACCCATCAAGCTGTGTAAAAGCACCGATCAGGTGGTTTTGTGAGGCTATTTTGTCGAGAAAGTACTCGGTCACCTCAAGTGCTTTCAGCTCGCCGGTGAGCAGCAGCTGCCGCAGTTCGACCGCGGTAAAACGGGAGAGATCAACTGTCATGTTCTTACCCTAGACGGCGAAGCTGCACGATCCCACAAAAAAATCATCCTGCAGCATGAACGCAACGCCCAGCAAATAGCCGTAAACTAAACATAGATAGAAGATAACCTGACGAAAACGGCTGGAAAGGTGCGAGGCCCCGCATGGCGATTCTCAACATAATCGGAGAGACACACTCCGATTTTGAGCACGCTGTGAACCAGGCTGCGACGCTTGATTTGAGCCGCGCCCTGGCGGCCACCGCGCCGCGTGGTTGCGGTGTGCAGCACCTTGTTGCTCGCGAGCGGGAACTCCCACGGTTCAACAGTCCGCGTGTGCGCTCCCTCAACATGGGTGTGAGCGCCGCTGTTTTGGGCACACTCTGGCACACCAGGGCCGCCGCGAAACCGCTCGCCGGCTCACTTGTCCACTCCCTGACACCGCTTGTTCCGCTGGAGCCGCTGCGCAAACACACCAGCAGCGGCACCCAGACAACGGTCACGGTCGGCCACCTGCTGCCCTACACTCGCCCCGAGGTTTACGGCAAACTGCAGGCGCAGAGCATGCGCCGCTATATTAAACGCGCGATCAAACACGCGGACGCGGTGCTGGCTCCGAGCTTCGCCGTCGCCGCCGCAATCAAACAGCGTTTCCCCGGGGCGGATCCGCAGATTCTCACTCTCGCAGCCCCCAGCTCGCTGCTGGTCACCGACTCTTTTGAGACGTCGCAGGCGAAGCAGCGCCGCGCCGAACTGCAGCTGCCGAGCACCTACTTTGTTGCGATTAAAACCCCGCTCAACAGCGAAATCTTCGACGACCTGAGCGAGCTCGCACCACAGCACGCTGACGTTCCGATTGTGGTTATTGACACAACCCCCGAACCGGTTGCGAGGCCGCTTGTGGATCCGGCAGCCCCCGCCGCTGCTGCCTCCGGTGCCGAGTCTGGCGCGGGTGCTGAGTCTGGCGCGGGTGCTGGCATGGGTGCCGAGCAGTCTCCGCCTGTCGCCCCGGCTGGCTCTCGCCCGGAGGCGACGCTTGGGAACTCCGACACAACCGCGATTATCACCGTCCGCTCCGCAGAGCTGAGCGATATTGCCGCCGTGCTTGCAGGTTCGCTCGCCTACATTGCCGCTGGTATCGTGTTCAGTCAGGGGTACGACCTCTACGCTGCTCTGGCAGCGGGCAAGCCGATTATCTACTACACCGAGCCAAACAGCCCGTCTGGGCAGGACTCTGCTCCTCGCGAGGCTGAACAGCGTCCCGTGATTGAGCAGAACGTGGCCGCTGAGATTGCGCAGGAGGCTGGCATTCCCGTTGCGGGCAGCGCGGAGTTGTGGCAGAGCGTGATAAGTCTCCCAGGCAGCGAGAGGCTCGAAACCGCGACGGTGATCGCCGGTGACCGCAGCCAAATCTACAACTGGGAGAACACAGCGCGCGCACTCTGGCAGATCCATGCGGAACTCTAGCTCGCCGTCGATTTATCTTGCTCTTTGCCCGCCAGCAGGCTGAACGCGAGCACAGCGAGGAACGTCAGGATTGGCCACACCAGCAGCGGCACCCACATCGCCGTTAGATCCGCGAGCGCGCCAGCTGCTTTGCGCCGCAGCAACAAAAATGGTGGCCGACTCTTAAACAGAGCCGACCACCACTTAGGTTAGAGCGCTAGGCTATTTTGCTGCCTGTTTGCGGACACGCAGCAGGGCTGCGCCACCGCCGAGCAGCAGCAGGCCAACGAACATAACTGTTGTCAGCTCAGCGCCGGTCTTAGCGAGCTGCTTGCCCTGAGCATTTCCGCTCTGCTGGGCTGGCTTCTCGGCAGCTGGCTGCTTTGCGCCGTCACCGGCAGGCTGATCAGCTGCCGGTGCGCCCGGAGCAGCAGGTGCAGCAGGTGCTGGCTTAGCAGGCTCGGTTGGCAGTGCCGGGAGAACAGCCGCTGCTACCTTCCACGGCAGAACAATCGGTTTCGCCGCTGCGTCGCTGGCGCTGTAGAAGCGCAGCTCGTGGTCGCCAGCAACAAACTTGGCTGCCTGCTCAGCTGAAACAACCAGCTTCGCAGCGCCCTTATTGACTACCACCTCGCCCAGTGCAACCGGGTCTGAGTGCAGTGCCACACGGTACTTCGCGCCGTCAGCAGCGCCCTCAACAGCAAGGTCGATTGTTACTGCCTCACCAACGGTGAAGCTGTTAACAGGCTTGCCGTCCTTGGTTGCAGTGATCTTCACCTCGGCAGGCTGCTCAGGCTGCGGCGCTGGCTGTCCCGGCTGGGTTGGATCGGTCGCCTGGTTCTTCAGGGCGATCGCAACACCCGTGTCCAGGGTGCGGTCTGTGATTGCCAGACCGTGAGCCGCCATGGTGCCAATAACGTAGCTCTTGTTTGGATCGAGCGCGCCAGCTGGCACGGTGACGGTGACGGTGAAGCTACCGTTCTGCAGCTGGTGTGGGCGCACCCACTCAGCGGCTGCGAAACGTGATGTCTGGCTGGTTGTTGGGGCGTTGCCCGGGACCCAAACGCTCGGGTCAGCAACAACCACGTAGACACCGTTTGTGGCGGATCCACCAACGAAGCCGGAACCGGTAACCTTGATGGTGTTTTCAACCGCAGGATCAATGTTCTTGGTTGGGGTGGCGGTGATCTGTGGGTTTGGCACAACGGTTGGTTTGCCGATGTTGAACGGAGCTGATGAGATGATCTCGCTCTCGTGTGCGCCGCGAACCAGTTTCAGGCTGGCGATGTAGCTGCCCTGTGGCAGGTTCTTCACATTCCAGTACTCTGAGGTGATGGAGAGGTTCTCGAGACGGTTCTTGAAGCTCGGAGCGCAGTCTGCTGCGCAAGAGATACGCACGTGCCATGCTGCGTCAGCTGGCTCGTAACCGCTCCGATCCCACTGCACAACCGCGCTAGCGGTCTGCTCGTCAACCAGCACGTTAACCTCACTCGGCGGGGTTAGCGCGAAGGCTTCCTGATCCGCTGGGATGGTGACGCTGTTGCTTGGCTTGGACCACTCGCCCCAGCCGTCAGCGTTCTGTGCACGCACCTTAGCGGTGTAGGTAACGCCCGGGGTGAGGCCTTCAAACTTCACGTACTCGTCAAGGTTTGCGGCGTCAGTTGACTGCACGGTCTTTTCGTCACCGTTTGAACCGGTGAGCACAATCTCGTAACCGGTGATCTTGCCCTCTGGCGCGAACCAGAACAGCTCAATCGCGGTTGCGTTACCCTTAGCAAGGCGAGCGGTTACCGTCGAGGTGATCGCTGGACCCGCAGGGGTTTCAGGCTGCTGCTGTTTACCGAGCACAACACTCTCGGCGCTTCTCACAACTGCTGAACGGCGTGGGGTTGCTGACCACTCTGCTGTGTCGATCTGTGACACAACGGTTGCACGGTATTCACCGGCACCGAGGTTGTTGAACACTGCGCTGTTCAGCGCCTTGCCGCGCTCTGTGAAGGTCTGGTAAACCTCACGGCCGTTCTCAACCTTGAACAGCTGCACGTAGTAGCTGGTGATGCGCTTGTCGGTGGTTACCTTATCCCAGTTAACCTGCACTGACTTCTCACCGTTCTTGGTGATGGTCACGTTCTTTGGCGCTACCGGCGCAAACTCGAACTCGCTGCCCTTGTCGAGGCGGCGCTCTGAGTATTTTGCGTCACCCGCTGCGAGGGTTCCAACCAGGTACTCCTTGCCAAGGTCAACCTTGTCGGCTGCGGGATCCAGGGTGATCTCCGCGGTGAAGGAGCCGTTGTTCAGCTGGGCTGGGGTGATGTGAACAGTCTTCACGAAGTCGCTAACCGGGAATGTGCCCGGCTCCCACCACTCGGCGTCAGCGATAACCACGTCAACGCCGTATTTGCTTGCTGCGTCACCGGTGTATCCGGTTCCGGCAACGGTGAAGGTGGTTGGGGCGCTTG
The DNA here is from genome assembly GCF_003859945.1 of Leucobacter sp. OH1287. Classification (GTDB taxonomy): domain Bacteria; phylum Actinomycetota; class Actinomycetes; order Actinomycetales; family Microbacteriaceae; genus Canibacter. Next base: position 79,438 of record NZ_RQYM01000006.1, read on the forward strand.
GGTTCAGCGCACCGAGCTGCTGGCCCGCTGGCACAGCAACGGTGAAACCAGGCTTCGGTGTTGGTGAGAGTGTCACCTCACCGAACTTGGCTGCTTTGTATGGACCGGTGCCCTTAGCGTTCTTTGCTGCAACCTCAACCAGGTAGGTTTTACCCGGGGTCAGGTTGCGCACCTCGGTTTGGAGGTTACGAAGCTCCTGCTGGCTTGTCACCTCTTTGATAATCGGCTGCTCGCCCTTCGGGGTGATGCGCACAACATAGCCGTTAACCGCTGAGTCGCCGCTCTTTTCTGGGCGCAGGAAGTTAACAACCAGGGCGCTGTCCTCGTAGATGTTTACCAGCACGTCCTGCGGAGCGCTTGGAGCACCAGCTGGAACCTCATCGGCTGGCTTTGGAGCCTCAGGAGTCTCAGGAGCAGGGGTTTCGCCGCCCGCACCCGGCTGAGTGCTGCCGCCCTCACCGCTGCCCGGCTCTGAGGTGCCAGGGGTTGCTGGGTCGCTTGGTTCAGCGCCGCCAGGGGTGCTGCCCTCGCCGCCAGCTGGTGGATCCGTTGGCTCCGCCGCAGGTGGCTGCGGCGTTGGGATCACAATCGGCTGCAAAACAACCTTTGATCCTGGCTCTTCAAATGTTTCAAAACGATCCATTGCATCAATGGATACCTCGTAGCTGCCGTCACCCTGGCTCTGTGGTTCTGTGAACTGCACAGAGGTTGCCTTGCTGTAAGACTGACGTACAATTCTGCCGTCTTTCTTCAATGTGACGCGGTAGCTGCTGGTGAAGCCTGGTGCTTTGTCCCAGGTCACCGTGATGGTTTTACCGTTCAGCGTCGCTTTAACGTTCTGTGCCGCGCTCGGGTGGGTTGCCTCGGTTGCTACACCAACAACCACATCATCCGCAGCGAACGCGGGCACGGTTGCGCCGCCGAACAGCAAAGCACCGGCGGTTGCTGCGATAACGCCGGTGCGAATCAGTTTATGGCTAGTTTGTTTTAGCCCAGTTCTCATTCTTTCTCCTACTTAAAGAAGCGCATAAAAACACGCCAAGGTGGAAATAGCCTCGACGTAGAGTTAAAGTAACCTCAACATAAGGTTAGGATAACCTTAATATAAAGAGTAAACGGTCAAAGCCTATACTTCAAGTTCTTTTAGACACGCCGCTTTTTTAGCGGGAAAAACCACCCGTCCACGCCCGACATCGCGCGAGGCCGACACACCCTACCAGAGCAGGCCGTGCACCTTGCCGGAACGCCAGCGCCGAATCACCCAGCGTGACAGCAGCGCCGTAACCAGCACCCAGGCAGCGAGCACAACCAGCTCACCGGCAAAGCCGATCAGCGCCTCGTTGCCCGCGGATCCACCCGCGCGATAACCCTCTATCAGCCAGGTGAACGGCAGCACCCGCCCGAGCACCTCAAACACAATCGGGTACTGTGAGATCGGCAGGATCACGCCGGTTGCGAGGCTCAGGGCAGCCGCCAGGAAGTTCGAGATCAAATACGGGTTGTTGCCGCCGAGCGTTAGCAGCGCCGCGCGCACACCAACCACAGCGCCCGAAACGCACACAGCGGGAAGCAGCGCGAGAGCACCCCAGAACAGTTCGAGGGTGGATCCGCCCCACAGCAGCGTCACACCGACAGTGCTGACGGTCGCAACCACGAAGGAGCTGACGAGGGGCACAAACACCTTGCTCAGCCAGTAACGCACCTGGAAGCTGCCGGAGAGCAGCACCGGCTGCAGCACCTCCAGGCTGCGATCGCGGGTTATCTCCTCAACCACGTCGAGCAGCACGCTCGTGCCGAACGCGACGATAACGCTGCTGTAGACAACGCGCGCGTCCGCCTCACCGGTGACGCCGATGCTGGCGAAAACGAGCAGCAGAATCTCGATCAGCGGAATAAACACGAGCGTTGTCAGCGCCGCCGGAGCGCTGCTCAGCGAGGTGCTGTTTTTTAGCGCAACCCGAAACAGCGTCGCAAAACTACCGGTGCCGCGTGTTTTTGCGGAATCTAGTGTGATGTTGTTTGACACCCTACTGCACCTCCAAACTACCGACACGGCTGACGCGGCGCAGCACAACCCTGGTCAACAGGGTCAGCGCAAGGCCGCAAACAATAACGCCAACGCCCCAGGCGATAAGGATCGGCAGCACCTCCGCCGTCGCGAGTTCACGCTGCAAAACCGCGGCCTCTAAAAGCCTGATCGGGGTGCCGATTGGGATCAGCGTGCCGATCGGTTCAAGCACCGGTTTCGTAACCTCCGGGTAACCGAAAATACCCGCGAGCAAAACAACCGGCATCGTCACCAGCGCCTCATAGGTGAGCGCGTTGGGGGTGAGCATGAAGAACAGCGCGATACAGAGGGCGAGGAGGGCGGATCCGCAAAAGAACATAGTGAGCGCCACGGCCGCCAACCAACCGTTGCCGAACCCGACCGGGAACCCGAGCACCGCCGCGAACCCAAGCGCGAGCGGGAAAGCGAGCATCCCAAACACAACACACGAGATAATCACCGGAAACAGCGAGCGGATCGCGCCAACCGGCGAGAATACGAGGCTCGCGAGCACACCCTGGTAGCGCTGGAATCCGAGGATGCCGGCGGCGGTGCAGGTGAGGGACCAGGATCCGACAATGCCGGCCCGCATCCACACCAGCTGGTCGGCGCCGCTGACCGTGCCGAAGGCGTTGCTCAGCAGCCACTGCAGGAGCACCGCGGTGAGCGTCACCGTGATCAGCGTCTGCACAAAATACGGCACCTTCGCAAATTGGACGACCTGGAATCCGAGCAGCCTGAGGTCACGCATCAGCCGCACCCGCCTCCGCCGGGGCGCTCTCCCCCGTAACCGGGGTGTTCTCCCCCGCAGCATTCCCCGCAGGGGCGCTCTCGCCCGCGCCGGTTTCGCTGAGTTCGGCAACCAGCGCCAAATACGCCTCCTCGATCGCCGGTGGCCTGGTCACCGTGTACTGGGCTTCGGGCAGGCACGCACCAACGGCGGCCTCGTTTGGATCCGCCCGCCAAAAACCGCTGATTTTATAGCCGGTTGCGTTGCCGACACAGCGAATATCGTAGAGCCCGAGCTCCTCGAGTCGCTGCTGAGCGCTGTCGCTCCAGTGGTCTGCGCCGATCTCAAGCTCGGTGACGGCGGTGAGATTTGCTGCCTGGAACAGCTCGGAGACTCGGCCGCTGAAACTGATTTTGCCGCCGGTGAGCAGATCCACGCTGTCGCACAGCTGCTGCACCTCACCGAGCAGATGCGTTGTTAACAGCACCGCGGTTCCCTGATTGGCGATTTCGCGGATCAGTTCACGCACGTCACGAGCAATATCGGGGTCGAGTCCCGCGGTCACCTCGTCGAGGATTAAAAGCGGCGGCCGGTGCAGCAGTCCACGCGCCAGGTGCAGTCGCTGTTTCATGCCGCGCGAATACTCGTTGACTTTCTTGTCGGCGCTGTCTGTTAGCTGCACAAGCTTAAGCACCTCCCAGGCGCGCGACCGCCGCTCCCGTGACGGCACTCCCTGCAGGTCAGCGAAGAACAGCAGGTTGTCGAGCGCGGTTGCGCGGTTGTAGAAACCGTAGTCGCCGCCGGTCACAAGCCCGAGCAGCGCACGCGCCCGCTTTGGTGATTTCACAACGTCAATGCCCGCGACGGTGACACTGCCACTGTCGGGCAGCAGCATCGCGCCAGCAATCTTTGAGAGCGTGGTTTTACCGGCACCGTTTGGCCCGAGCAACGCTTTAATCTCGCCCGGCGCAACCGTTAAACTTACGCCCTTTAGGACCTCAGCGCCGTTAAATGAGCGGCGCACCTCAGAAATTCGCAGAACCTGTTCAAGATTCGATCGCATTAAGAATAACCTATTTGTGTTTTCACTGATTTTTTCAGTGCCTTTAGCGCAAATCTATAATGAGACAACAAGAGGGTCAAGTAAAAACCTGACCCTCTTGCTGTTGAACCGGCGGCGATATTTCGCGGTTTACCAGCTTGGCTGGCGGTTTAGTAGTAGTGTCCGTGACGGAAGTCCCAGCTGTTGAAGCACTCCGACAGGTTCTCCAGAATCTGCGGCAGATAAACACCCTTGCGGATCAGAATCGGTGCCGGTGTGACATCGCGCTCACCGTGCTGCTCAGGCACAAGTTTGCCGTCCTCGTCAACAAACGACACCATAACACCCTGCTCGTAGCGGGTTTCCGGGGTTGCGTCTGGCTGAATAGAGGCAACATAGTCGTTGCCCTCAATAATCAGGTCTACGCCGTTCTCGATCTGCTCGCCGATACCCTCAACAACACCGCGGTTGCCCTTACCTGACGGGTTGGCTGATGACGCAAACGAGAGAGCGCCGCTCTTTGCCCAGCGCTCAGCAACGATCTGCTCACCGGGGGTTCCAAAGCGGATCACGAAACAGCTGGTGCCGCGCACGTCGGTCATCAGCTCCTCAGCGCCCTCCGGAATGTACTTGGCTTTCGCCTCCTCTTTCCACGGCAGAATGCAGCCCATCAGCACGTCCTGATCCCAGTGCAGCTGGTAGAATTTCTCAATCTCTGGAGTCATTTCGGCGAGCTCTTTTAGCTGCTCCATTGACCCGCACAGCACCACGCCAGGCTTGTTGCGCTTCCGGTTTTTCACCTCGAATTTGCGCTCCAGACCGGCAAGATCGGTTGTCATAATAATGTAGCCAACCTTGGTTGGGCTAACGATGATTTTACCGCCCTGGTCTAGCAGTTCAACAGCCTCGGTGGTTAGGTCACCGTTCCAGGTCACACGCTTGGTGCTCACTAAATGTCTCCTTGATTAGTGTTCTGTTAAAAACGACAGCTACTTCTTTTTCTTGCACACCCGCACGATCCGCGCTATAGCGCGGCCGAGTACGCAAACGAACGGGATAGCCACCGACAGCAGCGCGATTGTGTTTGGCTCAAAACGGGTGCGCCCGTCACGCTCCAGGTATGCGCCGATCGGCATAATAATGGTTCCACCGCCGCCGCCCTGGCTCACCCCGTCAGCGTCCGCGTGATCCTTCGAGGTGCTAACGATTTCACCGTCATGATCGGCGGTTACGGTTCCCGATGCGTCACCGCCGCCCCAGCCGCTCCAAACGGCAGCAACCGGCACAAGCTGTGTGTCGCTGAACTGATACGGCTTCGCGTAAGCGGTTTTCACGCCGATCTTCCCCATCACGGTTGAGATTGTTTGCAGTGCCTTGGTCATAGTCTTGCCTCCTTTAGTTAATTTTAGCAAGCGCCGCGGGGAGCTGCCACAAAAGACCACTAGTCGAGCAGCAGCGCCGGCTCCTCAATAACCGATGCAACATCCGCGATAAATCGGGAAATAACATCGCCGTCAACAACGCGGTGGTCGAAGGATCCACCCACCGTGGTCACCATGCGCGGCAGAATCTCACCGTCAACCACCCACGGTTTCGGTTTGATTGTGCCCATAGCCACAATCGCAACCTCGCCAGGGTTTAGGATCGGTGTGCCGGTATCCATCCCGAACACACCAATGTTTGTGATCGTGATGGTGCCGTCAGACATTTCTTCCGGTTTGGTGCGACCCTCGCGCGCGGTCAGGGTGAGCTGCTCGATCGCTTTCGCAAGCTCCAGCATCGACAGGTCCTGTGCGTCCTTCACGTTCGGCACAATCAGCCCACGCGGAGTTGCCGCGGCAATGCCGAGGTTTACGAAGTTGTGCACAATAATCTCTTTTTCGGTGAAGGTTGAGTTAACCATCGGGTTGCGTCGCACAGCCCAAATAATCGCCTTCGCCATCACCAAGAGCGGCGACACCTTCACGCCCGCAAAATCCGGTGATGCCTTCAACCGCTTCACATACTCCATGGTGCGGGTCGCGTCAATCTCGGTGAAAACGCTAACGTGCGGCGCGGTAAACGCGCTCTTCGACATCGCCTTCGCGATCTGCTTGCGAACGCCCTTAACCGGGATCCGCTCCTCGCGCTCACTGGCTGGCTCCGGGGTTTCGATGTTGCGGAAAACACTCGCCTGGCTGGCGTGCCGCACAACGTCGTCACGCAGAATCTCGCCGCCGATGCCCGTGCCGGTCACCGTCTCAAGATCAACGTTTAGGTCTTTCGCGAGTTTGCGGATCGGTGGCTTCGCGAGGATCGGGGTTGCCTCTGCGACCGGGATCACCGCCGAGTGCAAAAGCGGCTCGCCACCGCGACGGCGCCGCGACTTGGCGGGGCTGGCGTTACCGTAACCGACCAGCACAGCGCTATCGCTGCCCGCGCTCTCGGCGACGGGTTGGTTGCTGTCGGTTGCGGGGTTAGCGGCGGTTGCGGGGTTGGCGGCGGGGGCGGATCCACCCACCGCGGGCGCTGCGGCAGCTTGGCTCTCGGCCTGTTCAGCGAGCCCGGCAGACCCGGCGGCGAGCACCTCGGCGGCGGGCACCTCGGCGGCGGGCGCAGCAGTCTCGGCGGCCTGGGGCGCGGCGGCCGGTGCCGGGGTCTCTGGCGCGGCGTCTGCTGCCACAACGCGGAGAATCGGATCCCCCACGGGCACCGTCTGCCCCACCTGCGCGAGCAGTTCAACAACCCTGCCCGTGAACGGGGACGGCAGCTCAACAACCGATTTCGCGGTTTCAATGTCGCAGATCGGCTGGTTCAGCTGCACCTCATCGCCCGGTTTAATCAACCAGGTGACGATCTCGGCCTCGGTTAAACCCTCCCCAACGTCGGGCAGCGCAAAAACCATTTCTGTCATTTTCTAATCCTCCGGCAGCATATTCTTCGTTAGCCTGCTCGCTAAATTACGGCTAGTAGTGCATCGTCCTGTCAATGGCTTCAAGTATTCTATCCGCATCCGGCAAGAACACTCCCTCGAGCGCCGCGGGCGGGAACGGCACATCATAGCCGCTCACCCGCAACACCGGCGCCTGCAGCGAATAGAAGCAGTGCTCAGCAACCGTCGCGGTAATCTCGCTGCCGATGCTGACGTTGCCGCTCGCCTCCTGCGCGACAACAAGCCTGCCGGTTTTGCGAACCGAATCGAGCAGCGGTTCATAGTTGATCGGTGACAGTGAGCGCAGGTCGATAACCTCCAGGCTGGTTCCCTCGGTTTCTGCGATCTGCGCCGCCTGCAGCGCGGTTGTCACCATCGCACCCCAGGCTGCAACGGTTGCGTCAGTACCCTGGCGAGCAATTCTGGCGCTGTGCAGATCTGCGGCGGGGGCAGTAAGATCCACGTCACCCTTTTGCCAGTATTTCGACTTGGGCTCCATAAACACGATCGGGTCGGCAGACTCGATCGCCTGGCGCATCATCCAGTAGGCGTCGTTCGAGTTTGACGGCGCTACAACCCTGAGGCCCGCGGTGTGCGCAAAATACGCCTCTGGGCTTTCCTGGTGGTGTTCAACCGCGCCAATATGGCCGCCGTAGGGGATGCGAATCACAACCGGCACGGTCACCCGACCGTAAAGCCGGGCCCGCAGCTTCGCCAGCTGGCTGACGATCTGGTTGAACGCCGGATACACAAACCCGTCGAACTGGATCTCAACAACGGGCTTGTATCCGCGCATCGCAAGGCCGATGGCGGATCCGACAATCGCTGACTCTGCGAGCGGGGTGTCGAGCACACGAGCGGTTCCAAACTCGTCCTGCAGTGCGTCTGTGACACGGAAAACTCCACCGAGTTTGCCGATGTCTTCGCCTAGCATCAGCACCTTTGGATCCGCTGCCATCGCGTCGCGCAGCGCCTGGTTGATTGCCTTGCCGAGCGGCAGCTGCACGATATTGCTCTGGATGTCTGACACCGCAGTGTTGTTTACCTCGCCGTTCACGCTGCCTCCTCCGTGAATGATGACTCGTAGCGAGCAAGCCACTGCCGCTGCTCCGCGACCCGCGGGTGCGACTCGGCGTAGACGTGCGCAAACATCGAGTCGGGGTGCGGCTTTGGCAGCGCCAAAATATGTTCTCGACAGCGCTGAGCAAACTCTGCCGCGCGCGCATCAGCTTCGATGAAGAACTGCTCGGTGACTCCACTGTCCTGCAGGTACTTCTTAAATCTTTTTAGCGGATCCCGCCGCTCCCACTCAGCCGCCTCCGCGCTATCACGGTAACGCGTGGGGTCGTCGCTGGTTGTGTGAGCGCCCATTCTGTAGGTGAGCGCCTCAATGTAGTGCGGCCCGTGACCGGAGCGCGCCTGATCCATACTGTGTTTTGCAACGGCGTATGCGGCGAGCGGATCATTGCCGTCAATCTGCACCGCCGGCAGTCCGAAGCCGAGCGCCCGCCGATAGAGCGGGGTGCGCGACTGTCTCGCAACCGGTACAGAGATAGCCCACTGGTTATTCTGCACAATAAAAACAACCGGTGCCTGGTAGCTCGCGGCGAAAATCATCGACTCGTTCGCGTCGCCCTGACTGGTTGTGCCGTCACCGTAGAACACCATGGTTGCCTCGCCCGCTGGCGTGCCCGCCGCATCAGCCTCAAGCGAGCTGTCGCCGTTTTCCAGCTTTGCGTCAAGCATCTGGCCGAGCGCGTAACCAACCGCGTGGTGCGTCTGCGCACCCAGCACGAGCGTGTAGTTGTGCACATTGCCGTTTTTTGGATCCGTCGCGTCCCAGCCGCTGTTGGCCAGACCACGGAACACCTTGCCGAGCTCAACCAGGTCAACACCGCGCGCGTGCGCTATCACGTGCTCGCGGTATGACGGGAACATGTGATCCTGCGGTTCAGCGGCGTGCGCAAAACCGACCTGGCAGCCCTCCTGGCCGAGGCTTGGAACCCACAGCGCGAGCTGCCCCTGTCGCTGCAGATTGGTGCACTCGGTGTCAAAGGCTCGGGTCAGCAGCATATCGAGATACCACTGCTGTTTTGTTTCACGTGAAACATCGGCGAGATATCGCTCATACGGCGCCGCGCTGGCGCTCGGGCTCCAGTTGCCCTCGTCGTCCAAGAAGCGGATCGGTTCTGGATCATCACCCGCAAACAGCGCAGCCTTGCTCGCCTCGGGAGCCGGTGCGCTGGCCGCTGTTTTGCTGTCTAAAATGTCGCTGTCTGTTTCTCTACTGCTCGCCGTCATTCTCTCCCCCTAAAATCGCCGCAACAACCCCGCAGACAGCGGGGATGCTCTCGGCCTCTGCAACGGTGATCCGCACCCCGTGCCCCGGGAACGGGCGCACCAGAATACCCTCGGCCGCGCAGCTCTCAGCAAACTGCTGTGCCGTCACCGGCAGCTCAGTCTCTGGAATCCACACAAAATTGCCCTGCGCCTCGGGCACACTGATCCCCAGCCGTTGCAGCTCAGAAACCAACTGGGCGCGGCGACGATTCAGCTCCGCAACCTGCTCCGCGAGCTCCGCCTCCGCCTCGGGGGTTAGCGCGGCGAGCGCTGCGGCCTCGGCAACGAGCGAAACCGACATCGGGATCATCGTCGGGCGGGTCGCCTGCCAAATCTCGGGCCGAGCCAACCCATAGCCGATGCGCAGACCGGCGAGCCCGTACGCCTTCGCGAAGGTGCGCAGAACAACCAGGTTCGGGTAGCGCTGCAGAACCGCCGCGCCATTAACCGCTTCCTCGCGGTCAACAAACTCCGCGTATGCCTCGTCCAGCACCACCAGCGTGTCCGCCGGCACCCGCTCCATAAACTCCGCAAACTGACCCTCGGTTATCACCGGCCCTGTCGGGTTGTTCGGGCTACACAGCAGCACCGCCCGCGTCTCCGGGGTGATCGCGGCCGCCATCGCAGCAAGATCGTGGACCGCGGATCCACCGAGCGGCACCGCAATCGGTTCAGCGCCGCTCGCAATCCCGAGCAGCGGGTAAGCCTCGAAGCTCGGCCACGGGTGAATGTAGTTCTCGCCCGGCCCGGCGCACGCCTGCACTAGCTGGTAGAGGATCGAAACGGATCCGGCGCCGAGGTGCACCCAGTCGGCAGAGACGCCGAATTTCTCGCCGATCCGTGTTCGCAGCTCGGTTAGATCGGCTGCGGCGTAGCGGTTGAAACCGTCACAGCGCCCGACCGCGGCAGCGACCGGAGCAACCGGTGGGAAGGGGTTTTCGTTGCTGGAGAGCTTAAAACCCTGCTTTTTTGGCGCGCGTCCCTGGCGGTATGCCGGGAACGACAAAACGTCGGGTCGCACCCGCACGGGAACACTAGCATTATCCATTCGATCAAGTTTAGTCGTTAAAGCATGAAAAAACAGCATAAACAGCTAAGCAAAAACCGGCGGAAGAAATTAGAATATGTTTAGACAGTACTGCCCGAGCAGAAAGATTTAACGAAATGCCTTCTCTTCCTCCGCAACCGCTCAGCCCGCTCGACGGCCGCTACCGCAAAGCGGTCGGCAATCTCGGTGACTTTTTAAGCGAGGCCGGCCTCAACCGTGCACGAGTGCACGTCGAGGTTGAGTGGATCGCGTTCCTCACCGAGCGCAGCATGTTCGGATCCACCCCGCTCGCCCCGGAGCAGCTTGCGCAGCTGCGCGACTGGGCCGCGACCTTTGGGCAGGAGGAGATCGACCGGCTCGCCGAGATTGAGGCGGTCACCCAGCACGACGTGAAAGCGGTTGAGTACCTGGTGCGTGAGCAGCTCGACAGGCAGGGGCTGAGCAGCATTGCCGAGCTCACCCACATCTGCTGCACCAGCGAGGACATCAACAACCTCTCCTACGCGCTGACGATTAAACAGGCGGTCAGCGAGGTTTGGCAGCCAAAACTTGAGGCGGTTATCGGTGAGCTCGCGGAGCAGGCAAACAGGTATCGTGCGGTGCCGATGATGAGCCGCACCCACGGTCAGCCGGCAACCCCAACAACCCTCGGCAAGGAGCTCGCGGTGTTCGTACACCGTCTGCGCCGCCAGCTGCAGCAGCTTGACGGAATTGAATACCTGGGCAAATTCAGTGGCGCGACAGGCACTTTTGCCGCGCACCTGAGCGCTGACCCGGAGGCTGACTGGCGTGCGCTCGCGTCCGAGTTTGTGACCGGTCTCGGCCTCACCTTCAACCCGCTGACAACCCAGATCGAGTCGCACGACTGGCAGGCTGAGCTGTTTAGCCGGGTTATTCACACCAACCGGATCCTGCACAACCTCGCAACCGACATCTGGAGCTACATCTCAATCGGTTACTTTAGGCAGATCCCGGTTGCCGGCGCCACCGGCTCATCAACTATGCCGCACAAGGTTAACCCGATCCGCTTCGAGAACGCGGAGGCAAACCTGGAGCTGTCAAACGCGGTGCTCGGATCGCTCGCCGAAACCCTCGTCACCAGCCGCTGGCAGCGCGACCTCACCGACTCGTCAGCGCAGCGCAACATCGGTGTCGGATTCGGCCACTCAGCGCTCGCGCTCGACAACCTGCTGCGCGGCCTCGGCCAGATTGATGCCGCTAAGGAGGTGCTCGCAGCCGACCTCGACAGCAACTGGGAAGTGCTCGCAGAGGCCATCCAGACCGTTATCCGCGCGGAAGTAACTGCCGGTCGCAGCGATATTTCGGATCCATACGCAGCCCTTAAGGAGCTCACTCGCGGGCGGCGGATCGGCCAGCAGGAACTGCAAGAGTTCGTTAGCGGCCTAAACATCGGTGACGACGCAAAACAGCGACTGCTGAAGCTCACCCCGGCAACCTACACAGGGGTTGCCGAGGCGCTTGTTGAGCTGATCTAGCTGTTCAGCAGCCGGGCTGGGCGCATCTGCATGACGACGAAGAGGCGCACAGCAACCCAGGCGGCGAGCCAGCCACCCGCGGCTAACCAGGCGACCGGTTCCGGATCGATCCACTGCAGAGCAAACAGCCCGACAATCGCCAGCAGCGCGATCACAAACAGCAGTTTCGCGAGCAGCAGGAGTATCTGGCGCGCCATAATTCGCTGCTGTGACTGGGCAAGCATCTCGTATGCGAAGATCACCCTCGCCTGCAGCAGCTGCTGGTAGTAGCCGGCTGCGACGAATTGCAGGTAGACGAGGAACGCCAGCACAACCAGGATCATCGCGGCGAGCGGGAGCAGTGACTCCAGCACGAGGCGTGACAGGCTGAGACGGGATCCGGTCTGCCAGAACCAGAGGGCGATCTGCGTGGAGACCGAAAATAATCACCGCGCACACCGCGGCGAGCACACTCTCAAGCACTGAGATACCGAAGATTGTACGGCGCAGACCGAACTTGCTGGGGAGCCGCTGCTGTTCATTGCACGCAATCGGCACCGAAACCAGCACCGCGAGCACAATCACCGCCGCGAGCAGCAGCGTCTGCGGCAGATTCTCCGCTGTGCTGAGCAGCAGATTCACAACAATACCGGCGCCGAGCAATATGAGCCCGAGCGAGCTCTCTCGGATCGCCCACCCGATCCGCTGCACCCAGGTGTAGCCGAGAGCCCGCAGCAGGTTTTGAGTCCTAAGGCGGCTCGGCCGCAGCAGCAGCGCAACAACCAGGAGAGCGATCGTGAGGGATCTCAGCTGCCCCGGTTTAACACTACTTGTGCTCACAATTTCACCACTCTGTCAGCTATCTGCAGCAACACGTCATCGTGTGTGCCCAAAACAATGGCGACACCCCGCTCTTTCGCCTCTTGTAAGAGCTTTGAAACGGCTTTGGCCGCGACAATATCCAGCGCCGAAGTGGGCTCGTCGAGGATCAAAACGTCCGGGTGTTTAGCCATCGCGCGAGCCACCTGCACCCGCTGCCGTTCACCTCCCGACATTAGCTTCACCGGCTTACGCAGGTAATCCCCCAGCCCAAGCGCGGCCAGATACTGCTTAGCGTGCTCCTCGCTAGCGCCGCCCAGCATAACGTTCTGCAGCGCGGTTAGACTGTCTAGCACCTGCACCTCCTGCGAGCAAACGCCAAACTTTTCTCGACGCAGTGTTTGCCTGCGCTTTTCAGACAGCTCCGCGATGTTTTCGTCGTACCAAAACACCTGACCCGCGGATGGTTTCTGAAAGCCGTAACAGATGTTGAGCAGCGAGGACTTACCCGATCCGCTGCGTCCCGAGAGCACCACAATCTCACCACCGCCAATCGCGAGGTCAAGATCGCTAACGATCTGCTGCTCTCGATCATTCTGCTTGTAGGTGATGCTAATGTCCGTCAGCTTAATCGACGCGGATGCCTGCGGATGCTGCCCGTTGACCGCCATAACAATCTCCTTTGACGCTACCTGATAAGGCACTGCCTAAAATTGTTACAGACTCTACTCGGTTTCTAGCGGATCCGCAATCTCACCGCCTAAGCAAACAGGCGGGCGCTTGCTAGCTGTGGGCGCTTGCTAGCTGTGGGCGCCGTCGTTATCGCGGCGGTGCAGCTCGTCGAGCTCCTTACGGGCGGCGATGTCTTCGGGGTTTGGTTTGAAGCTGAGTCCGAGCAGCGCGATCACCAACAGCGCGATAATAAAGGCGACACCGCCAGCGATTGCGGCGCGGTAGAGCCAGTCGTCGGTGACATAGCCGACGACGGCGAACGCGAAGCCCGCTAAAACAGCTGACAGTAAGAGCATTTCAAGCGGCCGCAGCTTGTCGCGCTTGCTTGGGTTGTGCGCGTAGGCCTGCTCTAATTTAGACTGCTCTGAATTGCTTGAATCGCTGCTCATCTTAACCGGCGGTCTCCTGAGTTTGGACTTTGCTATCAAAGACTGGAATCAACCCAAAAACACCCGCTAGCACAGCGTGGGTGCCGTAGAGACCCGTCACCATCACCGGATCGTTAACGGCGAATAGCGAGGCGACCGCCAGCAGCCCGCTAAACCCGGCAAGCAGCCGCGCATCACGGCGCTGCGGCATTGATTTTGTGAGCAACAGGAACACAGCGTTGCACAGAGCCCAGCCCGCGATAATCAACGCGAGCGAGGCAGCGGAGGGTGCGATTAGGAGCGCAGCAACCAGCGCCAGCGGATGGGCGGGGTTAAACGCCCGCGGCACCGTGCCGCGCAGTTTTGGCACAAAAACGGTTAGCTGACTGATGGTCAGCGCGGCGCAGCCGACAACAAACAGCAACCTGTCAAAGCTCACACTCTCGTGATAGACAGCACTGAAACAGACGGCGAGACCGATTAACAGGTGAGACACTCCGACCAAGAAAATAGGCACACTGCGGCGCAGTTGCGCAGGCACGCTAACCGCTGAGTGATTCTTAGCCAATTTTGTCATACCGTGCCAAGTCTACCGCTTGTTTCGCGTCTGTGCAGAATAGGCACACCTAATCTGCCGCGACTAGCTCTCGAAAACCCGCTTACAGGGCGGGTGGATCACGCCACGCGAGTGCCCGGAGGCAGCTTCACCGCCGGGGTTCTCGTCCGCCGGTACGCCAACCAGACCAGGCCCGCAGCGAAGACTGTCTGGCCGCCTAACCCGATCCACCAGCTTGGGATGCCCTTTTGGTAGGTCTCGAGCGCGGTCTCGCTCGGTTCAGAATCGAGATCGTCGACGCGGCAGCTGTCCTCAATACTTAGCGTTTCAGGTTCCTGCTGCAGGAAGCGCTGACCGCTCGCGGTGAGCGCAAACAGTGACTCGGGGTTGCCAAACTTGTCGAACTCCGCTGGCACACCGTCTGCGAGGATCGAGAACGGGTTCATGGTTAAGAAGACCCAGCTCCTGTCGGTGCGGTAGTTCTCGTAGGTGCTTACGTCCCACGGTGTGCAGTATTCTGCCTCTTCCTCTGCGGTGTCGATTGTGAGCAGCTCACCGTCCCGGTTCGTGAGCTGACCGCTGTCGTTGAACTCAACCTTGGTCAGGTCAAGGTCCCGCCACTTGTAGGTTACCTCGACGCGGTCGCTGAGGGTTGTCAGGCCGAAGAAGATGACCGAGCCGATGCACAAAAGCGCCACGATCAGGTAGGTTGCAACAACCGAGATGAGTGATTTCGCGATCAGACCGGAGATTGCGACGCCGATAGCGGAGACGATCACAACCTCGATAACCAGCAGCAGCAGCGAGATAATCACAACAAACGGATTCAACCCGGTGGCGATTGCGACCGTCAGTAGGATCGGCAGCATCATCGCGATAAAGCAGATGCCCGTGATTGCCGCGGCGAGGATCTTGCCGAAGATAATCTCGGAGGTTGAGGCGGCCGTCAACTGCACGGACGCGAGCGTCGCGTTTTCGCGGTCACCGTTGATGGCGTTGCCGCTGAAAGCGGGCGCAACACAGAGCGCCAGGAACAGCGCCTCATAGAGCACGAAGCTGTAGAAGAAACCACCCTCTCCTGCCTCCGGATCCGCTGCCCTCGCCTCGGCGGAGATCAGACCAAACCCGAACCACGCGATCACGCCGGTGATGAGCATCATCAGGAAAACGATCGCCATGAGAACGATCCACGCCACCGACCGCATCCGCTGACGCAGTTCGATTGACGCGATAACATACGCCCGTCTCATCGCACACCTCCGTTACCAAGCTGCAAAAATGCCCGTTCCAGCCTTGATGACGTGGGCGTGAACTCGATTGTGCGGATCCCCGCCGCCAGCAGCTGCTCCAAAACCGCTGCGGCGCTTAGTTCGTCGGGGCAGTCCACCAAGAAACCGCCTCGCTCAGCGCGCACCCGGTAGGGCTTAACGGCGTTTGCTACCTCCTCCAGGGAGTGCGGCTGCAGCGTCATAATCCGCCAGCTGATCGCCTTCTCTGCCGGGTTTTGGGTGAGCGGATCCGCATAAATCACCGCCCGCTCAGCTCCCCCGCCGCCATCAGGCGCTGCTACGGCTGCGCTGGCGCCGCTGCCAGGGGCGGGCGCCTGAACTGCTGAGGCGCCCGGGGCTGGGCTGTCGCCGGGACCACCGGATACACCAGCGCCGGCAAAACCAGCGCCAGCGCCCACATCGGCGACAGCCCCCGCAGCTGGTGCGGTGCCCACGAGACTTGTTATGCTGGCGTTCTCGCGCAGCTGCGGCGCCGAGCCAGGGCTGCCGAGCAGCGCGGTCGGATCCACCAGGGTTTCACCCTCAAACATAAACACGGCGTTGTCAACCAGCTCGTCAAGCTCCGCGAGAATGTGACTAGAAACCAGGATCGCCTTGCCCTGCTTTGCAAAGCCCCGCAGCAGGTCGCGCAGGTGGATTCGCGCCGCCGGATCGAGGCCGGCAGCGGGTTCGTCAAGCAGCAGCAGCTGCGGGTCGTGCACGAGCGCACGAGCCAGGCCGAGCCGCTGCTTCTGGCCACGAGAAAGCACCCTGGCCGGTCGTTTTTCAAGCGCCTGCAGGTCGAGCATCGCGATCAGCTCGGTTGCTCGCGCCTCCGCGTTGACGCGGCTAAAGTCGTGCAGCAGCGCGGAGTAGACGAGGGTTTCGCGCACGGTGAGGCTCGCCCAGGTGCCGAGCACATCAGGCATCCAGCCAATATGCTGGCGCGCCTTGAACGGATCCGCAGCAACATCTATGCCGTTGATTTTAACCTGGCCGCTGTCGGGTGCGATCAGGGTTGCGAGCATCAACAGCAGCGTTGTTTTACCGGAACCGTTCGGCCCGATTAGCCCGGTCACGCTACCGGCGGCGACGCTCAGGCTGGCGTTCCGCACCGCGGGCACCTTGCCATAGTGCCGGCTGAGATTAGTAGCCTCTACAACTGTCATAGCTACTAATCTACGAGATTAAGCTGGGGTGTGCAGCCGTAAACGCGCTAATTCATACCCGAGTACTAGAGAATCTGGGCAGCACGGCACCGGGGTGTGTGAGCAGGGCGCGACCGCGCGGGCGGCGCGCCACCAACGGCAGCGGGGCCGGATCCACCCGGGAAACAAAAAACTCCCGAGCCAAACAGCTTAGCTCGGGAGTTTTGTTGGTTTTGTTTAGCGCGCGGAGATAACCTGCAGGGTTACCTCAGCATCAACGCCCTCGTGCAGGTGCACGATAACCGGGTAGTCACCGGTGCTTTTAATGGTTGGAACGGTGATTTTGCGCTTGTCAATCTCGCCGATTCCAGCCTCTGCAACAGCGTCAGCCACGTTTGCTGGGCGAACTGAACCGAACAGGCGTCCGCCGGTGCCGGTTTTCACCTGCAGGCGGATCTTGTTCTCTTCCAGTTTCGCTTTGAGTGCTTTAGCGTCCTCAACAGAGGCGATTGCGCGAGCCTCGCGTGCCTTACGGATCTGCTCAACCTGAGCCTCGCCACCGCGAGTCCAAGCTACCGCGTACCCCTGTGGCACAAGGTAGTTACGTGCGTAACCGTTTTTTACCTCAACAACGTCGCCTGCTGAGCCGAGACCCTGCACCTCGTGAGTCAGAATGATTTTAGCCATGATGATGTCTCCTTAGCGGCCTGAGCCTGAGTAAGGGAGCAGAGCCATCTCGCGGGCGTTCTTAACTGCCTTCGCGATTAGACGCTGTTCGTGCACTGAAACACCGGTGATACGGCGTGAGCGGATCTTGCCGCGCTCTGAAATGAACTTCCGCAGTGTCGCAACATCTTTATAGTCGATAACACCAACGGTCTGCTTTTTAGCCGGTGCGAGTGGCTTTACAGCCTTGCCACGGCCCTTGCGGCCTGCGCCGCCTGCTTTGCCTGCCATGTTTTTAATCTCTTTTCTTAAGTGTTTAGGTTTAGCGTCTGCGTTAACCGTTAACGGTTAGAACGCAGCGTCATCGAATGAGCCGCCGTTGCCGGTTGGATTGTTTTGCGCCGGAGCACCCCAGGCTGACTCAGCAGCCGGTTGCGATGGCGCAGCCCACGCCGACTCAGCGGCCGGCTGTGAAGGGGCGGCGGGTTGACCCCAAGCTGGCTGACCCTGCGGCGCTCCGCCACCGAATCCACCAACCTCACCGCGGCTAGCGGTTCTGGTCACCTGCGCGGTAGCGAACCTAAGGCTCGGGCCGATCTCATCAACCTCAAGCTCCAGGGAGGTGCGCTGCTGCCCCTGATTATCTGTGTAACTGCGCTGTGACAGTTTGCCCTGCACAACAACGCGGGTGCCCTTGGTGAGCGAGTTCGCAATGTTTTCTGCGTACTGCCCGTATGCGCGGCAACCCAGCCAGAGAGTTTCGCCATCAACCCACTCGTTTGACTGACGGTCACGGACTCGCGGAGTTGACGCGATCCGGAATGTCACCCAAGAGTTTCCACTCTGTGACATCCGCAGCTCTGGATCAGAGACCAGATTTCCAACAACTGTGATCTGTGGCTCATTCATGATTTAAGCGCCCGCGTCTGCTTTACGAGCTGCTTTCGCCTGCTCGTGACGTGCCTTAGCGGCCTTCTGGGCGATCAGCTCGTCAGCGCGCAGAACCTTGGTGCGCATAACTGACTCAGAAAGGTTGAGCTGACGATCAAGCTCGGCAACTGCTGCCGGGGTACCGTTGAAGTTCACAACAACGTAGATACCCTCGCTCTGCTTGTTGATCTCGTATGCCAGGCGGCGCTTGCCCCAAACATCTACGTTCTCAATCTCACCACCGTCAGCGGTCACAACAGCGAGGAACTTCTCGATGTTGGGCTGTACGGTGCGCTCATCAGTGCGGGGATCGAGGATCACCATTAGTTCATATGGATGCACTATTGACCCACCTCCTTCGGACTCTACGGCCACGGGATTTCCGTGACAGGAGGGCAAATGTGCCGTTATCTAAAGAGAAATAATAGACAACCTAACAAATCTATCATTTTTTTGCGGATCACACCACCGCCGATCTCGCAGGGAGCTGCTCGGGGCTGGTCACCGGCCGCGGCAAACGGGGGCGAACCCCCCGGGCGCCGGCGCGGCCCTGGCGCTTCGGTGGCGGATCCGCTAGTTGCGGTAGCTGCGGCGCGTCAACCGCTCCTGATCCTGTGTCGCCCACCACGCAAGCAGTTTCTCGGCGGCGGCATCTTCACCGAGCGGCCCCTCGTCAAGCCGCAGCTCCAGCAGGAACTTGTATGCAGCACCAACCGCCGGCCCCGCCTGCACCCCGAGCAGCTCCATAATCTGTTGGCCGTTCAGGTCAGGTCGCACGGCGGCGAGCTCCTCTGCGGCAGTAAGCTCTGCGATCCGCTGCTCTAGCTCGTCGTAGGCGCGTGCCAGCCTGGTTGCCTTGCGCTGATTCTGGGTTGTCACGTCCGCCCGCGTCAGAATGTGCAGGTTGTCGAGCACCTCGCCGCCGTCACGAACGTAGCGCCTAACCGCCGAGTCGGTCCACTCACTGTCGGAGTAGCCGAAGAACCGCAGGTGCAGCTCGATCAGCCGCGCCACCTGCTTTATCGTTTCGTTGTCGAACCGCAGCTGCCGCAGCCGTTTCTTCGCGAGCTTCGCACCCACCACATCGTGATGGTAGAAGGTGACACTCCCCCGTTCAAAGCGGCGTGTCGCGGGTTTGCCGATGTCGTGCAGCAGCGCTGCCAACCGCAGCACCGTATCAGGCGGGGTGTCACTACCGCGGCGGCGTTTTTCAAGCTCAATCGCCTGCTTAAGAACGGTCAGACTGTGCTCGTAAACATCCTTGTGCCGCTTGTGTACGTCCTGCGCCTCGCGCAGCAGCGGCAGCTCCGGCAAGAACTCGTCGGCGAGAGTGGTCTCAACCAAAAGCCGCAGTCCCGGCACCGGGTCATCACAGTTGATGAGCTTCACCAGTTCGTCGCGGATCCGCTCAGCACTAACAATCTCAAGTCGCTGTGCCAGCTGCTCCATCGCCTCTCGCACCCGCGGCACAACCGTAAAGCCGAGCTGCGAAGCAAACCTGGCGGCGCGCAGCATCCGCAGCGGATCGTCACTAAACGACTGCTCCGGCAGGCGCGGGGTGTTAAGGCGACCGGCGAGCAGATCCTCAACGCCGCCGGCAACGTCGACGAGCCGCATCTCGGGCAGCTTAAGCGCGATCGCGTTAACCGTGAAATCACGACGCACCAGGTCATCGTTGATACTGTCGCCGAAGGTCACCTCGGGTTTGCGCGAATCGTCCCGATAAATCTCTGACCGGTAGGTTGTCACCTCAATCGTGTGGCCGTCAACCTTCGCCGCGAGGGTTCCAAAGGTGCTGCCAAGATCCCACACCTTTGAGGCGACCGTCTCTAAAATCTCGCGCGTCTGATCCGGTCTCGCGCTGGTCGTAAAGTCGAGATCAACCTCGCCGCTCAGCACATCCCGGCCGAGCAGCACATCCCGGACGGGCCCGCCAACCAGCGCAAACTCTTGCCCGGCGGCGGCGAATGCGGCGGCGAGCTGCTTCACCGGGGAAGCTGACGCGATCCGCTGCAGCTCAGCGAGTGACTGGGCGAGCGGTCGAATCTGCTGCCGCGGTGCTGCGGGGGAACCACTGTTGGGACGCTCTTGGGCATTTGGACGCATGACTAATAGGTTACAGCGCAATTGCCCGCAACAATACAAATTACAGCTACGCCGCCTAAAATAGGAGAGATGATTCCACTCGTGCGCGCCCTTGGCACCATCACCGCAGCGCTGCTCAGCTTGCAGACGCTGGCCCCCGGCCTTGCGGTGCTGGGCGGTGACGCACACCCTGCCGCGAGCGAGCAAAGCCGGGCTTTTGTTACCGGGGTCACAGCCGCGAGCGGGTCGAATCACACCGGCAAAACAACCGGTCCTGCCTCGTTTGTCGAGGACGCTGGGCCGGCGGTGACGCTTCGCGTTGCGCCCGAAACCCCGCTCGTTACCAGCGCCGATGCGCCGGTGAGCTTCACCGTGCGGGTGACTAACGAGGGTGAGCGGGCGACGGATCCGCAAACCCTCACCCTGGAGATGGAGACCTCAAGACTCACCGCCGCAACACTCGAAACCCCGTTTGGGGAAAACAGTTCGGCGAGTGTGTCAACCAAGTCGCTTGCGCGGACGCGGATTCCGGCGATCGGCCCGGAGGAGACTCACGAGGCGAAGCTGACGGTTAACGCCGCGACGCTCAACCCCGGGATTGTGACGGTCGGGCCGGTTCCCGCGGACGGCGCCTATCGGGTGCGGGCGATGCTAGGTGCCCGGGATAGCGCAGCCGGCGAGGCAGCGGATAGCAGCACAGCGGGCGATGCAGCGGCGACCCGTGGCGGTGAGGCTACGAGCGGCGACGCGGCTGCGGGTAGCGACGCGGCCGGGGGTAGCGACGCGGCGAGCGCGAGCGGCAACAAAGCGGCTAGCACAGACGCTGCTGCGGGCAGTGACGCGGCGACGGCGAGCGACATCACCAGCATTGTTTGGCAGACGGGAGCGGCAGCGGGCACACCGGTTGCCTCCTCCGCAACTACCCTCGATGATGGCACCGTGGCTCACATCAACCCCGTGCAGCTCGCCGTGATTGTGCCGATTACACTGCCGTCCGAGATTACGCAGCTGCCGACGGCCGCTGAACTTGGCGATATTACCGCGTCGGGAGGCCCGCTCGACCGGCTGTTGTCCGCGGCGGAGCAGACACACGCAACCCTCGCGATTGATCCGCGCCTGATTGTCGCGATCCGCGGCCACGGCGAAAACGCCCCCGACAGCGCGACAGAGCTGCTGCAGCGTCTCGAATCGACCACGCTGCCAAGCTTTCTGCTGCAGTTTAACGACGCAGACCTAAGCACTCAGGCGGCGCTCGGTTACACGATCCCGCTGCAGCCGCTCGGCTTTACCGAACTAACCTCGTCAGGCGTTTTTGCCTCAGCCCCGCCAAGCGATGCGGAGCTTGTTTCGTGGACTGAAACCGCCGGCAAGATAGCATGGCCGGCCGCCGGTGCCCTCACCCCCGAGACCGTGAAACTCGCAGGTAACGCCGGTCACACCAAAATTATTAGCGACAGCAGCGCTGTCATCGCAGCCGACGGACCGCGCGGCACCCTGACCGTTGACGACGCACCGTTTGAGGTGCTCGTCGCCAACAGCGTCATCGCTGAAGCGGCGGCTAAGCTCAGTTCCGCGTCGACAACTCTGGACGCGCAGTCTGGCGCGGCAGAGCTCGCAACGCTGCTCGCGGTTGCCGGTGGCACGGCGGTGGGTGGATCCGCCAGCTCCCTGATAACGCTGGATCGCGCCACTCTCGCCAATGTCTCAAACCCGGAGGCGGTTTTGCAGACGCTGACCAGTCTCGACTGGGCGCAGTTCGTCACAACCGATCAGCTACTGCCGGGCACGGTCAGCCTCGCCGACGGCGGTGCTGTGACCAGCGGCGACGGCGCGGCGGGCGACGGTGAGGGCGGATCCACCCGCGACGCCGAAGAAACTGACTGGCGCAGCGACCGCCTCACGCAGCTGCAGGAGGTGTTTGCGAAAACGCCGGAGATTAACACCCGCGCCGGTGTGCTTGAACAGCCGGAGCTGTTGAACGCCGCCTGGCAGCTGGAGCAGTTGCAGCTGCTGAACGCGGGAGCGGCGGTGAGCGAGTCCGCCCATGAGGAGGCGCTTGCGCACACAAACGACTGGCTGCAGCAGATGCTGCACGGGATTAAACTGGTGAGCGCCGACCGGACGCAGCTGATCGGTACTAGCTCGCAGATTCCGTTGCAGATTAAAAACAGTATGCCGTATCGGGCGACGGTGAAGATTCATTTAGCGCTCGGGTCGAGTGCGCTGCTGCCCGCGCAAACAGATTTTGAGACGGTTTCGCTGCAGCCGAGCGGCACAACCACCGTGCTCGTGCCGGTGCAAAGCCGGATCGCCTCCGGCACCGCCAATATTGTGATCGACATCACCGACACGAGCGGCGAAATCCCGATCACAACGAAAACCCTGACCATTTTGATAACCAGTTTTGTGGAGAGCGTCAGCATTATTGTTGTGTCCGCCGCGGCGGTGCTGTTTATCGGGTTCGGGATCGTGCGAAGTGCCAGGCGCAAGAAACTGCTCGGTGCGCATGCCCAGGGTGGCGGTGACGCAGGCGGCTCGGACGGCGCTGGCGGCAGCGCCGACGACAGCCAGGGCAGCGACCAGAACAGCGGCAGCACCGACGACAGTTAAGCTAGCAGCGCAGTGGAATAAAACACACAGACGCGGTGTTTAGAATAGTAACCAAATGAGGAGAACCATGCATCACGTAGCAATTATTGGCTCGGGCCCCGCCGCTCTAACCGCGGCTATCTATACTGCGCGCGCCGGCCTAAAACCGGTGCTTTTTGCCAGCTCAGTCACCCCCGGCGGTGAGCTGATGAACACAACCGAGGTTGAGAACTTCCCCGGTTTCCCGGAGGGCATCCAGGGCCCGGATCTGATGGCGAAGATTCAGGAACAGGCTGAGAAGTTCGGCACCGAGGTGCGTTACGAGGATGTCGAAGAGCTGCGCCTTGACGGCGACGAGAAGGTTATTGTCACCGCCGACGGCACCGAGCACTCGGCTCACGCGATTATTTTCGCAACTGGATCCGCCTACCGTAAGCTCGGCATCGCAGACGAGGACCGTCTCTCCGGTCACGGTGTTTCCTGGTGTGCAACCTGTGACGGTTTCTTCTTCCGCGACAAGGTTATCGCGGTTGTTGGTGGCGGCGACTCGGCGATGGAGGAGGCAACCTTCCTCACCCGCTTCGCCAGCAAGGTGTATGTGATCCACCGCCGCGATTCGCTGCGTGCCTCAAAGATTATGCAGCAGCGTGCGCTTGATAACGAGAAGATCGAGTTCGTGTGGAACAGTGAGGTTAGCGCCCTGCACGGCGATGACGCGCTGACCGGCGTAACCCTCACCGACACGGTGACCGGCGACACCAGGCAGCTCGACCTTGACGGCCTGTTTATCGCGATCGGTAATGACCCACGCACACACCTCGTGCACGACAAGCTTGAGCTGACCTCCGGGGGCACAATCGCCGTTGACGGCCGCAGCTCCCGCACCAGCGTCGCCGGTGTTTTTGCTGCCGGCGATGTGATCGACCCGACCTACCGTCAGGCTATCACCGCGGCTGCGAGCGGCACCGTTGCAGCGCTTGACGCCGAACACTATCTGGCGGATCTCGCTGGTTAGATTTAACCCCCGTAATCAAGACAAATTTTTGAAAGGACACAATATGTCAAACGTGAAGAATGTTACCGAGGCAGATTTCCAGGCCGAGGTGTTGAACAGCGAAATCCCGGTGCTCGTTGATTTTTGGGCTGCCTGGTGCGGTCCATGCCGCGCGGTTGCACCGATCCTTGACGAGCTGAGCAGTGAACTCGACGGTAAACTGAAGATCGCTAAGCTAAACGTTGACGAGAACCCAAACCTTGCCGGCCAGTACCGCATCACCTCAATCCCAGCGATGA
This sequence comes from Leucobacter sp. OH1287, assembly GCF_003859945.1. Taxonomy (GTDB): domain Bacteria; phylum Actinomycetota; class Actinomycetes; order Actinomycetales; family Microbacteriaceae; genus Canibacter. The sequence goes on from NZ_RQYM01000006.1 coordinate 103,485, forward strand.
AGGTGTTCAAGGGCGGCGAAGAGGTGCACGAGATCATCGGCGCACTGCCAAAGCCAATCCTGCAGGCACAGCTCGCCCCATTCGTTGGCTAGTTCCGCTGAGGTTTTCGGCGGTTTAATAGCCCAGTGCCCTCGCGCCAAGCGCGAAGTCGGCAGCTTAAGCCGCTGAGTATAATAGCAGCTGTAAGGCGGCGGATCCGCACCTCCCGCGGAACCGCCGCCTTACTCTATCTCGGGGTTGTTCTGAGTGATGCGTAGTGAGCGAAACATTATTCACTTCGAGTTTTGCCTGTTATTACGGGGCTAAACAAAGATTTATGCCACATTTTTTGAGACTCTTATCGCAGCGGATGCAAGTCTAAGCCGTCACTCGATGATGTATCGCCGTCACTCAACATATCACTCGATGGCTTGACACATCACTCTACGCTTCACTCTATGTATTATTACAATCACTCTATGTTTTAGATAGAGATTTTGTAGAGTGATCGTCTGAATCGTGATAGCATTTTCGCGTGTTCCAGGAAGAAGAAGCGTACGACACCGCACCGGTCGCCGAGGCAAGCATCGACGATCTTAACGGGGAGAGTTATCACAGCGCTTTTGAGCGGATCATCCGCCAGGGCTCGAAGATGTTTACCGGCGCCGAAACTGACGCGGAACGACTCCACAAACTGCGCGTTTTAACCCGGTCAGGAGAGGTTACGCTGGCGGGTTATCTCACCTACTGCAACTACCCGCAGGAGCTGTTTCCAAAACTGGAGATCGATGTTGCGGTCTACCCGGGGACGCAAAAGTCAGACAGCTCCAAAATCAGGTTTGTAGATCGTAAGGTGTGTGACGGCGCGATCCCCGTGATGGTGCAGGACGCGGTGATAAAGGCGCTACAAAACCTGAAAACCACAACGCTTGTGAAGGGGGTCGCAGCTGAGGACGTGCCCGAAATCCCCGAAACTGTGCTGCGTGAGGCAATCACCAACGCGGTTATGCACCGCGACTACAGTCCAGCACGCCAAAACGAAGCCGTTAATGTTGAAATATATGCGGATCGCGTTGTGGTCACCAATCCAGGATCGCTGCTGCAGAATCAAACAGTTGAAAACCTGACCACCGACGCTAAGAGTGTTCTCCGAAACCCCTGCCGCGGAACTCGCGACCGAGAAAGCCGCTGCCCAAAAAGCCGCCGGAACACAGCTCACCGGTGCGCAACTAGCAGTGCTCAGCGAGCTCTCCGCTACTGAGCACCGGAACATTCACGACCTGGCAGAGCGGACCGCTAAATCCCCCGCAGCGCTGCGCCCACACCTGCAGCGACTCGTCAAGCTCGGTCTTATCGAGGCAAGCGCACAGGCAACCAGCAAGAACCGCGACTACCTGCTGACCCCGGCCGGGCAGGTCGCGCTGGGGCGCGGCTAAAAACACCGCACCCCGCGAGAGCACCCGGGCCAGCGAGATCCACACACCCACACAAACGACCCAGGCACCCACGCCAGCGGGATCCGCTAAAAATCCCAGTCGGTGTCGGCTGTGTCCTCAGCCTTGCCGATGACGTAGGAGGAACCGGATCCGCTAAAGAAATCGTGGTTTTCGTCAGCACCGGGTGCGAGTGCCGCGAGAATCTCCGGGTTAACCTCGGTCTCCTCGGGGGTGAAGCGGGCCGCGTAGCCGAGATTCATCAGCGCCTTGTTGGCATTGTAACGCACAAACACCGCGACATCGTCCATCAGGCCGAGCGGCTCATACAGCTCGCCCGAGTAGTCGAGCTCCAGTTTGTACAGTTCCTCCAGCAACTCGTATGTGAACTCCTCGGTTGCGCGCCGCACCGCCTCGCTTTTATCGTCGAGGCCGCGCTGCATTTTGTAACCGGAATAGTAGCCGTGCACCGCCTTGTCGCGCAGAATCAAGCGGATCATATCGGCCGTGTTGGTCAGGGTTGCGTGCACCGAAAAATGCAGCGGCAGATAGAATCCGGCATAGAGCAGCAGCGACGAGAGCAGGGTTGAGGCGATTTTGCGGCGCAGCGGATCCTCCCCGTAATAGTGTTCAAGCACCATCTTGCAACGGGTTTGCAGGAGGTCGTTTGCGACCGCCCACTGGTAGGCGGAATCGATCTCGGGTGTGCTCGCGAGCGTCGAAAACACTGACGAGTAGGAGCGCGCGTGCACCGACTGCATAAACGCGATATTCGTGTAAACCGCCTCCTCGTGTTCGGTGCGGGCGTCCTGAATCTGGCTGATCTCCCCAACCGTCGCCTGCACGGTGTCGAGCATAGTCAAGCCCGTGAAAACCCGCATCGTCAGCTGTCGCTCCTCCGCGGTTAGCGAGTTCCAGGCGCCGATATCGTTTGACAGCGGCACCTTCTCTGGCAGCCAAAAGTTCGCGGTCAGGCGGTTCCACACCTCCAGGTCTTTATCATCCTGCACCCGATTCCAGTTGATTGGGCGCAGTCGGGCGAGCGGATCCCGTCGGTAACCGGGCGGGGTCAGGGCGGGCTGGTCGAGCGGGGCGTGCTGTGGCTGAGTCATGGTTGTGTTCTTTCGTTATAGGTTAAGCGGTTGGTTAAGGGGTGCTGGCCGGGCTGGCGGCGCGGTTTCCCCGGGTTGCCCGGCTGCGGCGGGCCCGGGGCCGGCGCGGCGGGGAGCGGCGGGGTGCGGATCCGCCCCACAAGCTAGAGCTCGCAGGATACGCACCCGGCAATCTCGGTGCCGGTTAGTGCCTGCTGACGCAGCCGCACATAGTAGATGGTTTTGATGCCCTTGCGCCAGGCGTAGATTTGGGCGCGGTTAATGTCGCGGGTGGTTGCTGTGTCTCTAAAGAACAGCGTCAGCGACAGCCCCTGATCGACGTGCGGGGTTGCGGCCGCGTAGGTGTCGATGATTTTCTCAGGGCCGATCTCGTAGGCGTCCTCGAAATACTCCAGGTTGTCCTCCGCGAGGTGCGGCGCCGGGTAGTAGACCCTCCCGAGTTTCCCCTCTTTGCGGATCTCGATTTTCGCCGTGATCGGTAGTAACGACGCGGTTGCGTGGTTGATGTAGGAGATGGATCCGGTTGGCGCGACCGCCTGCAGGTAGGCGTTGTAGAGGCCGTGCTGCTTAACACTCTCGGCGAGCGCACGCCAGTCATCGACGGTGGGCAGCGTGATCTGCGCCCCCGCAAACAGCTCTGCCACGCGCGGCAGCTCAGGCAGCCACGACCGGCTTAGATACTGCGCAAAATATGAGCCGTCGGCGTAGCGCGATTCGCTAAAACCGTCGAAGGTTTTGCCGCGTTCGATGGCGAGCTCGTTTGAGGCCTGCAGCGCATGATAATTGACGAGCATGAAATAGCAGCTGACAAACTCGAGCGCCTCGGGGCTGCCGTAGCGGATCCGCTGCGACGCTAAATAGCCGTGCAGGTTCATCTGCCCCAGTCCGATTGCGTGGCTGGCGTTGTTACCCTCCTGCACAGACGGCACCGCGGCGATCGCGGTTTGTTCTGAGACGCTGGTGAGGGCGCGGATCGCGGTTGTCACCGTCGCCGCAAAGTCGCTGCTCGCCATTGCCTCCGCGATGTTTAGGGATCCGAGGTTGCAGGAGATATCGTGCCCGGTCACCAGGTATTCTCCCGCTGGCCCGTAGAGTGACGGGGTGTTGCTCTGCAGGATCTCGCTGCACAGGTTTGACATGTTGACGCGCCCGGCGATCGGGTTGGCACGGTTGACGGTGTCCTCGAACACAATATAGGGGTAGCCGGACTCGAACTGCAGCTCGGCTAGGGTGCGGAAGAAATCTCGCGCGCTGATCTGGGTTTTGCTGATGCGCGGGTTGGCGAGCAACTCGTCATACATGTCGGTGATTGAAATATCCGACATCGGAACCCCGTATTCCTGCTGAATATCGTAGGGGCTGAACAGGTGCATCGGCTGGTTTTCTTTTGCGAGCTGGAAGGTGACGTCCGGGATCACAACCCCGAGCGACAGTGTTTTGATGCGGATTTTCTCATCCGCGTTCTCCCGTTTCGTGTCGAGGAACCGCAGAATATCGGGGTGGTGTGCGTTCAGGTAGACCGCACCGGCACCCTGCCTGGCACCGAGCTGGTTGGCGTAGGAGAAGGCGTCCTCCAGGATTTTCATCACCGGGACAACCCCGGCGGCCTGGTTGTGGATCCGCTTAATCGGCGCCCCCATCTCGCGCAGGTTGGTGAGCAGCAGCGCCACCCCACCGCCCCGTTTTGAGAGCTGCAGCGACGAGTTGACCGCGCGGCCAACCGACTCCATATTGTCTTCGAGCCGCAGCAGGAAGCAGGACACGAGCTCGCCACGCTGCGCCTTACCGGCGTTTAAGAAGGTCGGCGTTGCCGGCTGGAACCGCCCGGTCAGCATCTCCTCGGTCAGCTGTTTCGCCAGTTTCGTGTCGCCGTTACCGAGCAGCAGCGCGGTTGCGATCACCCGGTCTGTGTAGTCTTCGAGGTAGCAGGATCCGTCAAAGCTCTTCAGCGCGTAGGCGTTGAAGAACTTGAACGCGCCGAGGAAGGTGCTAAACCCGTGGTCGATGCGGGCGGCATCGTGGTAGAGTTCGGCAATAAACTCGCTGCTGTAGCGGCCGAAACACCCCGCGTCATAGTAGTGGTTGTCGATCAGCCACTCAAGCCGGGTTGCAAGGTCGGGGAAGGTTTTGGTTTTCGGCGCAATCTCCTGCTGCAGGTACGCGCGCAGCGCCTCCTGATCTTTTTCGAGCTGCAGCCCGCCGGATTCGCTGAGCAGATTAAGCTGTGCGTTCAGCGCGGTAAACTCGCTGCGCTTGCCGATTCCGCCAGCTCGCGGCGGCGCGGCGGGAGTTAACACTTCAGACATGATTCTCCTGTGGTTGATTTAGGGTGGTTGGTTTGGGGTGGTTGGTTGTTGGTTACGGTGAGAGGCTGTTTGTCGCGGTGAGTGTTTGCGGGTTTTCGTGGGTTTTCGTGGGTGGATCGCGCGGGCGGGGCAGGATCCGCCGCATCTGCTACGGTGCTTGCTGCCAGAACCTGGCGAGCCCCTCACGCACCTGTGTGACGTCTCGTTGTGTGCCTAACAGCTCGAAGCGGAACAGCTCCGGCACCCGGCACTTGCGCGAAATAATTGGCCCGGCGAGGCAGAAATGCTCGCCAAAGTTGGTGTTGCCCGCGGTTATGACGCCGCGAATCAGCGAGCGGTTTTGTGGATCGTTGAGGAACTGGATCACCTGCTTCGGCACAGCGCCCGCTGCCTCTCCGCCGCCGTAGGTTGGCACGATCAGCACATAGGGGCGAGTGACGCGGATCATGCCCTCCCGGTGTGGGCGCAGCGGGATCCGCACCGCCGGAATGTCGAGTTTCTCGACGAAGCGTCTAGTGTTTTCGGAGACGCTAGAGAAATAAACGAGCTGCGGGCAGTCGGCCGGGGCGATCTCGCGGATCGGGATCTCGCGTGCTGTGCGGGAACGCGGTCTGGGGGCGGGTTGCGGACCAGCAGCGGTTGCAGTGTGGCTGGCGGCTGCGCGGGCTTCGGGGTGTGCTTCGGCTCGGACGGGGGCGGTTTGTGTTGACATGATTCTCCTGTCAAAGGCGCCGAACCACTATATATAGTGCCTCGGCGGCAAAAAAGTAGCATAAATAGTATTAGCAGCTAATCTGCGCGACATCACTACGACACGCCTAAACTTGTATCTTCGGTTTACCGAACAATAGAATTGTTTTACGATCGCGCGACACCGCTCAGGCCTGAATCCGACAGGCTCGTTAAGCACCCGGCGCCGCAGACAGGAGCAAACAGATGCACCAGACAGCAACCCAGCCCGTTCACCCGGAGAAGCCGGAGCAACCTGCGCAGTCGCAACAGCACGAGCAGCCGCTGCAGCCGGAGCAGACCGCCGCGGTTTTACGCGCCGCCGGCATCTCCAATCCTGCGATCCACGAGTTCGTCGCCGACTGGGCCGCTCTCACTACGCCCGCCGCTCTGACCGTGGTTTCAGCCGCTGACGGGGATAAACTCACCGCGGGGGCGCTGCAGAGCGGCAGGCTGTTGCCGGTTAGCGGCGGCAGGTTTTACGCAACCAGTCACCCGCGCGACACCGCCCGATCTGAGTCCCGCACCGTTGTCGCCAGCAGCGACCCCGCCGATCACGGCGTCTACAACAACTGGCGCGACGCTAAAACCGTGGTCGCCGCCCAGCGCGAGCAGATGGCGGGCGCACTCGCGGGCAAAACCATGTATGTTGTGCCGTATCTGATGGCGGTTCCGCACATGCCCCTCGCCCGCTACGCTGCCGGGGTGCAGCTAACCGACGACATCACGGTTGTTTTGCACCTGCTGCGCATGGCACGGGTGGGTGCCGAATATTTGGCGGATCTTGCGGATCCATCATTCTTCGTGCGCGGCGTGCACGTCACCGGCGAGCTGGACGAGCTCGAACAGGGCACCCCAAACGATCGCCGCCTGTTTGCAACTGTTGCCGATCAGCGGCTGATTCTGCACTTCGGTTCGGCATACGGTGGCAATGCGCTGCTCGGCAAGATCGCGCACGCGCTCCGCCAGGCAAGCTACGACGGCTGGCAGAGCGGCGAGTTTTTGGCCGAACAGTTTATGCTGCTCGGCATCATCGACAACGAAACCGGCAAACGCTACCATGTCTGCGGCGGCTTCCCGAGCGCGTCCGGCAAAACGAATCTGTCGATGACACTGGCGCCCGAGGGTCTCGGCGACCGCTACCGTGTCGAGTTTTACGGCGACGATATCGCCTGGATGTGGATCGGTGACGACGGCCGCATCTACGCCAGCAACCCAGAAAACGGGGTTTTCGGTGTCGCCAAGGACACGAACGAGACCACGAACCCGAGCGCGATGGCGGCGATGGCTGCCGGATCAGGCGCGATCTTCACGAACGTCGCCTACAATCCACTCACCGAGGAGGTGTGGTGGGAGGGTAAAACCCCTAAGCCACCCGCCGATGTTACCGGCTGGCGTGACTGGCAGGGCAAGCTGATTAGCGACCGCGATGCTGCGCAGCTGGCGGATCCGTGGGCCCACCCAAACAGCCGCTTCGCCACCGCCCTCACCCAGGTCCCGAACCTCGCCGGGGACGCGGCCGACCCGGCGGGCGTGCCAATCGACGCGATTATTTTCGGCGGCAGAACCCGAGACCGTGAGCCGCTGATTCGCGCAATCACCGATCTCGCGGAGGGTGTCTACGACGGTTTCACCCTCGGAGCGGAGGCAACCTTCGCCGCGGAGGGGCTCGACGGCCAGCTGCGCTATGACCCCATGTCGATGCGGCCGTTCATGTCCTACCCGGAGGGCGACTACCTGGAGCACTGGCTGCGTGTGCTCTCGCGGGCAAGCAAGCCACCGATTTTCGCGCACGTCAACTGGTTCCAGCGTGAACCGGAGACCGGGCGTTTCCTCTGGCCCGGTTACCGCGACAACCTGCGCGCGCTGCTTTGGTTGATCGACCTACAACACGGCAGGGCCGTCGGCCGTAAAACCCCGGCCGGCATTGTGCCCCTGCCGGAGGAACTGAATCTCACCGGCATGGACATCTCGGCTCCTGACCTGGCCCAGTTGCTCACCGTCGACGCGACCCGTTGGCTCACCGAGATGGAGCACCGCGAGGAACACCTCACCCAGTTTGCGGGCCTCCCGGAGGAGATCACGGCGGTGCATGAGCGGATCCGCGACGCCTTCCAGGCCGAGGCGGGTTAGAGCCTGCAGCTGGCGGATCCGCCCGGCAGCCGATGCCGCACTCTCGCCACCAGGTTGTAACCAATCTCGGCGAGCGCCCTGATGCCGGGGAGTTGCAGGATTCGCCCGGCCACTCGCCACGGCCTGCTCTCGCAGCCGGTGAGCAGCAGCGCGATCGCGGCGGCTCCGCTCGCGCGGGTGATTCCGGGGCGGCCGGGGGTGCGGCGGATAGCCCACACTCGCTCGTTCGCAAGTTCGGGGGTGAGCAGGTATTCGCTGAGGTCCAGCGCCTGCCATGACACGACTTCGAGTCCCGGTATCTGCTCTAGTTCCGGCACGATCTCTGAACGGTGTGCCTCTTTCGCTCGTGGCACACCCCAGCGGAACACTAGCCAGGTGACGCAGCGGCGACAGAATCCGCAATCGCCGTCATAGATTAACAGCGTCTGCTGCTCATCCACTGCGGTGAAAAGTGGACTGGTCACCACTGCCCCCCGATTTCATTGTAGACTCGCGTCCACTGTTCATTATCGGCCGGGCAGATGTGCTGGGTGCCGGCGAGCGTGAATGACATCATGTTTTGGATCGCCTGGTTCCGCTGTGACGAATCCACCCCCTGAAGCGCTAATTCGATGAGCGGTGAAGTGTTTGCGAAGGACCGCATCTCGTCCGCGTCAACATCGTGTTTCAGCAGAATCGCCGCCTCGCAGGCGTCAAGCGCGATGCTCAGCACAAACATCTGGTCGAACTCGCTCAGCCCCTGGCCGGTCTGCTGGATAATTCGCGCCTCAACCTCCGCCATCAGCGCCTGCTGTTGTGGTGTGACCGGGGTAACCTTTTCGGCGTTGAGCAGCTGCTGTGCCTCATGGTAGCTGCGCAGCTCGTCAATCACCTGCGCAATCTCCTGCGGTGTGCCGTCAATCTGCACGCCACCAAAATCATTGAACCCTTTCGGTGGGGTAACCGTCGTACCGTCACCCTTGTCAGTTTTGGTGCCCAGCTCAACCTCTTTCTTGCCGTTCTTCTTGGCGGATCCGCCATCACCGCCATCCTCCAGCTTCGGCGCCGCAGTGGTTTGCTCCCCCGCGGACGAGACCGCGCGCACAATCGAGCTGACGCCGAAAACCGAACCGACGAACAAGCTGAGCGCTAAAATCCCGCCGCCGATCATCGCGGCAATCGCAACGCCCGGCAGTTTTGGCTTCGGAGAGGCTGGCTGCTGGGGCGCGCCCTCGCCGTAGAACTGCGGCGCTGCCACATCAGGCTGCTGCGGCTGCTGAGGTGCGGCGTACGGCGCACCCTGTGGCGCGACCTGCGGGTATTGCTGTGAGGAGTTCTCCGGGGCTGGCTGGGGGGTGTTTGGCTGGTTCATGACACAGATCCTTCTGCTTGAAACTAACAAGCCCGACAGTTCCGGGCGGTTATGCACTAGCTTACTCCGCGCTAGATTCCCGCGTATAGTTTTCCACAGGTTTATTTCAGCGGTTGCTCCGGCGCCCCGACCGCGCTAGGCGCCGCACCCGCCGGATCCACCCGCCGCCCGCTGCCGTAGCCCGCCGCCGCCCGCTGCCGCTTCACAAACCCCGCCCGCGTACAATAGACTGCTGATATGCGTTACACAGATATTGCGGCCGCAAAAGCCGCCGGTTTTGATTTCGTGCACGAGCCAGAGCAGTCCAGGTTCGCCCTGCACTCCCTCGACGGCGTTCAGGGCGTCGCCGAGTACACTGTCCGCGGTGATGTTATCGACTTCGATCACACCGAGGTGGATCCGTCACTCCGCGGCACCGGCATCGCTGAACTGCTCGGCGACTACGCGCTGCGCAGCGACTTCGCGAACCAGTACACTCTCGCTGCAAGCTGCCGGTTCATTGTCGGGCTCGCCGAAAAAACCGGTATCGAGCTCAAACAGTAGCCGTTTAACATAGCGTAAGGTTTAAGTGTACCTGTTAGGCTGTGGCGCTTAATATGCGCCGCAACCTAACAGCGGAATTCGTGTGCGTAGCGGCAAGGAGGTGCAATGATGGAGGATCCTAACGTTGAGAACTTCGTTGCTGGGCAGGGATTCAGTCGTTCGGAAACTCCGGACAACTGCCGCTGACGGCAAACGTTACTCGGTTGCGCACTATAGATTTTTTGTTGGACACTCGACATTTTCAGTCGATTGTGTGGTCTACAGACCGAAGTGCCCGCTTCACGATGCGAGCGGTAGCAGCATTATCGTTTTCGGCAACCCACCTCTTGCACAGTGCTATAGCCCAGTCGGGGCGTGTCTTCGAGGCGTCGTTGATCCAGTTGGCGACCGAGTCCTGCACATACTGTGATGGATCCGCACGGAGCGGATGCAGGATTGGCTCTCCGCATTCCGGTTGCTGTTTTAGTGCGGGAATGTGCGCAGCCCAGACACCACGCGGCCGGCAAAGTGCTCATCGTCGGCGAACCGTCGCAGTCGGCTGAGCAAACTGGCAGGGCCCGTTGTGGATCGCGCTGCGTGGAGGAAGCAAATCCACCCGCGTACCGTGTCAGAGGTGTGATCGGCCAGGCGCTCGACCTCGGCCGCGTTGAGGTGGTCCGCTAGGGCAGAGCCGATGCGTGTCATGCGCTTCAGGATCCCGAGCTGCTGTGCATCGGCTACGATTGAGCGCAGTTCCTCGTCCGCATCAGGAATTGCCGCCGCTAGCAGGGCTTTGTGGTCGATAGCGAGGGCTTCAGCAAGCGTGCGTGCTGGTGTGGTGCCCGCGTTGAGTGCGTCCAGATGGGCAGTGTCGATGTCGGCGCGGCTGCTCGCCCCGCGTTCACTCATCTCACTACCTCAGCGACCAGATTCTGCTGCATCGCAGCTAATACTGAGGCTGCTCTGTTCCGCTTATCGGAGTTGATTCCAGCCCCGAGTTGGTTAAGCCAGCGGGCATAGACCGGCACGAGTTCCCCGATCAGTTCTTCACCATCATTCGTGGTCGTGAGTGTGTGCGTGCGTCGATCGGTTGCGTGCGGCTGGCGCTCGATCAGCCCGTCACGTTCAAGACGATCCAGCAAGCCGGTAACGGTCGCGGAAGTCACTTCGAGCCGGTCAGCCAGCGTGCGGGGAGTGATCCCGGGCTCGGCAGAAACCGCTAGGAGCGCAGCGAGCCGCCCCTCTGACAGATCATGCCTGGCGAGCAGTTCCGTGCAGGCCATATCGATCCGCCGCGCCGTTGTCAGGACAATCATCACCAACCGCGCAGCCTCATCGTCCCCAAGCCGCGACAGTAGCAGCTCTTGTTTAATACCAACCGCATTATTCATTAGCCACCATATTACTAGCCGCCTAGTGATATGGCAACCCTAGACCAGGCTTCGCACCGGGTGCTCATCCAGAGCTTCGCGAGCTAGCTTTAGTGAGCATGTCCTTGGTCTGACCCCTCATCCTCGGTCAATAGCGTAACTAGCCGACAGCCGCAAAGCAGCTCCGTCTTCATCGCTAGCTAACCACTCGATCTGCAGGATTGCGTACCTCGCCTCAACGTCAGGATCGTTAGCCTCGTTAATTTCAAAGAGGATCGCACCGTCTGCCTGCACTAGATTACATGGCCGGCCGGCAGGCGGTTCACATTCCCAGGCACGCTGCTGCTCAACATTCGGCAGACCCGAATCAGTAAGCGAATCGGTGACTCGAAGATGGAGTGTGTTACCGCATTTTAAAGTGAGCCAAAACCGCACTTAAAAGTGAGCCAAAACCGCAGTCATTTTTGAACCAAAACCGCAGTTACCCCGTCTATCTAATATCTTATTTCATTGTCGCGTGCAGCACCCTGTAACTGGTGCCCTCGAACCTGAGAATTCTGCCGTGGTGAACTGTCCGGTCAATAATCGCGGCAGCCATGTTCGCATCACCAAACACACTCGCCCAGCGAGAGAACTCCAGATTCGATGTATAGATCACTGACTGCTTTTCGTAAGCATTAGCGATCACCTGATAGATAAGCCTTGCTCCTTCCGTGTCAATCGGGATATACCCGAGCTCGTCAATAATCAACAAGTCAGCTTTCGCTATCATTGTTAACACCTTATCCAGCCTGCCTTCCTCGCATGCTTGATGTAGAACCCCGATCAACGACGCTGCTGTGTAGTAGCGGACTGCTAAACCGTTTTGGCAAGCCAAAAACCCAAGCGCTGTCGCCAAATGTGTTTTACCCGTTCCAACATCACCATAAAGCACAAGATCCTCGTGGTGGGCGATGAACGCTAAAGATTCCATCTCAGCACGCCCCCAATCAACCGGCCAGTTAATCGTTGAGTAATCAAACCCATCAAGAGTTTTAACCGCGGGGAATTTCGCTTGTTTAATAAGTCGCTGCTGTCTGGAGAGTCTGCGAGATTTTTCCTCTTCTTCCAGCAGCCGGTAAAGAAACCTGCGTTGGCTGGCGTTAGCATCCTCAACGACCTCGCATATCACCTGTTTCGTGAAAGTAAGGGTTGCTGCTTTGTCCATAATGTCTGAAATTGACGGTGTGGGCAGGATAGTTCCTCTAGGCATTATTAGCTCCGTTCTGTCTAGCTAACCGGTCATAGACAGTGAAATCAATCACCGGTTGCGGCCTCTCAGCTTTAGGCTGTCGAGCGCGCCGTAATGTGATGTTAAGGCTTGGTTCGTCTAGCTTCCTGCCGCTGGTAACAACCTCGGCAGCAGCGGTTATAGTTTCTTTGAACCCGTAATCATAGGACAGCTCTTTAACTAGCAGCAATAACTCCCGCTTGTCTGGCAGTGACTGCTTATCAATATAGGTGTTAAGCGTTGCCGGGATGAACTTCCGAATGGGTGACTGGGAAAAAGACACCGGCTTTAAGGTAAGAGATTCCAGCAGCATCACCGGATCTAAAACAGTTTCACTGCTCTTTGCCCATACCCGTTTGGTTTCTATGATGCGACGCATCTGCAGATCACAAACCTCGATGCTGTTAGCTCTTAATCCTACTTGCACGTTCTGCCCCTGTAAGTGGCTGCCTACAAAATAGCGGGTGCCTTTAACCTGAATATTACCGACCTTGTCAACCAGCCGTGTCATCCAGGTGCAAGCATCAAACCCAATCCCGGGGAGGGGTTTGCTCTCTAACTGGTCGATCTTAAACAGATCCCCGATCCTCTCGTCTTTTCGATAGTGTCTAAGATCAAGCAACTGGTCACATTTTTTCAGTAACTGTTTAGACAGCCCTTCCAACGTTTCTGCTGCTGGTATGGGTACAAGCATGTTCCTGCGTAAGTATCCGACCGCGTTTTCCACGCTACCTTTCTCGTTCCCGCTGGCTGGGTTGGTGAATGTAGCTTCTATCCCGTAATGGGTAAGGAAACTGGAGAACAGTTCTGTAAGGTGGCGTTTGTTGCCAGGGGTGATTCGAACGAGTGCTGGAGCGTTATCAAACACCATAACTCGCGGCACAAACCCCACATGTTCCATTATCTGGCGAAGCCCCCAACAGAAACACTCCACGCTCTGGCCAGGCAGGGCGATACAGTATCTAGCGTTTGAAAAGGGGAATGTTACAGCCAATATGTGAATGGCTACAGTGTTACCTGCGATAACCGCTTGCGCCTCACCAAAATCGACTTGCATTGTTGCTGGTTGCCAGGCAAGCTCTGTATATCCCTCTCCGGGTTTAGCCTGATTTTCCCTGTATTTACGCAACCATCGTTGAACAGCGTCTACTGACCCTTCAAACCCGTGCTCGTCAATAAGCCGCTGCCAGATACGTACACCGGTGTGTCTTTGTTTACGTGGCGCGGTCTCGTCTTGTTTAAGCCAGTGGAGTATCACCTCACTATAGGGGTCTACCCTTGACCTGGATGATGTTGGCCGGGGTTTAACCGAGAAATCCTGCCGGTCAACATACTTAGTGACGGTGTTACGTGAGAGCCCGTAATCAGTCGCTATTGCTCTTAGGGATTTACCCGCTTCATATTCTCGTCTGATAACGTTTTGAATTGACACTGGTATCGTCATGCCTTTCCTTCCTAATCACATTGGCAATCAGGAATTTACTAGGTGATGACGGGCCAGTGTCTCACTTTCCAGCGTTCTTTAAGAGGACGTTAAAAAGTGAGCCACTGGGTGGCTCACTTTTACTGCGGTTTTGGCTCAATTCTAGATGCGGTTACACAATGGAGTGTCACCGGCATGTTTGTTGTCGCAATGCGGACAGGCTCGCCCCGCCGTACTCTCACCCAGTTGAGGGCACTCGGGGGCTCGAGAGATGACTGACCCCAGTCTGAATAAACCAGGTCAAGTTGCACTCCACCAATGCTTACCTCAGGTGGCGCAGGAAATGCATCAAGCGTCGGAAACTCAGAGATCTGATACTCGACGGTTGCATCATGTTCTGCTGACACGCGACCTCCTTCAGTCATTGATGTAGTGGAGTAGCCAAAGAGGCTCACCATGAGCATATAGAACAAAACGTGGATATAGAAGCCCCTCCGACGCCTGCATTCGCACCTTGAAGAAGTTCTAGTCACGCAAGAAAAAGAAGGCCCCGTTCATTTATGCGTTACTTCACAAGCAAGAGGCCAGACCGGGGATCTATTAGTATCCAATGTATTGAGGGGGCCCGTTTTTAGGTCCAGGCGTTATTAGAGTTTTTCAACCCGCCACCTGCTGTTGAGCAAACTCTCTCGGAGTGAGATAACC
>NZ_RQYM01000007.1 GCF_003859945.1 Leucobacter sp. OH1287
TGACAATCAAGTGCACACTATTGAGTTCTCAAAGACCAGACACCACCCGTAACAACAAACCCAAAAACAAGGCCCGCCGCACCCGAACAGTACTAGCACAAACAACACAAAACCGTATCGCCTGCAAACAACCACTCTAACACAAACAACAGAGCGAAAGCAAACAAACAAACAATCGCATTGTTTAGAAAAGAAGAATAATATAGAGGGTTAAGAACTTGAAAAAACCAACCGGCCTTCATCTGGTCTTAAACCCCTGCCAGCACCCCGCTCCCCCGACCCGGTTTCCCGACCCGATCGGCGCGCTGCCAACAGATGAAAACATTACACGAGTTCCAAAGCGTTACGCAAATCCCACACACCCACACGGCGTGTCGGATTCCACCGTTAGAAAGAAAAAGCGCGGTCAGCGCATAAAACAACGGTGCCCGGTGAGATTTTCACCGAGCACCGTCTGAATTTCCTGTTGGGCGTGTCACGGCCGCTACCAGCGTGATCCACCCGCTAAACAGGGTGGGAACCGGGGTGGGAACCGGGGCGTGAGCCGGGGCGTGAGCCGGGGCGTGAGCCGCGGGTAACCGGATCCACCCGCGCAGCTACTGCGTGATGGTTAGCGCAGCCTTCTGCTTCTTACCGCGGCCAAGCACAAGCAGTGTGCGGTCAAAGGCAAACTCTGCGAGGGTTGTGTCCTCAGCGGAAACCCGCTCACCGTCAACGGAGGCCCCGCCCTGAGCGATTGTGCGACGCGCCTCAGACAGCGACCTAACCAGCCCGGTCTTAACGAGCGCCTCAGCAACGGTTGTGTCGACGCTCACCTCAGCGCTCGGCAGCTCAGCGGTTGCCTGGCGCAGCACCTCCTCGGGCACGGATTTGTAGGATCCACCCCCGAACAGCGCCTTTGCGGCAGCTTCAGCGGCCTGAGCCGCGGCGGGCCCGTGAACCAGCGCGGTAACCTCGAAGGCAAGGCGCTTCTGGGCGGCACGCAGGTGAGGCTCGCTCGCAACCTGGCGCTCGTACTCGGCGATCTCGTCGCGGGTTAGGAAGGTGAAAACCTTCAACCGCTCGGCCACATCGGCGTCCGCCTGGTTGAGCCAGAACTGGTAGAACGCGAACGGTGTGCACAGCTTAGGATCCAGCCAGATCGCGTTGCCCTCGCTCTTACCAAACTTGGTGCCATCAGAGTTCGCGATAATCGGGGTGCCGACCGCGTGCACGCTCTCACCGGTGACACGGCGGATCAGATCGGTTCCGGCCGTCAGATTGCCCCACTGGTCCTGCCCACCCGACTGCAGCGTGCAGCCGTGCTCCCGGAACAGCTGCAGGAAGTCGTACGCCTGCAGAATCTGGTAGCTGAACTCGGTGTAGCTGATGCCCTCATCGGAGGCGAGGCGCGCGGCAACCGCCTCCTTCTTGATCATCGTGCCAACACGGAAGTGCTTACCAATATCGCGCAGGAAATCGAGCGCGCTGAGCGACTCGGTCCAGTCGAGGTTGTTAACCAGGCGGGCCGCGTTCTCCCCCTCGAAGCTCAGGTACTTAGACACCTGTGCCTGCAGGGCCGAAACCCACTCAGCCACGGTCTCTTTCGAGTTGAGGGTGCGCTCCGAGGTGGGGCGCGGATCCCCAATCAACCCGGTTGAGCCACCAACCAGCGCGAGCGGCTTGTGGCCCGCAAGCTGCAGTCGCCGCATAAACAGCAGCTGCACCAGGTGGCCAAGATGCAGGCTCGCAGCTGTCGGATCAAAACCACAGTAATAGGTGATGCTGCCTGAGAGCGCCCCTTTTAACAGCTCCGGGTTGGTGGAGGTTGAGATCAGCCCCCGCCAGGTCAGCTCATCAAACAGGGAGTCAAAGCTAGAATCATTGCTCTGCGCTGCGAGAATCTGCGCGCGTTCATCTACTGTGGTCATGCAACCTATCGTAGCTTAGCATTACCCCGCGTACTGCGAATCGACGGCGGCTGTTTCAAATCCGAGCGAGCGGTAGAGGCTAACCGCGGCGGTGTTATCGCCGTCAACATACAGCTCCACCTCACGAAAACCCCTGGTCACAAGCTCATTCAGGCCAGCAAACATGAGCAGCTTCCCAAGCCCCTTGCCCGCGTAGTCGGGGCTGACTCCGAGCACATAAATCTCGGCGGTATCACCCGCGAGCTTCAGCCAGTTGTACCCAACCAGCTCACCCGCCGGGGTTTCAAGCACGAGGAACGCGGATGGATCCGCCCACGGCTGCGCCAGCCTCGCCTCCAGGTCACGGGTTGTGAGGCTCCCCTGCTCCGGGTGACTCGCAAACACGCGGGCGTTGAGGCTCACCCAGGCCTCGCTGTCACGCTCCGGGTCTAAGGCGCGGATCCGCAACCCCGCCTGACGAAGTTTCGCGTTAATCTCCTCGGCGTCATACTCACCGAGCGAGGCAAGCAGCCGGAACAGCGTTCTGGTTTTTGTCAGGCCCTGCTCGGCAGCGAGGGCGCGGGCGGCAGGTAGGTCGCCGTGCGCCCAAACCACGAATCCCGCCGGATCACGCAGCTGCTGCAAGAATTCAGCGCCGTAACCGCGCCCGCGATACTCGGGCAGCACCGCGAACTCCCACTCGCTTCGGCCGTCAGCCAGCTGTTGCCCGAGCGCCAAAGCGACGGGGGTTTCGAGATCCGCAAACACGGCCCGCTGTTCTCTGCTGTCGAGGTTTAACAGCGTCGCCTCGTTAAACGGTGGGACGCCGTCGTGGGCTGTGACGGTTTCAGCAAACTCGGTAATCGCTGCGGTGGTTAACACACTAACTCCAATCAGGCGAGCGGGAGGTTAGACGGTGGTGTCGCGCCGGGCGGTTAATGGGTGGCGCGCCGCGGGTTAGGCGGTGCGCGCCGCACTTTCGAGTAGGCACTGGGCGACGTAACTATTCAAACACGATGTGCAGGTCAAGACCTGAGAGCGCCTGCCTGCCGCCAAGCTCCGGCACCTCGCAGAGCACCGCAACCCCGACAACCTCACCGCCGATTGCCTCAATAACCTGTTTTGCGGCGAGCGCGGTGCCGCCGGTTGCGAGCACGTCGTCGATAATCAGCACGCGCGCGCCCGGCTGCACATCGGCCTGCACCTCAACGGTTGCGCTGCCGTATTCGAGATCGTAGCTGGCGCTCGCGGCGGGAGCCGGCAGCTTACCCGCTTTGCGAACAGAAACCGCGCCGCAGCCGCTGTGCACGGCGACGGCGCCCGCGAGGATGAAGCCCCTGGCCTCAATCCCCGCGACAACGTCGAAGCCTGGCGCGTCGCTGAAGCGATCCGCGATGTCGGTGGTGATTGCTTTCAGCGCTTGGCCGTCAGCTAAAACAGGGGCGAGGTCGCGAAACAGCACACCGGGTTCTGGATAGTCTGGAATCATCCGGGCAAGCTCAAGAGCCCTGTCTAAATCGCTTCTCACTCTTCTCCTTAATAGCCTGCGATCACGGTCGCGCGGCCGCGGCGGTGCAGCACGGCCCTGCCCCGTTAGCGGAGCCGAACAGCCTGCTATGCTGCAGCGCCGCGCTCCGCCATCTCAACCACGTTCTTTAACAGGAGTGCCCTGGTCATCGGACCCACACCGCCCGGGTTTGGCGAAACCCAGCCGGCAACCTCGCGCACCGCGTTGTCAACATCGCCAACAACCCGGGATTTGCCGGTTTCCGGATCCGTCTGCCGTGAAACACCCACGTCGAGCACAATCGCACCCGGTTTCACGTGATCCGCTTGAATAATGCCGGCGACGCCGGACGCGGCAACGATCACGTCCGCCTGCCGCAGCAGCTCGGAGAGATTCTTGGTGCCAGTGTGGGTGAGCGTCACGGTTGCGTTGTGGACGCGGCGGGTCAGCAGCGGGCCGATCGGCCGGCCGACTGTCACCCCGCGACCAACAACCACAACGTGCTTACCCGCCCAGTCAAGGCCAGCAAACTCGACGAGCTCAATAACCCCACGCGGTGTGCACGGCAGCGGCGTTGTAATCTCGCCGTTGACGTTCAAAACCAGTTTGCCAAGGTTGGTCGGGTGGAGCCCGTCCGCGTCCTTCGCCGGGTCGATCAGCTCCAGCACCCGGTCAGTGTCGAGGTGCGCGGGCAGCGGCAGCTGCACAATATAACCGGTGCAGTCCGGGTTGGCGTTAAGCTCCGCCAGCACCTCCTCCAGTTCCTGCTGGGTGACATCCTCCGGCAGGTCGCGGCGGATCGAATCAATCCCCACCTCGGCACAGTCACGGTGCTTACCGGCAACGTACCACTGCGAGCCCGGGTCGCTGCCAACCAGAACCGTCGCAAGTCCGCAGCTGATGCCGCGTTCCTTCAGCGCAGAAACACGCTCGGACAGATCCGCCTTAATCGCGGCGGCGGCTTTGTTGCCGTCCAAGAGTTGTGCTGTCACAGTTTTAACCCCCTAGCTGGCGCTCTCTACCACTCACTAACACTGTGTTTTGCACAGTGTTTTACCACTGCTCAAGGCCTGGGTAGAGTGGGTATTTAGCGGCGAGCGCAGCTGTCCGGCGGCGCTGCTCAGCGCGATCCGCACCCTGCAGAGTTTGTGCGATAACGTCAGCAACCTCTGCAAAATCCTCGTCGCCGAAACCGCGGGTTGCGAGCGCCGGGGTGCCGATGCGCAGACCACTTGTCACCATTGGTGGGCGTGGGTCGAAAGGCACAGCGTTACGGTTTACGGTGATGCCAACCTCGTGCAGCGCGTCCTCAGCCTGCTGGCCATCAAGCTCTGACTTGCGGAGGTCAGCGAGCACCAGGTGCACATCGGTGCCGCCGGTGAGCACATCAATTCCGGCCGCGCGTGCTGCGTCAGAGGTGAGTGCCTCAGCGACAAGCTTGGCACCGCGGATGGTGCGCTGCTGGCGGTCTGCGAACTCCTCAGTTGCAGCGAGTTTGAAAGCAACGGCTTTACCGGCGATAACGTGCATCAGCGGGCCGCCCTGCTGGCCTGGGAAGACGTTGCTGTTGATCTTCTTGTGGATCTCAAGATCGTTGGTGAGAATGAAGCCGGAGCGTGGTCCGCCAATGGTCTTGTGCACGGTTGAGCTAACAACGTGTGCGTGCGGAACCGGGCTCGGGTAGAGACCCGCAGCAACCAGACCTGCGAAGTGAGCCATGTCAACCCAGAGGGTTGCGCCAACCTCGTCAGCGATCTCACGGAACTTAGCGAAGTCGATTGTGCGCGGGTAAGCTGACCAGCCTGCGATCAGCACCTTTGGCTTGTTTTCGAGGGCGATGCGGCGCACCTCGTCCATGTCAAGCAGCATGGTCTCTGGGTTCACACCGTAGCTAACAACTTTGTAGAGCTTGCCAGAGAAGTTGAGTTTCATACCGTGGGTGAGGTGGCCGCCGTGTGACAGCTCAAGACCCATAATGGTGTCGCCCGGCTCAGCGATTGCGGCGAGCACAGCGGCGTTTGCGGAAGCACCGGAGTGTGGCTGCACGTTTGCGTACTTGGCGCCGAACAGTGACTTGGCGCGCTCGCGGGCGAGCTCCTCCGCAACGTCAACGGCTTCACAACCGCCGTAGTAGCGGCGTCCCGGGTAGCCCTCAGCGTACTTGTTGGTGAGCACGCTGCCGACTGTCTCCAGCACCGCGCGCGGCACAAAGTTCTCGCTCGCGATCATCTCCAGAGTGTCTCGCTGCCGGGCTAGCTCGGCGGTGAGCACATCGGCGATCTCAGGATCGACTACGCTCAGTGGCTCGTTAAAGAATGACTGGTCTGACATAGATTCCTCCAGTAATTTTGGGTGATTTCAATTACAGCGACCCAGGCGAGCGGCCTTAGTTTGTGAAGTAAACAAATACTTACGTTGTCGCTCCCCGATGGTCACCCATCTGCACGCCAGTCGCGACACTGTTCTAGTTTATCTCAGCATCTGCGAGTAACATAACCTGTTATGCAAAAGTCTTGGGTGCTAACTCTAAAATGCGTTGACGGGCCTGGTATTGTGCACGCGGTGAGCGGTGCGCTGGTTGCCGCGGGCGGCAACATTGAGGAGAGCCAGCAGTTCGCCTCTCTCGACACCGGCAGCTTTTTTATGCGGATCGAGGTGACCGCCGTCGCTCAGCCGGAGACCTTCGAGGCTCGTTTTAAAGAGTGTCTGATGCCGGTTGTTAACCGCTACAGCATGCAGTGGAGCCTCACAGAGTCAGGCCACAAACTCCGCACCCTGCTGCTTGCCTCGAAAGCAACCCACTGTGTTAACGATCTGCTCTACCGGCAGCGGAACGAGCAGCTGCCAATCGACGTACCGCTGGTGCTGTCTAACCACACTGTTGCGAGCGATCTCGCGGCCTTCTACGGTGTGCCGTTTGAGCACATCCCGGTTGTTGATCAGGAGTCGAAGCAGCGCTTTGAGGATCGTATCCTCGAGGTGGTTGAGGAGCACGACATCG
Organism: Leucobacter sp. OH1287; assembly: GCF_003859945.1. Lineage (GTDB taxonomy): Bacteria > Actinomycetota > Actinomycetes > Actinomycetales > Microbacteriaceae > Canibacter. Next base: position 6,398 of record NZ_RQYM01000007.1, read on the forward strand.
AGCTGGTTGTGCTCGCCCGCTACATGCAGATCCTCTCACCCGCGCTCTGCGAAAAACTCGCGGGTCGGGCAATCAACATCCACCACTCATTCCTTCCCGGCTTTAAGGGCGCTAACCCCTACCGGCAAGCGCACGCGCGCGGCGTTAAACTGATCGGCGCAACCGCCCACTTTGTGACAACCGACCTCGATGAAGGTCCCATTATTGAGCAGGATGTTGTGCGGGTGGATCACGCTTCCTCCCCCGAGAAGCTGCAGCAGATCGGTCAGGACAGGGAGGCGCAAACCCTCCGGCGCGCGGTTGGCTGGTTCGCCGAAAACCGGGTGCTGTTGGACGGCAACCGCACCGTTATCTTCCAGTAGCCTCCCCCGCTGGCAGACCGGGTATGCTAGAAGGCATGGCAAACCGTAGACGCAGTATCGCAGTTTTGGCGCTGATTAGAAGCCTGGTTGAGCTGACCGTCGTGTCGGCGCTCACCGCCTGGGGTTTCCTCAGCTGGCAGCTTCCCCTGCCGGGCATCATTATCGGCTTTGTGACCTTCTTTGTCAGCGTGCTGGTGTGGGCGCTGTTCCTCTCCCCCAAACCGGTTCTCGCGGTTGACGGATACGCACGCGGACTGGTGTCTTTGCTGTTTCTCGCGGCCGGCTGCGCGGCGATGCTGAAGCTCGGATTCCCGTGGTACGCGGTGCTACTGTTCACGCTGGTTGCCGCAACCCTCAACTACACTGAGCTGGTTTTGCGCACCAAACCGCAGGTTAAGCACGTGGGCTAGGTTTTATGACGAATTGTGTCTCACGCGCTGTGAAACTCATGGAATTCACACGGTAAAGCCTATAGAGTTTACGTTATGACTGATCTGCGACTTGAAGAACTATCAGCGGCAACCATCGTCGCCGTTAACTCCCTGAGTTTGAAGCCTGGGCAGGAACAGTTCATTACGCCCGTATCCTACTCCGCGGCCCTCGCTGTGACACCGGCTGAAACCGCCTGGCAGCGCGTGATCCTGCGCGGAGACAAGGTTGTTGGGTTTATTCACGCCAACTTTGATCCGGAGGCGAGCCGTGAAGAGTTCCGGGCTGCGCTGTGGCGGATCAATGTTGACGCCGCCGAGCAGGGCACTGGTGTCGGCACCTTCGCGGTGCAGCAGCTGATCGCCGAGGCAAAATCGCGCGGTGTTACCGAGCTAACCGTGCTCTACGAACTCGGTGACGCAAGCCCTGAAGAGTTCTTCAACCACATGGGCTTTGTACCAACCGGCGAAACCGAGTACGGCGAGGTTATTGCAACCCACGTAATTAACGCACAAAACGCCTAATGGCAGCGGCTGCGGGGGCTGCTGCACAGGGGCACAGAGTCGGTAAGGGATCACTGCTGCTACTCAGCTCATCCGTGGGCTTCGGTGTGATGTTCTATCTCACACCGCTTTTGCACCCGATGCCCGCGGAAGCAATTCTGACGCTGCGGATCATCACCTGTATTCTGGCGCTCTATGTGCTTTTCGCGGTCACCAAACAGACAAAACTGGTGAGCGAAACCTGGCGGTTTATTCGCGAAAAACCGCTGCGCATTATCACCGTTATCTTCAGCGGTATGCTGCTTTCGCTGCAGCTGTGGATGTTCGCCTGGGGTCCGCTGCACGGCCGCGGCCTGCCGGTTGCACTAGGCTATTTTTTGATGCCGCTGGTGCTTGTGATTATCGGCAGGTTCCTCTATAAAGACAGAATGCAGTGGTGGCACTGGATCGCGGTGCTCTTCGCCGCAATCGGTGTCGGCTTTGAGGTTGTGCGGGTTGGCTCATTCTCGTGGGAGACGCTGGTTGTCGCGCTCGGCTACCCGCTCTACTTTGTTGTGCGGCGCGCCAACGGCACAGCCCACCTCGGCGGAATGATGTGGGAGCAGCTGGCGATGCTGCCCGCCGCACTGCTGCTAATCCCCTACTTCGCGTTCGCTGACCCGGTTATGGTCGCACGCCCAGAGCTGTGGATTTACGGGCTGCTCGTCTCCGTGTTTGGTTCGAGTGTGCTGGTGATCTGGATCCTGTCATCGAAGCTTCTGCCGATGTCAATCTTCGGCCTGCTCTCCTACTTCGAGCCGGTGTTCCTCGCCGCCGCCGCGTTCTTCTCCGGTGAGCTGCTAACCACCGCAGAGATACCGGTTTACGCGGCTGTGACGCTCGCGATTCTGGTGATCCTCACCGGTGGCACGCTGACGGCACTGCGGCAGCGGCGAGCGGCGAAACAGCTGGTTGGTGGATCCGCTCAGGCACCGCGCAGCAAGGGACCCGCTGGCGACAGCGACTTCGACTCGGTTGTGCCGGTTACCGGCAGTATCCCGATTATTCAGGAGCGCTGAACCAGCTGGGAAGCTGAACCGAAATAGGCCGCTGGGTCCCTGGATCCACCCACTAAATCAGGAACGCCGAGCCCACCAGCTGCGGCGAGTTTGGCGGCCGCTTTAATTCTCTACAATCTGAGAATCAGCTGTATAATTGATAGAAGTGGGGTATTTTACGAAATCCACTAGAAAACGAGGGTTATATGCAGCAAGAAAACAAGCCAGAAACAGCTTTTGCAGAGGCAGCAGCCGAGGCGCAGTCAGGTTTTTCTGCCGGTCAGGATGCAGCTGAGCAGCAGACCGCGGAGCAGATCGCAACCAGTGACGCTGGCGATCAGTTCGAGATGGCTGCAACCGATCAGGTTGACGTAACCCCCGAGATTGACGAGATCGCGGAGCTTGAGCACCAGCTGAACCCGGACGCTGAGTCACCGGATCCAAACGCCTGGCGCCAGGGCTACCCGTACGACACCAAGATCAGCCGCAAACAGTATGAAAAAGAGAAGCGGAAGCTGCAGATCGAGCTGCTGAAGTTCCAGGCTTGGGTGAAAGAGACCGGTGAGAAGGTTGTTATTATCTTCGAGGGTCGTGACGCAGCCGGTAAGGGTGGCGCGATTAAGCGGTTTATGGAGCACCTCAACCCCCGTGGCGCTCGCACCGTCGCGCTTGAGAAGCCAACCGAGCGGGAGCAGAAGCAGTGGTTCTTCCAGCGCTACGTCCAGCACCTGCCAACCGGCGGCGAGATTGTGCTGTTTGACCGCTCCTGGTACAACCGCGCCGGTGTTGAGCGCGTTATGGGTTACTGCACCCCGCAGGAGTACCTGGAGTTCACCCGCTCCGCACCAGAGTTTGAGAGCATGCTGACACAGTCTGGTATCCACCTGATTAAGTTCTGGTTCTCGGTCGGTAAAGCAGAGCAGCGTTCACGCTTCCTCTCCCGCTCAACCGACCCGGTTAAACAGTGGAAGCTCTCCCCAACCGACCTGGCATCACTCGACAAGTGGGATGCCTACACCGAGGCTCGTGAGGCAATGTTCTTCTACACAGACACCCCGCACGCTCCGTGGACGGTTGTAAAGTCAAACGACAAGAAGCGCGCTCGGCTTGAGGCGATGCGCTGGGTGCTCTCAAAGTTTGAGTACACCGGTAAGGATCACTCGGTTGTTGGCACCCCGGACGAGAAGATCATCGGCAACCCCGCTGATGTTTACGACCAGGGTGAAAACCCAGCCGGAGTGTTCCCTAAGGTAACCGGCTAAACCCCTGGTGCGGCTGGCTGCGAGGCTCTTACTCGCAGCCACCGTTTACGCTAAACTAAAAGCTGTGCTGGCCCGACTCCTATCTTTCGGGCCAGCACTTTTTTGTTTTGACCGCGGTAAACGTTTTCTGAGTTTATCGTGTATTCCCCCGAACTATACAGCCCAGAGTCAGCTAACCTGCAGCTTGCTTATAGCTCTGACACAGCACCCGAAGATAGATTATTGCTTATGAAAAAAATCATTGGTCTAACAGCAATCGCAACTATGGGCATCGCCTCTTCTCTGCTTACCGGGTGTGGTAACCAAGGCACCCCAAACAACTCTGCAGGTTCAAACACCCAGCAGCAGCAACAGCAGCAGAACGGCTCAAGCAGCAACTCTTCTACAAACAGCAACAACAGCTCTGGTTCATCAGCTACCACCAGCAACAACCGCGGTGGCACCCTAGAGTCTGCAGAAGCAGCCGTAGCTAAGGCGCTTGAGACCGTTCCCGGTTCACGCCTCTACGACCTCGACTGGAAGGGTCAGAGCTGGGAGGTAAAGGTTTACAGCGGCAACGTTGAGACTGACCTGCTGATCGACGCCAACACACTGAATGTGCTCAGCACCGAGGTTGATGACGACTCAGACTTTGACGACATCGCCGAGCTGAACGCCGCAACCGTAGAGCTGATTGACGCAGCGAAGGCAGCGCTAAACTACCGTGCGGGCCTGATCGACGAGATCTCACTCGAGACCATCGCCGGCACCCCGCGCTGGGAGGTTAAGGTTGTGACCGACGCCAGCCGCGCTGCTGAGGTTGTGCTTGTTGACATCAACAGCGGCCAGGTTATCTAGCGGCTTTTCTAACCGGCAGTGACCGCAGCTGGTCGCTGCCGGTTATTACTGTCTGAAACAAAAACCTTTTTTTTATCTATCCATCCATTCTCTGCGCCTGGTTGTGCACGTTACGCCGGTAAGCTTTATTACTATCATGGCTCATTTACTAGGCGCAGAGAATCTAAAACTTGAATACCCGACAAGGGTTGTGTTTGACGGTATCACCCTCGGTATTGCAGAGGGTGACCGAATCGGCATCGTCGGCCGCAACGGCGACGGCAAGTCCAGTCTGCTCGCAATGCTCGCGGGCAATCTCGCGCCTGACGCTGGACAGGTGACACGCAGAAAAGATATCAGCTTTGGGATCCTGAAACAGGATGACGATCTCGACGACGAGCTCAGCATCGGCGCCAACATTGTTGGAGACACCCCGGAGCACGTTTGGGCTGGTGACGCACGCATCAGGGACGTAATTAGCGGCCTGGTTTCTGACCTCGATTGGGACACCCCGGTAAAAAACCTCAGCGGCGGTGAAAGACGCCGCGTTGCACTCGCCCAGCTATTAACCGCTGACTGGGATATTTTGGCGCTTGACGAGCCAACCAACCACCTTGATATAGAGGGCATTGCGTGGCTTGCGCGCCATCTGAAACAGCGCTGGCCGAAGGGGCAGGGGGCGCTGCTCGTGGTCACCCACGACCGCTGGTTCCTGGACGAGGTCAGCGAAACAACCTGGGAGGTGCACAACGGAATCGTTGAACCCTTCGAGGGTGGATACGCCGCCTATGTGCTGCAGCGGGTTGAGCGCGACAGAATCGCCGCCGCACGGGAGCAGAAACGGCAGAACCTGCTGCAGAAGGAGCTCGCCTGGCTGCGGCGCGGAGCCCCCGCGCGAACCAGCAAACCAAAGTTTCGAATCGCCGCCGCCAACGCCCTGATTGCGGATGTGCCGCCGCTGCGCGACTCGGTGAAACTGCAGCGGCTCGCGGTTAACCGGCTCGGTAAGGACGTTGTGCGGCTGAAGAACGCGGGCGTCAACTACAACGAGCGGGTGATCCTTAACGGCATCACCTGGGATATTGCGCCCGGCGAGCGCACCGGCATCCTCGGCGCCAACGGTGCCGGCAAGTCAACACTGCTGGGTTTGATCGCTGGCACTGTCAGCCCCACCTCGGGCTCCGTGAAACACGGTAAAACCGTGCAGATCGCAGTGCTTGATCAGCGGTTCTCGCAGCTGCAGGAGATCGCTAACGACCGTGTCCGCGATGTGCTCGCGCGCACCAAGTTCAGCTTCGAGATTGACGGCAAAGAGCTCACGCCGTCACAGCTTTTGGAGCGTCTCGGCTTTAGGCGAGAGCAGCTCTCAACCCCGGTTGCGGATCTCAGCGGCGGCCAAAAACGCCGGTTGCAGCTGCTTCTAATCCTGCTGCAGCAGCCGAACGTTCTGATTCTGGACGAGCCAACCAACGACGTCGACTCGGAGATGCTGACAGCGCTTGAGGACCTGCTCGACAGCTGGCCCGGCACCCTGATCGTTGTCTCCCACGACCGCTACCTGCTGGAGCGGGTCACCGACCAGCAGTACGCAATCTTCCACGGCTCCCTCCGCCACCTGCCCGGCGGCATCGAGGAGTATCTCCGGCTCAGCAAGCAGCTGACCAGCGCCTCGCCCGCAACCGCCGGTTCGCCTGCCGGTTCGCCCACGCAATCCCAGCGGGGTGGATCCGCAAGCACCGTAGCCAGCCAGCCCGCCGCCGCTACAGCCGCCGCCGGGGGTGGATCCGCAACCGCCGGAGCATCTGGATCCGTCGTCGCAGACCCCGCCGCAAAACCGCAGCTCACCGGGGCTGCTGAGCACGCCGCGCGGAAGCAGCTCTCTGCGATTGACCGTAAGCTCGCAAAGTTGCAGCTGGCGAGGACGGAGGCTCACAAGCGGCTCGCCGAGTGTTCACCACAGGACTACAGCCGCTTAACCGAGCTGAGCGCTGAGCTTGACGCTGTCACCGCCGAGATTGACTCGCTTGAGGAGGAGTGGCTGGAGGTCTCAGCCGCGCTGGAGGGGTAGCCCTGCGGCGGGACCTGGATCCGCTCAGAAAATCACCCCGGCAATCCTAACCGGACGCTCAGCGGGGTCTGCTAACCTCGGTCTATGTCTGTTTCTGAGCTTACAACCAGCACCCAAAACTACCTGAAGGCGATTTGGGCGCTGCAGGAGTGGGACGATAAACCAGTTGCCTCGTCGTCGCTCGCCAGCTACCTCGGCGTGCGACCGTCAACGGTCTCTGATGCGATAAAAAAGCTGAACAACCAGGGATTTGTTTCGCACAGTCGATACGGCACGATCACGCTCACCGAGGAGGGCCGCAGTCACGCTGTTGCGATGATCCGGCGACATCGGCTGCTTGAGACGTACCTGGTTGAGGAGCTCGGCTATTCCTGGGATGAGGTGCACGACGAGGCCGAGCATCTGGAGCACGCGGTTAGCGATCTTTTGATTGAGCGGATCAGCGAAAAACTAGACCATCCGAGCCGTGACCCGCACGGGGATCCCATCCCCCAGGCTGACGGATCCATCGTCATCCCGCAGGCGAAACTGCTGCTGTCTGCCCGTAACGAAGATAGCGTGCGGATCGAGCGCATCTCCGATGTTGATAACCGGCTGCTGCAGTATCTCGCCGAGAACGGATTTAGCGTTGACACCGTTGCGAGGGTGTCCGCTGAGAGCCCCTTCTCGGAGTCGCTCACTCTCACAAATGAGACCGGTGGGAAGGTGCTTTTGGGTAGTTTAGCCCAGCAGTCCATCTGGGTTAGCCCGGTAAAAACTAAATAAAACGCCACACAGCAGATTGCAAGTTCGGTAAACCTAACATTAGTATTAGTTTTGCGGAACAAATTGTTTCTCCCCTCACCTCAGAGAAATGAAAGGTAATCATGTAAGCGTTACTAAAACGAACAGCGATTGCTGCGACAAGCGTGCTTGCCGCAGCCACCCTCCTAGCTGGTTGCCAGGCGAGCAACAGCACTGACGGCGACAGCGCCGCCCAGTCAGACTCGCTGCAGGTTTATGCAACAACCGGCTACCTCGCTGACGCTGTGAAGAACATTGCCCCCGATGCTGAGATCACCACGATGGTTGGGCCGGGAGGCGATCCGCACACCTACCAGCCAACCACCAAAGACATCGAGAAGATGCGTGACTCAGACGCTGTTGTGTGGAATGGTCTGCACCTGGAAGCACAGATGATCGACGAGCTGCAGTCGCTCGGCGATAAACAGCTCGCGGTTGGTGAAGGCATTGACGAGGCTGAGCTGCTCGACTGGCCAGAGACCGACGACGAGGGCAACCCGCTGCACGATCCACACATCTGGAACTCACCGGAAATCTGGCAGCAGGTGGTTACCGCGGTTGCCGACCACCTGGCAAAACTTGACAAAGACAACGCCGAAACCTACAAAGACAACGCGGTAGCGTACAACAAGCAGATCGCTGAGACCTCAGCTGAGGTTGAGGAACTGATCAGCACGGTTGGCGAACCGCGCGTTTTGATCAGCGGTCACGACGCCTTCAACTACTTCGGTAAGGTCTACAACCTTGAGGTGCACGCAACCGACTTCGTTTCAACCGAGGCGCAGCTGAGCGCGAGCCAGATTAGCGAGCTGGCGGATCTGATTGCCGAGAAGCAGGTTCCTGCTATCTTCCTCGACAACCAGGCATCCCCGCAGGCGATCACAAGCCTGCAGGAGGCTGTTAAGTCTCGCGGCTGGGATGTGAAAATCGCTAACGAGGAGCTGTTTGCTGACTCGCTCGGCGCAGAAGCCCCGGTAGACACCTACCTGGGTGTGCTGAAGCACAACGCTGAGGCTGTTTCGCAGGCGCTCAGCAACCAGTAAACCCCCGCTTCCTTCCCCCCCTCAACATAATCACGGAAGAAATATGAAGACCTCCGCCAAAGAACTCAGCTGCGCGGCTCACGGCGTATCCGTTGCCTACAATGAAAATCCGGTGCTGTTAAACGTTAATTTTGCTGCTCCCGCTGGCACGATTACGGGGATTATCGGGCCAAACGGCGCAGGGAAGTCAACGCTTATTAAAGCTATGCTGGAGCTGCTGAAGCCGCTATCCGGAACAGCTGAGTTCTTTGGCGGACCATTAAAAACGGCCCGTTCACGGGTCGGCTACATGCCGCAGTCACGCTCGGTTGACTGGGATTTCCCGGCAACCGTGCGCGAGATTGTGGAGATGGGAACCTACGGGTCTCTCGGTTGGGGGATCCGCCCGGGCAAGAAGCAACGTCAGCTCACCGCCGCTGCACTCGCCCAAACCGACATCACAGACCTCGCCAAACGGCAGATCGGTGAGCTTAGCGGCGGGCAAAAACAGCGCGTGTTCTTGGCACGCTGTCTGGCACAGAACCCCGACCTGCTGATCCTCGACGAGCCGTTCCAGGGCATTGACAAGTCGAGCCAGCAAGCGATTATCGCGGTTTTGCAGGAGCTGCGCGACAGCGGCAAAACCGTTGTGATGGTGCACCACGACCTAAAAACCGTGCCGGAGCTGTGCGACAGGGTGCTGCTGTTAAACGGCACCGTGGTTGCCGCCGGCACCGTCGCTGAGGCGTTCACCGCCGAAAACATCGCCAAAACCTTTAACGCACCGCTCGACCTGCAAAGCCTGGGGTTGACGCTGTGACCATAATCGACTTCTTTAGCGACCACACCTTCCGCACGGTACTGATCGGAACAGTTGTTGTCGGCGTCACCGCCGGTGCTCTCGGCTGCTTCACCTATCTGCGGAAACAGACGCTGATCGCCGACGTTGTCTCACACTCGGCGCTGCCGGGCGCGATGGCGTTCTTCCTGCTGGCGAGCGTTATTCACGGCATCAACGGCAGAAACCTAATCGGTCTCGCCGCCGGCTCCCTGATCACCGGCAGCCTCGCCGCGTTCACAACCCAGTGGCTGATCGCAAAAACCAAACTGAAACCGGACGCCGCCATGTCCGTCTCACTTGTCGCCTACTTCTCAGTCGGTATGCTACTGCTGAACATTATCACACAGGGCGATTTCCCCGAGAAGGGCGGCATCCAAAACTACCTCTTCGGCAACGCCTCAACGCTAACACAGTCCGACCTGATAATCACCGCGGTGATCACAACCATCGCACTCATCGGCATGCTGCTGTTCTGGAAAGAACTCAAGCTCGCAAGCTTCGACATCAACTACGCAAGCGCCTCCGGCTTCAAACGGCAGCTGCTTGACGGGCTGCTGTTCACAACCGTAGTCACCGCAATCGTTATCGGTGTGAAAGCCGTCGGCTTGATCCTGATGATCGCCTTCGTCATCTCCCCCGCGGCGGCGGCCCGCCAGTGGACCAGATCGTTGCGCGGCATGGTGATTTTAGCGGCGGCGATCGGGGGCGGATCCGCCAGCCTCGGCTCATACCTGTCGGTGCAGTACGGAAACATTCCCACCGGCCCGGTAATCGTGCTGATCCTGTTCGTTGTTGTGCTGCTCTCGCTCTTCCTGGCCCCGCGTCGGGGTCTCATCGCGAAGCTGCGCGGTAAGCGGATCCAGCTGGCAAACCTCGAAAACGAACCGGTGAAAAGGTAGGGCTGTTATGGACTTCACAACGGGTGCATTCCTGATCACGCTGGTTACCGCGCTCGCCTGCGCGGTGCCGGGTATCTTTATTGTGCTGCGGCAAGACTCGATGCTGGTTGACGCAATCGCTCACTCGGTTCTGCCCGGCATTATTATCGGCTATCTTTTCACGGCGGATCTGCAGAGCCCGCTGCTGTTAATCGGTGCGGCGCTTGCAGCGCTGCTGGTTGTTCTGGCGACGGAGCTGCTGAAAAAATCGGGGCTGCTCAGCACCGGAACACCGATCGGACTGGTGTTTCCCGCGCTGTTTAGCATCGGCGTGATGCTGCTGAGCACAAAGTTCACAAACGTTCACCTGGACACACACGCCGTGCTCGTCGGCGACACCAACCTGGCGGCGTTCGAGCAACTGGAGGTTTTCGGCCTCTCCCTCGGCCCGCGCTACCTCTACACGGTGCTGAGCATTTTCGTGTTGAACCTGCTGTTCGTTTGGCTGCTTTATCCACGCCTGAAGGTCACAACCTTTGATCCCGCGTACGCGAAAAGCATCGGCATTAAAACCGGTGCTGTCCGCTGGGCGCTGATGCTGTCGGTTGCGATAACCGTCACCGGCGCGTTCCACTCGGCCGGCGCGATCCTCACCCCGGCGATGCTGATTATGCCGGTTGCGGCGGGAATTATGCTCGTTAAGAAGCTCACCCACATGCTGCTATTTACGGTCGGTTTTGCGGCGCTCGGATCGGTTACCGGGTTCTGGAGCGCCTACTATCTCGACCAGCCGACCAGCCCCGCGGTTGCGCTCGTGTTCGCGCTGCTGTTCACGCTCAGCCTGATCATCAGCAAAACCGGGCGCCGCGCTAACAACTCGCAGCGCGCAGCGGTTAGCGCCGCCGCCAGCTAGCCCGACAACGGCGAGGTATTGCGGTTCTTTCTGGCTTGCAACTGTCTGGCCAGACAGTGCGTTCTGGCTCAACAACATTGGCTGATTACGGCGCTTTCTAGCCAAGAACAGCCGGTAACCAACTAGACTTAATAGCAACGCGCAAACAGCCTGCACCAGCGCGGGCGAGCGGATCACGCTAGCGGATGACGCTAACCGACCAGCGAACGGAGCAGGCGCATGAAAAACAAGAAACCCCTGATAATCGCCATTGCGGTCACGCTTGTCTGCGTGATCGGCGCCGTTGTTTTCTTGCTCGTTTGTGAGCACAACACGCAGCAGGCGCGCAACGAGGCCTTTCAACAGTATAAGTCCGCGAAAAAGGACTACAACACCAGCTGGGATAAGCTGCAGGCGACTATTGAGGCGGCGAACGACACCTATGACGCCTACTCTAAGATCCAAGAAAAACACCCGACCAGCTCGATGACCAAGGAGCTGAACAACTCCGCGCTGCAGCTGCAGCAGAAACTTGACAGCTGCACTGACCTGTCCAAGATTAACCTCCCCAGCGACGACAAGGTGAAAGAGATGCGGGTTGCGCAGATCCAAAAGCTGCAAACCCGGCTAAAAAGCGAAACCAGGAAGCTTGACGAGGCAAGCACCGAGCTCAGCGAGATAAACGATGAGGTGAGCGAGGGCGTAAAAGCGCAGCAGGCCAGCGATAACGGTGTGTCCGTGCAGAAGGCTGCCCTGGATCCAACCAAGATCAACGGCACCTGGTGCCAGGCAGAGATCCCCGGCTACCCGAAACTGCCAAGCGGTGAAACGATGCACTGCCTCAACATTGACTGGCCGGTTCACTGGCAGTCTGACCAGGATCGCAGCGAGGGCTTTATTATGCAGGAGGAGCCTGTGAACACCGAGCCTGGAGCCGCTGAAAAACTACTGGGTGGCTGCTTTAGTGCCCGGCCGGTTGCCCTTGCCGCAACCGGTGAGCCCCTGGCCGCCGGCGGGTTTGCTTTCTACTACTGCGCTAAAGCAGACGAGGTCAACCCGAGTCAGATCAGATACCTGCCCGGTTTTGATGAGTACTCTGAGCTCCAGTTGATTATGGACTACATCAACAACAACCCGGATCAGGAGCTGCTGTTTACCGGACACAACTTTGGTGTTCCGTGGGTGAGAAAACAGTAAGTGTTACGAGATGTGGTACGCCCCCCGGGACTCGAACCCGGAACCCGCTGATTAAGAGTCAGCTGCTCTGCCAATTGAGCTAGAGGCGCAGATTGTTTTTGACAACTGAACTAATATAACACACAAAATGTCACCCGCGCAAAACCAAATCTAACCGCCGCGTTTCGTGTCCGAAAACTACTGAAAAATCAAGCAGAAAGGCACCCGATGTCAGATCAGGAACACACCGAGGGGGGCGTTTTGTCAGCGGCTCCGGTGGGCGGATCCGCAACCCCCGCGAGCGCGGAATCAACCACCGCAGCGGGCGCAGGATCCGCGACCCCCGCCGATCTGGAGCTCGCGCTGCGCCTGGCCGAGATCGCAGCTGAGATAGCGCTACCTCGGTTCCGCGCCGCAGACCTCAGGGTTTCCACAAAACCGGATCGTACCTTCGTCACCGACGCCGATCAGGCGGTTGAGGCCGCGATCCGCGACGAAATCCTTGCCCAGCGCCCCGGCGACTCGTTTTACGGCGAAGAAACCGGTAAAACCGCTGCCGCCGCCCGCCAGTGGATTGTCGACCCGATTGACGGCACCTCAAACTTCCTGCGCGGTGTCCCCAACTGGGCAACCCTGATCGCCCTCGTCGTCAACGGCGAAGCGCAGCTCGGCGTGGTTGCGATGCCCGCGCTCAACACCGTTTGGTGGGCGCTAAAGGGTCAGGGTGCCTTTAAGCAGATCGGATCCGCCCCCGCCGAACAAATCCACACCTCCCAGATCACCGAGCTCGCGGATGCCTCGCTGAGCTTCCAGTCGATCCAGCAGTGGGAGGAGGCGGGCGAGCTTGACACGCTGCTCAGCCTGCGGAGGCAGGTGTGGCGTGACCGCGCCTACGGTGACGCCTGGTCATATATGCTGCTCGCCGAGGGACTGATCGATATCGTCGGAGAGTTTGATGTTAAACCCTACGACCTCGCGGCGCACATCACGATTGTGCGCGAGGCGGGCGGCAAAATCACAGACTACTGGGGTAAAGACAGTATTGAAACCGGATCCTGTTTAGCATCAAACGGTCCGCTGCACAGCAGCATCATCACCAGCCTGCACGGGCAAGACAAGGAGAGAGAATGAACAGTCACACAACACCGCAGCGCGCCGACCAGGGCGGCGCCTCCCCAGCAAACCGGTCGGGGCTGCTGCTCGCCACAGTGCTGGTGCTCGACGCAGTACTGGTTTTGGTTTTCTCGGCGATCGGCCGCGCCAACCACGGGCTTGAGCAGAGCATCCCCGGTGTTTTCCAGAGCGCCTGGCCGTTCCTTGTCGGCCTGCTGCTCGGGTGGCTGATCAGCCGCGTGTGGATCAAACCGACCGCCCTCACAACCGGCCTCATCATCTGGGTTGCCACCGTCGCGGTTGGGCAGCTGCTGCGCTTCTTCACAACCAACAGCTTCTCGGTTGCGTTCCTGATCGTCAGCGTGATTGTGCTGCTGGTGTTCCTCGTCGGCATCAGGCTGATCGCGCTCGGTTTTAGGCAGCTGAACAAAACCCCGCGCAGCAACTAAGCATCGAGCTGGCAGCATAATCGGCTGCGTGGGCGGATCCACCAGCGCCGCCTAGTAAGCTACAGCGTGCCAGCTGCTCACCCTCCCCCGGTACCCCGGTCGCTATCCCTCGTCAGGGACCAGCACCGGGGTATCTTTGTTGAGGCTCTCGCCCCTAAAGAACGGTTTAGCGCCCGGGAAGAAGGCCCAAATACCCATCAGCACGAAACCGATTGCGAGCGCGCCAACGCCGATCACGAACACACCGCCGATGCCCCAGAACACTGTGTAGCCGTATTCAGGGTTGATCATGTCGATGGCGCTGTAGACGAAAGCGTAACCGAGCAGGATACCGCCGAGTAACGGCAGAATACCCCGCATAATCATGTTGCGGGCGCTGTCCCGGAGAGTTTTACGGTAGTACCAGACGCAGGCGAACGACACAATCGCGTAGTAGAGCGCAACCGCGAGACCCATTGAGGAGAGCGAGTCGGCGAGCATGTTCTCCGACACAATCGACATAATCACGTAGTACGCAATAGAGGCGACGCCCATAACCGTGGTTGAGAACCACGGGGTCTTGAACCGCGGGTGCACCTCCGCGAACTTCGCAGGCAGGGCACGGTAGACAGCCATTGACAGGGTGCCTCGCGCGGTTGGCAGAATCGTTGTCTGGGTGGACGAGGCTGCCGACACCATAACCGCGAGGATCAGGAACCAGCCCCACGGCCCGAACAGTGCGCCGCTGAGGACGCTGAACACGTCTTCAAGGTTGCTCTCGTTGGTTAGGCCTGTTCCCTCGCTGCCAAAGCCCGCGAACATCATCGCCGCAACCGACACCCCTACGTACAGCACAATCAGCAGTGCAATACTCAAAAGCGCGGCCTGGCCTGGGGTTTTGCGCGGGTTTTTGGTTTCCTCGTTGAGCGCGAGGCAGCTATCCCAACCCCAGTAGATGAACAGCGCGAGCAGCACCGCCTCCATAAAACCGCTGAAGCTGGTTATCTGGGTTATGTCGAACCACTCCGGGTTGAAGCTCGTTGATGCCTCGTTGCTGCCGTTCAGGCTGCCAACGACCGCGAAAACCGCGAACAGCACCATCGCGGTGAGCTGGATCGTCATCAGCACCATCTGCATCCGCTCACCGAGCTGCACACCGATTGTGCTGACAATCGTCATAATCGCGATAAACACAACGGAGGTTATCACAACAACCGTGCGGTCGGAGGCGAAGGCCTCGTTACCGAGCAGCAGCCAGAAGTATTTGCCGGTGATCTCACCGACGTTCGCCATCACCATAACCGCCGAAACCGCGACCGCCCAGCCGCCCATCCAGCCGGTTATCGGCCCGAAGGCTTTAGCACCCCAAACGAACGCTGTGCCGCAGTCGGGCATGTCCTTGTTCAGCTCGTTGTAGGCGAGCGCCGCAAAAATCATTGGCACACAGGCGACAATAAAGACGATCGGCGCCTGCGCACCAACCGCGACGATCACATAACCGAGGGTTGCGGCGAGCGAGTAGAGCGGGGCCGTCGATGCCAGTCCGATGACGGTGGATCCAACAACCCCGATGGCACCGCTGTGCAGACCCTTGCCAACATGAATATGGCCGGTATCGGTTGCGTTTTTCAGTGTGTGTCGCTGCTGTTGCGTCATTGCGGTGCCCCGTTCTGGTCAGAGTAAGGAGATTTACCTAACGCTGTCATCTTACACTGCGAAGCAACAGCGCGCCACAGACTCTTCTCGATTCTGGGCGAGAACTCAGCTCTGATCGGTTATTTCGGGCGTCGATTCAGTTCCAGTCGTGGCCGCACATCGAGGTTTGTGATCTGGGTTGACTCGCCCGCGGAAACCACGAAGCGGATCGCCCTGGCAATCTCAATCGGCGCAATCGCCCAGTCAGCACGATACTCCAGCCCCTTCTCGAGGTAGCTGTCGCGGTGCATCGCGGTGTCGGTTGGGCCGGGGCTGAGCGTTGTCACCCGCAGCTCCTCCTCAAGCCGCAGCGTGTCGGCGAGACCCCTAAGCGCGTGCTTGGTTGCAACATAAACAGACTTACCTGCGTGCGCGTGGGATCCGGCACCCGAGTTGATGAAGATAACGCGGCCCGCTGCCTCCCGCAGCCCCGGCAGGAACTGTTTTGTCAGCATCGCCGGCGCGGTGACGTTAACGAGGAAACTGTTCTGCCAGTCCTGCCAGTCGGTCTCCGGCAGTGTTGCGTCCTGCATCACCGCAGCGCCGTGCACGAGCACGTCAACCCGTGGCAGCTCCAGCTGCAGCGGCTCACGAATATCGGCCTGCACCCAGACAACACCCGGCTGCGACTCAATCTCGCGGCGGCTGATCGCGTAAACGGTGTGGTCTTTTGCCAGCTCTTTTACGATTTCAACGCCCATGCCGCCGGCCGCGCCGGTAACAACCGCGATCTTCTCTGTCATGCTTTAACCCCCAGGTTTGCCGAATCGGTGTCTAATCTAGCTAGTATGTCTAAGTTCCTAGCTGGTGTGTCTAAACTACCTAGCTAACGTGTCTAGCTACCTAGCTAGTGTTCCAGAATCGCCCTGGCGATCGCAAGATACTCTGTAACATTCAGATTTTCTGCGCGCGCAGTCTCCGCGATGTTCGTCCGCTTGAGCAGCTCGGTTACCCGCTCGGTTGAACTGTGCTCGGGCGAAACGGCGGTCTGCAGCGACTGCCGCAGCATCTTCCGTCGGTTCGCGAATGCCGCGTTGATTAGCTCGAAGGTTAACTGCCGCTCCTCTTCGCTGCCGAGCGGCTGCTCGTATTTCTGAAACCCAACAAGCACCGAATCGACGCCCGGCACCGGCCAAAATATTTTCCGGCTAACGGATCCGGCAATCGTCCACCTGCCGTACCATGCCGCCTTAGCACTCGGGGCGCCGTAGATTTTACTGTTCGGGGCTGCCTGGATCCGCTCGCCAACCTCCTGCTGCACCATCACCAGACCGCCGGTTATCGACGGGAAACTCTCAAGCAGGTGCATCAGAATCGGCACCGAAACATTGTATGGCAGGTTTGCAACGAGCAGCTCAGGCGGGGTTGGCAGGCTCTCAACCGCGAGCGCGTCAGAGTGCACAACGCTGAGCTGGGCGTCAGGCTGGTGGTGGGCGACCGTCTCAGGCAGCCAACTGGCGAGCCGGTCGTCGATCTCAACCGCGGTGACGCGCGCGCCCACCTCGGTGAGGCCGAGGGTTAGTGAGCCCAGGCCCGGGCCGATTTCTAACACGTTCTGACCGGCTTTAACATCAGCGAGGCGGATGATCTTGCGCACCGTATTGGGGTCGTGCACAAAGTTCTGGCCGAGTTTCTTGGTCGGGGTGACGCCCAGGCGCTCCGCGAGGCTGCGCACCTGCGCCGGGCCGAGCAGCCGCGGCGGGGTGTTATCCGCGCTACCCTCCCCCGCCGGATTCACCGCGGAGTCACCCGCAGGCACAGCACCCTCGGACGGGGTGTTCTCAGGCAGGGTGTTTTCAGGCATCGCCGTCAAGCCCGGTCTCCCAGCTGCCGTAAACCGCCTCGGTGTTCGCGGTTAGGCTGTTCGCTAGCTCAGCAACATCGCGGCCGAACGTTTCCGCCATCCGCCGCACCGTGTGCACCATCAGATACGGCGCATTCGGCCTGCCGCGCACCGGCTCGGGTGTCAAAAACGGTGAGTCTGTTTCCACCAGCAACAGCCGCGGATCCGCCAGCTGCATCGCCTCCCGCAGGTACGGCGCGTTCTTAAACGTCGAGGTGCCGCTAAACGACATGTACCAGCCGTTATCGTTGCAGACGCGCGCCAGCTCAGTGTCGCCGGAGAAACAGTGGAAAACCGTTCGCTCGGGCGCGCCAACACGCTTCAGCGTTGCAACAACCTCGTCGTGCGCGTCACGGTCGTGAATCTGCAGCGCAACCCCGTGCCGTTTCGCCAGCTCAATGTGCGCCTCAAAAGACTCCAGCTGGAAGCCGCGCCGCGCCTCCTCGGTGCGGAAGAAATCGAGCCCAGTCTCCCCGATTGCGCGCACCCGTGGCTGCTTGGCGAGCCGGTCCAGCTCCGCAAGCTGCCAGTCGAGGTTACCCTGCTCGGCAACCTCCGGTGCGTCGTTCGGGTGGAGCGCAACAGCCGCGAGCACCCGCGGATCCTGCGCCGCAAACTTTGCCGACCAGATACTCGTCTCCAGGTCTGTGCCAACCTGCACAATCCGGCTCACCCCGACGCTCGCCGCCTTATCCAGCGCAGCAAGCGGGGTTGGGGCGTTAGGTCCGGCCGCAAAATCGAGATGGCAGTGGTTGTCAATCACCGGCGCGGGCAGTGGATCCGGCAGCGCGGGCCACTCCCACTTTCGCTCGTCATCTCCCCAGAACCTGATCTGGGTCAGCTGGCTGTCACACACAGGCGGTTAGGCTTCTTCCTCAATCCGCGGGAACAGCACCGGCAGCGGCTGCAGTTCGGTGCCAGCCGGCAGCTGGTTCCAGGTTGCAGCCTCGGCGATGGTCTGATCCGCAAGCGCGCCAATCGCCTGGTCTGCGCCGAGCGCGATCCACAGCTTCTCGGTGGCGTCGGGCATAACCGGGTGCAGCAGCACGGCGAGCGCGCGCAGTCCCTCGGTGACGGTCGCGAGCACGGTGCCGAGCCGCGGCAGCTGCTCTTCTTGCTTAGCCAAAACCCACGGCTCCTGCTCGGTGATGTAGCCGTTGAGCGCGTCCACAATCTCCCAGATGCTCGCAATAGCCTCGTGGATCTGGAACTTCAGCATCTGCTCCTCAGCCTTTGCTGCGGCGCTGGCAACGAGATCCACAATCGCGGTGTCGGCGGCGAGCAGCTCACCCTGCTCGGGCTTTACGCCACCAAAGTATTTGTTGTTCATGCCGATTGTGCGGCTGACCAGGTTGCCGAAACCGTTTGCGAGCTCAGCGTGGTAGCGGGCGCGCAGATCCTCCCAGCTGAATGAACCGTCCTGGCCGAAGTTGATCGCGCGCATGAAGTAGTAGCGGAAGGCGTCGGCACCGAAGGTGTCGGTGATCTCGTTTGGTGCGATACCGGTCAACTTCGATTTTGACATTTTCTCGCCGCCCACCAGCAGCCAACCGTGCGCGTAAACATGCTCTGGCACAGAGAGCCCCGCGGCCATCAGCATCGCCGGCCAGATAACCGCGTGGAACCGCAGAATATCCTTACCGACGATGTGGGTTGCTGGCCACAGCCGCTCCAGCTTCTCGGGGTCGTTACCGTAACCGGCGGCGGTGAGGTAGTTGAGCAGCGCGTCAAACCAGACGTAGGTGACGTGGCTGCTGTTCCACGGGATTGGGATACCCCAGTCGAAGCTGGTGCGGGAGATTGACAGATCCTCAAGCCCCTGCTGCACAAACGCGATAACCTCGTTGCGGGCGCTCGCGGGCTGCACAAAATCTGGTCGCTCCTCGTAGAGCTTCAGCAGTCGATCCTGGAACGCGCTCATCTTGAAGAAGTAGTTCTTCTCCTGCAGGAGCTCCAGCGGTTTTGAGTGGATCTTACAAACCTTCTCACCCTCGAAGGCACCGGATCCGTCAACAATCTCGCTCTTTGGTTTGAACTCTTCACAGCCGACGCAGTAGAGTGCCTCAAACTCGCCGTCGTAGATGTGACCGTCGTCGTAGAGTTTCTGCAGGAACTTCTGCACACCGGTTTCGTGACGCTCATCGGTTGTTCTAATGAAGTCGTCGTTTGAGATGTTGATCAGGTCGAGCAGCGGCTTCCACGACTCAGCAACCAGCTTGTCTGCCCACTCCTTTGGCGCAACACCGTTTGCGCTGGCGGTGCGCAGGATCTTCTGGCCGTGCTCGTCTGTGCCGGTTAAAAACCAGGTGTCAGCACCGCACTGGCGGCTCCAGCGAACCAGCACATCAGAAGCCACTTCTGTGTAGGCGTGCCCGATGTGCGGGGCGTCGTTTACATAGAAGATTGGGGTCGTAAGATAAAGCGATGAGCGTGAAGACATAACTACTATTCTAGGGCAGATGAGGCGGTGAATATAACCGACCCGGGGCGTGGATCCGCTAACAAAATGCATTCGGCTGGCGAAGAAAAAATATTTTGTATGTGGCAAGTTGGAATTTAGGCTGAATCCGGGTGTAACATCGTGATATGAGCGAATCAACTAATACACAGAGCGTCTCGCAAGAGCGCAAAATTGTCACCGAGGTTCCAGGCCCTAAGTCTGTTGCGTTGCACGAGCGTCGCAACAAGGTTGTTTCAACCGGTATCGGAACTGCTTTGCCCGTTTACATCGAGGAAGCGCACGGCGCGATTCTGCGTGATGTTGACGGCAACCAGTTCATTGACTGCGGTTCAGGAATCGGTGTAACAACCATTGGCCACACCGATGAGAAGGTGCTTGAGGCAGCTATCGCCCAGGCTCAGAAGCTCACCCACAGCCTCATCACGGTCACCCCCTACGAGTCTTATGTCAAGGTTGCCGAGTACCTGGCAAAATACACCCCTGTTGAGGGCCCTGTTAAGTCTATGCTGGTTAACTCCGGCGCTGAGGCGGTTGAGAACGCAATCAAGATCGCTCGCCGCTACACCGGCCGCCCAGGCGTTGCCGTGCTCGAGTGCGGCTACCACGGTCGCACCATGCTGACCGCAACCATGAACCACAAGGCTGTTCCTTACACCGCCGGCTTCGGTTCACGCGCGAGCGACATCTACCGCGCACCCAACTCATACCCGCTGCACGACGGCCTAACCGGTGAAGAGGCAGCAAAGCGCACCATCAAGTTCCTGGAGAAGACCGTTAGCGCTGGCGACCTCGCGTGTGTTATCGCGGAGCCTGTGCAGGGTGAGGGTGGCTTCATTGTGCCGGCTGACGGCTACTGGGAGACCCTCGGCAAGTGGTGTCGCGAGAACGGCGTGCTGGTAATCGCTGACGAGGTACAGTCAGGTATCGTCCGCACCGGCACCGTTTACGCTTCAGAGCAGCTCGGCATCAAACCAGACATGGTAACAACCGCTAAGGGTATCGCTGGCGGTTTCCCACTGTCTGCTGTAACCGGCCGCGCCGAGATCATGGACAGCTGCCCTCCGGGCACCCTCGGCGGCACCTTCGCAGGTAACCCAATCGCCTGTGCCGCTGCGATCTCTGTTTTCGAGCAGATCGAGTCAGACAACCTGCTCGACGAGGCAAAGCGCATCGAGAAGGTGTTCGGCGGCGGACTGCGCGAGCTGAAAGAGAAGCACCCTGCAATCGCTGAGGTGCGTGGCCTCGGTGCGATGCTCGCTATCGAGATCACCAAGCCAGGCAGCCTGGAGCCAGACGCAGAGCTCACCAAGGCGGTTATCGGCTACGCTGCACAGAACGGTGTGCTGCTGCTGAACGCTGGTCTCTACGACAACGTGCTCCGCTTCCTGCCATCAATCAAGCTCACTGACGAACTGATCTCTGAGGTTCTGACCGTGCTTGATGAGGCATTCAACGAGGCCGGTGCCTAACCGATGAGTCAGATGCCAGGCACTTTCGCTGTTTCAGAGGCTGTTGAACTTGCGGTTACAACACGCGGCGACTTTATCGAATCTCGCCACGCTGGATCAGCGATAGTCCTGGCCCCCTCGGGGGAGCAACTGCTCCGCCTGGGGAACCCTGATGCAACCTTTTTAACCCGTTCAGCGCTCAAACCGCTGCAGTCCCTGGCAATGCACACCGCCGGGCTGCAACTCGTGGATGACGCTGAACGGGCTATTTCTTTAGCCAGCCACACCGGCACCCCCGCCCACGTTGAAACCGTTGAGCGGGTGCTCGCGGCCGCCAATCTAAGCGAGGCGAATCTGCTCTGCCCGGAAAGCTACCCGGTTGACAAAGCAGCGCGCAATCACCTGATCCGCAAGGGCGCTAAGCCCTCCCGCATCACAATGGGCTGCTCCGGTAAACACGCGGCAATGCTCAGCACCTGTGTTGCAGCCGGCTGGCCAACCAAACACTACACACACCCGGAGCATCCGCTGCAGCAGCACATCGCTGAGACGGTGCAGCGCTACACCGGTGAAACCCCGAGCCCGATAACCGTTGACGGCTGCGGCGCCCCCGTTCTGGGCATGTCGCTGCACGCTCTCGCGCGCGGTTACCGCAGAATGGCGACGGCGGATCCAAACTCCCCCTTCCCCCAGAATCGTATCCCGGCACAGCTGCTCGGCGCCGCAAAGAAGCACCCCGAGCTCGTTGAGGGCCCGGGTGAGCATGACACCGTGGTTATGCAAAACACCAGCGTTTTTGCGAAGTACGGCGCCGAGGGCATCAGCGCGATGGCCGCGCCGGACGGCACCGTCACAGTAGTGAAAATCCTTGACGGTTCACCCCGCGCCTCACGCGCTGTTGCGCTGTCACTGCTCACCTATGTGGGTGCGGTCAGCCGTGAAGAGTTCACGGAGGTGCTAAAGCGCCTGCCGATGCAGATTTACGGTGGCGGCAGCGTTGTCGGCGACATCCGGGTGTCTATCCCCGCGCTGCTAAACCAGTAGCGGATCCCGATCCACGCCGTGCGCGGATCCACCCCGTGAGCTTATTTGCGCGCGAGCGCAACCGGAACCGTGCACGGATCCGTGTTGTCGCTCACCTCGTCGCTGGTTACCTGGCCGTTAATGTCGAAGGTGTCGCTGTCGTCGCTCACCGCGTGCACCTCGATAACAATCACCGTCACATTGTCGCGACCGGCGTTGCCGAGCGACTGTGAGATCAGCATCTCGGCGGCCTCCTGCACGGTTTCAGCCTGTGCGAGGAAGTGCTGCAGCCCGAGATCGGTGAGTTCCTTGGTGAGGCCGTCTGAGCAGAGCAGCAGGCGCTGACCGGGAACGAGCGCGAGCTCAACCGTGTCAGGGTCGGGCGCCTCGTTTAACCCGACCGCGCGGGTGATAACGTTGGCGTGCGGGTGCACATCCGCCTCATCGGGTGTGATTGCACCGCTGTCAACCAGGTGCTGCACAACCGAGTGGTCGGTTGTGATCTGGGTGAGGGAGCCCTTAAAGAACTGGTACACACGAGAGTCGCCGATGTTGAAAACCGTCCACGACGGCACCTCAGTGTCGCTGCTGAAGGTCACACCGGTGACGGTTGTGCCCGCTCCCTGTGCGGCCTCCCCCAGCTCCTCGGCAATGTCTGAAACAGCCTGCTGCAGTTTCTCTGCGATCTGGCCGCTGGTGATCGTTGTCGCACCGGAGAACTCCTCCAGCCGCCTGGTAACGGCGGACGCGGCAACCTCACCGCCCGCGTGACCGCCCATACCGTCAGCGACGGCGAACAGCGGCGGCGCGAGCACATAGCTGTCTTGATTGTTTTCACGGCGGTTACCGACGTGTGTGATGCCGTGCCAAGACAGCTCCACGGTGACGTCACCGCTGTCGTGGTAGCGCAAACGACGCCTTTTGGCGTTCTCGCCTCTTCCAGTCATTTTACGCTCCTATCAAAATCCTTGCCTAGTTTACCCGACAGACTGCGCAACACGGGTTATTTAAACGGCACAGTTAATAACTCTAGTGGACGCTGCTGTGTTTTAGTGGTTAGTTCCGGCTCAGTATCATCAGCTAGCCGGGGCTACGGGGCCGCAGCCTAATTTCTCGGGTGGATCCGGGATCCGCCCCGCTAGGCTGCTCGCCGCCCTATCGCTCCGGCAGGATGTAGCGGAGCACCCCGTCCGCTGACGGGTCAGGGCTGATGTTAAGGCCCTGCCCAGCAGCCCACTCACAGAACTCGTCCGCGTTTTTGGCCTCACAGCCGCTGTTTGCGAGCAGCGAGACCAGTTCGCCCTTTGCGGCCTTGTTGAAGTGGTTTAGTGCCCGCACGGATCCGTCAGCAGCCTGCTGTTCGACGCTCAGCCACGCGGTGTTTGCGCCCGCAGGCAGAGCTGCGAGTTTGACATAGTCTTTTGAACGCAGATCGAGCACAAAACCGCTGGCCGCCCAGTCGATGCTGTCGTGGGCTTTTTGCCACTGCTGTTTCAGAGCCGGTTTTAGGCCTGGGAGGGTGCTGCCGCCAGAAAGCCGGTAGGCGGGGATCAGATCCGCTGCCGTGACAAGACCGAACAGCGCTGACTGCACGGCGACGTGGGAGTTAACCCAGGCTTTTGCGGTGTCGTTTAACGCATCGTAGTCTAGTGCGTCGTAGAGGACGCCGGTGTAGCGTCTAATCGCGGGCAGAACCGGCGCTGTTAAAAGCTCCTGGTTGTTGGTGAGCGCCTGCTCCGCGGTGCTGCCGGGTTTCAGTTTTAGCGCCTTCAGGAAGGCGGCCGCTGCATCGCCCTCGCTCGCGGCTGCCGGCGAGAGTTCCTGCAGCGCGGTTAGCACCCGCTCCCTGGTCTGCTGTAGCGCGTCGGCGAAGCTGAGTGTGTCTAGCTGCAGGGTTTTGTCGGCTCCGCCCTGGTGTTTGGTTTCGGAGGGAGGTAGCAGCACCAGCATTTTCGATACACTTTCTGATGGCAAAATGCTGCCACGCATCAGTTATTGATACGTGGCAGCATTTTTGAGTTTAGGCTACGAGTGTTGCCTTACCGGCAACGACCTGCACCGAATCGTGATCCACAGAGAAGAATCCACCCTCAGCGTCAACTGTGATCTTTTCACCCTCTGGTGTTGTAACTCTTACTTCACCGTTAGCCAGCAGCGCGAGCACGGGCTCGTGACCGGTGAGGATACCGATCTCGCCCTCGCTGGTTTTGGCTGAAACCTGTGTGGCCTCGCCTGACCAGATTTCGCGCTCTGCAGATACTACACTGACGTTGAGTGTCATGATTAGCCGTTCTCTTTCTGGATCTTAGCCCACTTCTCTTCAACGTCGGAGATTGGTCCAACGTTGAAGAAGGCCTGCTCAGCAACGTGGTCGAACTCGCCCTTGCAGATCGCGTCGAATGACTCGATGGTGTCTTTCAGCGGCACGGTTGAACCCTCAACACCGGTGAACTTCTTCGCCATGTAGGTGTTCTGTGAGAGGAACTGCTCGATACGACGTGCGCGTGCAACGGTGATCTTGTCTTCCTCAGAGAGCTCGTCAACACCGAGAATCGCGATGATCTCCTGCAGCTCCTTGTTCTTCTGCAGGATCTGCTTAACGGTGGTTGCAACACGGTAGTGATCCTCACCCAAGTAGCGTGGGTCGAGAATACGTGAGGTTGAGGTCAGCGGATCGATCGCTGGGTACAGACCCTTCGATGCGATCTCACGTGACAGCTCGGTGGTTGCGTCGAGGTGAGCGAAGGTTGTTGCAGGTGCCGGGTCGGTGTAGTCGTCAGCAGGCACGTAGATCGCCTGCAGCGAGGTAATTGAGTGACCGCGGGTTGAGGTAATGCGCTCCTGCAGGATACCCATTTCGTCTGCGAGGTTAGGCTGGTAACCCACAGCTGATGGCATACGGCCGAGCAGGGTTGATACCTCTGAACCTGCCTGGGTGAAACGGAAGATGTTGTCGATGAACAACAGCACGTCCTGCTTCTGAACGTCACGGAAGTACTCCGCCATGGTCAGCGCAGACAGCGCAACACGTAGACGGGTTCCAGGAGGCTCGTCCATCTGGCCGAACACGAGCGCGGTCTTGTCGAACACGCCTGCGTCTTCCATCTCGTGGATCAGGTCGTTACCCTCACGGGTACGCTCACCCACACCGGCGAAAACAGACACACCACCGTGATCCTGCGCTACACGCTGAATCATCTCCTGGATAAGCACTGTTTTACCAACGCCAGCACCACCGAACAGACCAATCTTTCCACCCTGTACGTAAGGGGTGAGAAGGTCGATTGACTTGATGCCTGTCTCAAACAGCTGGGTCTTTGACTCAAGCTGGTCGAAGGCAGGTGGTTCGCGGTGGATGCTCCAGCGCTCTGTTGCTTCGAAGGTTTCACCGTCTGGCAGGTTGAGCACGTCACCGGTTACGTTGAAAACCTTACCCTTGGTAACGTCACCAACCGGTACGGTGATTGAGTCACCGGTGTCAACAACCTCTTGACCGCGAACCAGACCGTCGGTTGGCTTCAGTGCGATAGCGCGCACCAGGTTGTCACCGAGGTGCTGGGCAACCTCGAGAACAAGCTTGAACTTGTCCTGGCCCTCACCGAGTGATACCTCTGTCTCAAGCGCGTTGTAAACAGCGGGAATTGCGTCGTGCGGGAATTCGATGTCGACGACGGGACCGGTAACGCGGGCAATCCGCCCTACTACCTTTTTCTGCTCTGCAGTTGTAGTCATCTGTTCTCTTTCTTAGTTTGGCTTATGACAGCGCGTCAGCGCCGCCGACAATCTCTGAAATCTGCTGTGTAATTTCTGCCTGACGAGCATTGTTTGCAAGTCGGGTGTAGTCACGAATCAGGGCATCCGCGTTATCGCTCGCGGACTTCATCGCCTTCTGGGTTGCAGCGTGTTTAGCGGCTGCGGACTCCAGCAGGGCGTTGAAGATACGTGATTCGATGTAGGCAGGCAAGAGTGTATCTAGCACGGTGTCTGGATCCGGCTCGAACTCGTAGAGCGGTTCAAGATCGCTAGACTCAGCAACACCCTCAACAACCTCGAGCGGCAGCAGGCGCTTCACAAGCGGCACCTGAGAAACCATACTGACGAGCTTGTTGTAGACCAGGTGGATCTCTTGCACACCGCCCTCTTCGGCCGGTGTTTCGTACGCGCCAAGAACCGCGTCGCTGATCTCTTTTGCGGTCTCAAAGGTTGGGTTCTCGGTGTCACCGATCCATGCTCGCTCTGATGGGCGGTTACGGAAGTTAAAGTACCCTTGCGCTTTGCGACCGATTAAGTAGAACTTAACCTCTTTGCCCTCCTCGATGAGCAGCTCGTTGAGCTCCTCAGCCTCGCGCAGCACCTGGCTGTTAAAAGCACCCGCTAGACCGCGATCCGAGGTGAAAATAACAACTGCGGCACGCTGGATGTTCTCTGCTTCGGTGACCAGAGGATGATCCAGTTTTGAGTGAGTGGCTACGGCGGAAACAGCGCGGGTTATCGCATCGTTGTAAGGGTTAGACGCTTCAACACGTGCTTTTGCCTTTTGGATGCGAGAGGCCGCGATCAGTTCCATCGCACGGGTGATCTTCTTGGTCGTCTGGGCAGACTTGATCTTCTGCCGATAGACCCGAAGTTGCGCTCCCATGTCTCTCCTGTGCTAAATCTGTTCCTGTTAGTTGTCTACCGGGGGTTGGATCTTATCAACCCCCGGTTTCGCAACTAATTCTTTTTAACTACCAGCTGTTCCTGATCGATCTCTTCGCTGTCGATTGCGTCGAACTGCTCGTTGAGGGTCTGGCCCACTGAGGTGCGGAACTCGCCCTTGAAGTTATCGATCTTGCTGTTGATCTCTGCAACGGTGTCATCGTCGAGGACGTTGGTCTCGCGCAGGGTTGCGAGCGCGTTTGAGTTGCGCTCGAGGTAGTCAAGGAATTCACGCTCGAAGCGCAGAATGTCTTCAACCGGCACATCGTCAAGCTTGCCGTTAGTGCCAGCCCAGATTGACACAACCTGCTCTTCTACAGAGTATGGTGAGTACTGTGGCTGCTTCAGCAGCTCGGTGAGACGTGCGCCACGCTCGAGCTGACGGCGGCTTGCTGCGTCAAGGTCGCTCGCAAACATGGCGAACGCCTCTAGAGCACGGTACTGCGCAAGCTCCAGCTTGAGGGTACCTGAAACCTTCTTGATTGACTTAACCTGTGCGTCACCACCAACACGTGACACGGAGATACCCACATCAACAGCTGGGCGCTGGTTTGAGTTGAACAGGTCTGACTGTAGGAAGATCTGGCCGTCAGTGATTGAGATAACGTTGGTTGGAATGTAGGCAGAAACGTCGTTTGCCTTGGTCTCAATGATCGGCAGACCGGTCATGGATCCAGCACCAAGGTCGTCTGACAGCTTAGCGCAGCGCTCAAGCAGGCGGGAGTGCAGGTAGAACACATCAC
Organism: Leucobacter sp. OH1287; assembly: GCF_003859945.1. GTDB lineage: Bacteria > Actinomycetota > Actinomycetes > Actinomycetales > Microbacteriaceae > Canibacter. The sequence goes on from NZ_RQYM01000007.1 coordinate 33,919, forward strand.
CCGGGTATGCCTCACGTCCTGGTGGGCGGCGCAGCAACAGTGATACCGCACGGTATGCCTCAGCCTGCTTTGACAGGTCGTCGAAGACGATGAGCACGTGCTTGCCGTCGTACATCCAGTGCTGACCGATTGCTGAACCGGTGTATGGCGCGAGGTACTTGAAGCCTGCTGGGTCAGAGGCTGGTGAAGCGACGATGGTTGTGTACTCCATCGCGCCAGCCTCTTCAAGAGCACCCTTTACAGAGGCAATGGTTGAACCCTTCTGGCCGATAGCAACGTAGATGCAGCGAACCTGCTTGCTTGGGTCACCGGTCTCCCAGTTTGCTTTCTGGTTGATGATGGTGTCGATTACAAGCGCGGTTTTACCGGTCTGACGGTCACCAATAATCAGCTGACGCTGACCGCGACCAACCGGGATCATCGCGTCAATCGCTTTGATACCGGTCTGCAGTGGCTCGTGCACGCTCTTACGCTGCATAACACCGGGTGCCTGCAGCTCAAGCGCACGGCGACCCTCAATACCGGTGATCTCACCGAGGCCGTCGATTGGGTTACCGAGTGGATCAACTACGCGTCCGAGGTAGCCCTCGCCCACTGGAACAGAGAGCACCTCGCCTGTGCGGGTAACCTGCTGTCCCTCTTCAATACCGGTGAAGTCACCGAGCACTACAACACCGAGCTCGTTTTCTTCAAGGTTCTGTGCAAGACCCAAGGTGCCGTCTGCAAAGCGAACAAGCTCGTTTGCCATAACGTTCGGCAGACCCTCAACGTGGGCGATGCCGTCAGCTGCGTCAACAACTGTACCAATCTCGGTCTTTTCTGCCGCAGCTGGTTCGTATGACGCGGCGAAGTCCTTCAGCGCGTCACGAATCTCATCAGGGCTGATGGAAAGTTCTGCCATTTCGTTTCCTCATGTCTCACCGGTGTGTACCGGATCAGGGTTGTGCTGACTATCCGGCCAGCTGGAGTCTTAGATCTTCTAGTCGAGTGCGAACGCTGCCGTCGATAACCTCATCAGCGATCTGCACACGGATTCCACCAACGAGTGATGGATCAGTGCTGGTCGTAATCTTTACGGAGCGTCCAGCAATCTTGCTCAGTGCCTGGCGCAGCCGCTCTGTGCGAGTGCCGTCGAGCGGAGCCGCTGTTGTCACCTGCGCAAGGGTGTTACCGAGCTGATCAGCTGCAACTCGTGCTGCATCACGCAGTGAGGTGCTAAAGCGCCGGCCACGCGGGTAACTAACCAGGTGGGTTGCAACAGCTGCGGTGGCGTCAGATACCTTTCCGCTCAGCAGCTTCTGCAAAACCTCTGCCTTGTGAGCCGGGTTAACCAGCTTGCTGCCGAGGGTTAGTTCAAGCTCGTGGTTGCTGTCAACGAGTGCGGCAACCTGCAGCAGCTCGTCATCCAGCGCAACCGAGGTTGCGGCTGTGGCGCGGATCCCAAGCTCCTCAATGCCTGAAACAAACTCCTGCTGGCTTGACCAGCGGTTAACAGCGGCTTCGGTTAGCACTGTGCGTGCTCCCTGAGTGATACCACCGAAAGCCTTGGCAACAAGCGCTGCTTTCGCTGACTCGGAGGCGGCTGGATCACTTAAAGCAGCAGCCAGTTGCGGCTGCTCAGAAGCGTGCTGAGCAACCTCTAGCAGCTGCAGACCAACGTTTGCGGCGATTGGCCCCTCAAGCAGTTTTGCTGTTCTTGCGAGTGCCTCGCGTGATGCGCTACCCATTATCGTGCTGCCGCCTCGCTCTGCTCCAGCTGCTCAAGGAATCGATCAACGAGCGCGTTAGCTTTAGCGTCATCCTTCAATGACTCGCCAACCACACCCGATGCGAGATCGATTGCGAGAGTTCCAACCTCTTGACGAAGTGAAACAACCGCGCTCTGACGCTCTGCTTCGATCTGTGCCTGAGCTGTCTGAGCGATACGATTCTGCTCGATAACAGCGTCTTCTTTAGCCTTCGCAATAATCTTGTTTGCGTCTACCCGAGCGTTCTCGCGGATCTCGCCAGCTTCCTGACGAGCGTTTGCGAGCTGCGCGGTGTACTCCTGCAGAGCAGCCTCGGCTTTAGCCTGTGCCTCATCAGCTTTCACGATGTTACCCTCAATCGCAGCAGCACGCTCGTCGAGCAACCGCTGCATCTTTGGGAGCACGAACCTCCAAAAGACGAACAGGATAACCGCGAAGCAGACCGCAGACCAGATAATATCGTAGTCCGCGGGCAGCACCAGCTTGAGCGGATCAGACTGCTCGCTGGCTACTAGGGTCGCGTTTAGTGTGTAACTCATTCATGTCCCTTTCGAGACCAAGTAGTAATTGGTTATCGCTTACTGGAAGATGAAGTGGGTTGCGATACCGATGAACGCAAGCGCCTCAGCAAACGCAATACCGATGAACATTGTCACCTGCAGACGACCTGCCATCTCTGGCTGGCGAGCCATAGCTTCAACGGTTTTACCAGCGATGATACCTACACCAATAGCAGGACCAATTGCAGCAAGGCCGTATCCAACAGTTGAGATATTGCCTGAGATTTCAGCTAGAACTGACACGTTATGTGTTTCCTTCCGGGTTAACAGATACGACGGTTGTCGAATCTTTAGGTTTAGTGCTCTTCAGCCAGCGCGAGCTGGATGTAGACTGCGGACAAAACTGTAAATACGTAGGCCTGCAGCACAGCAACGAGAATCTCGAAGAGTGTGAACGCGAGACCAAACAACAGGGTTGCTGCACCGAGCGCCTTAATAGCGCCTGCGCCCTGCACGATAAAGAAGTGGGTTGCAGCAAACATCAGCACCAGCAGGAGGTGGCCAACAACCATGTTCATAAGCAAACGGAGTGTCAGCGTCACTGGGCGAATCACGAAGGTTGAGAGGAACTCAATCGGTGCAACGATTGGGTAGAGCCACACCGGAACACCCGGTGGGAACAGCGCGTTGCGGAAGAAGCCAACCGGGGCTTTTTTCACACCCGCGTAGATGAAGGCGACGTAGGCAACAACCGCTAGCACAAGCGGCAGACCGATAACAGAGGATCCCGCGATGTTCAGACCCGGGATAATACCGGTGATGTTGAACGCGAAGATCATAAAGAACATTGAGGTGAGCAGCGGCAGGAAGCGTTTGCCGTCAACCTTGCCGAGCATCTCTTCAGCAATGTTTACTCGCACAAAGTCCAGACCCATCTCAATCAGGGACTGGCCGCGAGTTGGGATAAGACGAAGATTACGAGTTCCGAGCCAGAACACCAGGACGACGAGGATCGTCATCAGGATTCGGATCATCATGATCCGGTTGATCTCAAAAGGTGTTCCCGCAAAAAGGAACGCCTCGGGGAAGAATTCATCAAGGCTCGGGGCATGGAACCCGCCCTCGCTGTGATCATCAGCGGCGACAAAAAGGTTACTTGCGAGCTGCACAGTACTAGCTAACAGTGCCTTCTCCTGTCTCGATAGCGACCGGTGGGATCGCAGTTTTGAACTTTATTCCCCGTACAAATTGCGCGCTACAGAACGCCACTTGTCGTGGTTAATCTTAAAGTAATTTTAGCAAGATATTCAGTTTTATGCACCTTGACTTAGCAGTTTTGTCCAAAAACCTTGTGGCGCCTGGTTTATTGCCGCTCTAGCCGGGCAGTTGGGTGTCGCTCGCGTACGGGATTTTGCTGCGCAGGATAACGACCAGGTCGAGAATTAGCGAAACAATTACGCCGATAACGACGGCGATGAAGAACACCTTCGAGTTGAGCCACGGCTGATCCTTCAACAGCAGCGCCGTCACTAGGAAGAGCACGATCTTAATCAGCAGCTGGCCGAGGATGGATCCAAAAAAGATCTGCACGTACAGCGGGCTGCCGATAAAGCGGTTAACAACCGCGATGTTTGCCGCCGAGATACCCATGCAGACGCCGCCGACGAGCGCACCCAGAACACCGCCCAAAAGCCCCGGCATACCGGAGACCAAGTAGCCGAAAATGCCGCCAAGCACCGCGAGCACAACGGTTATCACGGATCCGAGTTTTACCAGACGCAGCAGAATTGGCTGCGAGGCGGGCAGCTGCACGGGAGGCTGTGCTCCAGCGTGGGATTGAGGATCCACACCAGCCTGCTGCTGCGATTTTGATGCGTCCGGGAATTGTTCGGTCACTGCTGCTCCGATCGGTGTTTAGTCTTTGTATTCAAAACTAGCAAGCCTCGCCGCACCAGCGCATCCTTAAACACCGCGAACGGCACAATCGTCACCAGCAGACAGAGCAGTCCCCCGGCAACCATCACGATCAGCGGCACAACATAGCTCTGGGTTGTGAAAACCAGCAGGCAGGCGAGCGAGATGGTGAGCGTCCAAAGATAGAAGATCGCAACCACCTGCACAGGCGAGTGACCGTAGTCGAGCAGCCTGTGGTGGAGGTGTTTCCGGTCTGCAGCGAAGGGGCTCTGGCCCGCGCGGATCCGCCGCAGCACCGCGAGGCTGAAATCGGCGAGGGGCATCGCCAGCACCGCAACCGGCAAAATAATCGGGATGTAGCTTGCCAGCACGAGCTTCTGGTTTAGCGCGCCGGGGTTTAGCTGCCCGGTTACGGAGATCGTTGAAACCGCCATTAAAAGCCCGATCAGCAGGGCACCGGTGTCGCCCATAAACATTTTTGCGCGGTGCCAGTTGTAGGGCAGGAAGCCGATACAGACGCCGACGGTCATCGCCGCCAGCAGGCTCGCGAGCATAATTGCGCCGCTGTTGCCGGTTTCCATCGCGAGCAGCAGCGTGTAGATGAGGAACACCGCCGAGGCGATTAGCGCGACACCAACAACCAGGCCGTCCATGCCGTCGACGAAGTTGATCGCGTTCATCACCAGCACTATCAGGAACACGGTTAGCACCATGTTCATCGCCGGGGAAACAAGCACCAGTGTGTCGCCGAACGGCACCGACAGCACCTGCACACCCTGCCAGGCGAGGAGTCCCGCTGCTGCCAGCTGCGCGCCGAGCTTAATCATCCAGTCGAGGTCGAAGAGGTCATCTAAAACACCGACGACGGCGATTAACAGAACGGCCGCGGCCATCGCGAGAAAGCGTTTCTTGTCAACAAACAGCGGATCAAACACCGGCAGCGCGATTGCAAACCCGGTCGCCGCAACAATCCCGCTGAACATCGCAACGCCGCCGAGTCTCGGCGTTGGTTTGCTGTGCACGTCACGACTGCGCGGCTCAGCGTAGAGCCCGTGCTTCAGCGCGAACCGCAGTACAAACCAGGAAACAGCCCCGCAGCTGGCCGCGGAGACGAGGATGATCAGCAGGAAATGCAAGGGCTATTCCTCTGTAATAACCTCTGCGTCCGGCAAAACCGCGGTTATTTCTGCGACGCTGATCGCGCCGAGCCGCAGCACCCTGAGCTTGCCAGTCGGGCTATTCAGCTCTGTCACATCAAGAATTGTGGACGGGGTTCCCTCCCCCGAAACCTCACCGGCGTCGAGATAAACAGCGACGCTGTCTGTTAGCATCCGCTGCGCCTCGATCGCGCTTTTAGCTGCTGGCTGACCGGTGATGTTTGCCGACGAGACCGCGAGCGGGCCGGTTTCACGCAGCAACTCCAGAGTTAGCGGGTGGTTCGGGATCCGCAACGCCACCGTGCCCTGTGTCTCACCGAGGTCCCAAACCAGCGACGGCTGCGCAAACATAACCATCGTCAGCGGACCGGGCCAGAAGGCGTCCGCCAGTTTCTTCACCGGCTGGGTCACCTCGGCGGCGAGCGCCTGCATCGTCGCTGTTCCCGGAATTAGCACCGGTGGCGGCGAGGTTCTGCCCCTGCCCTTTGCCGCCAGCAGTTTCGCAACGGCGGCGCTGTCGAAGGCGTCAGCACCAACCCCGTAAACCGTGTCGGTTGGGAGCACAACCAGTTCGCCGCGCCCCAGCGCCTGCCGGGCAGCCCGGGAGGCGGCGAGTAACTGCGAGCTGTCTGAACAATCAAAATATTCAGAGCCATCAAAGTGTTCAGCCATAATTGTTTAATTCTACCGCTAATCAGCTGGTTTATGCGCGGTGGATGCGCGTTCGCGATTTGTCAGATCACGGTGGGTGTGCGGATCCATAAGCCCCGCCTGTTGCAGGATTTCACGCACCCTGCTCCCCTGCTGCTCGGTGTGTTCGATGACAACGGCACCGCCCGGCCGCAACCAGCGCTCGGCGATAACGGCGATTGTGCGGATCAGGTCGAGGCCGTCAGCCCCGGAGTAGAGCGCCATCTCGGGGTCGTAGTCGCGCACCTCGGGCTGTTCGGGGATCTCACCGCTTGGCACATACGGCGGGTTGGTTATCACCAGGTCGATACTGCCCGGCTGTGGCTGAGCGCCGCCCAGCGCTGGCAGCTGCGGGGTGTGCAGCAGCTGCGCGATGTCCTCCCGCACCAGTTGGACGCGCCCGGTCGGGTATTTGGCGATGTTCTTGGCCGCCCAGCGGGCTGCGGCAACCGATTTTTCGTAGGTCCAAACGAGCGAGTCGGTTTCGGTTGCAATCGCCAGGGCAATCGCCCCGCTGCCGGTGCACAGCTCAAGCACCAGCGGGTCAAGCGGCTGCCCCTCTTGCTGTCGCAACCCGTGAGCTCCCTGGCCGGTCGGCTGCGAGATGCTATTTCGCAGCGGATCCCGCCTGCACAGCGCGTCAATTCCCAGCTGCGTCACCCACTCGGTTTCGGGGCGCGGAATAAACACACCCTCCCCGACGCTCAGTTCCAGGTTGCGAAACGGCGCTGAGCCGAGCACATACTGCAGCGGTTTCCTGGTGGCGCGATCGGCGGCGTGGGCGCGGATCCGCCCCTCAAAAATCGCGCTGACCGGTGCCTCTAGCGTGGTTGGGAGGCGCAGCGCTCCCCTGCTGAGCGAGAGCACCTCGCAGATAATCCACTCTGTGTCTGCCTCGGCGGTCTCAATGCCCGCGTCTGTTAGGGACGAGATAAGCTGTGCGCGCAGCTGTTTCAGTGTTACTGCTCCGTCGTCGCCGTTGTCTGCGTTGAATGTTTGCACACCTAAGAGTCTAGCAAGTTAAAAACACCGATACATAACCAATATTTATATGACAGATAATTTTTTGGTATAGTTATCTGGTGCTCGAACGGCGCTCCAGTCAACCGCGTCCAACCTAGGCGCAACCAATCCTTAGAAAGCAGGAAACATGGCAAAAATTTACGCAAACATTACCGAGGCGTTCGGTAACACACCGCTTGTGAAGCTCAACCGTGTCACGGGTGACGCAGCAGCAGAGGTTTACGCAAAGCTTGAATTCTACAACCCAGCGGGCAGCGTGAAGGACCGCATCGGTATCGCAATCCTCGATGCCGCTGAGGCATCGGGTGACCTACAGCCGGGCGGCACAATCGTTGAGGGAACAAGCGGTAACACCGGAATTGCCCTGGCGTTTGCCGGCGCAGCACGTGGCTACCGCGTGATCCTCACCATGCCAGAGACAATGAGCATTGAGCGCCGCAAGCTGCTCGCTGCCTACGGTGCTGAGATTGTGCTCACCGAGGGACCAGCGGGTATGAAGGGCGCGGTTGCGAAGGCTGAGGAGATCGTCGCAAACACCCCTGGCGCTATTCTGGCGCGTCAGTTCGCTAACCAGGCGAACCCTGAGATCCACCGCAAAACCACCGCTGCTGAGATCTGGGCAGACACCGACGGTGACATCGACATCTTCATCGCGGGCATCGGCACCGGCGGCACCGTCACCGGCGTTGGTAACGCGCTGAAGGAGAAGAAGCCAGACCTCGAGGTGATCGCGGTTGAGCCGAAGGATTCACCGCTTTTGACCGAGGGCAAGGCAGGCCCGCACAAGATTCAGGGACTCGGCGCGAACTTTGTGCCACCGATTCTGGACCGTGAGGTCTATGATGAGGTTATTGACGTTGAGCTTGAGAACGCCATTCGGGTGGGTCGCGAGCTCGGCACCAAAGAGGGAATCCTCGCCGGTATCTCAGGCGGTGCTGCAGTGTCTGCAGCCATTGAGGTGGCTAACCGCCCAGAGAACGCCGGTAAAAAGATCGTGGTGATCGTGCCAGACTTCGGTGAGCGCTACTTCTCAACCGCGCTCTACGAGCACCTCGATGTTTAAACCCTAAAGTTAGGAAACAACTGACCTGAGGTCTTAGCAGAATCGTGTTCAAAACAGTTCGTGAAGATATCGCAGCAGCGCAGGCGAAGGATCCGGCAGCGCGCACCGCAGCCGAGGTGTTCTTTCTCTACCCCGGGCTGCACGCGGTGTGGTGGCATCGTGTGTCACACCGCCTGTGGCAGCGGGGGCTACGGTTTGCGCCGCGCGCGATCTCACAGCTGGTGAGGGCGTTCACGGGCGTGGAAATCCACCCCGGAGCCAGCATTGGCAAGCGACTGTTTATAGATCACGGAATGGGTGTTGTAATCGGCGAGACCTCAGTCATCGGTGACGATGTGCACCTGTACCACCAGGTAACCCTCGGTGGTACAGGGCACGACACCGGTAAACGCCACCCAACCATCGGAGACAGGGTTGTGATCGGCGCCGGAGCTAAGGTGCTCGGCAACATCACAATCGGCGCGGACTCCGCAATCGGCTCAAACGCCGTGGTGGTTAACAGCGCGCCAGAGTGGACCACAATGCTCGGGATTCCGGCGGTGCAGCGCCCCAGGCGAGGCGCGCCCGCGATTGAGAGTCCCGACCACGCAGACTTTTACGTAATCTAGCCTCTGTGCGGCGGCAGGCTTTTTAGCCGTTTTCTTGCGCCGCTATCGGCGCTACTGTGCACGTCTACCGCTGCGTGCGCCGCAGTGCGCGTCTACCTCTGTGTGCGGCGCAGTGCGCTTCACTACCGTTGCGTGCGGCGCTTTCTGATCTGTCGTTTCGCTTTCGGCAGCTCAATCAGGATCATCGTGATGCCCAACGTCCAGATCACATACTGGCAGCACATCGCCAGCTTAAACGCCTCGGTTGAGTAGGTGTGCGGTGTTCCCGCGCCCTGCAGATCGAGCAGCAGACCAATCCCGATAATAATCAACAGCGCGGCAACAAAAGCACCAGAGTTGATAATGCCGGTGCCGATCCCCAGCTGGTTGGTGTGGGTGTGCGTGCGCACAACATCGAACGCGATCATCGAGGTTGGGCCACCGAGCGCGGTCACAATCGCGAGCACAGCGAGCAGCCACACCGGCGCGGGTTCTGGCAGCAGCAGCACCGTGCTCCAGCAGATAACAATCGCGGCAACAACACCGAGCACAATGTTGATCCGGTGGTGAGCCCAGCGCGAGGCGATAGGTCCGAGCACAAGCCCGCCGATCATTGTCGACAAAACAGCCAGTGACAGCACAAAACTTGCGGTCTGCCGGTCGAGCATCATACCGCCCATTAAGAACGGCGCACCCCACAGCAGCAGGAAGCTGTGCAGCGATGAGGCGGTGACGAAGTGGATCCAGAAACCAAGCCGCACACCAGGTCGGCGCAGCAGCTGCCTGAGCGCGAGTTTAACACCGCTGCCCTCCGGGCCGAAAACCGGGATTGCCTCGGTGACGGGGGCGAGATCCCCGAACCCGCCCTTGGAGGCTCCGGGGCCGTCTGAGATCGTTAACTGCCGGGCGGGACGCTTCAAAAGCTGCTGCAGAATCGTCTGCTCACCGGGCTTGTTTTGCACAAAACAGACGATTGTTGTGAGCGACAGCAGCGACACAATCGCGAGTGTCAAAAAGCCCGCGGTCCAGCCCTGTGTGATCACAAGCGTTGCCAGCGGCACAACCGCTACCAGCTGTCCCGCCTGACCGATTAGACCGGTCAGCTGACCCATAATCGGCAGCATCCGAACCGGGAACCACTCCCCCACGATGCGAATCAGCGAGATGAAAATACCCGCGTCTCCGATTCCCAAACAGACCCTGGCGATAACCGCCCAGAGCATATCGGGCGCGAACGCCATCGCCGTTTGACCGGTTGCCATAATCAGCAAACCACCGGTCATAACCCTGATTGCGCCGAACCGGTCGAGCAGGATCCCGACCGGTATCTGGCACAGCGAATAAACCAGGATCTGGGTGAAAACGAAGATCGACAGCGCGGTTGCTTCAATGTGGAAGTGGTGCTGTGCGATCTCGCCGAGGGTTGACAGGGAGGTGCGGTTAATCACCGCAACCACGTACCCGAGCACCCCGAAGGTCCAGACAAGCCAGACAAGACGCGGCATTCGGTGCGACAGTCCCATTCCCTATATATCCCGTTCCCTGTGTTCTGTTGTGTTTATCCTGTTTTCAGTGCTGATTGTAACAGCCCGAGCCGCAGCTGCGACTCTTTCCGAGCTGATTACGATTCTAACCCGAACTGGTTACGACTCTTGGCCGAGCTCAGCCAGCCGCGACTCCTCATCCGCGTGGATACACGAGTCAATCACCGGGCCGAGTGCGCCGTTCATAACCTGGTCAAGGTTGTAGGCTTTAAAACCGGTGCGGTGGTCGGCGATGCGGTTCTCCGGGAAGTTGTAGGTGCGGATCCGCTCAGAACGATCCATTGTGCGGATCTGGCTCTTGCGGTGCGCGCTGGCCTCCGCCTCAGCTTCCTCCTGCTGTTTCGCGAGCAGGCGGGCGCGCAAAACACGCATCGCAGCCTCACGGTTCTGCAGCTGGCTCTTCTCGTTCTGCATCGCAACGACGATACCGCTCGGGAGGTGGGTGATCCGCACAGCCGAATCGGTTGTGTTAACCGACTGACCGCCCGGGCCGCTGGAACGGTAGACATCAATCTTCAGGTCGTTCTGATTGATCTCCACCTCCTCCGGCTCATCAACCTCCGGGTAGACGAGCACACCGGTTGTTGAAGTGTGGATCCGCCCCTGCGACTCGGTGACCGGCACGCGCTGCACACGGTGCACACCGCCCTCGTATTTCAGGTGCGCCCAGGCGCCCTGTGACGGATCCGTTGCGTTGGCTTTAATCGCAACCTGCACGTTCTTGTAACCGCCCAGGTCGCTCTCGTCGCTCTCCAGGATCTCGGTTTTCCAGCCCTTCGACTCAGCGTAGTAGCTGTACATCCGCAGCAGGTCGGCGGCGAACAGCGCGGACTCGGCGCCGCCCTCACCGCCCTTGATCTCGAGGATAACATCGCGGGCGTCGTCTGGATCGCGCGGGATCAAAAGGCGGCGCACCTTCTCCTGTGCGGCGGCGAGCTCTGTCTCCAGCGCTGGCACCTCGTCCGCGAAGCTCTCGTCCTCACGGGCGAGCTCCTTAGCGGCGCTCAAATCCTCACCGAGCTGCACCCAGTTTTCGTGGGCGGCCTTGATTTTGCTCAGTTCCGCGTAACGCTGGTTGACCTTCTTCGCCCTCGCCGGTTCTGAGTGCAGCGCCGGATCCGCAAGCTGCTCTTGCAGATCGGCGTGCTCAGCAAGCAGCGCATCTACTTGTTCAAACATGTCTGTTTTCCTAGCTGGTTACAGCGGCCGAATTATTTAGCGAGCTGCAGCACTGCGTGGACTGATTTAGTCGCAGCGATCTGCTTGTTCAGCTCGATTGAGTCTAGCTCACCGCTCTGCACTGCCTGCCGCAGCTGCCTAACAGCGTTTGCCGCCTGCTCACCAACCAGCTCGGCGGTGTTCAGCGCGAAACTGCTGATCACGTCGATTCCTGGTTCTGGGCAGACACCCTCAACGGTGATATCGGTTGTGTAAAGCCAGTTGGCAACGCGCTCCTGCTCCCGATCGTTTGCGGTGCTGAGCTGGTCCACTGCGGCGTAGATCGCGAGGGATCCGCCGTTTTCGACGTTGCGAGCCTGCGCGAGCAGGGTGCTGAGGGCGCGAGCGGTTGCTGGCTCGTAGCCGATGATGCTGCCCTTCTGCAGTGGGCTAACCGCGGAGATTGCGTCACCGTAGGCGGTTAGTGAGTCGAGCAGCACAACCACGTCGTGTCCGAGCTCTACCAGGCGCTTTGCGCGCTCGAAGGCGAGCTCAACAACGGTCAGCTGGTCCTCCGCGCTGCGGTCTGCTGCGGCGGCGATAACCTCACCGCTGAATGAGCGGCTGAGCTCGGTAACAAGCTCTGGGCGGCCACCAACCTGCACGTACATCAGGTGTGTCTCTGGTGAGTTTTCCGCGAACGCGGCACCGATCTCGCGCAGCACGCCCGCTGCGAGGTGCGGTGAGTAGGCGGTAACAAGTCCGCGCTGGCCGAGTGCGAGCGGGGTTAGCGCACCGATTGCCCGGCCGATTGGGCCCGCGTTCTCAGCAACGGCAACGTGGGTGTCGACTGCAACCGCTGTCAGTTTCTCAAACTCTACGCGCTCCTGTACCTCGGTTGCGGCGGTGCCGTTAACACTGTCGAGCTTCACCAGCGCGTTGTATTTCTGGCGGCCGTTGCCCTCGCCGTCGCGTGGTTGGCGGATCGCACCAACAACCGCGTCACCCTTGCGCAGCCCGTGACGCTTCACCTGGCTGAGTGAAACATAGATGTCACTAACACCCGGCAGGTAGCCGCTGGTGCGCACAAAGGCGTAGTTGTCGAGCACGTCGAGGATACCGGCAACCGGGAGCAGCACATCGTCCTCGGTCAGCTCCTCAATCTCGTCCGCGGTGCGGCGCTTGTTGCGCTCACGCTGGCGGGTGCGCTGGCGTGACCGGCTGTCGTTCTTCGCGTCAGCGCGTGAGTCGGAACGGCTCTCGCTCTTGGCCTCGGCTGCTTTGGTCTCGGTTTTTGCGTATGCGCCCTCGGCTGTTTCTGCGGTGGATCCCGCTGCACCGGCTGCTCCCGCGGCTGCGGCTGCTACTGCCTCAGCGAGCTCCTTACCGACAGCGGCCGCTGCCGCCTCGGTGCTTGCTGCGCTGCTGTCAGCCGCTGCGGCTGTTTCAGGCAGCGGATTCTTGCGAGGACGACCACGACGACGCGGCGCCGGAGCAGCCTCCGCCTCAGCGGCAGGGGTCTCAGCAGCTGCGCCGGTTGCGCCCGCTGCTGCTGTTGCAGCGGCTGTACCGGTTGCTGCGGTCTCTGCTTTCGCCTCGGTCGCCGCAGCGGTCTCCTCCGGCAGCGGATTCTTGCGAGGGCGACCACGACGACGAGGCGCCGGAGCCGCCGGAGCAACCTCCGCCTCAGCGGCAGGGGTCTCAGCAGCAGCGCCGGTTGCGGCGGTCTCTACTTTCGCCTCGGTCGCCGCAGCGGTCTCCTCCGGCAGCGGATTCTTGGATTCTTACGTGGGCGACCACGACGACGCGGCGCCGGAGCAGCCTCCGGCTCGCCGTCACCAACGGCTGGCGGAACCAGCGGCGCTGTCTGCGGGATTGATGATGGCACGGTTGCGCTGATTGCGCGACGGCCAACGCGGCGACGCTTCGGGGCTACTGATTCGCCCTTCTCAGCGGTTGTGTTTTCGTTTTGCTCCATTATTGAAGTCCTCTCATAAGATTGTCGCGTGAAAAACTACCTCAGCTTGAGGGTTCACGCGCTAACTGCACGAGCGTGCAAGGTTAAGCGATTTGCTTTAAAGATCAGCTGTGTTCTCTCGCGACGCGAAATTTAACAACTGTTGCCCGAGACAGCTGCGATTACTGAGCAGTGTTCGTGTGCTGTTTAAACAGGGCTAATCTCTACTGTAGCACCTTCGATGTCAACAGCCAGTATTTTCCGCTGCCAATCAGGCGCATTCTCAGCTACGAAGTCCGCAGCCTCGGCCCGTTTCGCCGGTCCGTCAGCGAGCACCAGCACTGACGGGCCAGCCCCCGAAACAACCGCCGCAAAGCCTACCTGCCGCAGCTGCTCAATCAGCTGCCGGGTTTGAGGCATTGCCTCCGCGCGGTAGTCCTGGTGGAGTTTATCCTCGGTTGCCTCCAGCAGCAGCTCCGGGCTCTGCGTCAGCGCCGCAATCAAAAGCGCCGATCGGGAGACGTTAAACACAGCGTCCGAGTGCGGCACCGCCTCCGGCTGCAGACTGCGCGCGTGCTCGGTCGAAACCCGGAAGTTCGGCACCAGCACAAGCGGCGAAACACCGCGGTGAACGGCGAGTTTTTTAGAGCGCGGGGTGGATCCGCTCATCCAGGCAATGGTTAGCCCACCGGACAGCCCCGGCGCCACATTGTCGGGGTGCCCCTCCAGTTCGGTTGCGAACTCGAGCAGCTGCTGTTCGGTCAGCTGCTTCCCATGGAGCAGTTTCAGCAGCCCCTCCGCGAGTTTCACACCCGCGACAATCGCCGCGCCCGATGAGCCCATGCCGCGGCCGTGGGGAATCCGGTTGGTGGCGTTTAGCAGCAGGCCGGTTGGCGGATCCACCCGCAGGCTCTGAAAGACATGCAGCAGCGATTTTGCGACCAGGTTCGACTCGTCGCCCGGCACCTCTCCCTCGCCAACCCCGCTGACGTTAACCCGGATCCCGGGCGTGTCGGTCAGCTCGGCGGTGATCTCGTCACCGTAGGCGAGCGCGAGCCCGAGCGTGTCAAAGCCCGGGCCGAGGTTGGCGCTGGTCGCCGGAACCCGCACGTGCACCCGGAAGTGTGCAGGGTTTTTAGCCAAATCTGTCTGCGTCATGTTTTTCTGCCTGTATCGGTCTTTCTGTCTGTGCCGGTCTGCTGTTTCGGCCCTCGGCGGTTAGCGATCTGCGATAACTAACCGCCGCTGGCACCCCGCTGTTTAGGCGTGCAAAACCCGCAGAATGCTAACGATCTCACTCACCACGTCGAGCGCGCGCAGCTCCGCAACGGTTGTCTGCAGCGCCTCCTCACGCGCCTCAGCGGTTGTGATAACCAGTTTGGCGAGGCCCGAAAGCTCCTCCGGCAGACTCTGATGGATCGCGGCAACCGACACCTGATTATCGGCAAACACCCGAGCAATCGCGGCGAGCACACCCGGCTGATCAACCGCGTTAAGAATAATCTGGTAGGCGGTCTCTGCCTCGCTAATCGGCAGCACCCGCAGGTCTGCGTAGCTCGGGGTTGTCAGGCCCGGGCCGCCGGCAACGTGACGGCGCGCAGCCGAAACAAGGTCACCGAGAACAGCGGAGGCGGTTTCAACACCGCCAGCGCCGGCGCCGTAGAACATCAGCTCACCGGCTGCCTCAGCCTCAACAAAGATTGCGTTCTTGCCGCCGTGCACAGCAGCGAGCGGGTGCTCGCGGGAGATCAGCACCGGAGTGACGCGCGCGGAAACGCCAGCTGCGCCGTCCGCGCCGGTTGCCTGCTCAACAACGGCGAGCAGTTTAATCACCTGGTTTGCGGCCTTCGCGGTTGCCACATCGTCCGCGGTGATAGCGGTGATGCCCTCACGGTAGACGGCACCCTCAGGCAGATCGGTGTGGAACGCGATCCGCGCGAGAATCCCAGCCTTTGAGGCCGCGTCATAGCCCTCAACGTCGAGGGTTGGATCCGCCTCCAGATAGCCGAGGTCGCTCGCCACCTGCATTGCCGCCTCCGGGGTGTCGCCGAAGCGATCCATCCGGTCAAGAATGTAGTTGGTGGAGCCGTTGACAATACCCATCACACGCTTCACATTGTCGCCCGCGAGGCTCTCCTGCAGCGGACGAAGAATCGGGATCGCGCCAGCAACGGCGGCCTCGTAGCTGAGCTGCGCGCCAACGCGGCGGGCTGCGGCGTGCAGTTCCGGGCCGTGAGCGGCGATCAGCGCCTTGTTCGCGGTGATAACGTCAGCGCCCTGCTCCAGCGCCTCCAGGATCAGACTCTTTGCCGGTTCGATTCCGCCCATCAGCTCGACAACAATATCGGCCTTCTTAATCAGCTCGGCGGCGTCGGTTGTGTACAGCTCCTGCGGCAGCTCAACGTCGCGCTTCGCCGCGGTGTCACGCACAGCAATACCGATCAGCTCGAGTTTAGCTCCGACACGGGAGGCGAGTTCCTGCTGCTCCTCCAGCAGCAGCCTGGCAACCTGGGATCCAACGGATCCGCTTCCCAGCAGGGCAACACTCAGGTGGCGGTATTCAGACAATGTCTCTCCGATCATCTCGTTATTCTTACTAGTTCAAATTTACTGTAGCGGCGGTGTTTATTGGCTGAGCATTACCAGGTCAGAAACCGTTACCGGCCGTACAATCACCCGGTGTGAGCCGTCCTCCAGGGCGACAATCGCGGGTCTTGGCAGATAGTTGTAGTTGCTCGCGAGCGACCAACAGTAGGCGCCGGTTGCCGCAACCGCGAGCAGGTCACCCTCGGTTATGTCTGCTGGCAAAAGCTGCCGGTTAATCACAATATCGCCCGACTCACAGTGTTTGCCGACAACGCGTGAGAGCGTCAGCGGCGAGTCACTGACCCGGTTGGCGAGCACCGCCGTGTAGTCGGCACCGTAGAGGGCGGGCCTCGCGTTGTCGCTCATGCCGCCGTCAACGCTGATGTAGCGTCGGGTTTTATAGCCCAGGTCTGCCGGATCCGCCTCGCTGTCGCTGCCGGTCAGCTCAACCGTTTTTGTCACACCAACGCGATAGAGGGTTACACCCGCCTTGCCGACAATCGACCGGCCTGGTTCAAACGCAACAGCGGGTATTTTCAGTCCGCGTTTTTCACACGCCGCGGCAACAATATCCGCTAGCTCCGCCGCGAGAGCCGCAATATCTGGCACCTGCGGCAGCTCCTCCGGGGTGTAGGCGATCCCGAAGCCACCGCCGAGGTTCAGCTCACTGACCTCAGCCAGCTGCGCCAGCTCAGCAGCGATCTCAACCATTCTGTCGGCGGATTCTTTAAACCCGGCCGTGTCAAAAATCTGCGACCCGATATGGCAGTGGATCCCCTGAAAATCAAGCTGCGAGGCGGCGTTAATCGCCGCAACCAGCTCGGCTGCCTGGGATTTTGACACACCAAACTTTTGATCCTCGTGGCTTGTCGCAAGATAGCCGTGGGTTGCCGCGTGCACACCGCTGTTAACCCGCAGGATCACGGTTGCGCGCCCGCCAATCTCAGAGCAGGTCTCCTGCAGGATCCGCACCTCCTCGGCGCTGTCAACAACAATCGAACCAACCCCCGCGGTTACCGCCGCGGCAAGCTCCTCCCGGGACTTGTTGTTGCCGTGCACACCGATCAGCGCGGGATCAACCCCGGCCGCGAGCGCAACCGCGAGCTCCCCGCCGCTTGCCACGTCAAGGTGCATACCCGCCTCGGTCACCCACCTGGCAACCGGCTGGTTCAGCAGCGCCTTGGAGGCATAATAGAGCTTCGCGGACGCCCCCACCCTGGCAAACTCGCCGGTGAGCGCGGCAACGGTGCGCTCGGCGGTTGATTTCAGCTCGGCGACATCGAGCAGGTAGAGCGGTGTGCCGTACTGCTCAGCGAGCTCGGTTAGTTTCACGCCCGCGATCTCAGCTTCGCCGGTGTTCTTAGCCGCGTCGGTGTTCTCAGCCGCCTCGGTGGCGTGATCCGCCGCCCCGCACCTCGCTGCGCTGTTTGGAAACAGCCCTGTCAGCAGTGTATCTTCACCGTTCATTGGCAGCTTCCTCTCGCGCGCAGGCTGGCATTCTGGGTGATTTGCGGATCCACCTGGAATGTCGCAATCAGTTTCTGTTCGACGGTGTCGGTGATCAGCTCGGTTAGGCTGAAGCCCGCGGGCACGCTCTCGGCGACGCAGATTTGCTGGGTTGGCAACGCGGCAGAAAGCAGCTCCGGCGTCACAAACTGCAGCAAATTGTCAGCGCCCTGGTCTGGCACCGCGGCAACATCCTGGGTTGTTAGTGTGATCGCGTTGTTTTCTGCGGTGAGACCGAAAACAGCGGAGATAGCCAGCTGCTGGTTGAAGAACTCTGTTGTGGTTTCAAGCTTCACCGCGCCGTCAAGCACCTCGGTGACACCACTGATCCCGGTCTGGGCGAGCAGCTGTGCCTGCAGCTGGCTGTTTGTTAGCTCCGCACTAACCCTGGTGTTGTCGAGCGGCGCCGAGGTCGGGTCTAGTGCGACCGCGCCAACCTCGGCAATAACCGTTGTGGTTTCGGTGTCTGACAGCGGATACTCGGGAACCGTCACCGTCAGATTGGTTAGCCGCTGCGAAACCAGCTGCGGCAGCAGGAAGCCGCTGGTTTTCACCTCAACCTTTGCGGTGTCCGGCAAATCCAGCTGGTCCTTAATCGCAACCGCCGCGGCGTTTGGCAGCACGGTTCTCGCGATAAACTCCAGGCAGGCTGCCAGCAGCACCAGCAGCGCCAACAAAATACCGGTGACAATAATAAACCGGTTACTCCGTTTGGGGGTTGCCGCGGCCACGATTACATCCGTTCCGGTGAGCTAACGCCGAGCAGTGCAAGCCCGTTGCGAATAACCTGCTGTGTTGCATCGTTCAGGCTGAGCCTTGTCGAGTGCAGCGCCGTCAGCGGCTCACCGCTCTGCGGCAGCACCCGGCACTGGTCATACCAGCGGTGGTAGGTGCCCGCGAGCTCCTCCAGATACCTGGCGATGCGGTGCGGTTCACGCAGTTTCGCGGCGCCCGCAACAATCGCCGGATACTCCTGCAGCTTACCGAGCAGCTCGGTCTCGCTCGCGTGGGTTAGCAGCTGCGGATCAAACGGCTCCCGCCCAAGGCCTGCTGCCTCGGCGTTCCGATCAACCGAGCAGGTTCTCGCGTGCGCATACTGCACATAGAAAACCGGGTTGTCGTTGGTGCGGCTGCGCAGTTTTTCGCCGTCGAGCGACAGTGGTGAATCCGCCGGGTAGCGCGCAAGCCAGAAACGCAGCGCGTCAGACCCCAGCCACTGCAAAAGATCATCAAGCTCAATAATGTTGCCAGCGCGCTTCGAAAGTCTCGCGCCGTTCAGGTTAACCAGCTGCCCGATCGGGGTACTCAGCGTCTCATCGGGGTTTTCCCCGGAAACACTGGCGATCGCGCGGAGCCTGCCAATGTAGCCGTGGTGGTCGGCGCCGAGCAGGTAAACCTTCTCGTCAAACCCGCGCTGTGACTTGTTAATGTAGTAGGCAACGTCGGCGGCAAAATAGGTGAAAACGCCGTTTCCACGGGTCACAACCCGGTCTTTATCGTCACCGAAACTGGATGTGCGCACCCAAACAGCGCCGTCAGCCTCGAAAACGTGCCCGAGCCGGTCAAGCTGCTCAACAGCCTCGGCGATTTTGCTGGCGGATCCGCCCTCACCCGCAGCGTGCAGGCTCCGCTCCGAGAACCAGACGTCGAAGTGCACGTTGAAGTTTGTAAGCGACTGCTTAATCTCCTCCAGCTGCAGCTCGTAGGCGCGCTCAGTCACCTCGTGCAGCTGCTCGGCAGGATCCAGCTCCGCAAGGTTCGGGATCAGCTCCCTCACCTTCGCCCCGAGCACCTGAATGTACTCGCCCGGGTAGCCGTCCTCCGGCACCGGCTGACCAAGCGCCGCGGCGAGCACCGAGCGACCAAACTTCTGCATCTGCGAGCCCGCGTCGTTAATGTAGTACTCGCTTGTAACGTTGGCGCCCGCGGCCTTCAAAAGTCTCGCGAGTGAGTCACCGAGCGCCGCCCAGCGGGTGTGGCCGAGGTGCAGCGGACCGGTCGGGTTCGCGCTCACAAACTCCAGGTTGATTGACCTGCCCGCAAGCTGCTGGTTGGTGCCGTAGTTTGCTCTCTCGGAGAGGATCGTCTGCACAATCTGCCCCGCGGCTGCCGCGTTCAGCGTCACGTTAATAAAGCCCGGCCCAGCAATCTCAGCCGCCGCAACCTCCGGCAGTTTCACCAGCTCAGCGGTGATCTGCTCAGCCAGCTGGCGCGGATTCGTGCCGAGCGGTTTCGCGAACTTCATTGCCGCGTTTGATGCCCAGTCACCGTGTTCACGGTTGCGTGGACGCTCCGGCTGCAGCGCCTCCGGTGTTAGGCTCAGCTCAGCGTCCGCTGCCTCAGCAATGTTTGTAATGATGCGGTGTATTTCAACGGCTAATTGTTCAGGAGTCACAGCACCCTATTTTACATTGCTTAACAGCGCGGTGCCTAGCGGGTACAGCGGCGCAGAAAACAGTCGCCGGATTAAACAAAACAGCCCGTTAGCGAGTGTTAGAGAAAGTGGCTGGGATACCTGGACTCGAACCAAGAACAACTGAACCAGAATCAGCCGTGTTGCCAATTACACCATATCCCAATGGCATTCGCCGGAGTTAACCGGGAGGATTACCGAAATTTAACTATACCGAATGTCTTGCGGATTTGCAAAATCAATCCGGCGAGCGCGCCGGTGACCCAGAAACGGCAGGAAATATCCGACCGTCACAGGTTTACCGGATCCGCGCCCCGCCCATCGAGCTGGTCAATATAGCGCAGCACAATGCCCTCGCGCAGTGCCCAGGGTGAGATATTTAGGGTTTCAACCTCAAACACCTTCATGGCGGTGCGCAGCAGCACCGCGCCGGCCATCAGCTGGTAGCCGCGCTCCGGGGTGACACCCGGCAGGTACTCGCGCACGTTTGAGGGCATCTCCCGTAAAAACGGCTCCCACTCCTTTAGATCCTGGTAGTGCAGCTGGGCGAGCTCACCGGTTTGCGCCTTCGCGGTGCCACCGACGAGCCTGCCGAGTGAGCGGATCGTCTTTGAGGTGCCGACCACCCGGTTCGGCTTGGGGCGCTTGGCAAACAGCTCGTCACGCACCCGCGTAAACTCCTTGCGGGCGTGTTTGCGCAGCGCAGAAACAGCGGCGTGACCGGGTGGATCCTCCGGGATAAAGAGCTTCGTGGCGCGCCCCGCTCCGAGCGGCAGCGAAACCTGCGCGTCGGGGTACTCGTCCGCCCCCTGCGCGATCTCAAACGAGCCGCCGCCGATGTCGAACAGCAGAATCTCACCCGCCGACCAGCCGAGCCAGCGTCGCACGGCGAGCATTGTGATCCGCGCCTCGTCATCGCCCGAGAGCACCTGCGGCGCAACGCCCGTCACCTTCGCAACCCGTTCCAGCACCTCCTGGCCGTTTTTTGCCTCGCGGATCGCGGAGGTCGCCGTGCAAATCAGGTCGTCAACGCCGATCTCATTGGCCGCCTTCACAGCCTCGTCGATTGACGAAACAATCAGCTCGGTGCCCTCGGCGGTGATTGCGCCGTCGGCGTCAAGGTAGCGCATCAGCCGCAGCAGTGAACGCTGTGAGTGGTACGGCACGGGGCTTGCACCGGGGTGTGCGTCAACAACGAGCAGGTGAACAGTGTTTGATCCAACATCAATAACGCCAAGTCGCATAGTTAAACACTACTCGGGTTGCTTGCTAAAAGGCTGCAAACCCGCCAAAACGCTAGCCGGGCTCGCCGCTGTCGGTCATCGCGGTGACCGTGTAAACCGGCTCCCCCGCCGCGTTACTCGCCGGGATGTCAACGCTGATGTAGATTGCCCAATCGTTGTTTGCCTGCGGATCCGGCACTGTCTGCCGTAAAAGCCACGTCTCCCCGTCGCGGGTTATGGTTAGCAGCTTCGGGTCTCTCGCGCGCTGGTCGATGAGGATCTCGTCATACTCCGCAAAGTAAGCATCAAGCGCCTCATCCCAGGCACGCCGCCCCATCGCGCCAAGCTGTGTTGCGCGGGCGAGCAGGCTCGGGTCGTTGCTGACGCGGCTGTCTGTTTCCGGGTTTGAGAGCCTGACGAGCAGCTCGGTCTGCTCAAACGCGGCCGCCGTCAACACCCGAGAACTGACGTTTCTCAGCATCACCAAGAACGCTCGCGTCTCGCTGAGCTCTGTTGTCTCCGGCGGGGCTGCCAACGCATCGGACGCGGCATCCGGGTTCAACTCACCCGACTCAAGCGCCTGCATTGTCGACCACTCGGCGATCAGGCTGGAGTCGATCTGCTTAATCATCTCCCCCAGCCAGTCGATTATTTCGCGCAGCTGCTGGGTTTTCGCGCCCTCGGGAACGGTGCGCAGCAGTGTTTTATAGGCGTCGCTGAGATACCTCAGCACAACACCCTCGGAGTTCGCGAGCGAGTAGTGGTTGATCAGGTCGCGGTAGTTGTAGGCGTTTTCGAGCATGTCACGGACAATCGACTTGGGGCTGAGGCTGTGCTCCGCCGCCCACGGCGACTCTTTCACATACTCGCTAAACAGCTCCTCCAGCTCGTCTCGCAGCGGCTGCGGGTGCGTCACCTCACCGATCTGCGCCATCCGCTCATGATACTCGGCTCCGTCGGCTTTCAACTCCGCCAGCAGCTGTTTCACGAGCAAATCCCGCTGCGCGTTCAGCACCTGGCGTGGATCCTCCAGCACCGCCTCAATAATCGACACCGTGTCGAGTGCGTGCTGCGGATCATCCCGGTCAAGCTGCATAATCGCGCTAACCGCAAACGGCGCGAGCGGCTGGTTGAGTGCGAGCGCACTACCGAACTGACTGCCTGCGGCATCGCTGAGCCGCAGCAGCCTGCCGGAGGTGGTTGTTTCGATCCGCAAAATGCCCGCCTCACGCAGGGTTTTATAGATCGCAATCGCGGTTCTGGCGTGGTCGAAGCGGGATGCTTCGGGCTCGTGCGAGTTAAAAATGAACCCGCGCACAAACCGCAGCAGCTCACCCTCGCGCGTCTCACCGCGGCTGAGAATGCTGAGCAGAATACTGTGTGTTATCTTAAACCGCGAGCGCAGCGTCTCCGGTTCACCGCTTTTCAGGTTTTCAACGGTTTTTTCACTCCACTTAATCGCTCCGGCGGGGGCGCTCTTGGTGACAACCTTGATCTTTTTCTTCGGGTTTTTCGCGAGCTGCGCGGCCCGCTTCGCCGCCGCCTGCGCGTTCTCGATCACATACTCGGGCGCGCTGACGATAACATCACCGGCGGTGTCAAACCCGGCCCGGCCCGCCCGGCCAGCGATCTGCTGAAACTCCCTAACGGATAGCCGGTGCGCCTTCCCGCCCCTAAACTTCGCCAAATCGGTGAAGAAAACTGTTCTGATCGGGACGTTAATGCCGATCCCGAGGGTGTCTGTGCCGCAGATAACCCGGAGCAGCCCCTGCTGTGCGAGCCGCTCAACCAGCCTGCGATACTTCGGCAGCAGCCCGGCGTGGTGCACGGCAATGCCCTTCAAAAGCAGCGATTGCAGCGTCTGCCCAAAGCCCTTCGCAAACCTAAACTGCGACAGTTCCTGCTTCAGCGCCGCAGCGCGTTCTGTGCCGTCCTGGGTGGATCCGCTAACCAGCGTGCTACCCAGCTGTTTCGCGAGCTCCTTCGCCCTGCTGATCGCCTGCAGCTGGCTAAAGTGCACCACATAGATAGGTGCTTTATGCTCTGCGATCGCCTCTTTTATTGCCTCGTCAACGGGTTTAACACTGTAGCTGTAGCTGAGCGGAACCGGTCGCTGCATACCGCCGATCAGCTCGGTTTCACGCCCTGTGCGCTGCCGCAGGTCGGCGGCGAGCTCGGTTGTGTCTCCGAGCGTTGCCGACAGCAGCAGGAACTGTGCACGGTTCGCCAAAAGCAGCGGCACCTGCCACGCCCAGCCGCGATCGTAGTCACCGTAGTAGTGGAACTCGTCCATCACAATGTGGGTGAAGCCGTGCGCGGCCTCATCGGCGAGCGCGTAGTGGGCGAGAATCTCGGCGGTGCAGCAGATAATCGGTGCGTCCGGGTTGATGGCGCTGTCACCCGTCACCATGCCGACGTTTGCGGCACCGAACTGTGCGACCAGCTCAAAGAACTTCTCGCTCACCAGCGCTTTAATTGGCGCGGTGTAGACGCCGCGTTCCCCTCTCACCATCGCGTAAAAGTGGACACCGAGCGCGACGAGTGATTTACCGCTGCCGGTCGGGGTTGCGAGGATAACGTTGTTACCCTGGGCGAGGGAGGTTAGCGCGCTCTCCTGCGCCGGGTATGGCTCAAGCCCGCGGATCTCGCTAACCCACTCAAGAAACCCGAAGAGCTGTTCGGTTTCATCCGCCCCCTGAAACTGGGCGGCTAGATTAGCAAGTGAGACCACAACTCCCCCAACCGGTTTTCACACTGAACCAGACTAGGCGGTAACCAGCTCAGCGCCCTGAGCAGCGAGATCCGCAAGCGCCTTAGAACCAGAATCGGGAGCGACCGCGGCAACCATATCGCGCCACACTCGCACACTAAAACCGGCGTTCAACGCGTCCCTGGCGGAGGCGAGAACACAGTAGTCGGTTGCGATACCAACAACGTCGAGGTCGGTGACACCGGCGTCTTTCAGCAGCTTCTCCAGGCTCTCGCCGCTGTCGGTTTTCCCCTCGAAGGCGGAGTAGGCGGGCTCGCCCATGCCCTTGTAGATGTGCACGTCAATGTCCAGGTCTGCAACCTCCGGGTGGTAGGCGGCTCCCTCGGTTTCGGCGACGCAGTGCACAGGCCAGGTGTCTACAAAGTCCGGCTCACCCGAGAGCGCGAAGTGGCCGCCGTTACTGTCGTCGGCGTTGTGCCAGTCACGGGAGGCGACAACCAGGTCATAGCTGTTCTCCTGCAGGAAGGCTGCGATTTTGGCGGCGACGGCGGATCCGCCAGCAACGCCCAGCGCACCGCCCTCGCAGAAATCATTCTGCACATCAACAATCAGTAACGCACGAGACACGATCTTACTCCTTAGTTGGTTCGTTCCCCCGGCTGCACAGTCGCTGTTAACCAGTCCAGCTGCGGCAACAGCCGCTGTCGATTAAACCGCTGTGGCTATGGCACCCGTACGGGGTTTTGGGTGTGACTAAAAACAATACTCGTTCTGGTCGCGGAAACACAAGGATCCTCAGAGAGATACTCGAGCACAAACTCGCGCACGTGGTCTGAGTCCCTCGCCATCAGGTGAATAATAAAGTCCTCAACACCGCCCAGGAAGAACAGCTGCGCAACCTCCGGAGTTTTCCGCAACCGCTCAGCGAGCTGGTTGATCTGCTGCCTGGCGCCGGAACGCACGGTAACACTGATCAGCGTCTCCAGTCCGAGACCGAGCGCCCGCGGGTCGACGGTTGCAGAAAACCCGGTGATAACCTTTTTTGTCATCAGGTTACGCACCCGGGTGATGCAGGTGGAGGCGGCAATCCCAACCTTGTCTGCGAGATCGGCGTTCGTGATCCGCCCGTTGGCCTGCATCGCGTCAATTATCTGCATGTCGATATCGTCGAGCTCTGGAAACGACTGCATAATCTTCATATCACTCAAGCTATACCCTAAAAATCATAGATTTAAACGCCCAAACACATTATATTATGAATATACTGCGGTTAGAGTGCGCTTTTCGCGAATATCGTGCATAATCGTAGTGGTGGGGGTTGTTATCCGCACTAACTATAACCGCGGATCCCCGCAAATTCAACCGTTTACTCAAAGATTGAGGTGCATAACAATGCGCGTTGGTGTTCCAACAGAAATTAAGAACAACGAAAACCGCGTAGCTATTACAGAGGCTGGCGTTGTTGAGCTAGTCCGCCACGGTCACGAAGTACTGATCGAGGCAGGAGCTGGTGAGGGCTCAGCTATCACCGATGATGCTTTCCGCGCTGCAGGCGCAACCATTGTTGCGACCGCAGACGAGGTTTGGGAGCAGTCAGACATGGTTCTCAAGGTAAAAGAGCCAATCGCTGCTGAGTACCCAAAGATGCGCAAGGATCAGGTGCTCTTCACCTACCTGCACCTCGCTGCTTCACGCGAGTGCACCGACGCTGTTGTTGAGAGCGGCACAACCGCCATCGCCTACGAGACCGTACAGCTTGACAACCGCGCACTGCCACTGCTCGCCCCAATGTCTGAGGTTGCTGGTCGCCTGTCTGTGCAGGTTGGCGCACACTCACTGATGAAGGCTTCTGGCGGCCGCGGCATCCTGCTCGGTGGCGTAACCGCTACCCGCAAGGCAAAGGTTGTTGTTATCGGCGGTGGCGCTGCCGGTGAGCAGGCTGCTCGCGTAGCTTACGGCATGGGCGCAGACGTCACCGTTATCGACATTGCACTGCCACGCCTGAAGCAGATTGAGGACATCTACAACGGCGGCATCCAGACCCGCACCTCAAACGCTCACAACATCAGCGAGGCGCTGAAGGACGCTGACCTGGTTATCGGCTCTGTGCTGATCCCGGGTGAGAAGGCTCCTAAGCTCGTCACCGACGACATGGTTGCCGGCATGAAGACCGGTTCTGTGCTCGTTGACATCGCAATCGACCAGGGTGGCTGCTTCGAGAACTCTCGCCCAACCACCCACGACGAGCCAACCTACCAGGTTCACAACAGCATCTACTACTGTGTTGCAAACATGCCGGGCGCTGTTCCTGAGACCTCAACCGCTGCGCTGACCAACGCAACCCTGCCATACGTTGTTGCTCTGGCAAACAAGGGCTGGAAGAAGGCGCTGCAGGACGACGCTGCTCTCGCAAAGGGTCTGAACGTACACGCCGGTGTTATCACCAACGCCGGTGTTGCTGACGCGTTCCCAGACCTTAAGAGCGCAACCGTTGACGAGGTGCTCGCAGCCTAGGGCGAGGTGCTTCTCTGCCCGCGGGCAGAGGTGTCAAGCCTAAAGGGCCAAGCGCTCACACAGCATCATTTATTTGGGGTGGATCCAACCGGATCCGCCCCAAATTTGTTATTAGCCGCTAGACTTATTGTCGCTATGGATCTGAAATTCACGTTCGCAAAATCAACCCCGCCAGCAGCCGACGGCCAAGCGGGTAAAGCCGCTAACCTAACCGGCTCGGGCGCCACTCAGCTGCCGCTAAACAGCGCCAGCCGCAACCTGTTTGTGGAGGTGACCGAGAGCGCGGATGCCGCCAAAGCGGTTGCGGTTTCGGGTGACGGCGTTAACTACGGCAGCGCCGAAAAACCGCTCGGCGCTAACCCCGCGAGCGCCTACCGCTCTGTGATTGCCAGGGTGATTGCGGAGGTTGGTGAACCGCTTTCCGGGTCGATTAGCGCGCTCAAACTCTCGATTTCGGCGCATCACGCACTCGCGAGCGCAGAGCAGTTCCAGGGCGGCGCGTTTGAGCCTGACGGCACGGTTAGTCAGGCTCTGCAGCTGCGCACCGGTTTAAGCGCCGGAACCCGCGTTGAACTGCTTGATACGCTCTAGCGCCGTGGCAACGTTATCGTAGCCCGCCGCGTATGACAGGCGGATTGTGCGCCAGCCGTTAACCGGGTCAAAGTCTGTTCCCGGAACAACCGCGACCTCAGCGCCGTCAAGCAGCGCGGCGGCGTACTCGGTTGCGGAGCCGAAGCGGCTAAGCAGCTGCTCACCGAGATCCACATAGTAGTAAAAAGCCCCGTCAGCGGGCGCCGCAACACCGAAGCCGAGGGTGGCCTCGGCGTCCAGGATCAGCTGCCTTGACCTGGCAAAGTCGGCAACAACCGCGTCCCGTTCCGCGTAGCTCTGCTCGCTGAAGGCGCTGAGCGCGAGCTCCTGCGCGGGAGCCGGCGGTGACAGCGCAAAGTTGCTGGCGAGCGCGGTGAAGGTTTCGAGCAGCTGCTCAGGCAAAACCGCCCAGCCGAGCCGCCAACCGGTCATCCCCCAGTATTTTGAGAACGAGTTAATCACAATCGCCTCGGGGTTCAGCTCCAGTGCGGTGATGCCGCGCCAGTCTGCGTCGACAGGATCGAGGTAGCTGATGCCGTGGTAGATTTCGTCGCTGATCAGACGCACCCGCTGTTTTGCGCACCACTGACTGATCGCGGTGTAGCCCTCGCGGCTGAGCATACTGCCGGTCGGGTTTGCCGGGGCGGCGATTACGAGCCCCGCGAGTTCACCGTGCTCTGAAACGGCAGCGTCAAGCAGTTCTGGGGTTGGCTGGTAGCCGGTTTTGTCGTCAACAACGATCTCAACCGGGGTGATGCCGAGCGCGCGCAGCATGTTCTTGTAAGCGGGATACCCGGGGGCAACAATACCGACCCGGTCCCCCGCGTCAAACGCCGCCATAAACACCAGCTGGAACGCCCCGGATGATCCGGTGGTAACGGCGATCCGCGATGCTGGCACAACTACCCCGTACCAGTTTTGGTAGTGGCCCACGATGGCCTCGCGCAGCGCCTGGGTGCCGAGCGGCCCGGTGTAGCCGGTTGCGGCGATTGATCCCGCCTTCGGCCTCGCGCTTGGCTCGCCCGCGCACAGTGAGATAACGTCTTTGCCCGCAGCAACCCGCTTGCTCACCTCGTTCGTGATCTGCATCACCTGGAACGGCGGTATTTTGGCGCGCTCGGCGGTCTTTAGCGGATCCGCACCCAAAACCGCTTCTCGCCCCGGCAGTTTACGGGTTGGGGGCTTAAAAATCTGACCTGGTTTCTGCATGGCTAAACCCCTATCTGACGGTTACTAAAGTGGCGGGGAGCTCGCGGAAGCTTTGGCCATTCAGCTGTTAAACGGTCAGCTGTTTAGCCTCGTGGCCGCGATAAACCCTAAAGCCGAGTTTAACACTCTGAGCTGTTTTTTCGACCAGTAACATCTGTGAGACCGCGCCGATGGCAATGATCACGCCGAGGTACTCAAACAGCTCCTCGAGGTGGATCTCCAACCGCAGGTGCCAGGTTACCTGGCCCATGAAGTGCATCTCGATGTGGCCCCCGATTGTCTCCATCACAACCGCGCCGAGGAGGAACACGGTGCCGCCAACGATCAAACCCAGCTGCACACCGCGCGGCAGTTTCACAAGCAGCGGCAGCGAGAAAAAGCTCACGATTATGGCCTGCAAAACCCCGACAATCACCCAGGTGTAGGAGACCATCGTCAGCGGAATATAGGCCCTGATGTAGTCCCCGAGCAGATAGAGTTGCTCGTGCAGGATGGTTGCCTCGTCAAGCGCGGCGTAGGCGGCAACAGCTGAGAAAAAGAACCAGTTGCCTCGTTTCCGATCCGCCAGCACACCGACGAAAGCGGTGATGGCTGACAGCAGCAGCCAGAGCGTCGCACCGTACATGGAGGCGAAGTTCACCTCGGCGGCAACGTCGAAGCGCTCCCACATCCAGAACCAGGCGGTTGGCGCGAAGTCCTCGGCGTTTGTCAGCGTGTAGAAGATGCCGGAGAGGAGCACTATCGCAACCGCGATAATTGTCAGTGTCTGCACCAGCGCTCTGGTTAGTCCGGTAAGGGCCGCGTATCTCTTAAAAATCTTTGAAACCATACCTTGTTTTCACGAGCGAGGGGCTATTAAAAACAGTTCTCAATAGAGCTTTTAATTTTCTAGCCCCTCCGCCCTAATACATTAGAACGAATCTAAACACACAAGAGTCCGTTGTTTCATAGAAAATTCTTCTCCGCATCTTTACCAGGTTTTTTGCTATGTCAACATATTTTTTGTTAATATCCGCGCTCGGGCGCGCCAAAAATTGCTCGCGCAGCCTTTTCACGGCAAAATAGAAGCATAGCAATCTGGCGGTGGGTTAACCCGTTTAATCCGGCAGCGGGCGGATCCGCTCAGGCAGCCGCTGAAAAGATTTCGACAACAGGAGCAACCGATGGCTTTACGCACCCGAGTAACAACTTTCCTTGCCGCTGTCTCAGCAGCTGTGCTGTCACTGTTTAGCGCCACAGCAGCCTACGCGAGCGGCGGGCACGGTGAGGATGAGCACGGCCACGGAGCCGCTCACAGCCTCGACACACTCGCACCGTTCTCAACCGCGGGCGAGCCGCTGAACATCACAGCGATCCTGATCACCGGCGGTGTGCTGCTGGTGATTATCCTGGGGCTTAGCACCCTGATCAGCAAAGCTTTCGTGAAGAAAGCATAGCGCGCCGCGCTAAACCAACGCACTCCCGGGAGGGCAAAATGATTAAAACCGAGCTAACAGACGGCGTTTACACGATTACAGTGTCTCGCCCCGAGGCGTTAAACGCGCTCTCCCCCGACATTATCGAGCAGCTGCGTGAGGTGATTCTCGCGATCCAGGAGCGGCTCGGTGTTGGCACTCCCGACTCCGATGCGGGAGACACTGACTGGGGTATCCGCGGTGTTGTTATCACCGGTGAGGGCGATAAATCATTTGTTGCCGGAGCCGATATTGGGGCGATGCAGCAGATGGACTCGGCAACCGCCGCCGAGTACGCCGAGCTTGCCGACGAGCTCACCGAGTGGATCGCGGAGCTCCCCGTCCCGGTGTTCGCCGCGGTTAACGGCTACGCACTGGGAGGCGGTCTTGAGCTGGCGATGGCGTGCGATGTTATCTACGCCTCCGAGAACGCTATTTTTGGTCAGCCAGAGGTCGCTCTCGGCGTTATTCCCGGCTTTGGCGGTTGTGTGCGACTGCAGCGGTTTATCGGCGCTGCGGGCGCGCGTGAGCTGATCCTCACCGGTAAGAAGATTAACGCCCAGGAGGCACTGCGGCGCGGCCTGGTTGCGGCCGTCTACGAGTCACCGGAGGCGGTTCGGCAGGCGGCAACGGACGCGGTGAAAGCACTCAGCGCCAACTCACCGCTCGCGATCGCAAAGGCGAAAGAGGTTATCGCCAAGGTGAGCCTGCTGGAGACGCACGAGGCTCTCGCCGCCGAGCGCGCAGGTTTCGCCGACTGCTTCGACACCGAGGACCAAAAAGAGGGCATGGCGGCGTTCCTCGCCAAGCGCAAAGCAAACTTCACCGGCAAATAGGCTGTATTCAATAGTCCAATAGCGACTATATATGCGGATCCGTCGAGTTCGCGCCAGAAGCAAAAGCTGGGGGCTACCAAGCGGTAACCCCCAGCTTTTTCGTTGCGGCGCAGGCCGCTACGCGGCGCTATCGGCGGCGGTGTTGGCAGCTGCGGCACCCTTAGCCGCCCTGCCGCGGCGCGCTCTTAGCCGCCCTACCGCGGCGCGCTACTCCTTCACAACGCGGTAGTGGCTAACCGCCGCGTCAACCGCGCCGCGCACATAACCGTTCGGGTTGTTTGCAACCGCGGTGAGGAAGCTCACCAGCTGCTCGGTGATAACCTCTCCCGGCAGCACGTTCGGGATCCCCGGAGGGTAAGAAGCGAGGGAGTCTACCGAGATCCGCCCAACCGCCTCTGCGGCCGGAACCGTCTCAATCTCAGCGAAGTAGGCGTCGCGCGGCAGCATAGCGAGCTTGCCGGCGTCCGGCAGGGCTGGCAGCTGCGCCTTCTCAGCGGTCGGGTTATCGCCGAGCAGACCGGCGGCCTGTGCGCACTCGTCAAGCGCTGACATAACCCGGTCAATATCGGGGTGAGCGCCCGCGCCGATCACCGCAACAACCACGGTTGCGGTTGACATCTCGCAGTAAACCTTGTGCTTCTTCAGCAGGCGGTTGTGCACCCAGTGGCCGTTCTGCGCGAGCTTTGAAACATCAATAGCGATGCGCAGCGGATCCACCGCGACAATATCGTCGTAGCCCTCGAAGGTGTCACAGAGCACGCCGAAGCGCGGATCCGCCCGCAGCCTGTCGCGCAGCTCGTTCGCGATCTGGATCGACTTGGTGATGTCGTCGTAGCCGGTTGCGATGGTGCGGCGAGCAATGTCGAGCGACGCCATCAGAATCGAGCTGGAGGAGGTTGAGGCAGTCATCGAGTAGGCGCGGTCAACGAGCGGACGCAGCCGCTCCGCAAACTCGCCCTTGCCGAGGTGCAGCATCGCGCTCTGGGTGAGGGACCCGGCGAGCTTGTGGGTGCTGGAGACGACCAGGTCGGCGCCGAGGCGCGCGGGTGACTCCGGCAGTTCGGCGTGGAAGCCGAAGTGTGCTCCCCAGGCGCCGTCAACGATCAGCGCAGCGCCGTTACGGTGTGCGATGTCGGCGAGCGCGGCAACGTCGGCGGTTGCCCCGAAGTAGCTCGGTGAGATGACGTAGACTGCGCCGATCTGCTCGGTTGAGTTGGCGAACGCCTCCTCAAGGGCCTGCGGGGTAACTCCGTGGGCGGCGCCATTGTCGTGGTCAATGTTTGGCATGATGAATGACGGGCTGAGGCCGGAGGCGAGCATACCGTCGATGAAGCTGGAGTGGCTGCTGCGCTGCATCAGGATGTGTTTGCCGAGCCCGCGCACAGCGATTGCGGCGATGCGGTTCGCCTGTGATGCGCCGTTGGTGAGGAACCAGGTTGTGTCCGCTCCCCATGCCTCGGCTGCGAGTTTGCGGGAGTGGACAAGCGGCGAGTCGGGGCCGAGATCCACACCGTCGAGCATCAGCGGGAGGTCGTAGTCGGTGATTTCACTCTCGAAGAAGCTGTCGAGCGCGGTTGCGGCGCTGCCCTTGCTGCTGCCGTGGCCGGGAACCATCAGGCTCAGCTGATCGGTTTTGGCGTGCGCGTAGACCGCGTCAGCGTAGGGTGTTTGCTGCTGCGCTGTAAGATCGTACGCTGGCTCAGCGTAGCTCCAAACTCGACTTCCCATAGACGGATACCCCCACTGTTGTTAAATGTGCTGACATGAATAAAACACCAAGTCGTCTCTGCAAGTTGGTGCACTCAAGTATTCTGTTAGATGTCGGCTGAAAAATCCAGCTGACAGTGAGGTGAGTTTCTTGCCCTGATATATACTGTATATGTATCAGCACCCAGAAAAACCGGTTTTGTCCAACTTGCGAGGCCGGTTTGGATCCCCCGCCGCAATCAAAACCCCGATCACGGCGTAATTCCTAACCGCTAACCCCTACCGCAATCCCCTGTAGAGCAGAGCAAAAACATGATTGATCTTAGACAGTTCATCGCACTGAAAGCCGTTTCGCAAACCAAATCTATCGCGAGGGCGGCTGAGAACCTCGGCTGGAGCCAACCGACCGTAAACTACCACCTCAACAACCTGGAGGCGGAGCTCGGCGCACCGCTGCTCAACCGCACTAAGCGCGGCAGTGAGCTCACCCCCGTCGCACAGCAGCTGGTCCCCAAGATCGAGGAGATTCTGGTGCTGTGTGAGCGGTCCATCAACGAGGCAAAAACCACCGCGAGCGAAACCAGCACCCCCTTACGCTTCGGCATCTTCCCGACCGCGGCAGCGCACCTGCTGCCCGGCATAACCGCGAGCCTCAGCAAAACCAAGTACAAGGTGCAGGCAACGCTGGAGGAGGTGGCGCTGCTCGTCTCGAAACTGCAAAAGCGCGAGATCGACGCCGCCCTCAGCTACACAACCCCGAACGTTTCCTTCGCGCTCGACTCAAACTTTGCCGCGATCGAACTGTTTGACGACCCGGTGCTGCTCGGCGTCCCAAAACAGCACCCGCTTGCCCGCTTCGCCGGCTCCTCCGTCGCCCCTGCGGTGTCTGACGGTGAGCTGCTGCAGACGGTTAACGACCCGTGGATCGTGGGGGCCGCCCCCGGTGATCCGCTCGACGAGAATCTACTCTCGCTGTTCCGGGCTCACGATAAACAGCTCAACACCGCAATCCACACCGACGACTACACGGTTGCGCTCGGGCTGATCGCGGCCGGAGCCGCGATTGGGCTGATCCCGGCGCTCGCGTGCAGCGCGGTTCCCGCGAACGTTGTGCTGCGGCCGATCGCAAACCCCGTGTTTAAGCGCAAGGTTGCACTTCTGGCACCAAACCCGCGCACCATGAAGCAGCACGATCAGCAGCGGCTGAGCGCCCTGGTTGGGGCGGTTAAGGAGTCCGCGACCAGGCAGCGCAGTCTGCAACCCTAAACGGGCACGCAGGCGGGCGTAAACGGGCGCGGGCCCGGCGCAGCAACTGGCGCGCGCCCGGCACCGCAACTGGCGCGGGCTCAGCCAGACAGCCTAACTAGACTGCTGTGTCCGCTCCCGCATAAACAGCGCCAACAGGAAGCCCGTGAGCGCGAGCCCTGAAGAGGTTAAGAACGCAGCACGGACGGCCGTCACCTCCGCGGCGAGCAGCTCGGCGGTGGCGGTGCCGGAGGCGGTGGCTGCCGGATCCACCCCCGCAATATCGCCGCTTGCGGCCGCGAACACGAGACTGTAAATGGTTACCGCGACGGCGGTTCCCGCGGCGCCAGCAACCTGCTGCACCGTTGAGTAGATGGCGGTGCCGTAGGAGGCGAGCTCGCTCTTTAGCGCACCAAGACCGGCGCTGAAGAGTGGCGTGAAACTGAGTCCGAGCCCGAAGCTCAGCAGCATGTTCGTCAACAGCAGCTGCCAGCCCTGAGTGTTTTCACCGACAACAAACGCGAGCAGCAGCAGCGCGCAGGCGGTTGTTAACATACCCGGGAGGAGCAGCGGCCTGGACCCGAAGCGATCCACAAGCCTGCCAACAAACAGGCCAAGCACACCCATCAGAATACCGCCCGGCAGCAGGATCAGACCGATTTGCAGCGGCTCCAACCCGAGCACGCGAACGGCGAAGATTGGCAGCAGGATAACAACAGCAAACAGCGCCATCATGTTGATGCCGATAATCGCGAGCGCGATCCTGTAAACGCGCGACTGGAAAACCCTGAGGTCGAGCAGCGGCTGTTTGCCGAGCCGCAGCAGCCGCAACTGTCGCGCACACAGCAGCGCGATGGTGATAACACCGATCAGGATCGGCAACCACGGCGGGATCGGCTGCTGGTGGGTTGCTGCTTCGCCGAGCTGGCTGAGACCGTAAACCGTCATACTGAAACCGAGCGCCGCTAGCACAACCGAGAGCACGTCAATGCTCACCGGTTTTGTTTCCCCGACGTTGCGCAGTAGCACAACACCGAGTATCGCAACCACTGTTGCAATCGGCAGCACCACCAGGAACAGCGCGCGCCAGCCGAGCACACTGAGCAGCAGCCCCGAAACCGCCGGCCCGATGGCCGGCGCGAGCGACATAACCGCCGAGATCCGCCCCATAAAACGGCCCCGCACAGCCGCCGGGATGACGGTGACAACAACCGTTAACAGCAGCGGCGAGATAATCGCGGTGCCGACCGCCTGCACAATTCGCCCGATCAGCAAGAAAACAAAGCTTGGCGCGAAAGCACACAGCGCGGTTCCAATGAGGAAGGTGCCGGCGGCGAAATAGTAGAGCCGCTTGGTTGTGACGCGCTGGATGAGGATGCCGGTGATCGGGATAACAACGCTCATTGTCAGCAGGAAACCGGTTGTTAGCCACTGACCTGTGACCGGTGTGATTTTCAGCTCAGCCATCAGCGTTGGCAGGGCAACACCCATCAGCGTCTCGTTCAGGAACATAATGAACGAGGTGATAACCAGCACCGTGACGGCGCGGCTGTTTTCGGCAAGCTGGCGATCCGCAGAATTATGCATGGTGGATCCGCACTAAAAACTCCCTGGTTGCCGGGTGCTGCGGGTTGTCAAACAGCTGCTCTGGCGGCCCCTGCTCAACAACTTTACCGTCTTTCAGGTAGACGATTCGGTCGGCAACCTGCCTGGCAAAGCCCATCTCGTGGGTCGCCATCACGATTGTGATGCCCTGCGATTTTAGCTCGCGGACCAGGTCAAGCACCTCGCCAACCAGTTGCGGGTCGAGCGCGCTGGTGATCTCGTCGAGCAGCAGCAGTTCAGGGTTGGACGCAATCGCCCGCACAATCGCCACGCGCTGTTGCTGGCCGCCGGAGAGCCGGTCTGGATACTCGCCAGCTTTCTCAGCCAGCCCGATCCGCTCAAGCAGTTTCCTGCCTCGCCTCTCCGCCTCCCGCTTCTCGATGCCGTGCACGCTGTGCAGCGCGAGCGTCACGTTCTGCAGCACCGACATGTGCGGGAAGAGATTGTAGTGCTGAAAAACCACACCGATCCGGGCACGAATCTTATCCTGACTGACGCGCGGATCCGTGATGTCCGTGTCGAGCAGGAAGATCTGCCCGTCATCAACCTGTTCAAGCAGGTTGATGGTTTTTAGCAGCGTCGATTTGCCGGATCCGGAAGCACCGATCAGCACAACAACCTCGTGTTCTTTCACTGCGAGGTCGATGCCCTGCAGCACGGCGTTACCGCCAAAACTCTTTTTTACGCCGGTTACCCGCAATACCTCGGTCATACGATTCCCCCTACCTGTTCACGCTGTCGCGCCCGCCGGTTAAGCCACTCCGTCAGCCACAGGAACGGCAGCGACATCAGAATAAAGAAGATACCCGCGAGTACATACGGAGTGTAGTTGAAGGTGCTCTGGTTAATAATCTGCGCGGCGCGGATCGCGTCAACGGCGCCGAGCACAGAAATCAGGCCAACATCCTTCTGCATTGCAACAAAGTCGTTCATCAGCGCCGGTGTTACCTTCCGCACCGCCTGCGGCATCACAACTTGGCGGAGTGTTTGGCCGTAGTTGAGACCGAGCGCTCGCGCCGCTATTCGCTGCGACGGATGGACCGATTCAATGCCGGAGCGAAGCACCTCCGCAACATACGCCGAGTAGCAGATGATAATCGCGACAGCGCCCCAGAAGGCGGGATCCAAGCGCGGGGTGATTTCAAGCGCGGGAATACCGAAACCCACCAGGTAGAGTGTGAGGATAACCGGTACACCGCGCACAAGGTCGACGTAGGCGGTTGCGATAATCCGCAGCGGCATAAAGATCGCGCCTCGCAGTGTGCGCATAACCGCCAGCAGCGAAGCAAAGATCGCAACACCGATAATCGCGAAGAACAGCACCTGCAGGTTTAGCAGCAGACCCTCAGCAACCCTCGGCAGCGCCTTTGCGAAGTATTCGGGGTTGAAGAAGGTTTTTTGCACCTCGCTCCAACCCTTGCTGTTGATGACCAGGTAGATCAGCACAGCGGCAACAACAACGGAACTGGCGAGGCTCACCAGAATGGATTTCAGCTGCGCTTTCTTCCTGTACCTGCGCCGATCCAGCTCAACGGCGCTCACCTGCTCGGCGGCGCTCACCTGCTCGGCGGCGCTCACCTGCTCGGCGGCGCTCACCTGCTTGGCGGCGCTATCCGCCGCTTTTTCTTTTGTTTCTGCCACTGTTCCCCCGCTTTTGTTTCTAGCCGCCTCGGCCAGCTCCCCCGTGCTGCCGTTTCGGGCCTTTCTTAAGCAGCTAAAAGCGCGACAGTAACGACTCGACAGAGTGTCGTACGTCGTTCGCTGCCGCGCTTTCTAGCGTTCGCTGTTACTCAACCGGCAGGACAGGTGCGTCCTTACCAGCAAGCCACTTCTCAACCAGTTTGTCGAGTGTACCGTTGTCGCGCAGCTTCTTAAGCGCCTCGTTAACCTCTGGGACAATCTTTGATCCCTTCGGCAGCACAAACGCGAACTCGTCACCGTCATCAGCGCTGTCTGGCAGCTGACCGACGATCACACCGTCACCCTCAAGCTGTGCGTCACGCACGTAGAAAGCACCCGGCAGGTCGGTTACCATCGCGTCAATGTTGCCGGCCTTCAGCGCAGCAACCACGTCAGCAACGTTGTTAAACACCAGCGGATCCTTGTCAGGGTTGATCTCACGCTTAACGTGATCGAGTGAGGTTGTGCCCGATGCAACACCGATCTGTGCGCTCTTCAGGTCTTTCACTGACTTGGCGTTTGCCGCATCAGTTCCCTTAGCGGCAACAACAGCCTGGGTGGTCTTGTAGTAGGGCTCTGAGAAGTCAACAGCCTGCTTACGCTCCTCGGTGATCGAGAACTGCTGAATGTTCAAATCCCACTTCTTCTCACCTGGAGCGATAGAACCGTCGAATGACTCACGCACCCAGACAACATCGCTGGCGCCGTAACCCATCTCATTCGCAACAGCAAAAGCAACCGCTGCCTCAAAGCCCTCGCCCTCCTCAGGCTCATCGTTGTAAACCCAAGGCTCGTAGGCAGGCTCGCTGGTTGCGATTGTCAGTTTCCCTGCGGTGATTGTGTTTGAGGTCTCTTCTGTTTTTGAGCTGTCAGATTCAGCGCTATTTGAGCATCCCGCGAGCACGAGTGTTGCCGCAGCCGCAGCCGCAAACACCGCGCTTAAACGTGAGAATTTTGCCATTATTATGCCCTTCGTATGGGTTTCAACAAGAACTGTTGCAAAACGCAACAACTATTCAATAATACGCGAAAACCGCGGTTTCACCACAGTCTTGCGAAACAATCAGTAACATACTTGACCCGCGATTACGGTCTGTCGGCAGCGACCAGCTCCGTCCTCAACGAGGCACGCGAGGGCATCACGCGGATCCGCGCTCGGCACCTCGAAGAAAGCGAGATCCGCCGCAGCACCCACCGCCAACTGGCCGATCCTGCCAAGACCCACCTGCAGACCCAGCGCCGTTGCACCGCCGAGTGTTGCGGCGTTAAACAGTTTCTGGTGCAGGTCAGTTTCGGTGTATCCCTGTCGAACCGCGATGCGGTATGCTGCGGCAACATCGGCGAGCATGTCGAGGGACGGTGAGGAGGACAGCGAGTCGGTTCCGACCGCGATCAGATTCCCCTCCCGCAGATAGGCGGAAACCGGTGCCTCATCCAGCCCAATAACCGCGTTTGATCGGGGGCAAAGCGCAACAGCGCTGCCCCTCGCGCGGAGGATTGCGCGGTCCTTCTCGTTGGCGTAAACACCGTGCGCGATGTGACACTCGGGCCCCAGCACGCCAAGGTGGTCAACGAACTGGATTGACGAGATCCCGTAACCAACCGGCAGGTGGTTGAAGCTCTCTGGCGCGTGATCCTCCCAGCCGTCAGTGTGCTCGTCAAGGCTCTGCTCCTCCTCCGATTCGGCGAGGTGAATGTGCAGGCGCAGGCCACGCTCGCGCGCAATATCGGGGATGTCGAGCAGCTGCTCGGTGTTGAGCGAGTAGGGGGCGTGCGGTGAAACACCGGCGCCCGGTTCTGCAGGCAGCTGTGCGAGCCGCTCCAGCAGTTCGTCACGGCGCTTTGCACCCCAGTCGGACTGGCCGTAAATCTCCCAGTAGGCGATACCCTTCAAGCCTGCGTCGTGCAGCGCGCTAACCGCGGCGGCGTCGGTTACAACATCGGCTGCTGCCGTCACACCGGCCGCTTTTGACAGCTTAGCGCCGTCAGCTGCGGCCGCAAACCAGTCGTGGCCGCCCGCGTCATACACCCGGTCAAAGGCGCGACCCCAGTCGTGAAAACCGTTAAACTGCCCCTGCCCAAGCTCAGCCATGTGCGTGTACTGCAGGTGCGTGTGCGCGTTCACAAGTCCCGGCGTTAGCGCACCAGCGAAGTGGGTTTCGGTGTATTTAATCCCCGCGTCTTGCAGGTGCCCGAGCAGCCACTTGCGGTCGCCACAGTGCAGGATCTTATCCCCCCGCACCGCAACCGCGCCGTCTTTTAGTCTCGGACTCGTCACCGGCAGCACAACATCGGCGCTATAAACCTGAACCGCGCTCGTTACTTGATTATCCTCGTTACCCACAGCAAACTATTCTAGTTTGTTTTTTTGTACCGGTGAACCCGCCAATGCTGCGCTGCTCCCCCGACACGCTCGGTCGCAGGCAGCTGCGGCAGACTGTAGCCGTAAACCCTCAGCGCCATACTCGCAACCCGCTTCACCGCCGCGTCATTCACGGGGTAAACATCCGGCGGAAGGCTTTCACCGCCCGCGCCTTTCTTAACGGTCTCCGTCAGCTGGCTGAGCGCGGCAACCTGGGTTGCAAAACTCAAATCCATAACCTCTAACGGGTTTCCCTCCCCCGCTGTGTAGTTGATGCCGCCGCCGTCCGCGAGCAGGCGCAGCCCCGGGGCAACCGGCTGCGCGATCTCGCCGTCGATACCGCCCGCAACGCTCAGAAACGCACCCGGGCGCAGCAGCCCCTGATCGGCATGGCCCACCGTGTTCCACACCCCGGTTGCGCTGATCACCAGGTCTGCCCGGGGCAGTAGCTGGGCGGATCCGCCCACCGCAAACCCGTCAACAACCGCGCTCAGCGCCCGCACCGGGTCGGGTTCGATAACGCTGACGGTCAGCCCGAAACTGCGCGCCGCCCTCGCGCACCCCTGCCCAACCGGGCCGTAGCCGTAAACCACCGCCTGCCGAAGCTCCCGCACCGCGTCACAGCCGTGACTCTGAGCGATCTGGTCAAGCGTTGCAATCACGCAGCTCTCACCGGTTCCCACCCGGTTGTCGAACAGGGTTTTGGTTGCCGCATCATTCACCGCAATAACCGGCATCCTAAGCTCTCCGGCAGATGCCATCTCATTGAGCGGGCGGATCCCGCTGGTCGTCTCCTCAGCGGCTCCCCTGAGCGTCTGCAACGCGGCCTCAGCCTCGGTGTGCGCGAGCCGGATCAGGTGCGCACCGTCATCAACCAGCCAGTGCGGCTGCCAGGCGAGCGCCGCCGCAGCGTTATCGGCGTCAAGCTCGGGATCCGCCAGCTGCGCGTTATCGGTTGCCGCAAACACGTAAACACCCGCGTCCGCGAGCGCCGCCGCAATCCCCGGATCGGTTTCAGACGCCGACGCAAAAACCGCGATCTTGGCACCTGTGTCACGCAGTTTCAGGGCGAGCGCCGCCGTTTTCGGTTCGAGCACTAGACTAACCAGCACCCTGTCGCCGCTAATGGATCCCCGTTCGGCAAGCTCGCTAATCAGCCCCGCCGTCACGGGCATCCCCCGCGCCGCCCAGGCGATACGCGCTGCCGGGTCGGCGCTTCGCCACTGGGGGTTAGAGGATAGCAGCAGCGCGATGTTGCGGTTGTCTGCGGGGCTTCCGCCGCTGCCCTGCCCGCCAGCAACCGGCAGGCTGAACTCTAGAACACCCGCTCGCTGCTGCTTCTGGGCGAGGAAGTCGCACAGCTCGGGAGCAAGCCGGTCGCGCAGCTCGGGAGCAAGCCGGTCGCGCAGCTCGGGAATAAACTGGTCGCCCAGGTCAGATTCGAGGCAGTCGCGCGTTTCCGCAGACGGCGCGAACACGCTGCCCACGGCGGTCACTCCGACCAGCAGGGGCGGCAGCTGCGCGGGCGATGCGCCGAGCGCGGCGAGCGCCGCCGGGTCTTTTAGCAGTCGCAAAAGCGTTTGCTCGTCCGCGAATATAAAGTCGGGTGCCGCACCATCCCGGTGCGCACTGAGGTCTCCGTGGGTGGCGAGGGTGACGTGCGCGCCAAGGCCGCGCAGCGGCTGCGCGAGCGCCAAAACCGCCTCAGTACCAGCAGCCCCGGCACCAGCAGCCTCAGCGCAAGCAACTCCACTGCCAGCATCAGCTCCCGCCTCGGCACCGACACTATCACCGCCGATGACCAGCAGGGTGCGTGATCCCGCGAGCATTCGGTTTCCGGCTTTTGCGGCGGCGATTAAAACCTCAAACAACTAATACCCCAAACAACTAGATCGTCAGACAACTGTGCACTCTGTTCCGCGAGCGTTTTCGGGCAGCCGGCAGTTACCCCGCCGGCTAGTCCTTGCTCTGTCTGCGCCCCCAAAATTTCTTTGTGGGGGTTTCGGTTTTGGGGCCGCGCTGCAGTTCGGCGAGGTCGTTAGCGATCAGGTCCTGGATCCGAGAATCCCGCTCCCGCTGATACTCCTCGCTGTTGCCGCCCGCGTAGTAGGGGTGGCTGGCTTTGTTCTTCAGTGACTCGGCGATCTCCTGCCAGGCGAGCTCGGTTGCTCGCGTCGCGGTTTTCACAACGTACTCGTCGTCCTCGATCCACCGCTCAAGCGCCGCCGAAACCCCCTCGTAAACCTCCTGCCGGTGTTTCAGGGTGTCATTGTCGCCGGTGCCGTAATCAGACTCTGACCACTCGCTGCGGCCGGTGCGGCGGATCTCGGTGCGCATCCGCTCAATGTGTTCGGCGTCTGCCTCCCGCTCTGCGGACAGGTCAGCGAGCGCGTCACGCACTTTCTGTTTAATCGCTTCCTCGTCATAGTTGACGTCGTGCGCGAGCGCGTTCATAATAATCTCGTTTTTAACGCTCATCCGCACGGCAACGTCAGCAACCAGCAGGCCCTGTTCAACAATCTCGGCGACGGGTGCTAACACTCGGGGTTGGCGTCTGCGGGCAGGGTTCTGACGCGCTGGTTGCCCACCAAAAAGACGCTTTAACCAACCCATTTAACACCCCTCCCACTAAGCAATATACACGTTAGTGCCGGGGTTTTCGCCCGGCACTAACGGTTTATTAAACGGATATTAACCTAGCTTACTAGATCAGTGATCGTTGTTCTCGTATCCGCCCTCTGGATAGTAGTCCACCTCTGGTTTGCGCAGCAGAAAGACGGTGCTCGCTGCCAGGCCTCCCCAGACCAGACCGATAGAGATCAACAGGAATGCGATTGAGATGCCGGTCACTGTGCTACTCCTTTACTCTGTGCTGCGGCCTCTGACTGTGAGGCGGCGGCTTCTGCTGACGGTGCTTTGGCGGATCCGCTGCCCGCGATTGGACGCTGCCCCTCAACCGATGGCCACGGGGTGAGAGCGTGTGGATCACGACGCCACTTAAAGAACGACAGGGCGAACGCCACAACCAGCATCACCGCGACAACGCCCCAGCCTGCGACAGCAACAAACCATCCCGGATAATCTTCGTAACCATCTGTAACCAGACCAATGAATGATTGGACAAACATGTACCCGATGACGATTGGCGCAAAGATGCCGGCAAAGAACCACCAGATTTTACCGATCTTAAAGGTTGAGATAGCAGACATGTGGTTAGCGTACTCTTTGCCGCGACGGTTTACCCACAGCAGCAGCACCGAGGCGATAACCGCGGAGCTGACAACACCAACATTGTTGACGAAGTTGTCCATTGTATCGAGCACGAACAGACCACTGGTTGTGCCAAACAGCATAATCGAGATCGCCGCCAGTGGCAGACCGAACGCCCAGCTGGCAACCCCACGGTTCACCTGGAACTTGTCCTGTACTGCACCAAACACAACCTCGAGGATTGACAGCAGTGAGGTGAGAGCTGCAACCAGCAACGAACCGAAGAACAGAGCACCAAACAGCCACGGAATAGGCATCTGTGACACAATCG
The DNA here is from genome assembly GCF_003859945.1 of Leucobacter sp. OH1287. Classification (GTDB taxonomy): domain Bacteria; phylum Actinomycetota; class Actinomycetes; order Actinomycetales; family Microbacteriaceae; genus Canibacter. The sequence continues at coordinate 76,442 of NZ_RQYM01000007.1, forward strand.
CCGGGAAAGTAACAAACGCCAGGCTCACGCCTTTAATGCCCTCAATCTCAGCGACAGTGATCTGCTGCTGTGAGGCAAAGAAGCCGAGAGCCGCAAACACACCGATTCCGGCAAGGATCTCAAACGAGCTGTTCGCGAAAGCAACAACCAGGCCGGAGCTGGTCAGGTTGGAGCGGCGACGCTGGTATGAGCTGTAGGTGATCATAATGCCGAATGCGATCGACAGTGAGAAGAAGATCTGGCCGAAAGCCGCGATCCACACGCTCGCGTCTGTCAGCACCTCAAAGTTCGGGGTGAACAGCGCGCCAATACCGTCGAACGCGCCAGGCAGGAACAGCGAGCCGATAACCAGCGCGAGGAAGCTGACAACCAGCACCGGCACACCGATCATGTTCGCGGTCTGCACGCCCTTAGCGACGCCGCGTGACATCAGGAAGAGCGCAACCAGCCAGAAAATAACCAGCGGGATCAGAACAGCCGGAACAAAGTCGAGGCTGAAACCGGGCTCTGAAAGCTTCAGGTAGTCGCTGAAGAAGAAGGTGCCGGTTTCGCCGTCCTCGCTGCCCTCCCACGCAGAGTTGAACGAGAACACGAAGTAGCTTGCCGTCCAAGCAACAACCGCGGTGTAGTAGATTGCGATAAACACGCAGATCATCACCTGGAACCAACCGAGCACCTCACCCGGTTTACGGGCGGCGCGACGCAGTGAGAGCGGCGCGGATCCACGGAAGCGGTGACCCGTTGCCCAGTCAAGGAAGAGGATTGGAATACCGGCGCAGAACAGCGCAATCAGGTAGGGCACCATAAAGGCGCCGCCGCCATTCTCGTAGGCAACTCCCGGGAAACGCCAGATGTTACCCACACCAACTGCTGAACCAATCGCGGCAATAATAAAGCCCGACTGGGATGTCCACGCGCCGCGAGGCTTCGGCTGCGGTTGTTGTGTCATTGTTTTACCTATCGTTCGAATCTTGCTATCTGCTGACGCTGCAGCTGCTCGGTTTTCGCTGTTTGCCACTGGGGATCGCCGGTTTTTGTGATTAACCGAGCGGTGACGCCGGCCTGAAAGTCTGGGGTTTTTGCAAACAGATTAAACACCCGAAAATCCTCTGCCAACACAGCTTCAAGCGGTTGGGGGTTTCTACGCTGGACGGCTATACGCTGTAACGTTACCGCTGCCGCGAGCGGGCTGGCCTGCGCTAGGTCTTGCGCAAAACGCGCCGCTCGTGGCTCTGCCCGCAACTCAGATTCGAGTTGTCTAAGCGCCACCTCTGGATATTCTACTGCTAAACCGCGCGGATCCGCACTATCTCCGAGCGCTTTTGTTAGCAGCGGATCCAACCACTCCAGCTCAGCAAGCAGCTGAGATTCGGGCTGCTTGGGGTTCGGGTGTGGATCCGCAGCCCGCCTGCTAAGCTCCCCCACCAGCTGATCGGGGTGCTCTGTCAGGTGCTTTCTTACCTCCTCCGGGAGGAAATGGTCGGCAAATCCGAGGGCGAGCGCATCACCAGCTGTGATCGCGGTGCCGGTCACACCGAGCAGCTCACCGAGCTGCGACGGGGTGCGGGCAAGCAGCAGGGTGCCGCCAACGTCAGGGACGGAGCCGATCTTGGTTTCGGGCATTGCAAGCCTCAGCGTCTCCGTAACAAAACGCTTCCCCGCGTGACAGCCAACGCCGACACCGCCGCCCATTGTGATGCCGTGCATAACGGTGATAACAGCGGGGTTTTTCGCAACGGCGAGGTCCATCGCGTACTCCGCGGTTAAAAACTCAGCGGTCGCCTCCGGGCTGTCGCAGATCTGCCGGACATCGCCGCCCGCGCAAAAACCCCTGTCGCCCTCACCGTCGATCACAATCGCAGCGGTCGGATCCGCCCCAGCCGCCCCGGTAGCCCCGGCCAACTCGGCAGCCTCGGCAGCCGCGCTCGCCTCGGCAACCGCCCGCGCAATCTCCTGACACATCGACAGCGTCAGAGCGTTAAGCTTCTCGGGGCGCGCCAGCGTGATCCGCGTGCCGCCCAAAATCTTTGTCACCGCGATACTCACCTAAAACCCCCAACCGTGGTTCTGCCGGAACTTTGTTTCTAACCAGGCTACTACTCGGTGTGGCTGGTTTGCCAGCCCTGTTTTTCAGCTATGGTGCTTAATCATGTGGGATGACAGATACGGCGAAGATGTGCTCGCTAACAACAAGCCGCGGCGTGCACCGCTCGAACGGCGAGCGGTAACGCTCGCGCGCGGCCAAATAATCGAGCACTCCGAAACCGAGTTCTGCGGCGCCGTGGTTGGTGCGGGCCAGGGGTTTGTACACCTGGAGGACTGGCGCGGCACCGTCCGCCAGTTCCGGCTTGACGACTTTTTTATGATCGAGGGTGAGTCGGTGACCCTGCAGCTGCCGAAGGCGGCAAAGCGCCCAGCACGCACCGCTTCCGGATCCTTCGCCGCCCCCGCCTCTCGCGCCCGCGTCGCCCGAGCGAGCCGCATTTTTGTTGAGGGCCGCCACGACGCCGAACTGGTTGAGCGCATCTGGGGTGACGACCTTCGCGAGGTTGGCGTTGTTGTTGAGCTGCTTGAGGGGGCGGATCATCTCGCCGCCGTACTCCGCGACTTCCAGCCCGGCCCTTCCCGCCGCGCCGGTGTGCTGCTCGATCACCTGGTGACCGGCAGTAAAGAGTCTCGGCTCGCCGCCGCCGCAGTCACCCCCGATATGGCTGATTTTGTGCGGATCACCGGCCACCCGTTCATTGATATTTGGCAGGCGGTAAAACCCGAGCGACTGGGAATGGCGGCGTGGCCTGAGATCCCCTACGGAACCGACTGGAAGGTTGGGATCTGTAAGCACCTCGGGCTGCCGCACGCAGAGCAGGCGGATATCGCGGACGCTTTCGCCCGGATCCTGTCGCGGGTTAGGGACTACCGGGATCTGGATCCGCGCCTGGTCGGCCCGGTTGAGATGCTGATCGATTTTGTAACAGCCTAGCTGCCGTCGGCCACACCGCAGAGTCTGCTCTGCCGCGGTGTCGATTTTGTAACAGCCTAGTTTGCTAGAGTTATTGCGCCGCGAGGGATCCCGCGGTGACCACGTCGATCGGGTTGGAGCGAGAACAGAATGAACCGCTACAGTGAGCTGAAACCGCTGCCGTTCGCGCGCCTCGGATACTGGTACGCAACCGCTGTCGGCTTCACCTGGGGTCTGCTGCTCAGCACCGGTGAGGTGAAACGGCACGGCAAACTGTGGGTGTTTAGCGGGATGCCGCGCTGGGCGTTCGGCCGCGGCGGCAGCTGCATCGGCGCGTGCTATCTCACCCGCGTCAACATCAGCGACAGGGTTTTGCAGCACGAGGATGTTCACCGTCAACAGTGGCGGCATTATGGGCTGCTGTTGCCGTTCCTCTATTTTCGGGCGGGGGCGGATCCGCTAAAAAACCGCTTCGAGGTTGAGGCGGGTCTCGCAGACGGCGGCTACACACGCGACTAGCGCGTTAGATTGCGGCAAACTCCAGTTCAACGCCCTCGAAACGGCTCTGCTGCTTCAGCTCCTCAGCAACCGCTGGCTGCTCGTCGATACAGGCGATAATGCGGCTCGGGCTGCCGCACAGCATCTCTGCCGCCCAGGCGTTAACCGCCTCAGCCACCCGCTCGCTGGAGTGGACGGTGACACAGAATCTCGCGGGTGCCCCAACAACCGGCACCTCCGCTGGCGAGTCAGCGAAAACAAAAACCCTGCCGTGTGCACAGAGCGGCATCGTTTCCAGCGTCAGCTGCAGCTGCGAAAGCTTAGCTGCTGGCACAACAAACAGGTAGCACGGAACCCCGCGCTTTGTTGCGCGTCGCTGTTTTCTGGTTTTTGTGCTCATCTCAGTTCTATTTTAGCTATTTTAGCTCAGGTTTACCTTACGAAGATACTACAAAAATCACGCGGACCTAAAACCTTGCCTGGCAGCCCTGGTTGGCTAGGATTAAAGCTATGAACATATTGCGAGCTGAGCAGCCTGATCCGTCACTCACCCGCTATTTAGCCGCCGACGCTGAAGCGGTTAACCACCGGGGACCGCTGCCAAACCTCACCCGCAGCTCATTTTCCACCCCTGACGGCCGGGTTTCTGCCCTCAACTGGTCTGATTTTGCGGGGGCGGATCCGCTCCCACCGATCACCGTGCTGCACGGAATGGGCTTAAACGCGCACAGCTTTGACCGTTTCGTGCTCGCGCTGAAACATCCCGCAACCGTGTTTGATCTGCCCGGTCACGGCGAGAGTGACTGGCGGGACGACGCAGACTATTCACCGCGGCAGCTCGCCGCCACAATCACCCCGCTGATCGCGGCCGAAAAGCAGGTGCTGATCGGGCACTCCCTAGGCGGACTAACCGCGAACCTGGTTGCGCAGCGCGTCCCAGAGAGAATCGAGCAGCTGATCCTCATCGACATCACCCCGGCGGTCAGAAACGGCAAAGCCTCAAGCACGGTGATGGAGTTTATTACCGGCCAGCGGGTGTTTGAGTCGCGTGAGCAGATGGTGGATCGGGCGATCGAGTTCGGCATCGGCAGTGACCGCGAGGCGCTTAGCCGCGGCGTGTTCTTCAACAGCAGACAGCGGCCCGACGGCGGTTTTGAGTGGATCCACCACTTCGCCCACCTGCCCAGCCTCGGCCTTAACAGCGACTCGCTGGAGCCGACCGAGAGTATCGCCGACGGTTGGCGAGCGCTCGCAGAACACAGCATGCCCGTGCACCTGATCGCCGCCTCCTCAGGGATGGTGGACGCGGAGATGATCGACGAGTTTCGTGAGCGGGTGCCGGGCGCGAGCGTACACAGGATTGCAGGCACCCACAATCTACAGGAGAGTAACCCTTTGGAGCTCGCGCGCGTTATCGCCGAGATCGTCAGCGGATCCTAGCCCGCCGCCGAAAATCAGCGCCGCAGGCACACTCCCGACGATGCCCGCCGGATCCTAGTCGCTGTGGAAGTTTCGGATCTTATTGACGATCAGATCCCGCAGCTCGCCCGGCGCGGATTCACCGCAGGCACGCTTCACCGCAACGGTTAGGCGGTTTAACACATCCGCCTCGTCTTTACAGTCGGGGCAGTGCGCGATGTGGTCGTTTAACCGTTTCGCCTCGGCGGCGCAGAGCTCATTGTGCAGCAGCTCCTCGACTTTGGCTCGCAGGGTTGCGCAATCACAGGGCTCTGTTGCTGTTTCCTTGATTGTTTCTTCTGTCATGTTTACCCTCTTGCCTGATATCCGACACCGATGCCCTGCTCACTCGCGTACTCCGCGAGCATGCTGCGCAGTTGTTTTCTGCCGCGGTGGAGGCGGCTCATAACCGTGCCGATTGGCACCTCCAGCATGTCGGCGATCTCCTGGTAGCTAAACCCCTGCACGTCGGCGTAGAGCACAATCAGCCGGTAGTCGTCACGCAGTTTCGCGAGCGCGTCGGTGACAATCTGCGCCGACAGCCCGTCCAGCGCTTCCGCCTCAGCCGATTTGGAGGGCGACGCGGTTGCGGACTCCGCTCCCCCGAGCTGCCAGTCTTGCAGGTCATCAACCGTCCCAATGAACGGCTCCCGCTGATTCTTCCGATAGTTGTTAATGTATGTGTTCGTTTGGATGCGGTAGAGCCAGGCGCGCAAGTTTGTGCCGGGTTTAAACGAGTCGAAGGCACGGTACGCCTTCAAAAAGGTTTCCTGCACCAGATCCTGTGCGTCCTCGCGGTTGCGAGTCATCTTCACCGCAGAGCCGTAAAGCTCGTCAAGATACTGCAGCGCCTCCGCCTCAAACCGCTCTCGCGCAATCGGCGATTGCTGCTCGGTTTGCGGATCCTGAGCTGCCTGCGTGTTATTTCTCATCACCCCCAATTCTACTGTGTCCGGCTACCCCGGTCGGGTCTCTCACCCGCGCGGCCGGCTGGCAGCGCAGCTGGCTTTAACCGCAGCATTCGGGCGGGCGGATCCACCAGCCAGCCGCTCTAAAAGGGTAAACACCGTCGTGGGCACAGCTATTCCCGAAAGCCGCTGTGAGTAAAAAGAGGTAGGCTTGAGATGATGTTTATCGCAAAAAACACCAGAGGCAACACGGATCCTTTAAGCAGCGCGGATCCGCTAACCGGCGAGTCTGATTCGGCCGCTACCGACTGGCTGGCGCCGACGTGGCATGATCCGCTCGGGGCGACAGTGCACCTGCCCGGTTCGAAGTCGCTGACCAACCGGGAGCTGATTCTGGCCGCGCTAGCAAACGGCGAGAGCACGCTTGTTGCGCCGCTGAAGTCGCGTGATTCGGAGCTGATGATCGCGGGCTTAAAGAGTCTCGGTGTCGCCTTTAGCGAAGAAACAGACCCGGTCAGCGGGGTTTTAGAGGTGCGTGTGACACCGCCCGCGGAGCTGACCGGATCCACCAGCGTGCACTGCGGTTTGGCTGGCACGGTTATGCGTTTTCTGCCGCCGGTTGCCGCGCTCGCGCTCGGCCCAACCGCCTTCGACGGCGACCCTTACGCGCGCAAACGCCCGATGGCGCCGATAATTGCGGCGCTGCGGGAGCTCGGCGTTGATATTTCGGATGACGGACGCGGTGCGCTGCCGTTTACCGTGCACGGTTTTGGGGAGGTTGCGGGCGGCAGCATCGAGATCGACGCCTCCTCGTCAAGCCAGTTTGTTTCCGGGCTGCTGCTGGCGGCCGCGCGTTTCCGGGACGGCATCACCGTCACCCACAGGGGTGAGAGCCTGCCGAGCCTGCCGCACATCGAGATGACACTGCAGGTGCTAGCTGAGCACGGTGTCACCGCCTCATCGCCAGCGCCCGGAAAGTGGACGGTTGAGCCGAGCAAGATTGCCGCTCGCCGCGTGGTTATCGAACCCGATCTCTCGAACGCTGCGCCGTTCTTGGCGGCCGCGCTCGTCTGCGGCGGCAGCGTCAGCATCCCCAACTGGCCGGCGGAAACAACCCAGGTGGGTGACCAGCTGCGCAAGATTATGCCCGAGTTTGGCGCGGAGGTGAGTCTCGAAAACGGTACGCTGACGGTGAGCGGCAGCGGCGAGATCCGCCCCGTAAACCTGCATCTGTCGCACGCCGGAGAGCTCGCCCCAACCCTGATCGGGCTCGCGGCCCTCGCCGACGGCACCAGCAAAATCACTGGAATCGGGCATATCCGCCACCACGAAACCGACCGGATTGCGGCGCTTGTCACCGAGCTGAACCGACTCGGCGGTAACGCCTCCGAGTTGCCCGACGGAATCCAGATCGACCCCGCCCAACTGCACGGTGGCACCTGGCAGAGCTACGCCGATCACCGGATGGCGACAACCGGCGCGCTTCTCGGGCTGCGCGTGCCTGACGTGACCGTGCAGGACATCGGCTGCACCACAAAAACCCTGCCCAACTTCACCGAGCTGTGGGGACAGCTGCTGCAGGCACCATCGAACAGCGGCGTTGGCGGATCCACCCCACAAAGCACCGTGGGCCCCGGCAGCCTGCCCGCTATTTTTGGAGTTTAAATGCGCTGGAGCACTGACGCTGACCGGTACGAAGACTACTCCGACAGGGTGCGGGTGCGCCCCAACCCGAAGGCGAACCGCCCGCGAACCAAAATCCGCCCAGACTACAGCAACGCCGTCACCGGCATGGTAATCGGGGTGGATCGCGGCAGATACCGCCTCGTGGTCGGCGCCGACACCGCCGACGAGCACACCGTTGTTGCCGCCCGCGCCCGCGAACTGCGCGGCGAGGCGATCGTCAACGGCGATATTGTTCGGCTGACCGGTGACACCTCCGGGAATCCCGGATCCCTCGCCCGCATCGTCGGAATTGAAAAACGCAAAACCCTGCTGCGCCGTAGCGCCGACGACAGCGACAGGGTTGAGCGGATTATGGTCGCGAACGCAACCCAGATGCTGATCGTGGTCGCCGCAGCCCGCCCCGAACCGCGCGTCGGGCTCGTCGATCGCTCACTGGTTGCCGCCTACGATGCCGGGATTAAGCCGCTGTTGTGCGTCACAAAAACCGATCTCGCAGACCCGTCAGACTTCCTCTCCCACTTTGCGGGCCTTGACATCCCGGTGTTCCTCTCCGCACCCGGCAAAGAACCACTCGCCGAACTGCGTGAGGCGCTGGTGGGTAACACAACCGTGTTTATCGGCCACTCCGGTGTCGGCAAGTCAACCCTGATTAACGCGCTCGTCCCCGAGGCACAGCGCGCAACCGGCTACGTTAACGAGGTCACCGGCCGCGGCAGGCACACCTCGTCGTCGGCTGTGACAATGCGGGTGACCAGCGGATCCGAAAGCGGCTGGGTTATCGACACCCCGGGTGTGCGCTCCTTCGGGCTCGGGCACGTCACCTCCGACAGTGTGCTCGCCGGTTTCACCGAGCTGGGCAGCTTCACCGCCGACTGCCCCCGCGGCTGCACCCACCTCGACACCGCAATCGGTTGCGCCCTCGACACCGCGCTTAATGAGGGGGTTTTGAGCGGATCCGCCGCCGCCCGCGTAAGCTCGCTGCGCCGCCTGCTCTCAGCAACAAAACAGCCGTTCTAAGCTAAACTTGAGGCTATGAACGCATCAACAAACGAGCTGGTAGAGGGCGATATCGCCCCCGATTTTACGCTGCAGGATCAGCACGGCAACGACGTTTCGCTCAGTGATTTTCGTGGCGAATCGGTGATTATTTTCTTCTACCCCGCCGCGATGACGCCCGGCTGCACCAAGCAGGCGTGTGATTTCCGCGACAGTGTTGCGTCGCTGCAGGCTGCCGGCTACCGCGTTTTGGGCATCTCCAAAGACAGCGTAGCGAAACAGCTCAAGTTTGCCGAGCGTGACGGCCTCAGCTACCCGCTGCTCAGCGACACCGAGCTGACCGTGCACCGCCTCTACGGTGCCTACGGCAAGAAGAAGCTCTACGGCAAACTGGTTGAGGGCGTTATCAGGTCAACCTTTATCGTGGACGGCGACGGCAAACTGACCACTGTGCTGCGCAACGTTAAAGCGACAGGGCATGTGGCGCGGATCCGGAAGCTCGTCGGTCTCGACGCTTAAACTGCTACCTTCCCCCCGCGGCGGCGCACCCGAGCTCTGCTAACCGCTCTGTGCCTGCGCTCTCCCGTGCGCTATTCTGTGCGACGCTCCTGGTCGCTGGCGCGCATCTTCAGCGCAGCGACAAAGCCGATAATCGCGAGTCCGATCAGCACATAGCCGAGCCAGCGCGGAGCGATAAGCCCCTGGAAGGCACCGAGTCCGAGCGCGAGCGCCACAAACTGCAGCATCACGGTTGCGGCGCGCGCCCAACCCTTGCGGGTGAAGACCCCAACGAGCGCGCCCAAAACGGCGAGCAGTCCGAGCAGTGTCATCAGCACGAGACCGAGCAGGTCGGCGAGCGGCTGCTCCGGGCTAACCGCTGGAGAGTTGGCGACTGCACCATTCGTCGCAGCGCCCTGCACCGCAACCCACAGCATCACACCGGCACCGATCAGCTCAATAAACAGCACAGCTGTTGCAACCAGCCAGGCTGTTCTGCTGAGCTGCTCGGGAGTTGCCGCTGAACCGCTGTTTTTGCTGTCTTCGTGGGTGTTCATCCGATGTTATCCGTTCTATTTATGTTAGGCAAAGCTAAGAAAAAAGTTCTATAAAATGCTTGAAACTTTAGCCCATGCGTGCAATTATATATGTCATCGAGTTTTGCCAAAGATAGCTTCGATAACCGGCAAAACAGAAGAGGGATGTGAAGATCATGGATTGGCGAGAAAACGCGGCCTGCTTAACGGCAGACCCAGAACTATTCTTCCCGGTGGGTAACACCGGGCCGGCTGTTGACCAGATCGAGCGCGCAAAAGCGGTTTGCGCTCGTTGCACTGTAACCGACATGTGCCTGCAGTACGCAATGGATTCTAATCAGGATCACGGCGTCTGGGGTGGTCTCAGCGAGGATGAAAGACGTGCGCTGAAGAGGCGCGCGGCACGTGCGCGGCGTGCGACCGCGCACTAAACTATCAACGATGGTTGACTGCTGTGAAAGCAGCAGCAAGTATTCATGATAGCTCCTTTGAATAGACTGTGGCGGCTACGGGTCTAACCCGTAACCGCCACAGTTTTTTGTTGAAAGCAACCTGCCTGGCGAGGCCGCTTAACCGCTAGCTACTCCGGCCTCGAAACAGCCGCTAGTCTGTTCCAGCGTCGAAAGCAGCCGCGAGCCCAAGCTGCTCACCGGCCGGGTCAACGCTAACGTCAGACTGCGCGATCTCCTCCGCACCGCCCTTTTCCAGCTTGCCAACCAGCTCAGCGGTCGGGCCGCCAACGAGACCGAGGCTTGCGTACTGTTCCAGCCTGCTGCGGGAGTCAGCAATGTCGAGGTTCCGCATGGTCAGCTGGCCGATCCGATCCTCTGGCCCAAAAGCAGCGTCACCAACGCGCTCCATCGACAGCTTCTCTGGGTGGTAGCTGAGGTTTGGACCCTCTGTGTTGAGGATTGTGTAGTCGTCGCCGCGACGCAGGCGCAGCGTCACCTCACCGGTGATCGCGGAAGCAACCCAGCGCTGAATCGACTCACGCAGCATCAGTGACTGCGGGTCAAACCAGCGGCCCTCGTACATCAGCCGGCCGAGCCTGCGACCCTGCTCATAGTAGGTTTCGAGGGTGTTTTCGTTGTGGATCGCGTTCAGCAGCCGCTCGTAAACAATGTGCAGCAGCGCCATTCCCGGTGCCTCATAGATACCGCGCGATTTCGCCTCAATAATCCGGTTCTCAATCTGGTCGCTAACGCCGAGACCGTGCCTGCCGCCGATCTTGTTCGCCTCGAACACGAGCGCGACCGGATCATCAAAGCTGACGCCGTTAATCGCGACGGGACGGCCAGCCTCAAACCTGACGCTAACCACCTCGGTTACAACCTCAACGTCTTCACGCCAGGCAGCAACACCCATAATCGGCTCAACAATGTCGAGCCCCTCACTCAAATACTCGAGGGTTTTAGCCTCGTGGGTTGCACCCCAAATGTTGGCGTCGGTTGAGTAGGCTTTCTCGGTTGAGTCGCGGTAGGGGTAGCCGTGCGCAACCAGCCACTCGCTCATCTCTTTCCGGCCGCCAAGCTCGGCAACAAAGTCGCTGTCTAGCCACGGCTTGTAGATGCGCAGCGCCGGGTTAGCCATCAGACCGTAGCGGTAGAACCGCTCAATATCGTTGCCCTTGTAGGTGGATCCGTCACCCCAGATCTCAACACCGTCCTCCTTCATCGCCCGCACCAGCATGGTGCCGGTGACGGCGCGGCCGAGCGGGGTTGTGTTGAAGTAGGTTTTACCGGCGCTGCGGACGTTAAACGCACCGCACTGCAGGGCCACAAAACCCTCCTCAACAAGCGGCAGTTTCGCGTCAATCAGACGCGCAGCCTCGGCGCCGTACTGGGTTGCGCGGGTTGCAACGCCCTCGATGTCCGGCTCGTCATACTGCCCAATGTCTGCTGTGTAGGTGTATGGAATAGCGCCCTTGTCGCGCATCCACGCCACCGCACAGGAGGTATCTAGTCCACCAGAGAATGCGATTCCGACCCGCTCGCCAACGGGTAACGATGAGAGTACTTTTGACATAGCTTTTATCTTACCCTGTCAGCGCCGATACACCCCAACGTTTTCAGGCAGCGGGTGGATCCGATCCGCCCCGCTCTAGCCGTTCATGTCGTAAGGGCTGATGCTGCTCTCCCCCAGACCCTCCAGCGCGTCAATCGCCTCGATTTCGGCGGCGGTCAGCTCAAAGTCGAAGATGTCGAGGTTTTCTCCAAGCCGGGAAGCGGTCGCGGTTTTCGGGAACACAACAAAGCCCTTCTCCAGGTGCCAGCGCAGCACAATCTGCGCGGGTGATTTGCCGTGTGCTTTGGCTGCGTCGGCGACTGCCGGATCCGCAAACAGCTGCTTGCGCCCCTGCGCGAGCGGGCTCCAAGATTCGATCACAATGTTGCGCTGTTTGCAGTATTCAACGAGTTCGCGGTGCTGGTGGTGCGGGTGCAGCTCGATCTGGTTAACCGACGGGGTTGCGCCGGTGTCACCGATGATGCGCTCAAGGTGTTCGATCTCGAAGTTTGAGACACCGATTGAGCGGGTGAGGCCGAGCTCCCGCGCCTCAATCAGACCCTCCCACGCCTGCCAGGCGGTGCCAAGCTTCGGGGTTGGCCAGTGGATCAAGAACAGGTCAACATAATCGAGCTGCAGCCGGTCAAGGCTCGCGCGCAGGCCGCCGAGCGGATCCCCGTGGTCGGTGTGCCAGAGTTTCGTTGTCACCCAGACATCGGAGCGGTCAAGCCCGGATGCGGCAACCGCCTTGCCGACGCCCTCCTCGTTCTTGTAGAGCGAAGCAGTGTCAATGTGACGGTAACCCAGTTCGAGACCGGCGGCAACAATCGCCTCCGCCTCGTCGTTTGGCAGCTGATAGGTGCCGATACCGAGCTGCGGGATCACAAACCCGTCACTTAATTGCACACCGGGAATTGCGTTTGCGTTTTTCTGAGCGTTAACAGTCATATAAACAACAATAACCAGCCAGCATGTAAATTTAATCTGAACGCCGGGGAACGGTAAGCTGTATGGACAAGCACTAAAACAGAGAATATGTCAGCAGAAAATAACCAGAGCGCACAGCCGCTAAGCGAAATCAGCTTCAACCCTGGGCTGCCGGTTTCCAAGCAGCGTGACGAGATCGCCGAGGCGATAAAAAACAACCAGGTTGTGATCGTCGCCGGTGAAACGGGTTCGGGTAAAACCACCCAGCTGCCGAAGATCGCTCTGACTCTTGGCCGCCGGAAGATTGCGCACACCCAGCCGCGCCGCATCGCAGCGCGCTCGGTTGCGGAGCGGATCGCGGAGGAGCTCGGCACTAAAGTCGGTGAGCGTGTCGGCTACCAGGTGCGGTTTACGGATCGGGTTAGTGAGAGCACCGAGATCCGCCTGATGACGGACGGCATCCTGTTGAACGCGATCCACCGCGACAGACTGCTTAGACAGTACGACACAATCATTATTGATGAGGCGCACGAGCGCAGCCTCAACATTGATTTTCTACTCGGTTATCTGCGGACGATTCTGCCGAAACGCCCCGATCTCAGGGTGATTATCACCTCCGCGACGATTAACCCGGAGGCGTTTAGTGAGCATTTTCACGGCGCACCGATTATCACCGTTTCCGGGCGCACCTACCCGGTTGAGGTGCGGTATCGACCGCTTGACACGGCCGCGGGTGAGGACCTCTACGACGGTATAACCGCCGCACTCACCGAGCTGAAAGCGGACACCTCCGGCGATATGCTCGTGTTCCTCTCAGGTGAGGGTGAGATTCGGGATGCCGCGGAGGCAATCTCTGGGCGTTTCAACCCCGCAAGCTTCGAGGTGCTCCCCCTCTACGGCAGGCTCTCGGCGGCGGATCAGCACCGGGTTTTTGCCCCGGTAGCTTCCGGGAAGCGACGAATCGTGCTGGCAACCAACGTTGCCGAAACGAGCATCACCGTGCCCGGTATCACCGCGGTTGTTGACGCGGGAACGGCCAGGATCAGCCGCTACTCCAGTCGCAGCAAGGTGCAGCGGCTACCGATTGAGGCGATCTCGAAGGCGAGCGCAACCCAGCGTTCCGGGCGAGCTGGCAGGCTCAGCCCGGGTGTTGCGATCCGCCTCTACAGCGAGGAGGATTTTAACGCCAGGCCAGAGTTTACGGATCCGGAGATTCTCCGCACGGGTCTTGCCGCGGTGCTGCTGCAGATGTACTCGCTCGGGCTTGGCGCGGTCAAAAAGTTCCCGTTCTTAACGCCTCCAGACGCGAAGGGTGTGCGGGACGGTGTTGCGCTTTTGGAGGAGATTGGCGCGGTTAGCGGCGGGAAAATAACCCGCACCGGTCGCGCGATTGCGAGGCTGCCGCTGGAGCCTCGCTACAGTCGCATGGTTTTAGAGGGGGCAAAACAGGGAATCGCGCCTGAGATTATCGCGTTGACAGCCGGTTTAACTATCCCCGATGTGCGGGAGTATCCGACCGAGCAGCGTGAGCAGGCGAAACAGAGCCACAGCAGGTTTAACGATCCGCAGGGCGATTTAATCACCCTGCTAAACCTCTGGAACTACCTGAACGAGCAGCAGCGTGAGCTCAGCGGCAGCGCTTTTCGGCGGCTGTTAAAACGCGAGTTTTTGAATGTGCTGCGGGTGCGCGAGTGGTTAGACCTGAATCGGCAACTGACTCGGGCGCTGCAGGAGGTGCCGGAGCGGGAGAAAACCGGATCCGCCGCGAAACTGGTGAGTGGAAAATACGAGCTGATCCACTTTTGTGTGCTCTCCGGTCTCCTCTCCCACATCGGCCTGCGGGATGACGTGGGGTCACCGAAGCCAGGTGGCAGTCAAAAGGGCGGATCCACCAAGCAGCGTGCATACGGGCAGCCTCGCGAGTATATTGGGGCGCGCGGCAGACGGTTTGTGCTGCACCCGAGCAGTGTTTTGAAGGGGAAGAACCCGGAGGCGGTGATGAGCGTTGAGCTCGTTGAAACCTCTCGCCTGTTTGGGCGGTTAAACGCGCAGTTGCGGCCGGAGTGGGCTGAGCAGCTCGCACCCCAGCTGCTGCGTCGCAGCTACAGTGACCCGCACTGGCAGGCGTCGCGTGGGCAGGCGAGCGGCTACGAGCGGGTGCTGCTCTACGGGGTTCCGATCGTTGAAAAACGCCGTGTCAGCCTCGCAAAATATGATGCGACGCTGGCCAGGCAGCTGTTTATTCGGCACGCGCTCGTAAACGGCGAGTGGGCCGAGTCGCACAGTTTTATGCGACACAATCAGCAGCTGCGCAAACAGCTGGAGCAGCTGGAGGAGCGCACCCGGCAGCGCGGCCTGGTTGGTGACGAGGAGACGCTCTGCGAGTTCTACGATGAGCGGATCCCGAAACAGGTTGTGACCGCGCAGGATTTTACGGCGTGGTGGACGAAGACGGTGAAGCAGACACCGAAGCTGTTAAACGCGACAAAAGAGGATCTGCTGTTGCAGGACACCGCCGCCGCGGAGAGCGATTCGGCGGAGTTCCCGCGCGTTTGGAGCTTTGGTGAGCAGCGGCTGCAGTTGCGGTACCGTTTTGATCCGCGCGCGGACGATGACGGTGTGACGGTGACGGTGCCGCTGCCGCTGCTGCAGTCACTGCCGGAGGGGTCGTTTGAGAGTCTTGTGCCGGGGCTCCGCTTGGAACTGATTGCCGCGCTGATTAAAACGCTGCCGAAACCGATCCGCAAACACGTTGTGCCCGCGAACGACTGGGCGAAAACACTGCTCGCGAGTGTGCAGGATGAGCTCGGTGACGACGCCCACACACCCGAGGATACGCCGCTTTTGCGTGAGCTTTTGGCGAAGCAGATTAGGCGGCTCGCCGGGGTTCCGGTAACCGCCGAGGATTTCGCGGTTGAGCGACTGCCCGCGCACCTGCGCCCCAATTTCCGGGTTGTTGACGGCGGCGGCAAAACCGTTGGCACAGGCAAGGACCTTGGCGAGCTGCAGCAGCGCCTAAAACGGGTTGCGGAGACAAAAACCGCGGCCGCCTACACAAGCGCTGTGCCGAAGCACACGATAACGCAAACGGGGTTAACCGACTGGCCGGTGCTCGACGGGGGTGGATCCGGCGGTGGGGCGGATCCCGCTGGTTTAGGCCCCGGCGGCTCAGGCCCCGGCGGCTCAGGCCCCGGCGGCGCGAGCCTCGCCGAGCCCGGTGCCGACGTCATCCCGCAGCAGCTGCGCGCGAACTACGCGCAGCCGAAAAACCGCAGTCAGGGCTCTGTTCGGGTGTATCCGGCGCTGGTTGATAAGCGCGGCAGCGTCGATTTGCAGCTGTTGACGGATCCACTAGCGCAGGCGGCGACCCACCGGCTCGGTGTGCGGCGGCTGGTTGCGCTGTCGAGCCCGCCGCTGCAGAGCTATGTGCGTGAGCATCTCACCCAGCGGGAGAAGCTGCTGCTCGGCGCCGGCCCCTACCGCGGGTTGGACGATGTGATCGCCGATATTGCGCTCGCGGTTGCCGAGGAAACCGTCCGGGAATTAGACGCTGACGGCCTGATTTGGCAGCGCAGCGAGTTCGCGGAGGCGTGCAGCCGCTTCCAGGACCGGATCCTCGATAAGACCTATCAGACGATCGCGCTGGTTGTGACCGTTTTAGAGGAGCTAAAAACCGCAAGGCAGGCGATTGCGAGCGTTAAATCGCTCGCGGTTTTAAGCCAGGTTGCTGACGCGTCCGCGCAGCTTGACGCGCTCGTCTGGGCGCCCGCTTCCGGAACCGGTTTTATCGCCCGCACCGGACTAAAACAGCTTGCCAGGCTGCCGGTTTATCTGCGAGCTGTCACCCACCGGATGCAGCAGCTGCAGCAGCAGGCGGGCCGCGACCGCGTCGCCATGCAGGAGATTTCAACCCTCACCGCCGCCTATCAGGAGCGGGGCGGATCCCTCCCCCACAGCGCGACCGCCGATCCGCAGCTAACGCGGGTTAGGTGGCTTTTGGAGGAGCTGCGGGTTAGCCTGTTTGCGCAGCAGCTGGGCACCGCCGAGAAGGTTTCGGGGCAGCGGATCCGCAAAGCCCTCACAGAGGTTTAACCGGTTAGGATGGGTGTATGCGTCGAGATGCCGTAATCTATTTTGTTCTCGCCTTCGTGGCCGCCTCAATCGGCGTTGCCACGATCAGTTTCTTACCGCGTGATCCAGCGTGGATCCGCATCGCCGCCAATCTGCTGTTGCTGGCGCTGCTGATCGGCGCCACGGTTCTGATTATTAACCGAAACCGCGGCGCCGGGAAGCGCTAGCGAGTGGCGCAGGGCTCGGGGCGGGCCGGCAAACCGACCCTGCCGAGCCCACGAGCCGCCGATCCTAGAGCCCGAGGTTGAGCATCCCGTCCCGGAAGCGGGCGCCGGGAATTGCGGCGATCAGCTGCTTAGTGAACGCGTGTTGCGGATCCGCAAACACCCGCTCGGTCACCCCGGATTCAACCTGCTCGCCGTTTTGCAGAACCGACACCGTGTCTGAGATCTGCCGCACAACCGCGAGGTCGTGGGAGATAAAGACGTAGGTGATGTCGCGTTCCCGCTGCAGGCGGGTGAGCAGCCGCAGAATCTGCGACTGCACGGTCACGTCAAGCGCTGAAACCGCCTCATCAAACACAACCACCTCGGGTTCGAGGATTAGCGCGCGAGCGATCGCAACACGCTGACGCTGACCGCCGGAGAGCTCAGCGGGGCGACGGCTCGCAAGCTGCGGGTCGAGCGCGACAAGCTGCAGATACTCCGAAACCTTCTCAGCGATCTGCTGTTTGTTTGCGAGCTTGAAGTTGCGCAGCGGCTCCCCCACAATCTGCGCGATTGTTTGCCTCGGATCGAGTGACGAGTACGGGTTTTGGTAGACCAGCTGAATCTGTTTGCGCAGCTGCCGATCGTGCGCCCGCACCAGTTTCCCATCGAGTAGGATCTGCCCGGCGGTTGGCTTGCTGAAGCCGGCAATCGCGCGCCCGGTTGTGGTTTTACCGGAGCCGGACTCCCCCACAATCGCGTGCGTTGTGCCGCGCTTCACCGTGAAACTGATGTCCTCTGCGGCGGTGAAGTCACCAAACCGCTGGGTGAAGCCGTCGACGGTTAAAAGCGTCTCAGTGTCGCGCTGCACCCGCTTGGGCACATCGTTCAGGTTGAGCGATGGCACGTCGCTGAGCAGACGCTTAGTGTATTCGTGCTGTGGCGCGTCCAAAACCGCCGCCGCGTAACCGGTCTCCCGGACAACACCGTTCTGCATCACAACCACCCGGTTGGCGCGGTCACCCGCAACCGCCAGATCGTGTGTGATCAGCAGCACACCAACGCCGAGCTCCTTACGCATTTTGTCAATTAAATCGAGGATCACCCGCTGCACTGTCACATCAAGCGCGCTGGTTGGCTCGTCGGCGATAATAAACTCGGGTTCGAGCGCGAGCGCCGCCGCAATCAGGCAGCGCTGTTTCATACCGCCGGATAGCTCGTGCGGGTACTGCCGGTAGCGTCGCTCCGGCTCGCTGATTCCCACCCTGTCGAGCAACTCAATCACGCGTTTTTTCCGTTCCGCGCCACTGATTCGCCCGTGGATCGCAAGCCCCTCACCAACGGACTCGCCGATTGTCTTCACTGGGTTGAGTGAGTTGTTTGGATCCTGCGGGATTAAGGCGATGCGTTTTCCGCGGACACTCCTCCAGGCGCGACCCTTCAGCTTGGTCAGGTCGAGATCACCGAGGGTGATACTGCCAGCGGTCACCTCCGCGTTGCCGGGAAGCAGCCCGATAATCGCGCTCGCGGTCGTTGATTTGCCGGATCCTGACTCACCCACAATCGCGGTGATCTGCCCCGGTTCCACCTCCAGCGAAACCTCCTGCACAGCCTGCACAATGCCGTGTGTGCCACGGTAGGCAACCGCGAGATTGTTAACCTTTAAAGCTGCCCTGCTCACTTTGCCTCCTTCTGCAAAACCTGGCTGAGATAGTTGGTTGCGACAACCACCGAGACGATGACAAGACCGGGCAGCACTGTCAGCCACCAGCTGCTTGCGATGTAGTCGCGGGCGTCGCTGATTAATAGGCCCCACTCAGGTGTTGGTGGCGGGGCCCCGTAGCCGAGGAAGCCGAGCATTGACAGCTGCAGGATCGCGGATCCAAACTGTAAAGCGGCGAGCGCAAACACCGGGGTTAGCGAGTTGGGCAGAATGTGTTTGCAGAGCACATTGATTTTGCTGCCACCGGATCCGTATGCCGCCTCAACAAAATCGTATGCGGCGACCGCTAGCACCCGTGAGCGGGTGAGTCTCGCGAAGGTTGCTACGGAGGTGACACCGACCGCGATTGCGGCGTTAACCGTGCCGAAACCGAGGAGGATAATCACGCTCAGTGCGAGCAGCAGTGACGGAATGCTGAGCAGCACATCAACCAGGCGCATCAGCACCGCGTCAACGACGCCGCGCAGGGATCCTGCGAGCAGGCCGATCAGGGTGCCGCCGACCAGGCCGACGCTGACGGCGATGAGTGCGCCGAGCAGCGACTCTCTGGCACCGTAAACAACCCTGGTGTAGAGGTCACGGCCGACCGCGTCGGTTCCAAACCAGTGGTCAAAGCTTGGGCTGAGCAGCGGTTCTGCAACGCTCTCGAGCGGATCCCCCTGGCTGAACAGCTGCGGGATTAGCGCGGCGAGAATCGCCACCGTCACAACCAGCGCAGAGATAATAAAACCGGGCTTTTTTAGCTGTTTCATGCTGCTGCCCTCCTGCGAAGACGTGGATCAATGATTGGGTAGAGCAGATCCACGATCAGGTTGATAAGCACGTAGACGGTTGCGGCGATAACCACGACCGCCATCAAAACCGGGGTGTCTCGGTTGGCAACCGCGTTAACGGTCAGGTTGCCGATGCCGGTGCGGGAGAACACGGTTTCGGTAACAACCGCGCCGCCGACCAGTTCACCAAACAGCACACCCGCGATGGTGAGGCTCGGCAGGGCGGCGTTGCGCAGAATGTTGCCGAAGAAGACTCTCGCTTCGCTCGCTCCGCGCGCCCGCACAACTGGCACAAACGACTGCTGTTTTGCTTCGTTGATCGCCCTGATAAGCACCTGCGAGAGGGTTGCTGCAACCGGGATTGACAGGGTTATAACCGGGAGGATCAGCTCCTCCACCGGCCCGGGGTTGATGATGCTGATCCACCCGAGCTGGAATGACACAACCTGGATGAGGATGATCCCGATCCAGAAGGTTGGCACCGCGATTAGCAGCGACGGCAGCGACTGGAAGAAACTGTTGACGCGGCCGGAGAAGTTTGCGAGGGTTGCGATCAGGAACGCCAGAACCACACCCAGCAGGAACGCCAGACTGGCGAGCGTCAGGGTTGACGGTAGCGCCTCACCGAGCAGCACAGTCACCGCCGCACCGCTCTGCACAGAGTAACCAAGGTTACCGGTGAAGAAGGCGACAAGGGAGGTGAAATACTGCACAATCAGTGGCTTGTCGACGCCGTATGAGGCGCGTATTTCTGCGATCTGTTCGGGGGTGAGCCCGAGATCGGGGCTGCCGTATCGAGCCATGACTGCGTCAGAGGGCAGAATCTGCAGCAGCACAAAAGCGAGTGTGTAGGTTGCCAGCAGCACAATCACTGCCTGACCCACTCGCAAAAGTAGCTGTTTTAAACTCATGCTTTTTACCTGCTATCAAAATTTGCTGGTGTGGCGCACTTAGCACCACACCAGCAAACTGTGCGATCAACTTTGGACGGCTAACGCCATCGGATTGTCTCGAGAGTAATCTAGCTAGTTAACCCTCGACACACTCTTTTCGTTGCCTGTTTTGGTTTTACCCCGTGAGCTTATTTTTCGATGCTGACGTTGTAGAACCATGGCCGGGCAACAGCCTCACCGCGGAAGCCTTTAACGTATGGCTGCACACCATACACCTGTGGCTCCTCAAACAGTGGCAGCACGTAGTAGTTGTCGGTGAGGTAGTGCTGTACCTCCTGTGCGGCTGCGATTCGATCCTCCTCGGCCGCGCTCGATGAGATCTTCTCTAGCAGGCTCTCCAGGTGTGGATCGCCGATCTCACCGGTTGCTGCGTTGTAGTTGAGCAGCTGGTTGCGGTTCTTTGAGTAGTAGAGTGACTTGATGACGTCGTAGTCAGCGCGGCCAACCATGGTGTGACGGATCTGCACCTGGTTGATGTCCTTCGATGCCTCGTCCTGTGCGGCGAAGTCACCGGCGAAGATGTTTACCTTAATACCGATCTTGCCGAGCTGCTCCTGCACCTTGGTTATAACCTCTTTGGAGCGTGGCTGTGGCAGTGCCTCGTTGAAGGTGATCTCCAGCTTAGCGCCGTCTTTTTCACGGATGCCGTCGCTGCCGAGCTTCCAACCGGCCTCGTCAAGCAGTTTCTCTGCCTGCTTTGGATCGTACTTGTAAGCCTTGCTGACATCAACGTGTGCTTTTGAGCGTGAGTCAACCGGGCTGGTTGCCAGCGGGTATGACTCGGTGAACAGTGACTTCACGATGCCCTCACGGTCGATGCCGGCGAAGATTGCCTGACGCACCTTAATATCGCTGAGCAGCGGGTGGAGGAAACGGAAGTCGAGCTGGTTGGTCATACCACCGGTTGAGTAAGACTTAATCTCCGCGCCTGAGGCCTTCACCTCTTTTTCTTTCGGAGCTGAAATCTCACGCACAACATCTGCCTGACCGGAGGTTAGCGCACCGATTCGCACTGACTCCTCGGCGGCAAGAATGTACTTAATGCCATCGATCTGGGCGCGACCCTGGTGCTTGTTAGCTGGAGGAGCCCAGTCGTAGTCTTCACGCGCGGTGAGGGTGAGCTCGGATCCAACCTTCTCGTCAGAGATCACGAACGGACCTGAGCCGATAATGGTTGTTGCGTTTCCTGGACCAAACTCTTCGCTTGTTTTGTCGAGTGTTGCGTCAGATAGCAGACCAGCGTTGTAAACGCTAACCGCCTGCGCAAAGCCAGGAGCTGGGGCGGTGAAGTAGAACTTGACGGTGTCCTCGTCTACCACCTCGCCGCGCTCAAAGTTGCTGATCTGCTCAGACGGGCTGAGCTTCCGCTCTGGGTCACCCAGCGCGAACAGGCTGATGTTCTTGACAACGTTCTCTGAGGTCAGCGGGGTGCCGTCTGAGTAGGTGACATCGGTACGAATATCGAAGGTGTACTCAGTTGCGTCCTCGTTCACCTCTGGCAGTGAGGTTGCGATCCACGGTGACAGCTCGAAGGTTTCTGGGTCCTGGAAGAGCAGTCGGTCGGTGATCTGGTTTACAACACCACCGTTTGGATAGTAGCCAGCGGATGCCGGGTAGAGGGTTGTGAAGGTGTTTGGCTCCAGGTAGGTGAGGATCTTCTCTCCGCCCTCGCCCGAGCTGTTCGCCTTGTCTGAGTCACCGGCACCTCCTGCGCAACCCGCGAGCAACGCAACGGTTGCGGCGGCGGCACCAAGTTTCACAATGTTCTTCATTTTCACCTGTTCTTGTGTAGGGGTTGGTTACGACAATGTATTCGAATCTATCACAAAATATGATACGACTTATTAGCTAATGTAATAATTTGTTATATTTAGAAGCTGAAGAGATTAAACCACCCTTAACCCCACGGGAGCAACAGTTGAGTTCTGCTATCGCAGTTGTTGGAGCCGGTCCTCGAGGAATCTCAATTATCGAGCGGATCGCGGCAATTTCACCAGAAAAACCCTTGCGGATCCACATTATCGACGACTCAGAAATCGGTGCCGGACGGATCTGGAACACCGCCGCAACCTCGCAGCTGTGCATGAACACGCTCGCCGGCGCGGTGACACTGTTCACCGAACCGGGCTCCTCCGTGAAGGCGCCGGTTGTTGAGGGACCGACCATGTTCGAGTGGCTGAGGAGCCTCCGCGGTGAGCGGATCGAGAATCCCGCTAAACAGGCTGTGCTCGACGAACACCCGCCAACTATCCCCGCCGAGTTCCTGACCGAGATACGGGTCTCCGAACCGTGGTCTAACCCGTCACGCCCGCTCTACGGCCACTACCTGAGCTGGGTTTACCGCGTGGTGAAGGGCTGGCTCCCCGAGCACATCGAGCTGGTAGAGAACAACAGCAGGGCGGTGCGGATCCACCCGGGTAGAGGCCACGATGAGATAACCCTCGCAAACGGCAAGACCGTGAGGGCTGACGCGACCGTGCTCGCGATCGGCTGGCAGAAACCCGCCGCAACCGCCGCGGAGACATCGCTCGCGAAAACAGGGCTTAAGTGGGTTGGCCCGGACAACCCGGTCGAACAGGACCTCAGCGGTATTAAGCCCGGTCAGAGTGTGCTTGTGCGCGGTCTGGGGATGGGCTTCTTTGATGTGATGGCGCTGCTGACAATCGGGCGCGGCGGTCGTTTCGTGCCCGTCGATAACGCTGGTGAGACCGGCGAGGCTGGCGGAGCTAACGCGGTGAATGCCAGCGAGCCGGGAGACAACGGCGCCTGGGTGCGCCCAACCCCGGCCAGACTGCGCTACATCCCGAGCGGCGAGGAACCGCGCCTGTTTGTTGGCTCGGGCCGCGGCTACCCGTTCCTCCCGAAGAGCGACTACCAGAGCCTGCCCCCGAAGGCGGTGCAGCGGCGGTTTAGAGAGCGTGTCGCCGAGCTGCGGGACGCCGAGCGCATCGACTTTACGAGCGAGGTTTATCCCGCGCTGATCCAAGATGCTTTTGAGGCGTACTACACAGCCCTGGCTGCGGAAAACCCCGCCGCGTTAAACGCCGATCTGTCTGAGATTGTCGCCGAGATTGACACGCTAAACCCGTTGGATTTAACCGCGTTTGAGGAAACGCTCGCGCGCTTTGTGACGAGCGACGGTGAGGCTTTTTATCTCAGCTACTGGCTGGATCCGCTCGCAGGCATAAAACTCAGTTTTGCTGAGCTACAGCAGCACCTGCAAGGTGAGCTCGCAAACGACATCGACGAGGCGATTAGGGCGATTAAAAGCCCGGTCAAACAGGCTCTCTGGGCGCTGAGTTCGGCGCGCGCACGAACCGCGATTTTAGGCGCAAAGGGTAAGTACACTTGGGAGTCGCGCAGCGGTGAACTGTCGGAGTTTATGGCGTTTGGGCAGATGGTTGGATCCGGCCCGCCACTGTTTCGATCACAGCAGCTGCTCGCGCTCGCCGAGGCGGGAATTGTCAGCTTCATCGGCGCGAAACCTGAGATTACTGCGACACCCGCTGGCTATATTACCAGCTCACAGTCGCTCAGCGACGAGGTGGGCGCCGAGGTGCTTGTTGATGCTTGGATGCACAGCCCCGATGTGCGAAGGCCCGGCGATCCGCTCGCGATTTCACTCGGGGACCGGGTGCGACCGTGGAGCGAAACCAGCGAGATTGGCTCGCGCGTTGAAACCGGGTCGCCCGAGGTTGAAGCTGAGACCGGCAGGCTGCTAAATAAGGCAGGGGGTGCGGATCCGCGCCTGCACATGGTCGGTATTCCGCTCTATGCGCAGCTGCCAGACACCACTATCTCCCCGATTCCGGGCTCTGACGCGCAGCTTTTGCAGGAAACCGACCGGGTTGCTGCAAGCGTGCTGCGCCAGGCCAGGGTCGGGTAGCGGTTAGGGACACCACCGCCCCGCAGGCCAGGTCAATCCGTTCGGCGGCGGCTAGCGCTTAAGCCGCGGCTAGCGCTTCTTTTTGCCGCTCTTCGCGCGTTTCTTAGCCTCGTTCTTGGCGCGCTTTTCGAGCCGTTTCCGAAGCTTCTTGCCGCGTTTTCTGGTGCGTTTCGTCATCTCATTGAGTACCTGCTGCCACTCGGTGAGGTCTCTGATTCGCCCCTGCCACCTCTCGGTTGTCTCGGTTGTCTCGCCTGTCTCAGCTGTCTCGGGTTTTAACAGCGGCTCTTTCAGCGTGCCGTCTTTGCCGATCCAGGGTTTCAGCGCGAGCGCGTCTTTCGCCTGCAGGCTCGCATCGATCAGCTGCCTAAACGGTGTCGCAACATCCCTGCCGCGATAGCTGAGCGGCTCCCCCGCGGCATAGTATTTTTCGAGGGCGAGATCCCAATAATCGCGGGTTTTAGGGATCCTGGCCGCGTTAAAACCGTCTGGCACAACAATCAGGTTGCCCAGCGTGCACGCCGAGCGAATAAACTCGTGCAGCGCCGGGTCGCCCCAAAACTCGTGCAGTTTCGGTTCGGGCGATGCCATGTCCTGCAAAAGCACGGGTGCGTAGCTTGCGATGCCGCCGATTCTGCCGTCCCGGAAACAGCTGCGCAGCACGGGCGACGCCGCAACCGTGTACAGCAGCCCGGTGCTGAGGATCGTGGGGATCGAGCAGATCCAATCACCCTGCAAATATTTTTGTGGATCGCCGCTGCCACGTAGGGGGTGCGGCCGGAGCTCAAAACCGCCGAGGCCGTCCCAGAGATGTCGGAAGAAACTCTGACTGAGGTAGCCCGCCTCAATGGGCAGTCGCTGCCCGGGCGGGAGTGTTTGATAGATCAGCCAGGCTTTTAGATGGTCGGCGCTCGCCTCACCCTGCAGGCTCAGCCCCTCGCGAAGCTCAGCTGGAATCGCGTCCTCCAAGAGGAAGCGGTCAAGATCAAAAACTACGTTCTCCTCCATGACCAGACTATAGCAAAACAAACCGATCAAAGACTGAAAACAGGCGGGCTAGCCGCTGTAGTTGAGTGACAGGAAAGCTACCGCCGCGAGCGTCACAACCAGCCCGACGGTCTGGGTTATGCTCGGTTTTTCTTTCCAAAAAATCAGCGCCAACAGGATCGTCACCGTCCAGTACGGGTCCGCCTGACTTGCCTCTTTCGAGAGGATGAAACAGGCGCCAACCATAACCGAGGCGATCAGCGCGTATGGCAGCACCGCGATGGCCGGGCCGATAGCAACTGCCCGATAGATGAACACGAGCGAGGCAACAGACCAGAACACCGCTGCCGCAACAGCGAAAAGTATTCCGAGATCATACGCCACACCTCTGTTAGCCGGTTTGTCGGTCTTGCAGGATTGCGGGATCCGCACAAGCACCTGATTATCTTTTCGCCAGAGTTATCTGTCTAAAGCTATATTGCCCCCCAGATAACCGATTGTCAAGTGTTTCCACAGGTGCTTTTACAATCCGAACTAGGCACTCCCGTCGCGCTGCACCTGGTGATCGACAATATACTGTTTACCCACACCAACGGCGACCCCACCGAGGATCGCGTCAAACTCAGGCGCCAGTCGATCCCGCTGTGGATGCTCCAACCACTCAAGATAGCCTTTCTCATCTGGCCAGTTTGCGGTCACCAGAATCTCACCGCTGCCGTCAGCCGCAACCGCAATATCGCTGCTGACCTGCCTGGTCAGACGCAGCGACTCGCGCAGAATCTCCTCATCACGATACAGCTGCAGCAGCTTCTCCGCCTGCTCCGGATTCGTTTTAATCACCAGAATTGACCGATATATCACCTAAATCTTCCCCTCAGTTACAGTGTTAACGCCGGGCAGTCTCCCCATCCCGTCAACGGCTGGAATCGCCGCCAAAAGCCGCTTAGTGTATTCTCGCTGCGGATCCTCCCACACCTGTGCCGCGGAACCCTGCTCAACCAGACTCCCCCGCTGCATAACCGCTATCTGGTCCGCGATAATCCGCACAACAGCCAGGTCGTGACTAATAAACAGTAGCGCCGCACCGGACTCTAACGCGAGTTTACGCATCAGTGTCGCAACCTTCGCCTGCAAACTAGCGTCGAGGGAAGCAATTGGCTCATCACCGATTAGCAGCTCGGGTCCGGCAGCAATGGCGCGGGCAATCGCGATCCGCTGCCGCTGCCCACCCGAGAACTGGTGAGGGTAACGGCTTTGAGTCTCGGTGGGTAATTCGACCTGTTGCAGCAGATCCGCGACACTCCAGCTGTCTTTCACCGGGTTTGCGCGCAGCCCGTCAGCAATTTGACTGCCGATGGTGCGGCGAGGGTTGAGTGAGGCGTACGGGTTTTGGAAAACCATCTGGATACGCATTAGTTCACGCGGGCGCCGTCGCATGCCAAGCGGCGCGACGGGGTTGCCCTTAAACAGAATCTCACCGCCCGAAACAGGCACTAGCCCACAAACCGCTTTAGCGAGGGTTGATTTACCGCAGCCAGATTCACCAACGAGTCCAACCACGCTAGCCGGTTCAACAGCGAGGTTAACGCCTTTAACAGCCTCAAAACTGCCGCCGCTCGGGAGCTTATAGCGCACACTCGTCTCTTTTATTTGCAGTAGTTGCTGTGCCATTACAGCTCACCGTCCCTCTTATCTGTCAGCTCCTGCACCGTTATCACTTCGGTGCTCGATGATTCAACAGCGCCCGGCAAAAACGGCTCATGGTTTGGCAAAGCCTGCACGAGCGCTCTTGTGTAAGCGTGCTGTGGCCGACGCAGCACCTCAAAACGTTCACCCTCCTCGACGATAACGCCCTCACGCATAACCGAGATACGTGTGGCAAGGGAGCTCATAACGCCGAGATCGTGGGTGATGAGCAGCACCGCGAGATCAAGTTCATCACAGAGGCTGCGCAAAAGCTGCAGCACTCCAGCCTGCACGGTGACGTCCAGAGCGGTGGTTGGTTCGTCCGCGATCAGAATCTCGGGATCGCAGATAATCGCGATCGCAATGGCGATCCGCTGCAGCTGCCCACCCGAGAACTGGTGAGGGTACTTCTTGAGCGCGATCTCTGGGTCAGGCACCTGTACCAGCCGCAGCGTCTCAATTGCTTTCTGTCGCGCTGCGGCTTTACTGATCCCGGTGTGCACCCGCAGGTGGTCGGTGAGTTGCCTCCCAATACTCAGCATCGGGTGCAGGCTCGCGGTTGGATCCTGAAACACCATCGCGATCTTGCTACCACGCAGCCTGTTCTGCGCTTTCTCCGAATTGTGCAGCAGGTTTTGCCCCTGAAACAGCACCTCACCCGTCGCCTTGGATCCCTCTGGCAAAACCCCGCAGATGGTCAGCCCGGTGAGCGATTTACCGGAACCGGATTCACCCGCTAGCCCGGTGATCTGGCCGGGTGTGAGCGTCAGGTCGATGCCCTTAATAACCTCCTTGCCGCGAATGCTGAGCCGCAGGTCACTGATCTGCAACCCCTGTTTCAGGTTGGTTTCAGCAACATCTTGATGCTGTGCCCGCTGCTGTGGATCATGCTGGGCAGTGTTCTGATTGCGCATTAAACAGCCCTCCCCTGTACTGCATCTTGGGTGCGTGGATCCAGCGAGTCACGCAGTGAGTCGCCGATGAAGTTGAACGCCATCACCACGGTGAAGATCGCTAGGCCGGGGAATGCCGCGATCCACCAGGCAGAGAAGTTTTCAAGCCCGGCAGAGACCATGGCGCCCCAGTCTGGTGCGGGTGGAACCGCGCCAAGCCCGAGGAAGCTGAGACCGGCAAGCAGCAGAATCGCGGTGCCGACATCGAGCATCGCGAGCACAAACACCGGAGCCAGCACGTTCGGCAGCACATCTCGACGCAGCGAAGTGAAGGCGCTGGCGCCGAGCAGCCTGCCAGCGATCACATACTCTTGACCTCGTGCCGCAACCACGAGCGAGCGGGTCACCCTGGCGTAGGCTGGCCAGCTGACGATCAGCATGGCGATAACAGCGTTCGTGAGGCTTGGACCGAGCGCCGCGGTGATAACCATGGCGAGGATGATGGTTGGGAAGGCGAAAACGAGATCCGCAACACGCATAATCACCTCGTCGACAACGCGCCCAAAATAACCCGCGATAGCGCCAAGCAGCCCGCCGATGCACATTGCCGCGAGAACAAGCCCGAGCGCGAGCGGCAGTGAGATACGGCTACCGTGAATAACACGACTGAGCACGTCACGCCCAACCTGGTCGGTGCCGAACAGGTGCTCGGCGCTCGGTGGCTGCAGCCTGTCATAGGCTTGGGCGAGCGGATCCGCCGGGGCAATGAACGGTGCGAACAGGATCAGCACCACCCAGAAAAGCACAATAACAGCGCCCGTGATTGCCAGTGGTGTGCGGAAGCTCGCGGGGAGGCCGAGCCTGCGGCGGCGTTTGGTTTGCTGTGTTAAAACATCAGTCATGATACCCTCACTCGGGGGTCGATAACTCCGTAGAGCACGTCAACGAGGAAGTTGAGTCCGATGTAGACAATGCCCACGATCAAACCCACACCCATAATCGCTGGCAGATCCAGCTTGGTTGCGGCGGCGAATGAGTACTGCCCGATCCCGTTCCAGTTGTACACCTTCTCAACCAGCACTGTGCCGGAGAGAAGTGAGCCGAACGCGAGACCCAGAACCGTGATAATCGGTACCGTTGCCGCACGCAGCACATACCCGAAGGTGACGGTGCGTTTCGGCAGACCTTTTGCTTTTGCTGCACGCACAAAATCAAGGTCGAGCACCTCAAGCACCGCGGAGCGAGCAAACCGGGTGAGCAGTCCGATCGTGTAGAGCGCCAAAACCGATGCGGGCAGCACCAGGTGGTAGATAGCGTCCCAGAACACATCAAACTGACCGGTGAGCAGCGCATCAACCGTGTAGAGGCCGGTTATGTGCGGCGGTGGGATTAGCACCGGATCAAGCCGACCGGATCCGGGGAAAATCCCGAGCAGGAAGAAGAACACGTAGTAGACAACCAGCGCGAGCCAGAACGTTGGCCAGGATAGCCCGATCAGGCTGACCACGCGGATAATCTGGTCCGCCAAGCGCCGCCTGCGCAGCGCCGCCCAGAGGCCCAAACCAACCCCGACAAGAGCCGAGAAAACGATCGCTGCGAGCGCGAGCTCAATGGTTGCGGGGAATGCTTCGGCAAGCTCCTCAGCAACCGGCTGTCGAGTCTGGTTTGACTCCCCCAGATTGCCCTGGACCAGGTTGCCGAGGTAGGTTGCGTACTGCACCGGTAGCGGCTGGTCGAGGCCGCGATCCGCTCTGAATTTGGCAACGATTTCGGGATCCGCTGCCGCCTGCTCACCCAGAGCTGCCTGCACCGGATCGGCAGGCACCAGGTTGGTGAGCGAGAATGTGACGAGGGTAACCCCGAACACCAGCAGAATTGAAAGCCCCAAGCGCACACCGATGTATCGCAGCAGCGGTGGAATACCGCGTCGCTGTTTTTCTGGTGTGCGCTCTAGGGTTTCAAGCGCAACTGTGTCAGTTGATGAGCGCAAGGTCAATGTTCCAAACCGGGTTGGTTACCACGTTCTTGATTGACTTGCTTGAGACAACGCTCTGCGCTGGCTGCAACAGTGGAATGAACGGTCCTGACTCGCTCTGGTAGCGCTGCCATTCCTGGAACGCTGCCTCACGACCGTCGTCGCTTGCGCTTTGCGCTGCGGTTGCGAGCTCAACAGCCTTAACGTCGGCTGTCTCAGCCCAGCCTGCGCGCAAGCCCACTAGCTGCCCTGGAGAGAACACCAGGTAGTTTGATGGGTGAGGGAAGTCTGGTCCCCAGTACCACAGGCCGATTGTTTCGGTGCCGCCGCGGTATGCGTCAAGCTCGGTTGCAACCGGTGCTGGCGCGAGTTTAATCTCGATGCCAACCTCTTTCAGCTGTGCCTGCGCACTCTCTGCGATGCTGGTGAATGATAGACCCTGCACGGTGACATCGTTCGGGAAGTTGAGGGTAACAGGTTCACCCTTGTAGCCGGATTTAGCTAGCGCTGCTTTGGCGCCGTCAAGGTCTCGCTTGTTGCCGTCAGAGGCGTCGAGCGCGCCGAGGAAGATGGACGGGATCGGCCCTCCTGGGCGAGCTGCTCCCTCTCCCGCGAGCGCAACGATCTTGTCGTAGTCGATGCCGAGCTTCACGGCCTTAAGGAAGTCAGGGTTGCTTGTCCACTGGTTGATTTCACTGTTCTGGTTGAGGAACAGGAAGATCATGTACTGTGAAGCTTCACTTGTGATGTTAACGTTGGCGTTAGCGAGTTCCGCAACCTGATCGGGGTTCAGGTCGAGTGCCACCTGGGATTCACCCTTCTCAATGTTTAGTTTCTGGGTTGGTCCTTCGACGTTGCGCAGCACGATCCGCTCGTATGCTGGTTTATCACCGCTGTATTTTGGATTGGCGGTGAGCACAACCTGTTTAGTGGCGTCGAATGATTCCAGCAGATACGGGCCGGATCCGGCTGATTCACCGTTGAGGAACTTCTCTGCCGCGTCTGACTCGTCTGTTGTGCCGCCTGCCTCAGTGACCACTTTCATGTTAACGACGCTGAGCGCCCCGTTTGGCAAAATGTACGGCAGCTCTGGTTTCGGCGTCTCACTTGTCAGCGTGAGCGTTTTGTCGTCAACCTTCTCTACAGTCACGCCATCAAGCAAGAATGACGGGTTGCCCTTGATCCCCTGCAGTCGCTGCAGCGAGAACACTGCGTCATCAACCGTCACCGGGCTGCCGTCAGAGAATACGTTGCCGTCTTTCATTGTCAGGGTTAGCACGGTGTTGTCTTCGTTCATCTCATAGCTAGCGAGGCCGTCAACCGGCTTCGTCACGTCGGATCCCTCGAAGGTGAGCAGGGTTTGGTAGAGCGCCTTCACCAGGATCTGCCCGGTTGGCTCGTATGAGCGGTTGGGGTCAGCGGTTTTCAGGTCGAATGAGGTGTCGACCACGAGTGATTTACCTGAGGCGGATCCACCACCGCCGTTGTTCGCGGTGCCGGCGCAGGCGCTGAGCGCGAGACTACCCGCCAGCAGCAGCCCGAGTGTTGCAAGTGAGCGTTTTAACGAAAACCTCATTGATTTCTCCCATCAGCGGGGCACCTGCGGCTGCGGGCACCCGTGGTTAAAGTGATGAAACACCTGACACGCTGCCTGCTCCGTCTGGTTGAGCGGAGAGCCGCTGTTTAGCGCCTCATTACACTCCCCGTAGTTGTTCTACGGATTGTTCTAAAATTAGCAATTCTTCGGCAAAGCTGTCAAAGAAAAGTCGTAATTTGGAACTGTTTGTTTGCAATATGGGCTAAAACCGGCAGAAAGTTCCATTATTATTGGTTTAGATGCCGGCTTGCTGGACTGATTGCCGGGTCTGGATTGATTGCCGTAAGTCGAAGGAGATAACCACAGTGGAACTGGATGACACCCACATTAAAATGCTTGACCTGCTGCGCCAGGACGCTCGGCTCTCAATAGCCGCGCTTGCAAAGCGCCTCAACATTTCCAGGTCCAACGCCTATCAGCGATTTGAGGCACTAAGAACCGCTGGTGTACTGATGGGCTCAACCGTTGACATTAACTTCGGTGCAGCAGGTGTCGGCGTTGCAGCACTGATTTTTATTTCACTGGATCAAACCCGGTGGGACGAGTTCCGTGAACGGATCTATGAGCTACCAGAGCTGGAGTATTACGCCGTGACTAGCGGTCAGTACGACTGTATGCTGCTCGTTCGCACCGCCAACATCGCCGGAATCCACAAGCTCACCACGGAAACAATCCCCCGCTGGAGTGTGATCCGCGAAACCGAGACTGTGTTCCTGCTCGACGAGGGCTGGTCCCGCGTCGACATTGAAGGCAGCATCAAGAACGCCGCTGCTGCGCAGCTGCAAACCAACACCACCGGGATGATGCGGTTTAGGCGGACGCGGTAGGTCGGATTACACCAAATCAGCGAACAGCTTGATTAATCCTCGAAAGACCGCCGTATTAATATGGCCCGAGGAATCTCTCTCCGTTGTAGTGGATCATGTGGGTTGGGTGGTCCGCACACCAAACCTCAGACTCCCAAGCGATTTCATCAACGTACTTTCTAAAAGTTCTTCTGTCCGGGAAGCAAGAGACATACACTAATCCGGCTGAAGAGTTCTCAAAAAGTCTTGCTAATTCAAGCTGACGTTTTGAGTCCACAGGGCCATGCGAGCTAGCTGCTTCGAGTAGAACAAGCCAGTTTTTATCGGGCATGTAGACAATTAAGTCAGGCATCTTGCCGTGCTGATCAACGACTACTCCAAGCTTCGATAACGCTTCTTCTTCAAACAACGCCCACTTGCTGTCAGCATCGCCAATATAGAGCACCTGTCCCCCAGGTGTGAAACGCGGGCAGAAATTATCGACCATCTCTTTCAAAAGCACATTTTGGCCACCCGGAGACAGCGTCAAATTCTTTCCACCTGGCAGTACCAGCGGGATTCGATCCATTTGCCTTTCGGCGGCAAAAATTGTTTTCAATCCCGGAAGCTCTCTAGTGTAAATAGGGAGTCCGGCTTCCCATTCTTCCCTGCCATAACTTCTAAGCAGGCTCAACGCTTTGTCAGCGATCTTATAGTTTGTTTTAGGTGAATTGGTAGGGCGTGATGGATCATCCGCATTCTGCAAAACTAAGTGAGCCTCTACAAATTGATGCAGCGTGTATCTTCTAATTATTTCTCGCGTATTAGGCTTATAGTCTTTTCCGTATTCATCACGGATGAAATCCATAATTGCACGAGTTCCAACCAGCTGGTTTGATGACAGCTCCCATGAAGCGCCGGGGCTCAAATTCAGCAGCGCAAGCAAAACAAGCGCTGATCTCTCATTGCACCTTTCTTGATCCATTCCCAGCATCTCAAGAACATAGCGAGCATTTTCAACCTGTTCATGTGCTAAATCAGGATTATTTGTTTTCACGCGATCAACTCCATCAGTTTTACGCTGGGTTCTTCTGCCCGCGTCAGAGACTGTGCTCCGAGCGACCTCAAAGTTTCCAGGTCGGGAAACCGCATGTTTCTGATATCAGTTGCGTTCACTTGGGTATGCCCGGAGAAGGTTCTAAAGAATTTGTCCACAACTTCCGAATTAAGCCAAACGCCCAAACCCTTAGCCAGCAACTCATCTAGCGGCTGACCTTTCTGATGAAAAACGTTCAAGTGGTTTTCAAAAGCTACCGGATCAGGGTTTTCGGTTGGGTTCCAGATAGAGGCAACTATCCGACGCTTTTCTTCTTTGGAGCTAAACCTTTTAACAAGTGTGTACCAGCCAGAGGGCATAAGCAAGGTTTCAGCCTTGGCATCGGCTGGCAAGAACCACTGTGGCTTTTTGGATACAACTGGCCAAACAACACCACTGCTCTTCATATTGGATGGGTATATAAGCGGTTTCCCGCCCTCGACGGGACGGTGAAATGTAGATTCACGCAGACGGAAATCCACTACTTTTCCGGTTGAAACCTCAATGCCAAGATCGTTCAGCGTGCATGGCTGCGAAAGCATTATCTCAGCAACCTTGGTGTCTTCCCCGTTAGTTGCCAGACGAATAAACTGGTGCGGGTCTCCTGGATGAACGACCTCGCTAAAAGGTACCACTCTCTCACGCGGAACGTCAATTTGGCTTTCACTGACTGACAGGGTTACAGAATCTCGAGTCTGGTTTTTTATGCCGGAAAAAATAATATTTTCTTGTAGAACTCCTGTATCAGAAAACACCGTTGACCTTGAATCAAAAACGTGAATTCTCGATAATCCGAGATGCTTCAAAAAGTGTCTACGAAAATCAACAAAATACGGTCCGTTGAAGAATGACCTTGGGGTAATAGCCACTAGCTGGCCACCAGTTTTAAGAGAGGCCAGTGATAGCGTCAGAAATGCTGCATACAGGTTAGGAGCGTCTACCCCAAAAATACGCATTGCTTTTCTGTGGGCACTGTTTACAGGGAGCTTTCCGTACGGTGGATTCTGTATTACGACATCAAAAGAGGAATCCAGATTCAGCTTAGGCATCAGCCCAACCGTTTCAAGAATGAAATCAGCAGAGACCAACTGCGTGCGTATTCTGCCATTCGAGGAATCCTCAATGTGACGGAGTGTTTCAGATAGAAAAGGAACTACGTCATCATCCCGCTCAACGGCAACAAAGTCGGCTGCCAAGTCAGGGTAGTCATTAATAATTCGGGCAGCAAGTGCTGCTGTGAGCACTCCTGTTCCTGCGCCGGGATCAAGGATCTTGATGTGCCCTGAGTCAGGCAAAACCACCATCGAAGCAATCAGAGATGCTGCACTAGCGGGCGTGAAGAATTGCCCCAGGTCAGACTGGGTTTTGGGGTCAAGAACCGTTAACGCCTCTTGCCTCAACCTTTCAGCGGCATCTAAAAGACTGACTTTCATAGCCATTCAATCGTACCCCACCTAGTCAGGCAAGAAGGTAAAAAACACAGCCCTAACACTGCCAGTTTCACCGCGGTTAATCGACTAAGAAGCTGTGTAAAAAAGGCCTCAACAGACTATCCTTAAACCATGAGCATTTTCACTCCGTTGCAGCTGCGTGATGTTTTGCTTCCGAACAGGATTTGGATGGCTCCGATGTGCATGTACTCGGCGAATCCAGCAAACCCAGAGCAACCCACGGAGGCTATCCCCCAGGTTACTCAACACGCTGCTGATGCACCAAACACCCCAAACGATTTCCACATCGCCCACTATTGGAGCCACGCTGCTGGCGGTGCCGGAATGGTGATGGTTGAGGCGACCGCGATAACCCCCGCTGGCAGGATCACCCCGTTCGATTTGGGGCTCTGGAGTGAAGAACAAATCCCTGCGCATCGCCGTCTCACCGAGGCGATCAAAGCAGCAGACGGGGTTCCTGCGATCCAACTCTCACACGCTGGCCGCAAGGCCAGCACCGCACCCCCATTGCACGGTGGAAAGCCGCTGCGGCCGGGCAGCGGGGATCCGCTAAGCGAGCTTGGCTGGCAAACCGTTGCGCCGAGCCCGGTTCCCTTCGCGAACTTCCCCACCCCACAGGCGCTAGATAAAGCAGCGATTAACGACGCGATCGCCGATTTTGTGAAGTCAGCAGAGTATGCGATCGCCGCGGGCTACGAGGTGCTTGAGCTGCACGGCGCGCACGGATACCTGCTGCACCAGTTCCTCTCACCGCTCAGCAACCACCGTGATGACGAGTTCGGCGGCTCGCTCGAGAACCGGATGCGCTTCCCGCTCGCGGTTGTTGAGGCGGTGCGCCAGGTGATGCCCGAGGGCATGCCGCTGCTGCTCCGGGTTTCCGCAACCGACTGGGTAAACGACCGGCCAGCGTGGGATTTGCCGCAAACCATCGAGTTCGTCACCGCCGCACACAAGCTCGGCGTCGACCTCGTCGACGTGTCAAGCGGCGGGCTCGAAATCATCCCCATCCCGTCCGACGAAGACTACCAAACCTCGCTCGGCCTGAAACTACGCGCGGCAACGCCCGACAGTCTGCTCGTCAGCAGCGTCGGCAGAATCGACACAACCGAGACTGCCACACGGCTGCTCGCTCACGCAGGCGAGGGTGCCACTGACTTCGTGGGGCGCGGATCCGCCAACGACGATTCAACCCTCGATGCGGTCTTTATTGGTCGCCAACTGCTGCGTGATGCCTGGTGGCCGAACCGGATCGCAGCGGAGCTCGGCGAGCCAGCCCGCAACATTGTGCAGTATCAGCAAGGGATCGGGCGGCCGCGCTAAGCCCGCGAACATACACAACTTACACGTCAAAATACACAACTTACATACCAACATGCACATTAAGCAGTCAAACATACATACAACATGCGGCTCAAAGTGTAAGATAGATGTATGTTGCAGTTATCAGGTATCCCCGACCGTTCAGAACTCAAGGCAGTTATTGATCATCTGCGCAAAGTTGGAGCAGACACTAGAGATGTCGAGGTAAAAGCTGCCGGTGGTGGCTTCCCGAAGAGCCTGCTGCACACCATCTCAGCCTTCTCAAATACTCAGGGGGGATTGATCATCCTCGGCCTCGACGAAAAGACCAATTTTGAGCCAACACCTGATTTTAAAGCTGGCGCAACTCGCAAAGCATTGGAGGATGCTTGCTCCAACAAGATCCACCCAGCAGTAAACGCTGAAATAGTTGAGGCGCCGTTCGCAGACACTGTTCTACTGCTTGCTTGGATTCCTGAGCTGCCCATAAACCTCAAACCCGCTTATATTGTCACCGCTGGCCAGTACGCTGGTTCATATAAGAGGCTGGGTGACGGCGATCACAAACTCAGCAACTACGAAATTGATCGCCTGCTTGAAAACCGCAGCCAACCCTTCTGGGATCGGGAGGTTGTACCGCGGGCAACACTCACGGACCTTGACAGCCAGCTGCTGGAGCAACTGTTGGAGCGTGAGCGCCGACTCAAGCCTCGCAACTTTGCGAGCCTGTCTGACGAGGATTGCCTGCGCAGGCTCAACATCATCGACTTTGACATGGTTGGCGAGTTGCGTCCAACGCTCGCAGGTTTGCTCGCGCTCGGCAGCTACCCGCAGCAGTTCTTCCCGCGGCTTAACATCACCTTCACCGCATACCCAGGAACTGACAAAGCATCCGCCCCGGGATCACCGCGATTTCTCGATAATCGAAGAATCGACGGCTCGATCCCGGTAATCCTAGAAGAAACCCTCTACGCTGTCGCCCGCAACAGTCGCACCGGCGCAGTCATCGTGGACGGCTTCCGCCAAGACCTGCCCGATTTTCCTCACGATGCCGTGCGCGAGGCAGTGGTTAACGCGCTAATGCACCGCGACTACTCCCCCGAGGCTCGCGGCAGCCAGGTGCAGGTTAATCTCTACACTGACCGCCTCGAAATCCTCAACCCTGGCGGACTATACAGCATTGTCACCCTCGAAGCTCTCGGTGCCACAGGGCTCAGCGCAACCCGCAATCAGGCGCTCTCCAACATCCTAGAGAGCACGCCGTTTGAAAATGGGTTTGTCGCCGAAAATCGTGGATCCGGCTACTCCGCGATCCTCACCGAACTACAGCGCGCAATCCTCCCACCGCCGATCCCCGAATCAACACTCACCTACTTCTGCCTCACTTTCCCACGCCGCGGAGCAGCAAGCCCAGAGCCGCCGCAAGAAACCAGCGCGGCTAAGGATCGGATCCTAACACACCTCGCAAAAGTCCCCAGCGCCACGGCTAAAGATGTCGCAGCCTCTGCAGATATCGCCGTCAGTACCGCCCGGGCGACGCTGAGTAAACTTGTGAAGGCGGGGCAGATTGAGATGCTCGAACCGCCGAAAAGCCCGAAACAGCGTTACCGTCTAACCAGGCGCCCGCCTAGCACCGAACCCGCAACAGCACCCAGCCGACCACCCCGCAGCAACTCACCAGCCGACCACCCCGCGGCAGCACCCCAGCCGACCACCCCGCAGCAGCTCACCCGCGGCTGCTCCCGCGAAATCCCAGTTTCGCAAGGTGCCGGCTCGATAGGCTTGAAGCATGAGTGAAATCACCCGCAAAGACTACGAAACCTCGCACGGCAAAATCGCATACTGGGTCACCGAGAACATCGACCCCGCCCGGCCGTTCCTGGTGTTTTTGCCTGGTCTCACGCTTGACGCACGCCTGTTCGCAGAGCAGATCGCCCACTTTCGCGGATCCACCAACATCCTCGTCTGGGACGGCCCCGCTCACGGCAAATCACGCCCTTTCAAACTGGGTTTCTCGCTCGAACAGGCAGCGGACTGGCTGGTCGCGATCCTCACCCGCGAAAAGTTTACAAACCCGGTGCTGATCGGGCAATCCTTCGGCAGCTATGTATCGCAGACGGTGCTCAGGCGGCATCCACGCCTCGCCCGCGGCTTCATCAGCATCGACGCCGCACCGGTCCAACACCGGTACTACACTAATTTTGAGCTGTGGCAGCTGCGCAACACCCGCGTGCCACTGCAACTAATCCCGTGGCCTGCACTGCGCTGGTTAACCGCCCGCTCCGGCTCAAACACCCGCGCCGGCCGGAAAACGGTTCACGAGATCACCGGCAGCTACAGCAAGCAAGATTTTGTGCGGATCAGCGCCCACGGCTACCGAATCTTCGGCACCGCCACAGCCAGCAACTTCGACTTCACACTCCCCTGCCCAACACTACTAATCTGCGGCGTCGAGGACCATTTCGCCTCAGTCAAAAACTATAACCGCCGCTGGGCAGAGACCGCTAACCTACCAATCGTTTGGGTGCGAAACGCGGGACACAACGCCAACAGCGACAACCCCGAGGTGGTCAACCGGGCAATCGCCGAGTTCGTGGAGTCCCTCCCGCACGACTAGCCAAGCAATTTAGCAGGATTAGACCCGTACAGATCAGCTACAGC
This sequence comes from Leucobacter sp. OH1287, assembly GCF_003859945.1. Taxonomy (GTDB): domain Bacteria; phylum Actinomycetota; class Actinomycetes; order Actinomycetales; family Microbacteriaceae; genus Canibacter. The sequence continues at coordinate 114,954 of NZ_RQYM01000007.1, forward strand.
ATTTTTCGCAGTCGGGTTGCTTCACGCAATCCGCTCTCAATAGCCCCATCAATAAACCCGCCCCATAGATTAGCGTTATCAGTTGTTGCAAATCTCACCAGCCCGAATGACTGCTGCAACTCCTCAAGGTCACGGCTTAGCTGTCCCGGTTTATTGATAAGCCAGGTACTTTGGCTAAGTTCATCACCCATCCAGTCGTGTAGCGTGTAATCCAACACTTTAATACCCGGCCGCAACTGGTCAACGATCTCTTGCAACTGCATGAAATCAATCCCAGCTATAGCGCCGTGATCCGACCCAAATCCTACAAGCAGACTGTAGTCCCCTGTTTCATCTTTCCCGTAAAACTCAGCCTTTAAAACTGAAATTGGGTGATACTGGTGAGCATAGGCAAAGAAACGTGGCAGGTGCCCGGCCGCCTTGATCCATACCTTAACACCCTGAGATGCGACTCGCTCTTGATTTTGTCTCACCCACGCTGCAGGTAGCGGAGGATCAAAACTGATCTCGCGGATCGCGTTAACAGGTAGTGTTGAGACAACATAGCGTCCCTCCACAACTGCCCCGTCACTGCACTCAACAGTAACCAATTGCGGATCCGCACAGGAATCTGCAACGGATCCAGCGGGTCGATCACTAGCAGAAGCATTACTTACCCTAGCCAAAGACGGTTGAATAATCCTCTCCGCTCGCACTCCGAGTCGAATCTCGCCCCTAATATCTGCTGATATCGCGGAAGCTAACGCCCTCGTTCCACCCTTAATGCGATAGGTGGCCGAAGCCTCGTGCATCAGCTCCCAGTGACCACCACACGCTGCAACCCATCTAAGCGCGCTAGACAGGGCAACCCTGTCAAGAGGAGCGTTAGCGTGACCCACCCAAACTGCCTCGTTAGCTCGTTTCGCTTCGGGTTCAAGGTCGAGCGAGTCAATCCGCTGTTGCAGAGACAACTGGTCAATCTCTAGAATGTCAGCTATTGCATCCCCGCTGTCTGAGGCTCCACGAGTGTAAAGCGGATTAAACCCGCGAGGCATAACTCTCGCCACATCAGCAACAATCGCAGCCTGTCCTGGTGTGATCAAATCCATAAACTGTTGCAGCGTACCCTGCTTAGGAGTGCCATCAGCATCATGCCACCACGCTTCAACGGCTCGATCACTGCTCTCTACTGTAAAACCATAGCGGCTTAATTCCGCCCAAACATGAGGTTGGCACCAGTGCACCCAGTTAGCCCCCATTTCAAGCTCATGGCCGAATCGGTTATCAGTCCAGGTTCTACCACCAATTCTGTCTCGTGCCTCCAGCACCAGCACCTGATGTCCCGCAGTACTAAGTTCCCTGGCAGTGGTTAATCCAGCAAAACCAGCGCCAATAACAATTACGTCATAGGGTTCCATCTTCCTCACCCCTCTACCAAATCTGCGTTGGCTCCGTGTCATTCACGCGCTAATGTGCTCGGCCAGTTATCAGATCAGCAACCCGCGCAAGCATTGATGTGCTCGTTTTCCCTGCGTCCTCTGCTCTATCGGCAATCCCGTATGCGCCGTATAGTCCACGTGTAGCTAGCCACCGCAGCGGTTCCGGCTCCCACTTACGAACTCTGTGATTAACCCAGGGAAGAGAAACCAGATCGCTGTTGTTACCAAGAATTAGATCTCTGAGCGTGCGACCAGCAAGGTTGGTGCTTGTCACACCTGTCCCCACATATCCACCCGCCCAAGCAAGCCCTGTACGCTTATCCAACCCCACAGTCGCTGACCAGTCTCGTGGAACCCCAAGAACCCCAGACCAAACATGATCGATTGCTGCGTCGCGAGTGCATGGAAAGAATCTGTGCAGAATATCGCTCAGTGTTTTAACCGTGACATCAGGAGTCCGCCCGTCCTGGTCAGTTCGCGAGCCATATTTATAAGGCACTCCCCTACCACCGATCGCAATGCGGTCGTCAGCAGTTCGCTGAGCATACATATAGATGTGGGCAAAATCTCCGAGCACCTCACCCTCATCCCAACCGATTTCATCCCAAATCTGTCGTGACAACGGCTCAGTGGCGATAATCGAAGAGTTCATTGGCAGCCAAAGTCTACGTAGACCGCGCAGTCTTGCTGTGAACCCCTCAGTCGCTCTAACCACATACTGTGCAGCGACTGTACCACGGTTAGTGATTACCCTGTTTGGTTGAATTTCCCGCACGTGCGTATGCTCATAGATCCGCACACCTAGACCGTCACAAGCCGCTGCTAATCCAGACGCTAATTTAGCAGGCTGAATCCTAGCTGCATGCGGATGCCAAACTGCCGCTCGAGTGCCAGCAATGTTGATCTTTTCACAGGCAGCTTTCGCATCTAGTAATTCGACGTCCGTATACCTGTAGCGCTGTTCATTTGCGACAAACTCTCGCAGTCTTATCTCCTGTGCTGGGGTGTACGCAACATTGAACTCTCCGCCCTGTTTAATATCAGCAGAGATTTGTTCTTCTTCAGCAACACGAATGACCTCACGAACACTGTCGTTTACGGCCAGCTGAAAACGCTCAACAGCATCCTTCCCGTGTGTGCGTAAATACTGCTCACGACCGCCAGTGATACTGTTTGTCAGCCAGCCACCGTTACGACCACTGGCACCGTAACCAGCGTGTTTCTGTTCTAGCACCGCTATTCGCAAGTCAGGTTGCGCCTGTTTAAGATAGTAGGCTGTCCAAAGCCCTGTGTACCCTGCCCCAACAATTGCGACGTCAACCGCCATGTCTCCGGGGAGTGGATCGCGCAAGGCAGGTTTCCCCACCTGCTCCCACCAGTGCGATGTCTTTCCGTTAAGCATCCTAAAGTCTCCTGAATCTTATCTACATTGACAACGTGTTTTAGGCTGGTAACTCTGGAGCCACCGCAGGAGCCCAAGTCAGAAAGGCTCTGTTTTCAGCTTCGCCTAACCATTCCAAGCCAGTATTGCTGCGGATAACTCCCGGTGTCCCATCCGGCAGAACTATCTCGAATTTCCACCCTGACCCAAGGTAGATTGCTTGTCTAACTGTCACAGGAACCGTTGGCATCCCTGGTTTCGCTGATGATTCATCTGCTAGGAGCTGACCGCGTTCTGGTCGAACAATGGTTACCGTGTTCGAACTGTCATTTTTGATAACCGTCGAGTCTCCAATGAACTCGGCAACAAACCTGGTTTTGGGAGTGTCATACAATTCCTGAGCTGTTCCGACCTGTTCAATCTTGCCACTGTTAAACACCGCGATCCTATCTGACAAAGTCAGCGCTTCCTCTTGATCGTGAGTCACAAACACGAAGGTTCTACCGACTTCTCTGTGGATCCTTCGCAGCTCAAGTTGCAGATCCTCTCGCAGCTTCTTGTCCAGTGCTCCCAAAGGCTCATCCAGCAGCAACACTCGCGGCTCAAACACTAACGCTCGGGCGAGTGCCACCCGCTGCTGCTGACCTCCAGAGAGCTCAGCTGGTAGTCGAGACTCAAATCCATGCAATCCTGCAACCTCAAGTGCGGCTGTAACTCGCTGAGCAATTTCTGCCTTATCAACCTTTCGCTGTTGCAGCGGAAATGCCACGTTTGCGGCAACAGACATGTGCGGGAATAGCGCATAGTGTTGAAACACTATTCCGAGTTCGCGCTTGTGCACTGGCACGTCATTCATCAGCTTGTTGTCAATATAGACATCCCCTGTAGTTAACGAAGCAAAACCAGCGATTAGGTTGAGCGTGGTTGTTTTGCCGGAACCACTTGGACCAAGCAGTGTCATAAACTCGCCCGCTTTAATGTCCAGGCTGACGTCATCAAGCGCAATCGAGTTTGGGTAGTGTTTCGAAATTCCTTCTAGGCGGATCTGAGCTCCCGCCGTTGTTTCTTTAGCCACGTTTCTTCCTTCCTGTGGCGAGCAGAGCGGTTATAACCAGCACGGTTGTCAGCACTAGAATCACCGTTGCTGCAGCTGCGAGCGTTGGGTCTGTGTCTCTGGTGACACTCGAATACATCAGCACCGGCAGCGTTTCAAAATAGGGACTCTTGATAAACAGAGAGAGCATCACCTCATCAAACGAGGTTACAAAAGCAAACAGCGCGCCTGATACCAGGCTCGGCAATATTCCTGGGAGAGTTACTCGGAAGAATGTTACGAGTGGACTCGCCCCCAGGCTCTTTGCTGCTAACTCCAGCCTTTCATCAAAGTTTGCGAGACCAGCAGTGATTGCTACAACTGTGAAAGGCAGTGCCAAGACGGTGTGCGCAAACAGGAAGCCACTCAGTGTCCCGAGTAAGCCCAGTTGCAGATACACTGCGTAAATACCAATCGCGAGTACAATCCCCGGAACGACCATAGGAGCTAGAAGCCCAGCTGAAAGGCCAGCCGTTAACCGCTTGTTTGAAACACTCCGTAGTCCAAGCGCTGCTAGCAGACCAAGGACTGTTGCCAGTAAAGCAACAAGTAACCCGAGTAAAAGCGAGTTACCCAGCGCTGTGGTCCACTGCGGGTTAGTGAAAAATGATTCATACCACTGTGTAGACCAACCACGCGGCGGGAACACCAACGAGGTTTTGTCTGTAAAGCTAAGAGGTATAACAACAAGCGTTGGTGCAATTAGCCAAACTGCGACAAGCAGGGCTAACAACCAAAGCAGTATCTTAGTGATGGGATGTGGTTTAAGCATTAGAACAGTTTCACCGCCATCCCACGCTTGGCTCCCAGCTTAGAGAGGAACGAAACCAACAACAGCACAAGGAGCGTGCAAAACAGGAGAATAACCCCCAAAGCTCCCCCGCGGCCCCACTCGAGCAATCCGCTGACCTGAGTGTAGATAGCCTGCGCAAGCATACTGTCAGATGGGGACCCAAGCAACGCTGGGGTTACGTAAAAGCCAAGTGCTTGAATAAAAACCAGCAGACTGCCCGCTGCCACACCGGGCAGAGAGAGCGGCACAAAAACTCGCCAGAATGCAGTAGCAGGTGATGCACCCAGCGAGCGCGCTGCTGTAACTAACCGGTGATCAATACCGTTCATCGCAGCGTACAATGGTAGAACCATGAAGGGCATTAGCACCTGGGTAAGGCCGATCAGAACACCCGTGTTCGTGCGGATAAGCTGAACCGGGCCAACCCCGAAGAACTGCAGCAGTGAGTTGATAACGCCGCTGTCTTGCAAAAGCACGATCCACGCAAAGGTTCGAATCATCAGCGATGTCCAGAAAGGCACCAACGCTATAACAATCAAAGCGATTTTCGCCTTCTTGCCGACTATCGTCATCAGGTAGGCGTAGGGGTATGCTAGCAACAGACAAATAATCGTTGCCAAGGCAGCATTCCCGAACGTGCGACCAATGACCTCAAGGTTCTTTGCATCGCTGAAAACCCAGTTGTAATTTTCAATACCTGGCTGCGGATCGGTGAAACTCCGCATAATACTCTCGATTAGCGGATAAGCGAAGATCCCAAGCAATAACGCATACGCGGGCAGGAGCAGCAGAGCCGCCCTGAACCGGGCGCGCGGTGTTTTACTGCGATCCGCACGCCCGATCGGAATATTGGTGGTAGTCACGGCTCATCCTAACCCTGCAACCACTTCACCCAGCGATCCAGCTCTGCGTCGTAGTTTTCTGCCCACCACTTGCTGTCCGTTGGAACAATCTGCTCACTAATCTCTGGCTCTGTGATTAGATACTGCTTACCGAGATCAGACAGTTGTGGCTTCGAGTCACGATGTACTGGGGAGTAAGCGGTTTTCTCGGTAACCATTGCCTGAGATTCTGCACCCAGGTAGTAGTTAATCAGAGCCATGGCAGCCTCAGGATTCTTCGCACCTTTAGGCACGCCCAGCGCGTCTGCGATTAGCAGTGCTTGGTTCCAGATTGGTTTGTAGTTCGCACCGTTTTCAACAGCTGTAAAACCACGACCGGACCAAACCAGTGCCATATCGGCCTCACCTGATTCGATCATCTGCTGCGACTCGGCACCAGTCTTCCAGTAGATCAAACTGTCTCGAATGGTGTCTAACTTCTTGTAGGCTCTATCCATATCAAGCGGGTAGAGCTCATCCGGGGAAACTCCCTCAGCTAGCAGCGCTCCCTCATAAACGCCAGGCCCAACATCCTCAAACCCGGCTATTGCACGTTTGCCCGGGAATTTCTTGGTGTCAAAGAAATCTGCCCATCCGGCTGGAGCAGTCGGATACTTATCAACGTTATACATGATCACGTATCCGTACTGCATCGCTGGAACGTAACAGTCACCTACAAGCTCTTCGTGCTCGATGTTTGATGTGTCAATGATGTCGAAATCCAGGTCCATAAACAGGCCGTCCTCACCACAGTTCATCTCGGCCCAGATAATGTCTGTGTCGACGACATCCCAGGTAACGTTTCCGCTATCGACCTGCGCCTTTACCTTTGAGTATTCCGTTGGTCCGTCACCGAGCACACGAGCTCCCGAGGTGGTTGCAAAATCCTCCAACGAGCTCAGCTGCGCATCCTGATAGACACCTCCCCAAGAGCTGAATGTCAGGTTGATGCCTTTCAGTGCATCTTTCTTAACCTCACCAGCGACCGCGGGTCCGTCTCCAAGGTCTACCTTTGCTCCTTGACCAGACCCTGCACACCCGCCCAGCGCGACAGCTGCCGCTGTGCCGAGCACTAGGGCACTAAATGTCTTACGTGCGCCTGCTGCAGTTTTCATCACTATCTCCTTCGATATTGTGGCTGCTGGTGTTCTGGTTATTTGCTCTCTTAACTAAGGGTGCAAACTTGAGGCTCCGTTTGAAACAGCCACTGCCTCTGACGTTGGCGGGGTGTTAATCCACAACACCTCCGCCTTTTGTTTAAACGGGTTGTATACCCGGTGTGGAACACTGCTGCGGTACTCTATAGAATCGCCTTCAGACAGCGTATATTCGTTATCACCGAGCTGCAAAACAACTCTGCCGCGAGTAACGATGAACATCTCCTGTGCGTCACCATGAATATACGCATCCGGACCAGTGCTTGACCCCGGGGAAAAATGCCCCGCGTATACTTCTAAACTCCGTACGGGAGGTGTTGACAATACATATTTTGTGGCACCGTCTAGTTCAATTGTTGGTCGGTCACTTGCTTTTAACACCCCAGCGGTGTGTGTACTGCGTGACTCTAGCAAATGCACCGGGGTAATCCCCAAAGCTGTTGCCAGTTTCCTTAGTGTTGCAATACTTGCGTTAGTGCGCCCGTTTTCAAGCTGGCTTAAAAAGCTGACGCTGACACCAGCGCTTGCAGCTAGTTGCCGTAGCGATAGCCCTCGCAACTGACGGAATTCAGCCACCCGAATACCGAGCTGCTCGGTTGCGTCCACATCAGACCCTTTAGTCTTCATTTAACTGTGCCGTCTCGTAATCTTTACTGGTTAGCTCTCACTGTGGTTATCACCACCCTGTAGTTTACTGAACAGTTTGTTCAGTTAAATACAACACTAGCACGCAGTTAGATGTTTACCAAATCGTTGTGCGCATACTAACCCCAGTTGGTTTCGGCCACGCTTTTCACTATTATTTAAAGAGGGTGTGAATGCTGGAAGGGAATAACTATGCAAACTGTGGGTTTTGTTGCGACTCTACAGCGCCGCCTTTTCACAACAGACACAGGGTTACAGCTTTATGCAGCAGATGAAACGTTCTAATTCCAGGCAGCTTCAAAAACAGTCCCGTGCCCGCAAGCAGCGTCGCGGCCTCGCCGGGCTGGTTGCGCTCTCAACAGCTTTCGGTGTGCTCGTTAACGCGACACCCGCGACCCCCGCAGCCGCCGCGAACATCACCGACGGTTTCAACCCCGGCAACATCATCGAGGATGCCGAGTTCTACAACGGTTACGGCATGAGCGCACAGCAGGTGCAAGACTTCCTCAACCAGCGTGTCCCCCAGTGCACAATCGGCAGGGCGGGCAGGCAGCCCGGCACCGCCGCCCGCGGCAGTCAGGTGGCGGATCGCTGCCTCCGCGATTTTGTGATGGCAACAACCAGCAAACCAGCGACCCAATATTGCAGGGCATATAGCGGATCCACCAGCGAAAGCGCTGCTTCGATTATCGCCAAAGTGGGTGAGGCGTGCAGCATCAACCCGCGCGTGCTGCTGGTGATGCTTGAAAAAGAACAGTCGCTTGTCACCCACTCGTGGCCGACCCGCAGACAGTTGAACGTTGCGATGGGGTATGCCTGCCCAGATTCGGGGCCGAACTTTGGCGCGAACTGTGACGCCAGCTACTATGGTTTCTTCAACCAGGTGTATAACGCAGCGCAGCAGCTGCAACGCTACAAGCAGCACCCGGAGCGGTGGCGGTATCGTCCGCACGTGGTTAACACCGTGCAGTATCACCCGAATCCGGCGTGCGGCACTTCCCGGTTTGTGATCGAGAACTCGGCGACCGCTGCGCTCTACATTTACACGCCGTATCGGCCTAACGCGGCGGCGCTCGCTGCCGGCTGGGGCACCGGTGACAGCTGCTCCGCATACGGCAACAGGAACTTCTTCAACTTCTACAAGAGCTGGTTCGGCTATGTTGCCGGGCGCGGTAATGGATCCCCGACCGGTTACTATCCGACGGGTGGTTTCGCGATCATCTGGAACGCGGCCGGCGGCGCAAACAGCGTCTACGGCTACCCGACCGGCCCCGAGTACCGTTTCCCGAACGGCACAGTAACCCAGCAGTTCCAGAACGGCGCAGCTGTTTGGTCTGAAGCAACCGGTGCGTTCTTCGTCAGTGGCGCTATCCGCTCCCGCTACATCGCTGAGGGCGGCGTCACCGGCAAGCTCGGTCTGCCAATCAGCGCCGAATACGACACCGCAACCGGTCGCGGTCAGCAGTTCCAGAACGGTGAGATTCGCTGGTATCGAGGCGGCGGCACAACCGTTCACGTTAACACCCCGGCAACAACTCCGGGCTACACCCGCCACTCAAACGGTTTTGAGACAGGCGGCGCAATCGGTACGCTCTGGTCGAGCCTTGGCGGAGCAGGCAGCATTTACGGGCTGCCAACCGGCAACGAACAAAACAGCAACGGCACAGTCACCCAGGACTTCCAGAACGGTGTTGCCGTCTGGTCTAACGGCACGGGTGCGCACTTTGTGAGCGGCGCGATCCGCTCCCGCTACATCGCCGATGGCGGCATCACCGGCAAGCTCGGCCTGCCAATCAGCGCTGAGTATGACACAGCGACCGGCCGCGGCCAGAAATTCCAGCATGGCGAGATCCGCTGGTACCGCAACGGCGGCACCACAGTACACACTAACGACGCATCTTCAGCTCCGACAACGCCAACGACCCCAGCACCTCCCGCCGCGGTAACCCCGGGATACACCCGCCACGCAAACGGTTTTGAAACCGGCGGCGCGATCGGTGGTTTGTGGACCAGTCTCGGCGGCGCCAAGAGCATCTACGGCATGCCAACCGGCAACGAGCAAAACAGCAACGGCACCGTCACCCAGGAGTTCAAGAACGGTGTCGCTGTCTGGTCCAACAAGACCGGCGCATTCTTCGTCAGCGGCGCGATCCGCTCCCGCTACATCACCGAGGGCGGCGTCACCGGTAATCTTGGCCTACCAATCAGCGCCGAATACGACACCGCAACCGGCCGCGGCCAGAAGTTCCAAAACGGCGAGATCCGCTGGTACCGCAACGGCGGCACAACCGTGCACACAAACGGCGCACCTTCGGCCCCGGCGGCACCGTCTACTCCGGCGGCACCGTCTACTCCGGCGGCCTCAACCCCCGGCTACACCCGCCACGCAAACGGTTTTGAAACCGGCGGTGCGATCGGTGGCTTGTGGACCAGTCTCGGCGGCGCCAAAAGCATCTACGGCCTGCCAACGGGTAACGAATACCACAGCAATGGCGTGGTTACACAGCAGTTCCAGAACGGTGCCGCTGTCTGGTCTAGCCGCACGGGTGCGTTCTTCGTGAACGGCGCGATCCGCGGCCGCTACCTCGCCGAGGGCGGTGTCACCGGTAGGCTCGGACTGCCAATCAGCGCCGAGTACGACACCGCAACCGGTCGCGGCCAGAAGTTCCAGCACGGTGAGATCCGCTGATACCGAAACGGCGGCACCACGATCCACTAGCGAGCGGGGCTAGTCGCCAACTGTGCCGTCGATGTGCTCGCGCAGCAGATCGACGTGACCCAGGTGGCGACCCCACTCCTCGACCAGGTGCACCGCGATCCACCGCCCCGCAAAACGCTCACCGGCGCGTGTCTCACCCGCGCTCAGGGCATCCCAATCGGCGGCGGCGAGCGCTGCGTGGGTTTTCGCCATGCTCTCGCGCAGCGCGGCAACAATCTCGTGGATCGGTTTATCGCTGTGCCAGTCAGTATCCCTGTCAGCGTCCCAGTCCGCGGAAAGCCACGGCTCCGGCAGCTCACGACCGAGCAGGATCTTCTCGCGCCAGTAGTCTTCAACAAACCAGAGGTGTGAGGCCATGCCCTTCAGCGTCATCGAGCTGGGCGGTAGCTGTTTTGTCAGCTGCTCTTCGGGGAGCAGGTTACCGTTTTTGTCCTCCAGTTTGCGCAGGAAAACCCGCTGCTGAAAGTCGATAAAGCCGAGGATAATATCCCGCTCAGAACCAGAGAGGGGCGGATCAAGCAACGCTGTTTGCATAGGCTCTATCCTAGCACTGGCTGGGCAGGCTCTGGCACCGGCCAGGCTCTACCCTCAGCACCGGCCAGGCCAGGCCAGCTCTGCCCTGGCTAGGCTCTAGCCCGCTACAGCTGCCGGTTTGCGGGGTCCCACTCCTCCGCCTGCTGACGGTGCTCAATCTCGTCCACCTCTTTGAACGCTTCCAGGTCGCGCACGTTCTTTTGCACCGCGATCACAGCGAAAATCGAGAGCGCCATCGAGATGCCGTAGAAGCCTTTCTCGGAGAGCAGCAGGTTCGCGTTCCACAGACCGATCAGGTAGCAGGTCACGCCCAGCAACAGTGCTGCCCATGAGGCGCCGATAAACGCGGCGGTCGGTTTTTGCGGTTCGAGTTTACGTTCAACTGTGAGTGTTTCGTGTGACATGGTTCTTCCGTTCTCTGTTGAATGGGGAATCAAGTAATTGGATCAATTATTACAAGCACCCTATAGCGGAATGAATATGTAAGCGCTAACTCGTGTGCACTACCCTGTCCAGCTGCAGCCACTCTGCCATCTCCGCGAGCGTGGGAGCAAGCGCGGCGCGCGCGGCCGCGGTGGCGTTGCTCTCCCAGGTGAGCTGTTTAACCAGCAGGGTGCCGGATCCACGATCCGCCTTCAAATCAACTCGCCCAACTAGTTCGTCACCGTAGAGGAACGGCAGTGGATAATAGCCGTGCACCCGCTTCGCTTTCGGCGTGTAAATCCCGATGCGATAGCGCATATTAAACAGCTGCTCGGTGCGGTCCCGGTGCCAAATTAGTGAGTCGAAGGGGCTGATCAGCGTGCGAAGCTCAGCCTTGCGGGGTTTGCGGGCGGTGGCGTGAAGCAGGTGCGGGCCAAGACCCTGCACCTCAACCCGTTCCAGTTCCCCGGCCGCGATTAGGGCGGTGATTGCGGGATCCACGTCACGCAGCCGCAGCCGGAAATAATCGGCTAGGCTCTGCCTGGTGGCGATGCCGAGGGCACGAGACGCGATCCCCACCAGTTCAAGGTTCGCCTCTGCGAGGCTGATCTCGGACGCGGCCTTCAGCGTCGCAGGCGAAAGCACCCGGTCCGGCACATCATAGCTGCGTTCAAACTGCGAGTTTCTACCGGTCCCACACAGTTGCCCGCTCCAGAACAGGAACTCAATGACGGTTTTCAGCTCACCCCAGTTCCAACCCCACGACTCTGCCTGCGGGGCGGCGGTCTGCCTGAGCTTTGACTGCAGGTCTTGATCGTGTTGCAAGAGTTCCTGCAGCTCGCGTACTGTCACCGGCCCGCTCGATCGCACCGCCTCCAAAACCAGATCGGTAACATCCCGGTTGAGATTACAGCCGATGCTCGCGTTCCACCGTTCAAATGCCCGATCCACCCATGATTTACCGTCTGCCTCTCCGCCGCCAGCCCGTTTGCGAGCGTGGTTGAACAGGTGCCAGTTGTCGCGAGGAACCAGCGACGCCTCGTGCGCCCAGGTTTCCAAAATCGGGCGTGGATCCCGGTCCCGCATCGCGTCAAGCAGACCCCGGTCGTAGCTGCCCAGTCGCGAGAAGAATGGCAGATACTGCGCGCGCGATAGCACGTTTACCGAGTCAACCTGCACCACGCCGAGCCGCTCACACAGCCTGGTGAGCTGGCGAGTTGTAACGGTGGTGGGGCGCGGATCCATAAACCCCTGCGCTGCAAGGGCTATTTTGCGGGCTGCTCCCCGTGAAAACTGCGCCATACCTAACAACACTACCAGCTAGCAGAGGGGCAAGTATCCAGCTAGCAGACCCGCAACAGCCCCGCCACCCGAGAGACAACAAGTCGGCTCAGAGGAACACCGCAAAGCCCCCGCTGAGGCGCGGTTTTCCGGGCGAAACACCCTGTGAGCACGCTAGTTTGCGTTTTTCATTTTTCTGTGTGAAGATAGTTTCACGTTCAAGAGTTGCAGCGTCAAGTACCTGGCTAGCTGCACAGCAACCCGATATCCATCGATTTCCGGGTGCTCCAGGGCGAGAACGGGCTCACGAAGAATCGTGATGCAAGAGTCGATGGGGCTAAGCCCCGGAAAGGGCATGAAAATGTCTAACAATTTCTGGCACCAGCAGCTCGGAGTTCCTACTCACTCACAGTTCAGTTTTGCGCTGCAAAAACTGGCTGACAAGTTCGAGCCGACCGGTTTCAAATATGTCGGTGACGCCGACGACGAACAGGTTAGAGAGTTGCTGGCTGACAGCGGCGCAACAGATTTTGATACAGCAAAATACTGTGACCCTGACAGAAACTACACTCTCAGCGAAGTGAAGCAGCTGCTTGAGTCTGCCGACGCAAAACTGCAAGCAACGAAAGCCGCGAAAACAGCACTGCAGGCGGAGGCAGATCAGCGGTTAATCGCGAAGGTGCTTTCAAAACCAAAACTGGCGACAGAAATCACTGAGGGCAGTTGGGAAGGCTTCAAGCAATCAGAGGCTATCGCCTGGTCGTACGCGATCCTGATGTGTTTAAGACAGATGGCAATGCCCAAGGAAATGCTGCGCCGGGAAATGATCGCAAGGCTCAAAAAGAACGAGCTAACCGCTTATTTCAACCTATCAGCCAGGGCGCGGAAACTGCGCAGTCGCTATCACTCGCCACTCGCCTACGTTATTGACCAGTTGGAGGAAGACACCCGGCTAACCTCAATCGGTGGCACAATCGTGAACGAACACCGCCGCTAGGATCCGACCGACAACCCCAGCCGGCCCGGCAGCTTAAGCCGGGCCGGCAGCGGTTAGTTGAGTCGGGCAGCGCCCAGCTTCTTCCCAGTAATCGGGAGTAGTTATTGGGTTGTGAGTTGGCCGTGTGGTCTCTCAGCAGATTCGATCCAAAGGGGTAGAGAGATGAGGCGACGGAAAACCGTGATCGCCACTGTTGCTGTGGCGGGTGCGCTGCTGGTTGGTGGTGCGGGTGTGATTGTGTACCAGACTGTCGTCACCGTGGCGAACAACACCGCGATGGCTGCCGAGGCCGCGAAGCAAGCTGATGAGCAAGCCTCTGAGCAGGGTTCGGTAAGCGGAACAGACTATATTTCTGAGAGTGACAGGGCGAAACTTGAGTCGATAATCGGGCCGGTGAAGAAGCAGCGCACCGACGAGTATAACGCGGTTGCAGCGGCGTATGATCTGCCCGCGGGCAAGGAGTACCGCTTCGACTACGATTTCCCTGAGCTGATTCAACAGCTGCAGGAGGACCAGGACGGCAGCGGCCAGTATTATCCGCAGGAGGTGACGTATGAGCCAGGATATTTCCGCGGCTCGGCGCTCATCGAGTGGCAGTGCGCGTGGATAGAGGAAGCGGTCGAGACGAAAAAATCTGGCCGCAAGGCACGCTTTAACACCGCGGTTGCAAAGCTCGAATCGTTTAGCGCATCAGAGGATATTGCACTGTTTCCCGACTATGATGCGATGCTCGCGGATCTTGTCACCCCGCTACAAAACGGTGACGCCAGCAGCGCTGAGGATTTCGTCACATACAACTGTTCACACCTGCAGCAGGGTGGTCGCTAGCAGGGTTTCTGCAGCTCGGCGGCGGCGAACACACAGCGGCTCAGTCAAGTTTTGTGTAACCGTAGTAGTCGGTTTGGGTTTCCATCACCCAGATTTCTTCGCCGCCGTCTGGGTGCGCGATCCTGAGCGTGTTCGCGTATGCCTCATCAATCAGTTTAGCCTTCACCCCGGCCGCTGCGAGCCGCTGCTGCAGAGCCTCGATATCGCCCGTGTACTCGAAACCGATCCTTGCTGCGATCCGATCACCAATATGCACCCCGACAAGCCCGTCTTCGGAACTGAACCCGAACCAGGCGCCGCGGTCGCTTTTCACCTGCGGTTGCAGGCCGATCCGCTCAAACCTGCCGGCGATGTCTGAGACATCTGGTGTGTAAATTAGCGTCTGCACGAGCAAATGACCGTCAGGCTGCTGGGCTGGCAGCTCCCGCTGCTGCAGCTCCACAAACCCCGTAACCACCTCCGGCTCGGCGGCGCTGTCCGAGTAGACAGCCCACTCGGCGGGGTTGCCATCACCCTGGTTTCTAACGACAACGCTAAAGTTTGGGTGCGCGAACTGTTCGGCGCTCGCCTGCGGATCCACGGTCTCGAACCACGCCTCCTCACGCACCTCACTCACCGGCGAGTCATGCAGCGAGATCATGCCGAACGCTGACTTGTAGACCTTCCAACCCGGGGAGTCCTCAACCCGCACCATGCCGAGAGCCAGCAGGATCCGCTCCCACTCGGAAACGTTCGCGGTAAAAGCGATTGGGTTAACGCTAAACATTGGTTTTTCCTCCCTGGAGTTTAGTGGTTTCATCGGCCGACAAACCAAGCTCCCTGTGGAATATCTCCTCAACCAGAGCAGAGAGACTCATCCCCTTATCGATGGCATGGTGCTTAATTGCCTTAACCAGTTCTGGCTTCAGATACACGTTAAACTGCTGTTTATCACTCACGCTATAATGCTAGCATAATAGCCACAAGGCTCACACGCCACTGGGGGTAGGCGTCAACCAGGGAGACACCCTGTTTAGGAAGCGAGCAGCTCACGCACCCGCGCGAGGGCGAGCTCTGCGGAAGCGACCAAATCCGTCGAAGCATCACCAGCAATGCGCAACTCTAGGGCAGCAGCGAAGCACTCCTCCGCGGCCTCGTACTCCCCCGCTGCGAAGTGCACCTTCCCCAGGTGCTGCCTAAACGTTGCCTCCCTAAGAGGCGATGATACCCCTTCGATCAGTTCACGATAGATTTCAGTCGCCTGCGCGAACCTACCCAGGTCGCGGAGCGCATCGGCACTCAACGCTCGCGCTCTCGCATTCCCCGGGTTATGGCGAAGAAAGTCGGTCAATCGCTCTAGCGTTTCCTCGGGGTGACCGGTCCAGAGCAAAACCAGTTCTTCGGCGAGCGGATCCGCCGCGAACTCATCTCGGAAGGCGGCAATATCATCAATCACGGGCAGCAGCGTCTGCTCATCAATGTGCCAGGACGGATCCAACATAAGCAACGATCTTAGCACAGCGTGAAAACGAAAGCACCCAGCCTGATTTTTCAGACTGGGTGCATATTCTGTGACCCCAGCGGGATTCGAACCCGCGTTACCGCCGTGAGAGGGCGGCGTACTAGGCCGCTATACGATGGGGCCGTATTCACAAGCCTGGGATTTAGCACCGAAATTCTACCCGGTGTTTTAGCTCCCTGCTCGCTGCAACCTCTCTAGTATTACACACATTTAGAGCGCTATGCAAATCGTGGCACAAAACACCGCGTTTCAGCGTGTCACCCGCGTAATTTCGGCAGTTAGCGAGGGCATGCGCAGCGTTCCTCAACGGGAACCCCGGCAAGCGCCTCCTCGATGTGCTGGCCGCAACCAGCCCAGGTGGGCTTGTGACAAACCTCACACTCAACCCGCATACACATTCCCAGCTCCTAACTGTTAAGCCTGCTTCAATTCTACGCCGCGTCGGCAAGCGCAACAAACAGCTACGCTTCAGATCAATCATAGAAATCAAATAGACTGATCCGTTTTTATTGTTCTGTAGCGACACAATAAGGAGATGCGTCATGAAGAAAATTATTAAGGTCACAGCCCCCGTCATTCTCACCGGGGCCCTGCTCGCGGGCTGCGCGGTCAGCACTACACAGCAGCCGGGCGGGTCTGCGGCAACGCAAACCACCTCAAACACCACCGCCGGGGACTTGACCGTGCCCGGGATCCTCTCGGCAAACAACGACTACACAACCCTCGGCACTGACGAGTGGAACGCCAGCGAGGCGGCAGACATTAAACTGGGCGGCGACACCGCAACAAGCGACGCTGCGGGTGTCACAGTCGCTAGCGGATCCGTCACAATCACCGCCGCGGGAGTCTACCGCCTAACCGGCGAATACAGCGGCCAGATCATCGTTAACGCACCCGCAGACGCACAGGTTGTGCTGATCCTCGATAACGCAAACATCAGCACAACCGCTGGCGCTGCCGTCGACGTGCAGCAGGCGGAGGATGCCGCGATCCACCTGGCGGATAACTCGCAAAACAGCGTTTCAGACACCTCAAGCTACGCTGATTCGAGCGCCGCCAACGCCGCAATCTACGCCGACAGCGACCTGACCATCACCGGTTCCGGCTCGCTGACAGTGAAGGGCAACGGCAATGACGGGATCGCGAGCAGCGACGACCTGACCATCCTCGGCGGCAAAATCACCGTTGACGCGGCGGATGACGGGATCCGCGGCAAGGACGCGCTGGCGATCGAGGGCAGCGAGATTAGCATCACCGCGGGCGGCGACGGCCTGAAGAGCGACCAGGAAACCGACGAGGCGAAGGGTTACATCTACATCGCCGACGGCAAAATCACCGTTGACGCGGCAGCGGACGGTGTGCAGGCGTACACCGATATTGCGATCGCGGGCGGATCCCTAACGGTCACCGCCGCGGATGACGGCATCAAGAGCGAGGTTAACACCGTGATTGACGGCGGCAGCGTCACCGTCACTAACTCGGTTGAGGCGCTTGAGTCGTTCAACATCGGCATCAACGGCGGCGACATCAACCTCACCTCCTCGGACGACGCCGTTAACGCGGCCGGCGACCTGAGCACGCTCACCTACGTCACCGGCAGCAGCGAAACCAGCGACACCAGCGACAACAGCACCGACACAAGCAGCGACACCGGAACCAACTCCGGCACCGGCACAGGCACCGGCGCGAACACCGCACGCCCTGGCGCACCAGCGGCCCCTGGTCAGTCGAACACCGGCCCGGGCGGCGGCACCGACACCCCGGGCGGGCAGCTGTTTAACATGACCGGCGGAAACCTCACCGTCAACTCTGAGGGCGACGGTATCGACTCAAACGGCGACATCAACATCTCCGGCGGAACCATCACCATTAACGGCACCGAGCACGGCGGTAACGGCGCGGTCGACGTTAACGGCAGCATCAACATCACCGGTGGCGCAGTGTTTGCAACCAGCGGCGGCGGTATGGAGGTTCCGCTCAGCGGCAGCCAGGGGTGGATCATCGCAAACATCAACGTCTCACGCGGCCAGACCGTCACAGTCACCGATGATGCGGGTAACACAATCGGCGAGTTTAAGGCGGTGAAGTCCGCAACCGCAGTCAGCGTCTCGGATCCAGCAATAATCAACCGCCAAAGCTATACCGTCACCCTCGATAACGGCGACAGTGTCACCGTCACCGCCGGTCAGTTCAGCGGCGGCGGATTCCGCTAAACAGGAGCCCAAATGTCACTCACAACCCTCATTCTCGGGGCAGCGAACCTGCTCGCGGTGCTGCTGCTCGCCTTCGTGGTCTATTTCCGCCGGCACCGCCGACGTGACCTGGTTGTCGCCTTTATCGGCGTTAACATCGGGGTTTTCGCGGTTGCCTCAATCCTCAGCAGCGTCAGCGTCGCAATGGGTGTCGGCCTCGGACTCTTCGGCGTCCTGTCGATCATCCGACTGCGCTCCAGCGAGATCAACCAGCGCGAGGTCGCCTACTATTTCGCGGCGCTCGCGATGGGGCTAATCGCCGGCCTCGCCGGTGCTTTAGAGATCACCAACCCGGCACTCCCGCTCGGCCTGCTCGGTCTGATTCTAATCACCATGTGGATCGCGGACCACCCCGCGCTCCTCCCCCGCAACCTGCACCAGCGGATCCGCTTCGACCGCGCGGTTGCCAACGAGACCGAGCTGAAACGGCAGCTCGAACAGCGCCTCGGAGTCACCGTCACGGGCGTAACCGTGCAGCAGCGCGATTTCGTCAACGACTCAACCCTCGTCGACGTCAGATACCGCCCGCTCGCAAACCGCAAAACCAGCGTGGCAGGCAGGTCAAAAGCCCCTGTCACAGAGCTCTCTGCGGCAGCGCCGTTTAGTAACGAGCTGCGTAACCGGCCAGCTCCCGCAACCGCCGGCGTGGCCGCCCAACACAGCAGAGCCTCCGAGTATGTCTAGTTTCGAGCGCCACCTAGATACGGCACTGGCGGGGGTGGATCCCGTCTCACTGCCCGAGCTAAACGCCAACGCGGAGCTGCTCAGCCGCGTTGACAAGAAGTACATTCTCAGTGAGACGGCTGCGGTTCACGTGCTCGCCGAGCTTGCGGAACACTCCCGCGTGCTGCAGATCACGGGCGGGCGGAGTTTCGACTACAGCTCGGTGTACTACGACACCGCCGCCAGAGACTCCTACCTGTCGAACGCGCACGGGCGCAGCAACCGCTTCAAGGTGCGCACACGCCTCTACCGCAACAGCGGCGAGCGCTTCCTGGAGATCAAAACCAAGGACGGGCGCGGGAACACGGTGAAGCAGCGGACCCCCGCGGCAAGCGGCGCGGGTGGCGGCCCGGCCGGTGAAGGCCCGGCCGGTGGCCCCGCCCGCACTAGCCTGATCGGTGGCGTGCAGCACCTGAGCTTTATCGAGTCGGTGCTCACCTCCCCGCGCTTCCCCGCGAACCTCGCCGCCAGACTGCAACCCTGCCTGCACAACAGCTACACCCGGAGAACCCTGCTGCTGCCCGACAACAGCAGACTCACCTGTGACAGCACCATCCGCTGGACCGACCTGTTCAACAGCGCCACACAGACCGCGACCATCCCCGGCTTTGTGATTATCGAAACGAAGAGCGCCGGGCAGGTGTCCGCCGCTGATCGAGTGCTGTGGGCTGCGGGGATCCGCCCCACAAGCGTCAGCAAGTTTGGTGCCGGAACCGCCGCCCTCGCCCGCCACCTGCCACACAACCGCTGGTACCGAGTTGTGAGAAACCACTTCCGGGTGGGTTAAAGAGCCGATATTTTCACTGTGACCATTCTATGAGTTACTCCTATGCTGTAGAATGATAGCCATGAATACAAATCAAAACCCTAATGCACTCAGCAACCTGCAGCTCAACTACTGGCTTTCAGTTTTCTTCACCTGGATTCCAGCGCTGATCTTCTTCCTGCTCAACAAGGAGACCCAGAGCCCACGGGAGCGCGAGTACAACGCCGCAAACCTGAACTTCTCACTCCTGCGCCTGTTCGTTTACATCGCGCTGACCATCCTCACACAGCTGCCAGACGTTCTCGGCGTAATCTTCCTGTTCGGCCTCAGCGCACTCAGCATTGTGCTGTTCGTGTTCCACATCATCGCCGCCGTGAAGCTGAACGACACTTACCAGCGTGGCGAGAAGGCACCGTTCTTCTTCAACCTCAGCATCGTTAAATAGGCTATTTTCTTGGCGGATCCGTGAGGCACCGCCGAAACAGGCTCGGAGAATCTTCTCCGGGCCTGTTTTTTATGCCACGGGACCGGGTGCCGGGATTGGCCAGCTAGTCACCGGGCCAGGCAGCGGGCTAGGGAGCTGGGTGCGCAGCTTGGGGCACAGCGGGCCGCGGCGCTGTTTCTGCGGCGCTAGCGGGCCTAAAGCGACCGGTTGCGACGAGGAGGATCGCGATGGCGGCGGGCAGGATCCACCCCGCAATGCCGACCACCGAGACCAGCGCGGTGGAGTGCGAGGCCGAGTCGGGTGTGAAGATAAACCAGAAACCGGCGGCGGCGTTAAGCGTGGAGTGTGCGATAGCTGCCGGCCACACCGAGTTTGAGCGAAAGCGCAGCCACCCAAAGATTATCCCGATCACAGTGCAGAACCCGATCATCAGGAGAACACCGAGGAGACCATTTAGGCCGGTCAGCCCGTAATTGTGACCGAGCAGCGTGAGTGGCGCGTGCCATACACCCCAGAGCGCTCCACCGATTAGGATCGCACCGGCGGTGCCGTAACGCTGGTAAAGCTCCGGCAGCAACCAACCGCGCCAACCGACCTCCTCACCGAGCGCGGGAAGCAGGTTGATCACAAACGCCGCAATCAGAACGTTAAACAGCTGCGCCAAAAACAGCGCCCACACCGGCATCGGCAACCTGTCGATACCGTACGGTTTGAGCTGCTCCAGCGTCAGATCGGCGAGGGGTTGCAGCGTAATATCAAAATCCTGCAGCCCAAGCAGCGCACCGACCGGGGCCGCCGCTAAACAGACGATGACAATCACAACGAAGGCGAGCGCAAGCGACGAGATGAAGCGTTTCGCCCTGCCGAGCGGCCACAAACCGAGCCTGCGGATCCGCTCACCCTTTGGAACCGTCGCAACCACAACCGCAACCGCGGCGAGCGTCGGCGTGAACATAATCGCGAGGGCGCAGATAGATGTCAGCCAGACTGGCGGATCCGCCGTCAACCACAGCGGGAGCGCGATCAACCACGCAGCAGCGCAGCTGATAACAGCGAACGTGATTATGCTCTTGGTCGGTGATTTGGCACTCTGAATAGGCTGTTTTGTCACAGACTAAAGTCTACCGTGCGGCACGCTAGCGCGCACCCGCGGTGACAGAGTGAGCGTTTAGTCGTTTGGCAGCTCAGCAGCCTTCTCGGCGGTGATGATGTAGTCCTTGTACTCTACGAGGGTGTCATCAAGCACCGGTGTCTCAACGGAGACGTTGTCTGAATTGCCGGACTGCACGTAAGTTTCAACGGTTGAGCCGATCTCCTGTTTGCCGAGCTCAACAACTTCGATGTCGTGCTTGTCTTTGATGTTGCCGAAGCGGGTGTTACCGGTTGGCACGGTGAACTCCGCGCTAACCTCTTTACCGTCGGCGGTAACGAAGGTGAAGTTAACCGTCTGCTCCTCGCCGGAGGTGTTAACCGCGCTGAACACAACGTTGTATGGGGTGTCTGGTTTTTCGGCGATCAAAAGCAGGTTACGAACCTCAACCTCGCCAACCTCAACGCCAACGCCGTCGCTTGGGTCGTAGTCTTTCAGAGTAGCAACCGGAGCAGCCAGGGCGCAGCCGGTGACGCTAGCAGCCATAGCACCCGCAAGGATCAGTGATGTTAGGCGAGTCTTCAAGAGGTCCTCCAAGGTTAAACTATCCATGCCTATTACAGTTCAGACATATACACAACTAATGATACAGATTTCTCAGCTTCTATGCAGCTTAGGGTTACCTTTCTAGGGTGTGTCTAAATATGATAATCTGGTAGGCGGACTGTATAAGGAGCCGAGTGTATGCAATTTGAAGTTGGTGAAACCGTTGTCTACCCCCACCACGGGGCAGCAAAAATTGTTGATATTAAGCAGCGCAAGCTCGGCGGCAAAGAACGCACCTTCCTGAAACTCGAGGTCAACCAGGGCGATCTCACGATTGAGGTTCCAGCAGAGAACTGTGAACTTGTGGGTGTCCGCGATGTGATCGACGATGCCGGTTTAGAAGAGGTATACGGCGTTTTGCGCGCCGAGTTCACCGAGGAACCGAGCAACTGGTCACGCCGTTACAAGGCTAACCTCGAAAAACTCTCATCAGGCGATGTTATTAAGGTGTCTGAGGTGGTGCGGGATCTGTGGCGCCGGGAGAACGACCGCGGTCTGTCTGCCGGAGAGAAGCGGATGCTTGCCAAAGCACGCCAGATTCTGATCTCGGAGCTGGCACTCGCCAAAAAAACCGATGAGGAAGAAGCGACTAAGCTGCTCGATGAGATTCTCGAGTCCTAGCGACCGAGCCTGCGATAAATGCTGCATTTTAGAGAGCGCGCCCGGTTTTTTCCGTGGCGCGCTCTGCTTTATCGGCGGCTGGTGGATCCGCTTACCGCCCCGCTGGGTGGTGGATCCGCTAACCACCTCGCTGGCTGGCTGACGGATCCACCCCACCCCCAATAGCCGCTATTTACCCTGCGCAGCAACCGCCGCAGCACCGGCGGCAGCAGCCTCCGGGTCAAGGTACTCGGCAGGAGCGATCGGCTGGTAGTTGTCGTCGAGCTGGTAGACGAGCGGGATACCGGTTGGGATGTTGAGCCCCGCAATATCCTCGTCAGAGATGCCGTCGAGGTGCTTAACCAGCGCGCGCAGTGAGTTGCCGTGCGCGGCAACCAGCACGATCTTGCCCGCGTCCAGATCCGGTTTAATGCTCTCGTTCCAGTACGGCAGCATCCGCTCGATCACGTCCTTCAGGCACTCGGTGCGCGGCATTGTGTCGCGGATGTCTGCGTAGCGCTCGTCGTTGATCTGTGACCACTCTGACGAGTCATCAAGTGCTGGCGGCGGGGTGTCGAAGCTGCGACGCCAGGTCATAAACTGCTCCTCACCAAACTCGGCGAGGGTCTGCGCCTTGTCTTTGCCCTGCAGCGCGCCATAGTGACGCTCGTTCAGTCGCCAGGTGCGGGACACCGGGATCCATGACCGTTCAGCGTTCTCCAGCGCAATATTCGCTGTGTGGATCGCCCTGCTCAAAAGCGAGGTGTGCAGCACATCAGGCAGCAGCCCGGCAGCCTTCAACAGCTGCCCGGCGCGCGCGCCCTCAGCGCGGCCCTTCTCGGTCAGGTTAACATCAACCCAGCCGGTGAACAGGTTCTTTTCGTTCCACTGGCTTTGGCCGTGACGCAGCAGAATTAGAGTTTTTGCCATTGCTTCTCCTGTTTAGATAGATAGATTTAGAGTCGTTTAAACCTTGGAATATCGCGGGTCGCACCGGCACCGATCGGCACAATCACCTGCTGTGATGCCCTGGTGAATCCGTCACCGACAGCGACATCGAACTCGGCGTCCGCGGCGGTCCCCCGCTTCAGCAGCGCCATCGCAATCGGCCCGAGCTCGTGATGTAAAACAGCCCGAGTAACACGGCCGAGCGGTTTCGCCTTACCCGCCTCCGCAAAATCGGCGGCCGCGGGATACACAAGCGCCCCCGCCTGCGGCAGTTCACCGCCGCTGCCGTCAATGTGCAGCAGCACCAGCCTGCGCGGAGGGTGACCGAGATTGTGCACCTTCGCAACCGTCTCCTGCCCGCGATAGCAGCCCTTCGACAGGTGAACGGCGGTGCGCAGCATATCAAACTCGTGCGGAATAGTGCGGTCATCAAGGTCTTTTACGGTCGGTCTCGCAGCCGCGATCTGCAGCGCGGCAAGCGCCATCGAACCGGCCGCCTTAATCTCACCCTGACGAACCAGACCGGCAAGCTCCGACACCCGCTCCCGATCAACTATCGTGTATCGGCAGCTGAAGCCGTCCGCGGCGGGGTGTAACTCTGCGTACTGGTGACCGCCCTCGGTAACAACCTCCCAGGGGTCCTGCCACACCGCGTGCGGCGCAAGCTGCTCGGTCGCGAGCGTTGCCTGGCTTGGCGCGTTGGTGGATCCGCCAGCGCTCACCACAACAGCCAGGTGCGGCGCCGTAGCAACCTCAACCCGCAGCGCGAAACGCATCCGGTTAAGAAACTCGACGAGGGATTCGACGTGATCGGCGTCAACAATCAGCCAGGTGGTTTCGCCGTCGTCAACAAGAAACAGCTGCTGTTCGATTCTGCCCTGCGGTGAGAGCAGCAGTGATTCGGCGCTGACACCCGCAGCCAGGGTGTCAAGCTTTTGGGAGGTTAGCGAGTTGAGCCAGCGCAGCCGATCGGGCCCTGTGACGGTGACCACGGCGAGATCCGCCGCGTCAATAACCGCCTTACCCGCGGCAAAGTCACGCTGTTCGCGAAGCGGAGCACCGAAGTGCAAACAGCACTGCCCTGCCTCATCAAGAACAGCGCCGGGCAGCGACTGAAACGGTGTGCTGACGCTCACGGCGATACTCAGAAACTAACGCTGGCCCTTGTAGAGTTTAAAGACCACAACCCCCGCGATCCACGCAATTGCGATGGATGCGAGCGCCAGCAGCGAGAGGAAGAAGATCTCAAGGCCGAGGATAAAACCTGATGAGCTCGCCGGGGCTGACGCAGGAAGCAGCACAACCAATCCAGTGATCAAGTAAGAAAGTGTTGCAATCATACTTCAAGTCTATCGCAGCTTTGCCCCGGCGGTGACGCTTTGCGGCGGCGGCGGCGCATTCAGCGGCGGCGGGGCTTTGCGGCGGCCGGATTGCGATCCGCGGTGACGCTTTACAGCCAGAGCGTGACGAGCCTGAGCAGCCCAACCAGGAAGAGGATCACCAGCGCGCCCGAGAGACTGAACGCAACACGCACAACAAACCCCTCTTTATCGCCGGTTGCCAGCTGTAGAAAGAAGGTGAACAGCACAGTCACCCCGACCGCGAGCACCGTCCACTCCGCCTGCTCGGCGGGCTCGGCAAAAATCAGCGTTAAAACACCGGTCACAAGCGCGAGCAGCCAGGTAACGTAGAGGCTCCACTTGTGTGCGATCTTCTTTGGGCCCTCAAACCGCGCGGCAACCTCTGAGACACGGATCTTGTGCATATCCATGCAATCTAGTCTAAGCCATAACGCGCTTATCTCTGGGCGACAAACCAGCCAAGAAGTGCGAGAATAGAGTGTATGACGGGTACAGAGCTGGACGTGGAAACCAAATACTTCGACAGGGAGCTGAGCTGGCTCGCGTTTAATCAGCGAGTGCTTGAGCTCGCTGAGGATCCCGAGACGCCGCTGTTGGAGCGCGCCAACTTCCTCGCGATTTTCGCCTCCAACCTCGACGAGTTCTTTATGGTTAGGGTTGCCGGTTTGAAGCGCAGAATCGTCACCGGTCTTGCCGTCCCAACCAACATCGGCCTCTCCCCGACCGCGCTGCTCAGCGAGATCAACAAAACCGCCTACCAGCTGCAATTGCGGCATGCCCGCTGCTTCCAGGAGGAAATCAACCCTGCACTCAACGAAGCCGGTGTCAAAATTGTGCAGTGGGAGGATCTTGACGAGGCCGATCAGGCGATCCTCACCGACTACTACGAGTCGCAGATCTACCCGGTTTTGATGCCGATGGCGGTGGATCCAGCCCACCCCTTCCCCTATATCTCTGGCCGCACGCTAAACCTCTCGATCAGGGTGCTAAACCCACTCACCGAGAAAGTGGAGTTTGCGCGTTTGAAGGTGCCTCAGATGCTGCCGCGGTATGTTCGCGTGGATGCCCGCGAGGGCTATGACAGCGTCCGCTTTATTGGTATTGAGGAGCTTATCGCTAACCAGCTTGACGGACTGTTCCCGGGAATGCAGGTGATTGACCACCACGTCTTCCGACTGACCCGCAACGAAGACATGGTGATTGAGGAGGATGAGACGGAGGATCTCATTCAGGCGCTTGAGAAGGAGCTGCTGCGTCGGCGGTTCGGCCCACCGATCAGGCTGGAGATTTCTGACGACATGGACGAGGACACAATCGAGCTGCTGGTTAGTGAGCTCGGGATCGACCGGGATCAGGTTTATACACTGCCCGCGCCGCTCGACCTCAGCGGCCTCTTCTCAATCACCGGGATCCCTCGATCTGACCTGAAATATCACCCGCACATCCCGGTTACCGCGCCCGCTTTCGCACCGACCGGTTCAAACGAGGCGCCCGATATTTTCGCCGAGATTTCCAGGCGGGAGCTGCTGGTCCACCACCCCTACGAGTCGTTCTCAACAACGGTGCAGGCGTTTATTGAGCAGGCGGCGGCGGATCCAAACGTCCTCGCGATCAAACAAACCCTCTACCGCACCTCCGGCGATAGCCCGGTGGTTGCGGCGCTGATTAGGGCTGCGGAGGCTGGTAAACAGGTGCTCGCCCTGGTTGAGGTGAAGGCGCGGTTTGATGAGGCCGCGAACATCAGCTGGGCGCGCAAGCTGGAGCAGGCGGGTGTGCACGTGGTTTACGGTCTGGTCGGGTTAAAAACCCACTGTAAGCTTGTGCACGTGATCCGCAGCGAGGGTAACGAGCTGGTGCACTACTGTCACATCGGAACCGGTAACTACAACCCGAAAACCAGCCGCATCTACGAGGATTTTGGGCTTTTCACCGCCTCCGCTGAGGTTGGTAAGGACGTTACCAGGCTGTTTAACGTGCTCTCCGGCTTCGCCATTGAAACCCACTATGACCGCTTGCTTGTGGCGCCGCTACAGCTGCGCGCGGGTCTGCTCTCGAGGATTAACGCGGAGGCTGAGAAGGCGCGGGCGGGTAAACCTGCGCGGGTGCAGATTAAGTGCAACTCGATGGTTGACGAAAAGATTATTGACGCGCTCTATGAGGCGAGCTGCGCGGGTGTTGAGATTGATATCTGGGTGCGTGGCATCTGTTCGATCCGCGCACAGATTCCGGGGCTCAGCGAGAATATTCGGGTGAGGAGTGTGCTAGGCAGGTATCTGGAGCACTCCCGCATTTTCGCGTTCGGCGTTGGTGAGGATCGCGAGGTCTATATTGGCAGCGCTGATCTGATGCACCGCAACCTGGATCGCCGCATCGAGGTGCTGGTGAGGATCGACTCAGCCGACCATCTCTCCCGCATCGACACCTTCTTCTCATACGCTTTCAGCGGTGAAGCATCCACCTGGGAGCTTTTGCTGGACAACACCTGGCAGCGCCACACCGTGTTTGCGGACGGCACTAGAATGCCTGACCTGCAGGATATGGTGATGGAGAACCGTACCGAGGCTCGATCGAAACGGCGGCGATAGTGGAAGAGGTTTACGCAGCCGGCACTGTTCCCTGGCGAAAGGTGAAAACAAAAGGCGGCAAAAAGCAGGTGCAGGTGCTGCTTGTTTATCGCGCCAAATACGCCGACTGGTCTTTCCCGAAGGGGAAGCTGGATCCCGAGGAAACACTCGCGGCGGCGGCTGTCCGTGAAACCTACGAGGAGACGGGGCTGCGGGTTTCGCTCGGCTGTAACCTCGGCAAAATCGAGTACCGGGTGAGCGGCGGCAGACAAAAAACCGTGCAGTACTGGGCTGCGCGGGCAACCAAAACCTCGGCGCTGAAACATTTTCAGCCGAATGACGAGATCGCCCAGATCCGCTGGCTGAGCCTGAAAAAGGCGGCGAAACAGCTCAGCTATGCGCGCGACCGGGAACTGCTTGGCGTGTTTAAGTCGCTGGTTGCGCACAAGAAACTCGACACCTTCGCGGTTGTGCTGCTCAGGCACGCCAAGGCGGAGCCGCGCGGCACCGCCTACCCGGTTGACAGTAAACGGCCGCTCGACGATTTCGGTGCCTATCAAGCGCAGGCTATTGTTGCACAGCTGCGTGCCTTCAAACCGAAACACCTGATAACCTCCGACGCGAAACGCTGCCGCGCGACAATTACCCCGCTCGCCTACAGGCTGCACCGCTCCCCCGACATTTGCGCGGCAATCAGCCAGGACACCTGGGACACCGGCGATCTCAGCCAGCTGCAGGAGATCGTACAGGAGGTGCTTAACTCACAAGAGAATACGCTGCTCTGCTCACACCGGCCGGTGCTGCCGGATATTGCCCGCGAGTTTGCGCTGCAAACCCGCACCCCCGTTGGCAAGTACCTGGACGCGATTGCGACGCTGCCGCCCGCCGGTTTTGCGGTGCTGCACATCACCCGTCGCAAACGGCCCCAGCTGGTTAGCGTCGAAAGCTACCCGCTGAAATACGGGGGCGGATCCGCTCAAAACAAGAATTAACCTGCCGTTTACCGTGTGGCTGATTACCGGTTAACTGCACGGCATAGTGTTACTTACGAAGCGTCACGAGAGAAATGGACACTAATGCGTATCAACAATCTTTTGAAAGTATCAGCAACCTGCGGTATTGCGGCTCTCGCCCTGACAGCCTGCGCGGCGAACGAGTCAACCGGCGGCGACGAGCAGGGATCCGGCAACCTCAGCGGTGAGCTGATCGGTTCGGGTGCGTCCTCCCAGGGTTCTGCGCAGGAGGCGTGGATTTCAGGTTTCCAGACTCAGCACGAGGGTGTCACCGTTAACTACGATCCGGCAGGATCCGGTAACGGGCGTGAAACCTTCCAGGCGGGTGCGAGCGCGTTTGCTGGCTCTGACCGCGCCTTCAAACTTGAGGAGATCAGCGACGGCGAGTTCGCCGCCTGCAAACCGGGCAGCGCAATCGTCGAGTTCCCCGCATATATCTCCCCGATCGCGGTGGTTTTCAACCTGCCGGGTATCGACGAACTGCAGCTTGACGCGGCCACCGTCGCCAAGATTTTCAGCGGTCAGATCACGGTTTGGAACGACCCCGCGATTGCTTCACAGAACCTGGGCGTTGACCTGCCAGACACCACAATCAATCCGGTACACCGCTCAGACAAGTCGGGAACAACCGAGAACTTCACCGACTATCTCACCGCTGCAGCCCCAGCCGAGTGGACCGCGGGAGCTGTTGAGGAGTGGCCAAAGGAGCTAGGCGGCGAGGCTGCGCAGCAGACCTCCGGTATGATCTCAGCGGTTGAGAACGGTTCGGGCGCGATCGGTTACGCTGATGCGTCACGCGCCGGTGACCTCGGCAAGGTGAAGATCAAGGTTGGCGACAACTACATCGCCTACTCCCCGGAGGCTGCGGCGGCGGTTGTTGACGCCTCACAGCCCGAGGCGGATCGGAAAGACAGCGACCTGGCTATCACCCTGGATCGCACCAGCAACGCCGAGGGTGTCTACCCGATTGTGCTCGTCAGCTACCTGATCGGCTGCGAGGAATACCAGTCCGCTGACAACGCGAAGCTCGTAAAAGAGTACTTCGGTTACGTTGCCAGCGAGGAGGGCCAGAAGCAGGCGGCGGAGGCAGCCGGCAGCGCGCCACTGTCTGCGGAGCTGAGCGAGAAGATCCAGGGCATTATCGCCAAGATCAAGTAGGCTCACGCCACCCCTAAGCCACCTAGAAACTAAAGCAGGCGGAATACACAGTGCAAACAGCAGCTCAAAAGCAACAGCCGCAGCAGGCTCACCGCCTCGGTGACTTGTTGTTTAGCCGGTCAGCGGTTTTTGCCGGCGCGATGATTATGGTCGCCCTGGCGGCTGTCGCGATCTTCCTGATCCTCCGTAGCATCCCAGCGTTCTTCGCCGACAGCACCTTGGCGAGCATTCTGGAGAGTGACTTTCTCAGCTATGTCACACCGCTGATCTTCGGCACCGTCTGGGCGGCGGCGCTGGCGCTGCTGATCGCCTTCCCCCTGGCGATCGGTATCGCGCTGTTCATCTCCCACTATGCTCCGCGCAAGCTCGCATCACTGCTCGGCTATGTTGTTGACCTGCTGGCCGCGGTTCCGAGCGTTGTTTTCGGTCTCTGGGGTATCGGCGTTCTCGCGCCGATGGTGCAGCCGTTCTACGCCTGGCTTAACGAAAACCTCGGGAGTGTGCCGGTGCTGTCGCTGCTGTTCGGTGGCCAGGTCAGCGGCACCGGCCGCACAATCCTGACGGCGGCGCTGGTGCTCGCGGTTATGATCCTGCCGATTATGACGGCGATCTGCCGCGAGGTGTTCCTGCAAACCCCGGTTTTGCACGAGGAGGCGGCGCTCGCGCTCGGCGCAACCCGCTGGGAGATGATCCGCCTCGCCGTGCTGCCGTTCGGCCGCGCCGGTATGGTCTCCGCGGCAATGCTCGGGCTCGGTCGCGCACTCGGTGAAACCATGGCGGTTGCGATGGTGCTCTCCGCAACCGGCGTGATCTCGCTGGAGCTTTTGACCGCCGAAAACCCCTCAACTATCGCCGCCAATATCGCGCTCAGCTTCCCTGAGGCGTACGGCACGAACGTTAACGTCCTGATAGCAACCGGCCTGATCCTGTTTGTCGCAACCCTGCTGGTTAATGCCCTGGCGCGCTGGATCGTTTCACGCCGCAAAGAGTTCTCGGGAGCCAACTAATGCACGTTAAAACAGTCTCCAGCACAGACAAGGTGTTTGCGGGTAACCGCCTGCAGCGCTGGGCTCCCTGGGTTGTCCTGGGTGGATCCGCAATCGCCGCCTCGCTTATTATGGGGCTCTTGGCAGCCGCCGCCGGCAACGGCTTCTCAATCGCCGGTGCGGTCGCACTGACGGCGCTTCTCTACACCTCGATGATCACCGTGCTCTCGGCGGTTGTTGAGGGGCGCAGGCAGGCGACGGATCGCTTCATCACCGCGCTTGTTTCGATCGCGTTCATCATCGCGGTGCTGCCGCTTGTGTCGGTTGCCTCGGAGGTGATCTCGAACGGGCTGGCGCGTTTCGACGCCGAGTTCTTCAGCTCCTCAATGCGCAATATCACCGGTGAGGGCGGTGGTGCACTGCACGCGATGGTTGGCACGCTGCTGATCACGCTCGCGGCAACCGTGATCGCGGTGCCGTTCGGGCTGCTGACCGCAATCTACCTGGTTGAGTACGGGAAAGGGCGGATGGCGAAGATCATCACCTTCCTGGTTGATGTGATGACCGGTATCCCCTCGATTGTTGCGGGCCTGTTCGCCTACGCGGTGTTTGCGATATTCTTCGGCCCCGGCGTGCGAATGGGTATTGTTGGCGCGGTTGCTTTAACCGTGCTGATGGTGCCGGTGATTGTCCGCTCCTGTGAGGAGATGCTGCGGCTTGTACCAAACGAGCTGCGTGAGGCATCGTACGCGCTCGGTGTGCCCAAGTGGCTGACCATTCTAAAGGTTGTTTTGCCGACTGCGCTGGCCGGTATCACAACCGGTGTTGTGCTCGCGATTGCGCGCGTTATCGGTGAAACAGCGCCGCTGTTAATCACCGCCGGGTTTACCGCGAGCATGAACTACAACCTGTTTGACGGCAGAATGCAGTCACTGCCGGTTTATGTTTACACGCAGTACACCAACCAGGGTAACCCTGTTTTCGCGTTCCTGGATCGAGCCTGGGCTGCCGCGCTCGCCCTGATTCTGATCGTGATGCTGCTCAACCTGCTGGCGCGGCTGATCACCAGAAAGTTCGCCCCCAAAACGGCTCGCTAGCTAGCGGGCAGCGCAGAAAACGGATCCACCAGCAAAGAAGGCAAAATGTCAAAGCGTATCGAAATCAAAAACCTGAACGTCTACTACGGCAAGTTCCTCGCGGTTTCAGACATTGAGATGGATATTGAACCGCGCTCCGTAACCGCGTTCATCGGCCCCTCCGGCTGCGGCAAGTCGACGCTGCTGCGCACCCTCAACCGGATGCACGAGGTGATCCCGGGTGCGAGCGTCAGCGGCGAGGTGCTGCTCGACGGCGAAGATCTTTACGGCGCCGGGGTGGACCCGGTGCTCGTGCGCAGACAGGTTGGTATGGTGTTCCAGCGCCCCAACCCCTTCCCCACCATGTCGATCCGCGAGAATGTGCTCGCCGGTGTGCGCCTCAACAACCGGAAACTGTCCAAGTCTGACGCGGACGAGCTGGTCGAGAAGTCGCTGCGCGGCGCGAACCTGTGGCGGGAGGTGCGGGATCGGCTCGACAAGCCCGGATCCGGTCTCTCCGGTGGTCAGCAGCAGCGTCTTTGCATTGCCCGCGCGATCGCGGTGTCACCCGATGTGCTGCTGATGGACGAGCCCTGCTCGGCGCTGGATCCGATCTCAACGCTCGCGATTGAGGACCTGATCGAGGAGCTGAAGCGCGAGTACACGATTGTGATTGTCACGCACAATATGCAGCAGGCGTCGCGTGTGTCAGACAAGACCGCGTTCTTCAACATCGCAGGAACCGGCGAACCCGGCAAGCTGATCGAGTACAACGACACCAAGACGATCTTCTCAACGCCGTCTGTGAAGGCGACCGAGGACTACGTCTCGGGTCGCTTCGGCTAAACACCGCGGTTTTAAGGTTTTGCCGGTAGAATTGCCTCATGAGTGCTGTATTTCATCGCCCAGTGAAACTCCCCGGCAGCGCCTTCGACTATCACGTCGGCGGCGAGGATCCGAGCGATGCCCACCAGGTTGCGCAGGCAACGGCTTGGGCGCTCTTACACCGGGTGCGTGAGGGGGCGGATCCGGCCACTGTCTCGCGGGTTTTAGCGCACGCCGCAAACAACGGCATCGACGATATTGCGGAGGTTTGGGCGGATTCGCACCGTAGTTCCCTCGCCGGGATTCTCTGGCGGCTCTATCTTGTTCACACCGCAACGGCACAAAACTCACAGCAGCACGCCGACCTTTTCCAGTACGGCCTGAACGTCAGCCCGAGCGCTGAACAGGTTGTTGCGGGGCTCAGCACCCCGATCACCCCGGAGGCGATGCGGGATTTGTGTTCGACGATTCTGCGCGGTGTTTTCAGCGGTGATTTTGCCGCTGCTCTCGACCGCGCCTGGGCTTACTGCAGGCTCATCTCACTCGGGGCTGCGCAGTTGGCGGATCAGCGTGAAACCGACAGCGAGGAGCACGCTCGCGCGCTCACAACAAAGTCTCTGCGCTATCAGGAGTTCGCCGCGGACTTCCGCGCCGCCGCCGCTCTCTGGCGAGCCGGTAAGCTCGACTAGCCAGTGAGCTGTTCCTGCCGGACCAGCGGGTTTTTCTGGGGCGGATCCCCTGTCTGCCGTTGCGAGGCTGTTTCTGGGGCGGCTAGCCTGTGTCGCTCAGGCAAAGGTCAGTTTGTGCGGATACTATTTATATGCCGAGCCGTCGGTAACCCCGGGCTCCAAATTTAGCCGCTTTGAGCGGACCTCACGCCGAGAGGCGTTCCACGGCTCGGTATCTAAGCTTTACTCAAACACTCAACCTAAGCTTTAAGCTTCTTTGCCGTGTTTTAGCGGGTTTTTGGGTTTGTTTCAGCAGTGTTTTGCGAAGCTACGCAAACAAGACTATTTTAGTTATTGGGAAATACCGCTTGAGCGGTAGCTTTAGCCGCCAGTCGGCTTTTCGCTGCCCGACCTGGCAGCGCCTCATCAAAGCAGAAAAGAGGGAAATATGCCCAAGAACAAAGCCCGCGTCTCTCGACGCATCACCGGTTCATCACTCGCTGTTGCGCTTGTTGCGTCCGGTTTTGTTGCCGCTGGTTCCCTGCCGGCAACCGCAAACCAGACCGCTTCTCCGATTGTCGGTGACTTCCCGGCGAGCGCCGCAAACGGATCCATGAACTTCGCCATCAATCTCAGCCCAACAGCGACCGTTGAGCAGTTTGAGAAAGCGAAATCACTCGTCACTGAGGTTTCCGGCGTGAACCTCAACGGTTACGCCGAGATTAGGGTGTTCTTTGCGCAGACGCAGAGCCACTCCTTCCCGCACGATCTCGCGAAGAAACTCGCTGACGCGCAAATCCCGGTTGACTCAATCGGCCCAACCAGACAGGCACCTGTTTCTGACTACGAGCTCACCGGATCCCGCAGCACCCAGTCTTTTAATGATGCGGCGAGCAAGGATCGCGAGGAAACAACCGAGCGCGTTGATGTGCCGGATCCGCTCTCAGAACAGCTGTGGGGGTTGAAGGCGATTGGTGCGCTCGAAGCGGCGCAGGTTGACGTGATCCGCGAACAGGTGCTGGTCGGTGTGATTGACGGCGGTGTCGACTCGGATCACCCGGAGATCAAACCAAACTTTGACAAGGCAAACTCGGTGGACTGCACCGTGAACGGTATCCCGAACCAGCAGAATGAGGCGTGGAAGTCAACCGACTCGAATGACGCGCACGGCACCCACGTTGCCGGCACAATCGCCGCCGCTAACAACGGCACCGATATTGATGGTGTAGCACCGGAGGCGAAGATCGCGTCGATCCGCGTCTACCGTGGCGATTTTGCAAACCCGGAGCACATCACCTGCGCGTTTATGTGGTCTGGCCTGCACAACTTCGATATCACCAACAACAGCTACTATGTGGATCCGTGGGAGTACTGGCTGCCGAGCGAGCCGAGCCAGGCCGCCGGCTATGAGTCGGTGCGTCGCGCCGCCGAGTGGAGCCAGCAGCGCGGTGTTCTGCACATCGCTGCCGCGGGTAACTCAAACAGCGACCTCGACAACATCACCGCCGACAATGCCAGCCCGAACGATATTGACACACCGCTGCAGCGCACCTTCACCGCAGCAGACAGGCCAATGGATATTCCGGGCATGCTGCCAGGCTTTGTGAGTGTCTCAGCGGTGCAGCTGCCTGCCGGTGCGGATCCGACAACCGCCCAGCTGGTTCGCTCCAGGTTCTCAAACTATGGCGTGAACGCGGTAACCGTTGCAGCCCCGGGCAGTGGAATTATCTCAACCATTCCTGGCGGCCGGTTTGCGGCGTTGAGCGGCACCTCGATGGCGTCACCCCACGCTGCCGGTGTTGCGGCGCTTTTGAAGTCGGTTAACCCGACCCTCACCAACGACCAGATCACCGCTCTGCTGCAGAAGCACGCGGGCCAGCTGCTGCCACGCCTTGCCGAACCAACCGACGGTAAAGAATACCGCGGTGCCGGTCTCGTGAACGCGCTCGCGGCTGTTCTGCAGGATCAGCCGAAACCGACCATTGCGGCGCTTGAATACTCAACCGATGACGGCGCAACCTGGCTACCAGCCGGTGACGCGGTCGTTGAAACAACCGCAACCAAGGTGCTTGTGCGCAGCAACGTTACCGGCCCGGTAACCAGCGCAACCCTCAGCGAGGGCGCAACAGCGCTAAACACCCAGACCGCGGACGGCGCGTTTAACGGCGCGGTAACCGTGCAGGCTGAGCTCGCCGTCACCGACACAGAAACCAGCCACGCGCTAACCGTTGCCGGTTTCGGACGCAACAACGATCAGCGTGCTGACGATGACGTAACCGCGACATTTACCCTGAAACTGAAGGCACAGCAGAAGGCTGCTCCGAGCAATCCGGCACAGCCAAGCAACCCGGATCAGCCGAGCACCCCAGCCCAGCCTGCTACCCCGGGTGACACGGGCAGTGTTCCGGTTCCGGTGCCTGGCGATGGTGGATCCGCCAACAAACAGAACGGCGACAGTGGCACCGCAGCGGCTAAACCAAACTCTGGCAAGGGCACAACCCAGCTTAAAAAGGCAGAGAATCTCGCCCAGACAGGTGCTGGCACCCAGCCGGTAATCTCTGCGCTGGCGATCGCCGCGATCGGCCTCGCCGTGCTGCTGCTGGTTGGAGCTCGCCGCCGCAGCGAATCGCGGCAGTAAACCACCTCCGGCAGCAAAAGCACTGCCAGCACGCAAAGTGCCCCGGGTCAAGCAATTTTACCCGGGGCGCTTCGCTGTCCTGGGGTTCCCTGGTCTTGGGTTTAAACAAGTTTTCCACAGCTGTTTACCGCTTCTAGGCTTAGTACCTATAATGTTGCCTAACCGCGCACTGACTCTGCTCAACCTGTAAAATGCGCAGCCAGCACCCAGTGCGCTAGAACCTAGTCCCCCTAGCTGAAAGCACCCCCGATTATGAGCGTCTCCGGCTACAGCGGTTTTGACCCCAGTCAATCTGCCGCAAGCGAAAGAAACAAAACCAGGCTTTACTCTGCGCCAGGGTACGAGACAGCACGGGTCTTGATTACAGTCAAAACCTCTCCTAATCCCTCAGCAAAGTACGGCGACACCGTCTGCGTTGCAGGAATCCGGACTGATAGGGAAGCTTATGAATGGATAAGACTCTACCCGGTAAATTTTCGCTGGTTGAGCGCTGAGCACTGAGGGGGCCCCGTTTTTAGGTCCAGGCGTTATTAGAGTTTTTCAACCCGCCACCTGCTGTTGAGCAAACTCTCTCGGAGTGAGATA
>NZ_RQYM01000008.1 GCF_003859945.1 Leucobacter sp. OH1287
GCTATCACGTTTGCTGACCGGTGGCCGGAAGCAAAGAAAAACTAGAGGTAACAGGGATGCTAGTTACACACTTAATGAGACAGTCCCAATGGTTGCGATGGTCAGCAGACAGATAATCACAATCGCGACGGTGTTACCGGTTTTTGACCAGCCGGTAACAATCTCAACCCCGCGCGAAATCTGCAGCGCACCAATCCCGAGCGACGCCGCAGTTCCGAACAGCGTCGCAACAATCGCCATGCCGTCGATCACACGCGAACTGAAACTGCGCTGCGTGGTTTTAAACAGCGGTGCCAGAATCGAACTCATCAACGGCACCCGACCGCGACGGTAGGAGACATATCCAACCGCGAGCCCGACGATTGCGTAAAACGCCCAGGCGTTAATACCCCAGTGCAGCGCCGCCTGGCTGAGAGCGTGACCGACCGCGGCGGTGGATGCCGGATCCACCGTGTCGGGTCGGGGACTCAAATAGAAACTGAGCGGCTCGTAGGCGCCAAAGAAAATAATCCCGATACCGATGCCGCCTGCAAACAGCATCGCAACCCACGACGCGGTTGAG
Source organism: Leucobacter sp. OH1287 (assembly GCF_003859945.1). Classification (GTDB taxonomy): domain Bacteria; phylum Actinomycetota; class Actinomycetes; order Actinomycetales; family Microbacteriaceae; genus Canibacter. The sequence goes on from NZ_RQYM01000008.1 coordinate 563, forward strand.
AAGGCGGGTTTTTCGTCATCCAAGCCCAGTTTGATGCGGCCGTAGCGTGAGAACGCGAGCCACAGCAGCACCACGGTGAGGGCCGCAGCGAGCAGGGTGAAAATCCACCCGAGGTTAACCATAACCCAGTCAAGCGCGGTGCTGGAGATGTCGAGCACCGCGTCAGGCTGCAGCATACCCCAGACAATAAAGCCGATAATCAGCAGGCCAACAACACCGAGGATCGCCTTATCGACGCCGTAACGCACCCGCTGATCCTCAATCGAAACGCCCGGAACCAGCGCCGGGTGAATATTGTGCGGGTAGTTAACCTCGGCAAGAAACTGTTTAGCCCGATGCCGCCTAATAGCCGCTGCATCCTGCTGGGCCGCCTCCTGCTGCACTGCCTCCTGCTGCGCGGCCTTCGCGGGTGGATCCGCTCGCCGCTGTAGCCGCTGCAGCGCACGTCTAACCGCCGCAGCCCTTATGTTCTTGCCGCCTGAGTTCTTGTCGTGGTTTGCAATAGGCATAACCACCGATGCTAGCAGCAAGCCCTGACCCGCAGCTGTGATCGGCGCTTTTTTCGCGGGCGGATCCGGCTAGAGCTGCACCCTGTTATCCGCCGCCGCAATCAGCAAAAAGCGGTGTGAACCCGGGGAGTAACCCCTGTGATTCACACCGCTCTAGCGTGTTATGTAGCGGATGCTACTTAGCAACTCCCGGGTGGGTCATTGACAAGAGGTCGAGAGCCTTGTCGAGGTCAGCCTCGCTCACCTCGCCGCGCTCAACATAGCCGAGGTCAATCACAGCCTCGCGCACGGTGATTCCCTTGGCAACGGAGTGCTTAGCGATTTTCGCCGCTGCCTCGTAGCCGATCAGGCGGTTAAGCGGAGTCACAGTTGAGGGGCTCATACCGGCGAGCGCAGCTGCGCGATCCAGGTTGGCCTCAAGACCCTTAACGGTTTTGTCTGCCAGCACACGGCTTGCGTTTGCGAGCAGGCGGATCGACTCAAGCAGCGCGGTTCCCATTACCGGGATCTGCACGTTCAGCTCGAACGCGCCTGACGCACCAGCCCAGGCGATAGTTGCGTCGTTGCCGATTACGCGCGCAGCAACCATCAGCACGGCCTCTGGAACAACCGGGTTTACCTTGCCTGGCATAATCGATGAACCAGGCTGCAGGTCTGGGATGAACAGCTCACCAAGGCCGGTGTTTGGGCCGGATCCCATCCAGCGCAGGTCGTTGTTGATCTTGGTCAGTGAGACCGCGATGGTGCGCAGCGCACCTGACGCCTCAACGAGTCCGTCACGGTTAGCTTGCGCCTCAAAGTGGTTGCGAGCCTCGGTGATTGGCAAACCGGAGGAGGCAGCAATCTCGGCGATAACCTTCTCGGGGAAACCGATCGGGGTGTTGATGCCGGTGCCGACGGCGGTGCCACCCTGCGGCACCTCAGCAACGCGCGGCAGAGCTGCCTCGATCCGCTCAATGCCGTAGCGAATCTGTGCTGCGTAGCCACTGAACTCTTGACCGAGGGTTACCGGGGTTGCGTCCATCAGGTGGGTGCGGCCCGGTTTTACAGCGGTCTGCCACTTCTCTGCCTTCTCCTCAAGGGCGGCGGCGAGGTAGTCGAGCGCCGGGATCAGCTGCTCAAGCAGCGCGCCGGTGACGGCGATGTGAACAGAGGTTGGGAACACATCGTTTGATGACTGTGACGCGTTAACGTGGTCGTTCGGGTGCACAGCTGAGCCGAGGTGCTTGGTAGCAAGGTTTGCGAGCACCTCGTTCATATTCATGTTTGATGAGGTGCCGGATCCGGTCTGGTAGGTGTCTACCGGGAACTGGTCGTGGTGGTCACCGCCGATAACCTCGTCCGCTGCGGCAACGATCGCGTCAGCAATCGGGGCCTCGAGGATGCCCAGATCTTTGTTCGCCAGCGCAGCCGCGCGCTTAATTCGAGCAAGCGCCACAATCTGTGCTGGTTCAAGCCCGCTGCCTGAGATTGGGAAGTTCTCAACGGCGCGCTGAGTCTGCGCAGCGTAGAGGGCGTGCTTGGGGACGCGCACCTCTCCCATGGTGTCGTGTTCGATACGGTACTCGATTTCGCTCACTTTGATCCTTTTCTTGTTTGGAGTTGGTTAGGGTGGTTGGTTTAGAAAACTGTTTCTTGCGGGTTACAGCTTGCTGGTGGTTTAGGTAGTTTCCCGCGGCGAATCCTGTTTGTTGCGGGCCCCGAGATCGTCGATGTTTAACGGACCCACCGCGCAAATCGGGTGCACAACCCCGTCATCGAGCGCATACTGCAGCCCGACAATGCCGAGCTTTCCGGCTGCGACCGCGTCTTTTAGAATCACCGAGCTGTGCAGCAGGGTGTTGACGGTCAGTTGCAGATGCCGCCTGCCTGCACGATCGGGGTCGATTTTGGCGGGATCCACATAGGGGGTATCGGAGTTCTCTGCGAGCCACACCTGCTGCACCGCGGGCAACACCGGCTGCAGTGTCTGCTCAACCGCGGGAGGCATTGCGGCGGGGGAGTCGGTTGACAGGTTGATCGCCGCTTTTACAGCGCCGCAGCTGTCGTGGGCGAGCACAATAATCAGCGCGCAGCCGAGCTCCGCAACCGCGAACTCGAGCGAGGCAACAATCGACTCTGCGACAATGTGACCCATGTTGCGGATCACAAACAGGTCACCCAGTCCGCGATCAAAAATAATCTCTGCGGCGAGGCGAGAGTCGGAACAGCCAAACAGTGCGGTGTCGGGGTTTTGGCCGTCACTCAGCTGACCGCGACGCTGCGCATCCTGGTGTGGATGCTGCTGCCCACCGCTGACAAACCGCGCATTGCCGAGCGCCATCTCATCCCAGGCCTGCTGGGGTGTGACTCGCGGCGGTGTCATAACAATCTGCTTCACGCTTCTAGTCTATGCTCTCTGCACACTGTCTGCTAAGCAAACCGGCAATCTTTATTGGTTTGGGATGCTGTTAACGGTTTGGGTTGCAAGTTCCTGCAGCTCCTCCTCTGTCGCGGTGCCGCTTATCACGAGCGTGAATTGCTCATAGTAGGTGACGTAGGCGAGCAACACATTGGAGCTGTCAGGGTTGTCTTTCTGGTGGTCATAAACCTGCCACTGCCTGCCCGCAAACTCTATCTCACCGGTAGCTTTTTTGCCCTCCAGCTGTTTCTTCAGCCAGGCAACCCCGGCGGGTTTGGTAACCTGCCCGGTAGCGTCCATCTCGGTGACGGATCCCTGCATCACCGCCGCATAGTTCTCGCTCGGGGTTGTGTACCCGATGTACCAGTAGGTGACCTGCTCGTCCTGTGAGAAGCGCATCTCGGCCTGTTTCGCAAGCCAACCCTTCGGCAGCTGCGGAGAGGCGAGCGGAATCCCGGCGGTGTCTGTGCTCGCCTTGGCAAGCTGCGCAACATCAACATTGCGCTCCAGATAGTCGCCGGTGCCGCGCGGCACCATCAGGAAAACAACCGCGACCAGCCCGAGGCTAACCAGCAGCGACAGTACGAGATTGTTGAGGGTTTTGCGGGAGCGGTAGAGTTTGCTGTCTCGCGCCTTCCTGGCCGCGGTTTCGGCCGGGGTTTCTGGCCTGCCGAGCTCAGCAACTACCACTGGTTTCTTCTGCTTAGCCATAGAACCTGTCTGTCACCTGCTGCTGTTGATTGCCTGCTGCTATTTGCCGTCGTTATTCGACCTGCCGCGTTTTCCGGCTACGCCTGCTCTGACTGGCCTGCGGTTGCTGCCTCGCGGGCGGCGGTGAGACGCTGCTTTGCTCCCAGCAGCCACTCCTCACAGCGGTTCGCGAGGGCCTCGCCGCGCTCCCACAGCGCCAGGGACTCCTCAAGCGCAACACCGCCCTGTTCAAGCTGGCTGACGACCGCGGCAAGCTCGTCACGAGCCTGCTCATAGCTGAGGTCTGCAATATCGCTGTTATTTGGCTGAGTCATAGTTTTATCCTACCGTGGCTAGTTGGTTGTTGCTGATAGCTTTCCTGCGGCAGTTGTAATCAACAGCTGATCGCCGGTTTTTACGCTCTCGGCGGCTGTTACAACGGCGCCGTCTGTCCGCTGCACAACGCTGTAACCGCGCTGCAGAGTCGCCAGCGGAGACAGCGCGAGCAGCCGGCCGTGTGTGTGCTGCAGGGCCGCGTGGTGCTGCTCAACGGTTCGCTCGGCCGCGTTAAAGCAGCGATCCGCCAGCAGATTAAGGTCGTTGGTTGCGGCGTCGATGAAGCTTTGCGGGTTACTGAGCACGGGCCTCTGCCGCAGCTGCTGCAGAATCCTCGTCTCGGTGTCGAGCATCCCGGTGATGCGGCGGTGGATCCGCCCCCTCGCATCGCTGACAAGCAAAAGCTGCTCGGCAACATCCGGCACAACCCGTTTTGCCGCGTCTGTTGGGGTGGACGCACGCAGGTCAGCAACATAGTCGAGCAGCGGGTTATCTGCCTCGTGGCCGATCGCGCTAACAACCGGTGTTTTTGCGGCAGCGACCGCGCGCACCAGCGACTCGTCACTGAACGGCAGCAGATGGTTAAAGTCGCCGCCACCGCGGGCAATAATAATCACGTCCACCGCGGGATCGCTGTCGAGTTCGGCGAGCGCCGCAAGCACCTCGGGAACCGTTTGCGGCCCCTGCACAGCGGTGTTAATCACCCGGAAGTTAACGTCCGGCCAGCGCAGTCTGGCGTTCTGTAGCACGTCTTTTTCCGCGTCCGAGTTCGCGCCGGTGATCAGCCCGATACAGCCGGGGAGGAACGGCAGTGCCTGTTTGCGATCCGCCGCAAACAAACCCTCCGAGTTGAGCTGCTGTTTTAGCGCCTCAAGCTGGGCGAGCAGGTCACCAACGCCCGCGCGGTGGATCTCGTGAACAACAAAGTTGAAGTCGCCGCGGCTCTTCCAAAAGTTAGCCTGCGCGTACATAACCACGTGGTCGCCGGCCGCGAAGCTCAGGTTTGCCGCGTTCCAGATAACAATCGAGGTTGTTGCGGCGGCCTTCAGGTCTTTTACGGTCGCAAACACGTGGCCGCGCCGCAGATTCCACTTGGTGATCTCGCCCTCAAACCAGATCGGCGGTAGCTGGCTAATGTAGGCGCTGAGCTGCGTGTTGATGTGCTCAACCGAGAACGGATTGTCACGGGTCGGGCCGGCAGCGACCGCTGGCTGTGGTGTCATAGCGCCTCCAAAATAGTTTCCAACATCTAGCCTATCTTGTGGTTTAACTCAGTAACACACTGTAATCTTTGATTCTGTGACAGATCCTGAAACAAAGCACCAGAACCACACCGAAGTTGGTGTCAGGTTCAGCGACGTAATTGAGCGGTTCGCAACTGCGCAGCAGCACGATGAGCCGTTTCAAGAGCAGCTGCGAGAGCTGCGCGCCCAGATCACAAAGTTTATGCTGCCGTACCGTTTTGCGATCGACGAGGTAACAACCAAACTCAACATCTTTAAGGAGGAGTTTGCCGAGCTTGACCTCTACAACCCGATCGAGCATATTTCCTCACGGCTGAAATCACCCGAGAGCCTGATTGAGAAGATTCAGCGACGTGGTATCAGCGGTGATCCTGACGAGATCCGCCGAGAAATAACCGATATCGCTGGTGTGCGGGTTGTTTGCAGTTTCATCACCGATGTCTATCACGTGCTTGAACTGTTGATGCAGCACGACGATATTACGGTTGTGCAGGTGAAAGACTACATCGCAAATCCGAAGAGCACAGGGTATCGCAGCCTACACGTGCTGCTGGAAATCCCCGTCTATCTCTCAGACGGCAACCACATGACAACGGTTGAGGTGCAGATCCGCACGATTGCAATGGATTTTTGGGCGAGCCTGGAGCACAAAATCTACTACAAATACGACCGCGAGGTGCCAGAATCGCTGCTCGCCGGATTGCGTGACGCGGCTGAGTCGGCGGGCGATCTTGATAATAGAATGGAGTGGTTACACCTCGCCATCAGAGGAGCGGACAGGGGCACCAAGATCCGCCGCTCAAGCGATGCCATGCAGGCGCTGGAAAGATACCGCGAGGAGCGTGCTTTACGGACGGGAGCGATCCCCGCTGTGAAATCAGAGTCAGAGGCGTAGATTTGTTGACAAGAAAACCCTTTATGGATGCGTTAGCGGGCAGACACGCTGCTGTTGTTGTGCCCGCGATGGTGCGCAATCCGTCTGAGGCGCTCGTGTTTGTCACCAAAGCAAAAGCCTACGCCGGGTCTGTTGACGTTATCGAGTGGCGGGTGGATGCCGCAGTCGCCGCCGCGAAACTGCTCGGGCGTGATGCCAACCTGGCGGGGATCGCGCAGACGCTCAGCAGCGCGGGGCTCCCGATTCTCGCGACCGTCCGCACCAACCGTGAGGGGGGCAGCTACGATGCCAGCAACATTATCGAGTATGAGCGGCTGATTATTTCGCTGGCGGATCTCGGCGTTGCCGCCGTCGATGTTGAGCTTTGGGCCGTGCGCGGCAGGCTGCTGCACATTCTCAGAGCGAGCGGGGCAAAGATTGTGCTCTCGGCGCATGACTGGTCTGGGACTCCGTCGCGGGCGGCGCTGCGGGAGAAGTTCCGGCGCATGTACGAGCTCGGCGCGGACGTCGCAAAAATCGCTGTCACCCCGCGGCTCTACGCGGATGTGAAAGCAATTGCGGGGGAGGTTATGCGCGCCGCATACGAGCTGGATATCCCGGTGATTGGGATCCCGATGGGTGAGACCGGCAGGGTTGTGCGGCTGCAGCCCGAGGCGTTTGACTGCGCCGCAACCTTCGCGGTGCTAACCGAGGCATCGGCGCCGGGGCAGTGCTCGGTCGCCGAGATTGAGTACCGCCGCAAGCTCTAGTCGCGTGGATCGCGCTGGTTAAGGCGGCTGTTTTGGCGGTCTGCTGGCTGGTTGCTGGCCGGTTCGCTCGCCCCGCGCGTGGATCGTGCAGACAAAAACCGGGGCGCCCGGGCTTAAAGCCCATGACACCCCGGTTTTAGGGTTTAGCTGTGTTTAGCGGAACCTAGTAGTAGTAACCACCCTCGGTGTATTCCAGCCACTCCTCAAGCTTCAGCATAAAAGCTGGGTCGCTGAGCATCTCAAGCGGAATAACCTGCAGGGTTGCTACGGTCACCATGATTGAAAACACAATCGAAGAGAGCGCAGCGCCGACCAGCGGCACCCAGAAGCTGATCTTCTTCTTGCGCAGCAGCAGCAACGAGAACACAATCGTCAGCACATAGATTGCGAGCACGACGATGGCGGCGATAATCACCGACGGCAGGGCAGCGCTTCCCGAGGTTGGCAGCCCTGTTACATAAGCAAGCTGGTCAAGGGCGGCTGGCATACCAAACAGTGCCAGCATGTAGAAAGCGGTTCCGAGGAATCCCAGTCCGAGCAGGACGAAGGTGGCAATGCGGTCAGCTTTCTTGCCGCCGCTCAGCTCCTCCGGCACTTCCTGCCCGGTCACACCGGTGTAGCCCTGGCCTGGCTGTCCCGGGTATGGCTGCCCTGGCTGCCCCTGGCCGTACTGGCCTGGCTGCTGCGGCTGGTTAGGCTGCACGCTGCCGCCCAGGTTGTGCGGCACACCGTTTAGCTGCTGCGGAGTTGTTTCCGCATCGCTGCCAACCGGCTGCCCAGCCGCGTTTGCTTCCTGATTTACCTGCTGGCTCTGCAGCGGATTCTGCCAGCCCTCTGGTGCTTTTTCTCCGAATTGTGGTCTGTTTTCTGTCATCGTTATGCGCTAATCGAGTTTCCTTTTGACCCAAGCTGGGCTGCCGCCTCAGCAACACGAGCCGCCATTGAGGCCTCGGCCTTTTTACCCCAGGCGCGCGGGTCATACTGTTTCTTGTTGCCGACTTCACCGTCCACCTTCAGCACGCCAGCGTAACCGGTGAGCATCTCGTGCGCAACAGCTCGCGTGAAAGCGTACTGGGTATCGGTGTCGATGTTCATCTTGATCACGCCGTTGGCCACAGCCTCAGCGATCTCTTCTGGGGTGGATCCGGATCCACCGTGGAACACCAGATCGAGGGGTTTGCTGCTTGAGGTGCCGTACTTGGCGGCGAGCCCGTCCTGAATCTCTTTCAGCAGTTCAGGGCGCAGCTGCACATTGCCCGGCTTGTAGACGCCGTGCACGTTGCCGAAGGTTAGCGCGGTCAGGTAGCGGCCGTTCTCGCCGAGGCCGAGCGCCTCAACGGTCTCAACCGCGTCCTCAAGGGTTGTGTAGAGCTGGTCGTTGATCTCGTGGCTGACGCCGTCCTCTTCGCCGCCAACAACACCGATCTCAACCTCGAGAATAATGTCAAGGTCAGAGGTCTGCTTTAGCAGCTGCTTTGCGATCTCAAGGTTCTCAGCGAGTGGGATTGCGGATCCGTCCCACATGTGTGACTGGAAGTAGGGCAGACCGCCCTCTTTAACACGCTCGGCGCTCGCCGCGATCAGCGGGTAGACGAAGCTGTCAAGCGCCTCTTTCTGGCAGTGGTCGGTGTGCAGCGCAACGGTGATCGGGTAGTTCTTAGCAACCTCCTCGGCAAACTTGGCGAAGGCGATTGAACCGGTGACACGGTCTTTAATGGTCGGGCCAGAGAAGTATTCGGCGCCGCCGTGGCTGACCTGGATGATACCGTCTGAACCTGCCTCGGTGAGACCCTGCAGCACGGCGTGCAGTGTCTGAGAGCTTGAAACGTTTACTGCGGGGAAGGCAAAACCGTTCTGTTTTGCGGTGTCAAGCATCTTGCGATACTGCTCTGGTGTTGCTACTGGCACTTCAACTCCTTTGTGGTGAGTCTTTTTAACGATTGGTAGGTTGTATCTAATTGTATGGGCGTTGGCTATATCTTTGCTGACAAAACTCCTGCTCGCGAGAGCGATTTCGGGCTTTAACGAGTAGGCTAGAGGTGATCTTTTGTGTTTTGAGAGGACTTCATTAATGTCAGAACAGCTTGAACTTGATGATTGGCAGCCGGATCGCAACCTCGGTATGGAGCTTGTGCGCGCTACGGAGGCGGCGGCGATTAAGGCGGCTAACTTTGTTGGGCGCGGCGACAAGAACGCCGCTGACGGTGCCGCGGTTGACGCGATGCGCCGCTTCCTCTCAACCGTCTCCATGCAGGGAACAGTTGTTATCGGTGAGGGTGAGAAGGATGACGCGCCGTGGCTCTACAACGGCGAGGTTGTCGGTAACGGTCTCGGTGCAGAGTGTGATGTCGCGGTGGATCCGATTGACGGCACCCGTCTAACCGCTGACGGCCGTCCTGGCGCGCTCTCGGTTATCGCTGTTTCTGACCGCGGCAGCATGTTTGATCCGTCCGCGGTTTTCTACATGGATAAGCTCGTCTGCGGCCCTGTTGGTGTTGGCGTTGTTGATATTCGCAAGCCGATGGGTGAGAACGTGCGCGCGCTCGCGAAGGCTAAGGGCGTTGATGTGTCAGAGATCCGTGTCGCTGTTCTGGATCGTCCTCGTCACGCGGATCTGATTCGGGAGATCCGTGAGGCAGGTGCCGGCACTCGACTGCTGATGGACGGCGACGTTGCGGGCGGTGTTAACGCGGCACGCCACGATTCAAAGATTGACATGTGTGTTGGTATCGGCGGCACCCCGGAGGGGATTATCACCGCCTGTGCTGTGAAGGCTCTCGGTGGCTTAATCCAGGGTCGCCTCTGGCCGAAGGATGATGAGGAGCGGGAGCGCGCTATCGCTGCCGGTCACGATCTTAACGAGGTGCTTGACCAGGATTCGCTGGTGCGAAGCGACAACACCTACTTTGTTGCAACCGGTATCACCGCCGCTGACTTCCTCGACGGTGTGCAGTACCGTGGCGGGTTTGTGCGCACCGAGAGTATTGTGCTGCGCGGCCACTCCGGCACCGTTCGCCACATTGTTTCCGAGATGCGCCCGGATCGCTGGAGCGAGTAACCGGAGCTAACCGGAGCTGAGCATTACCGCCGGGGCGGGGTTAACCAGGTGTTAAACTCCGCCCCGGTTGTTTTTGCCCGCGCCTCCTCAGTGCTTGAGCCTCCGCCGGAGCCTGCGGGGTTGCTACTGCTTAGCCGCGTCAGCGTCACCGTCTGCCGTGTCGGTTTCGGGTTTTAGCTGTAGCTCCCGCGCGGTGGGTTTGCGGGTGCTCTCGTCTGCCTCAACAAAGCCGGTGACGAAGCTGTCGCTTTTTATGCTGGTGGATCCCTCATAGGCGGCGAGTTTGCGTGTCACCGGCACAATGCTGCGGTCAAGCGAACCGATTAGCGCGTTGTAGCTGGTGACGGTTTTGTTGATGTGCTTACCGTGATCATCAATGTGTTTGGCGAGCACCCCGAGCCGCTGGTAGAGCAGATGGCCGAGCTCGTAGATGCTGTGGGCATCCTCGGCGATAGCGACCTTGCGCCAGGTGTGTGCGATGCTCTGCAGAACCGACCAGAGCCCGACGGGTGAGACGAGCGCAACCTGTTTCTTGTAGCCGTATTCCAGCAGGTCTGGCATAACCTCCAGCGCCTGATAGAGGATCCCGTCGCTCGGCACATAGGCGATAACCAGTTCGGGGGAGTCTGGCAGTGCCTTAAAGTACTCGCGCTCGGCCAGTTTGTCGATGTGCCCGCGCAGCGCTTTAGCGTGCTGTTGCAGTGACTGTTTGCGCTGTTCCGCGTTGATGTTCGGGTCTGACGCGCTAACCAGCTGCTGCATTGGCGCTTTTGCGTCAACGGCGATGAACCTATCCTCCGGGAGTTTAATGGTGACGTCGGGGTACTGTGATCCGCCATCGGTTTTTAGCTGCAGCTGCTCGTAGAAATCTACCCTCGCGATGAGGCCGCTGTTTTCGAGCATTCGGCGCAGGCTCTGCTCGCCCCAGCTGCCGCGCACGGTGTTGGACGACAGGGCGGCGGCGAGTTTTTCTGCTGTGCCGTGGAGCTTCGCCTCAGCGGCGGTGCTCTGTCGCAGCTGGTTGATAATCTCGCCGTGCTGTTTAGCGCGCTGGGTTTCGAGCTCGGCAACGGTTGAGCTGAGAGAGTTTAGTTTGTCGGCAACCGGGGTTAGTAGCTCTCGCATCCGCCCCTGCTCATTCGACTCGGTCTCGCGTCGCTGCATATCGCTGCGCAGTGTCTCCAACTGTTTGGCGAGCTGCGCTGCCTCAACCTGTTTTGCGGCGAGCTCCTGTTGCAGCTGCGCGATCTGCTGCTGCAGGGGAGCTGTGGCCTGCTGCAGCTCGGTCTGGGCGACAGAACGGGCGGTTGTTAGCTCCTGCTGGTGCAGCACATCAGCGAGCGCCTTCTCGTTGCTCTGTGCCTCGCGATCGCTGGTTTGTGCAGCCCGGTAGGCACGGTTGGCGATGAACCAGCCGAGCGCCGCCCCCGCGATAAGTGCGATAACCACGATGATGATAGTGACTAGAGAATCCATAACAAACAGTCTCGCAAAGGCTTGGGACATTTTGTTTCTAATCCGCTGCTTTCGTAAGGATACTCAGGGTTTTATGGGTAAATGCGCACATTCTGCAGGATCATAAAAACTTTGTCGAACATTCTGCAAGGGGGGTTTTACAGCAGAAATTCAGGCATATACTATTGAGAGAGCCTTTTGTAAACGTTGCAAAACGGTAGCAGAGCGGCACCGAAAGGATTAACACATATATGAACAAAAGCGTTAAAGAGAGCAAGTCCGAACTAAAGCGGGATTTGGGTACCTGGACAACACTCGCGCTCGGCGTTGGAGCTATGGTTGGCTTCGGCTGGGTTGTGTTGGTGGGCGGATGGATCACCGGAGCGGGCTCACTGGGAGCGGCATCAGCCTTCCTGGTCGGCGGTATTATGATGGCGATCGTTGCTCTCGTCTATGCCGAACTTGTTGCGGCAATGCCCCTCGCCGGAGGTGAGCACAACTACATCATCCGGGCGCTCGGACCAAAAGCCTCGCTTATCGGTTCCTGGGCGATTACCGGTGGATACGCGACCGTTGTGGCGTTTGAGGCGGTTGCGCTGCCTCGCGCTATCGACCGCGTGGTTGACCTGAAATCAAACTACCTCTGGACAATCGGTGATCAGCACGGCGGCGAAGTTTACCTGACCTGGGTTCTCGTCGGTTCGCTGGTGGCTATTCTGATCACAATCATCAACATTATTGGCGTGAAGGTTGCCGGCAGCATCCAGGTGTTTGTCGTTATCTTCCTGTTCATCATCGGTGCTCTGCAGGTATCCGGTCTGTTCTTCGGCCGTGCGAGCGTTAGCACCATGGAGCCGTTCTTCGTTGACGGTGTCAACGGCTTCTTCGGTGTTCTGGTTATTGTACCGTTCATGTTCGTTGGTTTCGACGTCATCCCGCAGGCGGCTGAGGAGGCAAACATTGCTCCGAAGAAGATCGGTCGCATCACCTTCCTCTCGGTAATTATTGCTGCTGCCTGGTACATCATGATCGTGCTGACCGTGTCAGCCGCACTCAGCAACCAGGAGCTGCAGTCAAGCCTGCCAGCCGCTGAGGCGATGAAACAGATGTTCAACTCCGAGTTTATGGCACAGATCATGGTTGCGGCCGGTGTTGCCGGTATTATCACCTCCTGGAACTCCCTGCAGATGGGTGCTTCCCGCCTCCTCTTCTCACTGTCGCGCGGCGGTATGCTGCCACAGTGGATCGGCAAGCTGCACCCGAAGTACGGCACCCCGATCAACGCTCTGCTGCTGCTCGGCGCTATCGCAACCGTGGCTCCGTTCTTCGGCCCAACCATGCTCGGCTGGATTGTGGACGCGGGCTCACCGATGATCGTTATCGCATACCTGCTGGTAACCGTCTCCTTCGTTGTGCTGCGTAAGCGCGAGCCAGCAATGGATCGGCCGCTGCGCATCGGTGGTAAGGGTGAGGCCGGTGGTCTGATAATCGGTCTGCTAGGTGTGCTAATCACCGCGTTCCTGATCGTTCTCTACCTGCCGGGTCTGCCAGCCTCAATCGGCTACCAATCGTGGATTATCTTCGGCCTGTGGTGGATCTTCGGTATCTTCTTCCTGCTGCGGATCCCGGGCGGTGTGCGCCCTGGTCCAAACGCGGAACACGAGCTGCTTGAGCTCGTCGAGAAGCGACGCGCAAAACGCTAACCAAAACGCTAAACGCTGGCGTGGGTGAGCTAAACCCGGTGTTCTAGCCGTCCACCAGCGCGAAGCGGCTGTGGCCCCGATCCGTAACGGATCCGGGGCCACACTGTTATTGGGGAACCGCCCTAGAAAGTTTGCATTCCGGCTGCCTAGATTTACGATAAAATTAAGCTGTTTGGTTTGCTGCTTAGGCTACCGCTTTCGGCTGCTAACCTGCGATGTCCCGTAGTTGATTTTAGATCGGATCTTTACCCTAATGACCGAAAATAGCATTCAACCCCAGAGCAAACCAACATTCTTGGGGCAAGACCGCTGGTGGCACTTAAGCTTCGGTTCGATTATGCTCATCGTGTTGATCGGGTTTTTGATCTGGGCGAAGGCATACATTCCGGGTGACAACCACAGTTTCCTGTTGATAACCGCTATTCTGCTCGGTGTTTTTATGGCGTTTAACATCGGCGGTAACGATGTTGCAAACTCCTTCGGCACCTCGGTTGGCGCGGGCACACTGACTATGAAGCAGGCGTTGTTAATCGCCGCTGTCTTTGAAGTCGCCGGAGCGGTTATTGCTGGCGGTGATGTCACCGAGACCGTGCGCAGCGGCATCGTCAACCTGGAAGCCATCACCGTTAACCCGATGGATTTCGTCTACATTATGATGGCCGCGCTATTCGGCGCTGCAATCTGGCTGCTGATCGCAACCAAGTTTGGTCTGCCGGTTTCAACAACACACTCTATTATCGGTGCGATCGTTGGAGCATCCCTAACGGTCGGACTGCTCAGTGGGAACGGGGATCCGCTGGCGATGGTGCAGTGGGATCAGATCGGGCAGATCGCAGCCAGCTGGATTCTCTCACCGCTGCTCGGCGGCATTATTGCCTACTTCCTGTTCGGCTTCATCAAGCGCCATATTCTGCTCTACAATGAGAAAGCCGATCGCCGGCTGTCGCAGCTGAAACAGGATTTCATCGACCAGTCTGGTGCAACCGATGAGGATGTTGACCGGATCGGACTCATTCAGCTATCTGCGTATGCGAACGCGCGACTGCCGAAAGAGGAATCGAACGCGCTCGCACGGGAGGCGAGGGCTGCGCTCGCGATGGGAGACGATCCCTCTGCTGAAGCGAAGTTTGACCACGCGCTGCGGCAGTTGGATAAAGGTGTTTCTGAGGTGCAGGCTCACCGGGCACTAACCGTCTGGGTGCCGCTGATCGCCGCGATCGGTTCGATGATTATCACCGGTATGCTGCTGGTGAAGGGACTAAAGAACCTCCACCTGGAGTTCACAACCGTGCAGACCGTGTTTATTCTGCTGATGATCGGCACCCTGGTCTGGTTTGCGATGTCGATTTTTGCGTCCACTCTGAAGGGTAAGAACCTGTCACGGGCAACCTTCATTCTGTTCTCGTGGATGCAGGTGTTCACTGCTGCGGCGTTCGCCTTCTCACACGGCTCAAACGATATTGCGAACGCAATCGGCCCGTTCGCTGCGGTGCTCGACGTGCTGAAAACCGGTGAGGTTTCTGAGGCTGCGGTTGTGCCTGGCGTTGTGCTGTTCGCCTTCGGTGTTGCCCTGGTTGTTGGACTCTGGTTCATCGGTCGTAACGTGATCCGCACCGTTGGCACAAGCCTCACCAAGATGCACCCGAGCTCTGGCTACGCGGCGGAGCTCGCGGCGGCGATGACCGTGATGCTCGCCTCACAGCTGGGTCTGCCGGTGAGCTCAACCCACATTCTGATCGGCGCGGTGCTCGGTGTCGGCATGGTAAACCGTGCAGCGAACTGGAAGATGATGCGCCCAATCGGTCTCGCCTGGGTTATCACCCTGCCGGTTGCGGCAATTATCGGCGCGCTCGGGGTTATTGCAATCAGGGCAATCTTCTAACAAGCGGATCCCCCCCCCGCAGGCTCAATCCTGTTAAACTCAAACACTCGTTCTATAAACTCAAACACTCATCAGAATGGCGCGGAACAAAACCATGACTAACTACAAAACCTCTGATGTAAACGGCTACTTTGGCAGTTACGGTGGCAGGTTCGTGCCACCGCAGCTTGAAGCCCCGATCGCTGAGGTCGCAGCAGCCTACGCGGAGGCGGTGCGCGATCCTGAGTTCCTCGCCGAGTGGGAGCAGCTGCTCGCCGACTATGTGGGTCGCCCAACCCCGCTCTTCTTCGCGAAGAAACTAACCGCCGAGTGCGGAGGCGCGAAAATCTATTTGAAGCGTGAGGATCTCAACCACACCGGCGCTCACAAGATCAATCACTGCATTGGTGAGGCACTGCTGGCAAAGCGGATGGGTAAGAAGAAGCTGATCGCTGAGACCGGCGCGGGTCAGCACGGTGTCGCACTGGCGACGGCGGCGGCGCTTGTTGGCCTGGAGTGCGAGATCCACATGGGCGCGATTGATGTGGCGAAGCAGCGCCCGAACGTGCTGCGGATGGAGCTGCTCGGTGCCAAGGTTGTGCCGGTCGGTGAGAACGTTGTCGGTGGCGGCGCACTAAAAGAAGCGGTTGATTCTGCCTTTGAGGTGTTTGCGCGCGACTACAAAGACACAATGTTCGCGATCGGTTCGGCGGTGGGGCCGGATCCGTACCCGAACATGGTGCGTGATTTCCAGTCTATTGTTGGCCGTGAGGCGAGGCAACAGATCCTCGCCAAAGAAGGCAGACTGCCGGATGCGCTGGTTGCAGCGGTCGGTGGTGGATCCAACGCGCTCGGGCTGTTCACTGAGTTCCTCGACGATGCCGACGTGAAGATTTACGGCGTTGAGCCAGCGGGTAAGAACCTGGAGGTTGTGGGGGAGCACGCCGCAACCATGACACACGGCAGCGCGGGTATGATCCACGGAATGCAGACCCTGGTGTTGCAGGACGAGGAGGGTAACCCGAACCCTGTGCACTCAATCGCTTCGGGGCTCGACTATCCGGGTGTTGGGCCGCAGCACGCATTCCTGAAAGAGACAGGCCGGGTGAGCTACCAGACCGCGAGCGATACGGAGACGCTGCAGGCGTTTAAGGCGCTGTGTCGGCACGAGGGAATTATTCCGGCGCTGGAGTCCTGCCACGCGGTTGCTTACGCTATGAAACTCGCCGCAGAGCTGCCTGCCGACAGTGTGATTATTGTGAACCTATCGGGTCGCGGCGATAAAGATATCGACTACGTCGCCGAGAAGCTGGGCATCTAGCGGATCGCAGCCACGCTGCCGGGGCCTGCACCGTCTGAGCCCCGCTGCCCGAGCGGATCGCGCAGGCCGCCAAGCGGATCGCGGTTTACGCGGCGGGGATCACGCAGGTTACTGTGCAACCGGTGGGCGCTGCCGCGTCCGCGGGGGTGTTCGCGAGCGTTAGCTTGCCGCCGTGTGACTCGATAATGGTGCGGGCGATTGCGAGCCCGAGCCCGGATCCAACCTGGTCACCGGGGGTGCGTGCGATATCGCCGCGCCAGCCCGCGTCGCAGGCGTGCTCCAGTTCACTGCTGCTTAAGCCCCCGCAGCCGTCGGTGACTGTGACGGTGACGGCGGGGGATCCGCCCGGGGAGGTGCCCGCAGAAACCCGGACAGTAACGCTTGTTTGCGGCGCCGTGTAGGCGATCGCGTTGGCGATAGTGTTTTGGATTGCGCGGGTTAAAAGTCCCGCATCGCCCATTACCTCGGCGGTTGTTGTGGTGCCGCCGGTGAGGGTGACGTCGCGCTGGCTGGCGAGCGGTGCCAGCTGCTCGATCAGGTCGGAGACAACGTCCGAGAGTGAAACCGGTTCAACGGCGATGCCGACCGCGCCGCTGTGCAGGCCCGCGAGCGCCATCAGGTCGTCAACCATTTCGGAGGTGCGTTTCGCTTCGGCGGTGATTGCGCGGTAGTAGCGTTCGGGGTCATCCGCCATCCCGTCCTCCAGCGCCTCGCCCATTGCGCGGATGCCGGCGAGCGGGGTGCGCAGGTCGTGGGAGACCCAGCTGATTAGTTCACGTCTGCCCGCCTCAACCTCGTGTTTGCGACGCTCCTGTTCGGCCGCGGCCTGCGCCTGGGCGAGCTGCTGATGCGAGCGGATCGACACAAACACACCGATCAGCAACGCTACAGGCGCTGTGACGGCGAGAATTAGCAGTGGCACGCGGGCGTCGATTAGCATCTGCGCAACGCCAACCCAGAGGCCCGCTGCCATTGACAGCACAACCGCGAGTGGCGCGAGCAGGGCTGCCCAGCACATTGAGACGCGGGCGATGCGGGAGGTGATTAGGGCACACAGAAGCCCCACCGCGGCGGTTGCGGTGAGGGCGAGCAGCACTGACTGCACGGGTAGGCTCATCACTGTGGTTCCCATCTGTAGCCGCGCCCCCAAACGGTTGCCAGTCGGCTAGGGTTGGAGGGGTCGGGCTCGATTTTGCCGCGCAGGCGTCTAACGTGCACGGTGACGGTTGTTGAGTCGCCGTAGTTCCAGCCCCAAACCGCGCCCATCAGTTCGGTGCGGCTCATCACGACGTTGGGGTGTGAAACAAAGTGGGCGAGCAGGTCAAACTCTCGCAGAGTCAGGTTTAGTTCACTGCCCGCGAGGGTTGCTTTGCGGCTCTCCAGGTCGATTACTAGGTCGCCGTCTTGCAGGGTTTCGCCGGGTGTGAGCGCCGCAGCGTAGCGCCTGAGCACCGCCCCGATCCGCAAAACCAGTTCGCGAGGACTGAACGGTTTGGTGAGATAGTCGTCGGCGCCAAGCTCAAGCCCGAGGATCCGGTCCGCTTCGCTGTCTTTCGCGGTCAGCATGATAACCGGCAGGTTGGGGTGGCTTGGGCGCAGGCGTCGGAACACCTCCAGGCCGTCAAGCTTCGGCAGCATCAGATCCAAAATAACCAGGTCAAGCCCCGGTGTTTCGGCGATTGTTGTGAGCGCGGCAGCGCCGTCACCTGCCTGTAAAACCGTGTGCCCGTCTGCCCGCAGATAGTCGGCGACGACGCCACGCACGGTGGCATCGTCGTCAACTATCAGGATTGTGCTCACACTCTGAGTATAGTGCTCATCCGAATGTGAATGCATTCGCTTTAACACCCTTGCTGAAGGTTATTTTCACGGTTGCTCCCGACTGCGGTTTGTCGAATTTCACGAGCTTGTAGAGCCGCGCATCACCCACCTGGACGGTGCCATCAACAACATCGGCACCGGGGTTTGCGGGTGTCCCGTCAACGGTCACGGTGGCGGTGGATCCTGCTGGCCCGCTCATCACCAGGAACATTTCCCGCCCCGAGAATCGGTAGCTGAGGCTTGCGCCGTCTGCTTCTGAGGTGATTGATTCCTCATCAACCTGCCACCTGCCATCGAGTGTCCAACTGTTGACGTCGCGCAGTTTCGCGGCACTGTAGTCGTTGCTGTCGTTTCGCAGGCGAGGCTCGCCAGCAAAGCCGCGTGCCCGCTGCGTCCCCAGGTAGGTTTCGGGGGATTGGCCAACGGTTGTGCTGCTGATTTCACCGGTGGTTTTTGATTTCTCGCCGCTGCTGCCAAGCAGCTTCCGGATCTGTTCCTCAGCCTCCTCGTATTCGCCCTCGCCGAAGTGGCTCCAGACAACGTTTCCGTCCTGGTCAATCAGATACTTCGCTGGCCAGTAGTTGTTGTGGTAGGCAGCCCAGGTCTTGAAATCGTTATCGAGTGCGACCGGATATTTAATCTCGGCGTCAACAACCGCGCGCTGCACGTTAGCACTCTCCCGCTCAAACGCGAACTCGGGTGCGTGCACGCCGACGATTTCAAAGCCCTGATCGTGATATTGCTCATACCAGGCGTTCAGGTACGGCTGGGTGCGGATGCAGTTGATGCATGAGTATGTCCAGAAATCAACGAGCACAACCTTGCCGCGCAGTCCCTCAATGGTGAGCGGATCCGAGTTGATCCACTCTTTAATCCCGGTGAACTCCGGCGCTGCGGGTCCTGAGACGCTGCCGCTGGTGGATCCGCTGCCACCGTCTTTATCCCCCTCAGAACCGGTCTGCTTGGGGATCAGCTGGTGTTCAATATCGGAGATGATTGGCACATTGCCAACAGCCCAAGCCTGCACTTTCTTGTCGACACCGGTTGCAACCAGCACGCCAACGAGGATGAACAGGATTGCGACGATCCGCTGGAACCAGCCGCGGGGGTTTGCGGCCCAGCCGAGTTTCGCGATCAGTTTGCGGCCGAGCAGGGAGATGGCGAGCAGCATACCCGCCATGCCGATGCAGTAGGCGCTGATGTAGACGAAACCGGCAACCGGTTGTGCGGGCAGAACTGTCGCGATAACCCACGCATAGACGGGGCTGCAGGAGCTGAACACGGGGCCGAGTGCCGCGCCCGTCAGCAGCGCAGAAACCGGGCCGCCACCGGTGTTTTGGGCGCGATCCAGGAGCTTGTGTGATTTGTTGCCGAGCCCGAACTTGACGGAGATTTTCGTCCACAGGTCAGGGAACAGCATGAAAATGCCGAGGATGATGACGAGCACGCCGGACGCTATCGACCAGAATCGCGGATCCACTCCGATGGCCAGGGTTGAAACCTTGAGCAGCAGGGTGAACGCGAGCAGCGAAACCACCAGGCCGAGGGAGATCAGATACGGGCGGTAACGCGACTGTGCGCCCAGACTTCCTCCCACGATGACGGGGAGGAAAGGCAGGACGCACGGCGCGAGTACCGAGATCACTCCGGCAAAGAGTGAGAGTACTATTGTGACCAGCATATTTAGTTGCTCATCGCTCCGGTTACCAGGTCAGCGGCGCTCTCAGGAACCCAGCTCTCTTTTGCGTCGCCGTTGCTGTCAAGCTCAACGAAGGTTGGCGCTGAGGTGACGCTGTACTTGTCGGCAACATCCTGGTGGCTTTCGAGGTTAACACGAACCACGGTTGTGCCCTCTGGGATGCTCGCTGCGTCCTCGCTGAAGGTTTTGTCGATCGCAGAGCTGGTTGCCGCGTCATCGGCAAAGAACAGCACAACGCGGTTGCCGTCGTACTTGCTCATCGCGCTCGAGTACTCTTTGTAGGTTGTGTAGGAGGCGCTCATCATGGCGTCGTGCTCCATTGAGTCCTTCTCCATGCTGTCTTTTTCCATGGATTCGTTGGTCATCGCCTTGTCTGCTTCCATCGCGTCACCGGTGCTACACGCGGTGAGTGAGAAAGCTGAAGCGGCGATAAGGGACATGATTACTGCTGATGTTTTTTTGTTCATAACTCCAGTATGCCGAGCAGATATTACAGGGCATGGGTCTAATTTATTACCAATTTCTTACGCTTTCTAGTCAGGCTGTTTCGATTTCTGCTGAGGCTGATTTTGCCCGGTGGGGTAGCCCTCTATGTTATTACGGCTATCCCTATTTATGGCGGCGGGGGCGGATCCGCCCTGCCCGCCCTGTTCGCTTGAAATCACGCTGTTTTTTGTCCAGAAACCTCGCTTTTTAGCCCCTTTTTGCTGTTATTCAGCTGGTAGCTCTGCCTTGCCCTGTCAACTAGGTTGAGTTAGGGATTGCACGCAATTGCATGAACAGTAAGTGTGTAGGCAACCGGGACGCAAACCGGGTTTGCGAAAGACAGGGGGAGTGAAATGGGATACGACACAGCGGACTCGCGTGAGCAGCGAAAGCCGAGGAAGAAAGGCAGGGTTCTGAAGCGGGTTTTGCTCTGGAGCTCAGCAACCCTCTTGACGCTCGCCCTCGTCGCAACCCTGGCGGTTGTCTATGTGCTGCGTGCACCGCTGCCAAAAACCGCCGGTGAGCTCGAGATTAAGGGGCTGAGCGGGGAGGTTTCTGTTGTGCGTGACGTGCTCGGGATCCCGCACATTTACGCCGAGAGTGATGCGGATCTGATGCGCGCACAGGGGTTCGTTGACGCGCAGGACCGGTTCTTTCAAATGGATGTGCGCAGGCACCAAACCGCGGGCAGGCTCGCCGAAATGCTTGGTGACGTGGAGCAGATTAAGGACTCGGATGTGCTGATCCGCTCGCTGCAGTGGCGGGACAGGGCAGAGCAGGACGCCGAGTTGTTGAGCGAGGAAGCGCGCGGCCTCTATGAGGCGTACGCTGCCGGCGTTAACGAGTATCTGCACGGGAAAGCGCCCTGGCAGGTGGCTAACGAGTACGTGCTTTTGGGGTTGAGCGGCACTGGCACAGAGATTGAGCCGTGGACGATCGCCGACTCGCTCAGCTGGCTGCGGTCAATTGCTTACGATCTGCAGGCTAACCCGCATCAAGAGAGCAGCAGGGTGCAAAGCTACAGCGTGTTTGGTGACACCGCGATCGCGGAGGAGTTTAATAAGCGGAACAACGAGAGTGAGTATCCGCCGATTCTCAGCGCCGATGAGGTGTCGCAGGTGAAGTCGCGCGACGAGTATATCGCTGAGGCTGGTTCGGGTGCTGAGACTGACGGTGCCGGGGCTGATGGAGCCGGGTCGGCTGGCTCGGGCGCCGGGGCGAGCAGCTCGGGCGGTTCGAGCGAGCAGGGCGGGGTTGTGGATCCACCAGCAACCGGCCAGTCTAGCGCCGCCGCAGCCCCCACTGCCGCAGACACCGCCACCACCTCTACCGCCGCAGCTCCCACC
Source organism: Leucobacter sp. OH1287 (assembly GCF_003859945.1). GTDB lineage: Bacteria > Actinomycetota > Actinomycetes > Actinomycetales > Microbacteriaceae > Canibacter. The sequence goes on from NZ_RQYM01000008.1 coordinate 22,137, forward strand.
GCTGACCCTGTTGCCGCGCAGCTTGAAACCGTGGCGCGTGAACTGCAGCGGGTGACCCGGATTGTTGACGCGAATGTGGCGCTGGGATCGAACGCCTTCGTTGTTTCGGGTGAGCACACCGCGAGCGGTAAACCGATCCTCGCGAACGATCCGCACCTGCCGATTTCTTACCCCTCAACCTGGCATCAGGTCGGGCTGCACTGTGTTGGATCCGGTGAGGGCTGCAGTTTTGATGTTGCGGGCTTTGGGTTTGCCGGGGTTCCGGGCGTTATGATCGGCCGGAATGCGCAGCTGTCGTGGGGGATTACATCCTTCCTCGGCGACACCGCTGACCTGGTGGTTGAGCGCAATCTGAGTGAGGACAGCTATGAACGTGACGGTGTTCCGGTTGCTTACGAGACCAGGACCGAGGAGTTTAAGGTTGCGGGCGGTGAGAGCTTTAGCAGGGAGCTGAAGCGCAGCGTGCACGGGCCGATTGTGCCCGATAAACAGTTTGTGAGCGTGGACGCGCTAAACAGCCTGCCCGCGTTCCAAGACGCTGCGGGCAGCGGATCCGAGGCGAGCGGCGGATCCGAGGCGGGCTTTAGCCGGTACTCGATAGCTCTGCAGGCAACAGGGGACCAGCCCGGATACACCGGTGAGGGATTCTTGGCGCTGAACCGTGCAAAGAACCCGACAGAGGTGCAGCGGGCCGCAAAGCTTATTACCGGGCCTAACCTGTCGCTTGTTTACGCGACTGACGCAGGCGATATCGGCTATGTTAGCACCGGTAAAATCCCGATCCGCCCAAAGAAAGCAGAGAGCGATTTCGTTGTTGATGGGGTTCCGAGCGCAGACAACCTCGGCGCCGATGGTCGATGGCCGCGCCCGGGCTGGGATTCCAGCTACGACTGGCGGGGACTCTACGAGAACGAGCAGATCCCTTCAACGGTAAACCCCGATGACGGCATAATTGTGAGCACAAACAACGATCTTGCGCCCGCCGAGGTTGGGCCGTACCTGGGTACCGCGTTTGATCACGGTAATCGGGCAAAACAGATGCGTGAGCGGATTGTTGAGTTTGCAAAAGATGGCGGCCTGACGCTGAAAGAGGCCGGTCAGGTGATGCTCGCTGATCGCGTACCGGTCGGTTATGTGATCGGTGATGACCTGGCGGCGGTGGAATTTGCAGGATTTGATCCGACCGGTGTGAAACCTCGTGAGGGAGTGGAGCAGCCCAAGCACACCCCGACAGTGAAGCAGCTGGAGGAGATGCGGGAGCTGCTGAGCTCCTGGGTTAGGGACGGCAGCCACAGCGATGTTGACGCGCAGGGCATGCCCGTTGCCGCCTCGCTCGCGTCTCACCTGCAGTATCGGCTGTTTGCTGACGAGTTTGCGGCCGCTCAGCCCGAGCCCGCCGAGTTCGCCCCCGACCCATCTTCGACCGCCATCGAGCTGCTGAGAGGGTTGTTGGCGGATCCGCAAAACCCGCTGTGGGATGATGTTTCGACGCCGGAGATCACCGAGACCGCGAACGATATTTTGCGTCTGGCTTATGTTGACGCATACCGTGACCTTAGCCAGCAGCTGGGCACCAACACTGCCGAGTGGCGCTGGGGTGACCTGCACAAGGAAACACCGGCTCACCCGCTGTTTGGTGGTGAGGGGATGCCGTGGTTTATTCGCGCGCTGTTCTCTCGCGACGCACACGAGCTCGCGGGCGGACCATCAGCCCCGCAGCTCAGCTACTTTAATCCCGCGGTCAACCCCGATGGGACGGTGAGCTACGAAAATCATCTAGCAGCTTCGATGCGCTACGCGGTTGATATGAGCGGTGTGAATAAGGTGCTGTGGGTGAACACCTCTGGCAGTTCAGGACACCCGCTTTCACCGCACGTTAATGATCAGTTCGAGCACTGAGCGACGGGCGAATACTTCAGCTGGCGGTTTAGCCGCAAGGCGATAACTGAGCAGCAGCATGAGGTGCTGACGCTGAAACCCGCAGCGGATCCCGCTGGTTGAGTGCCGTAGCGGATCCCGCTGGTTGGGCGCCTTGGCAGGGAGGGTGGGAGGGTGCTAGGGCAGTGGATCGGTTTACGGGCGCTAGATATCTAGGGCTTCAAACACATCCTCGGCAGTCTTAAATCTTCGCTGACCACTGTCAAGGATCTGTTCAGACTCTGCGATAGCTGCGAGAGATTCGGTGTTAGGGTCAAAACACTCTGTAGCCTCTGCTGCCCGGGTATCTGTTTCTTCGTCACCCAGGGGGTTGATTGATGACATTAGAACTCCTTATATTAGTGTCTGTGATCTGTTCGCTGTTACTCGTTGAACGCCTGTCTGTGTAGCTCGCGAGCTTCGGGAGTTGACGCCCAAACCTGTACGGGTTTGCCGTAGCGGGTCATACTTGCACTGACTCCCGGAACACCCCAGTTATGCACGCTATAGACTACAGCCTCTTCCTTGTTTGACGGCATTATCGTTAATGAAGGGGTATAGTCCACAATACCGTGGGTGACACCATCGGGGAAAACAACAGCTGAGCCCAAGAGGTTACAGCCCTCACCAATACCTGTGTCTAGATCCTCAACCCTGATCGTCTGTCTCTCGCAGATTGGCAGCTCGTAATAACCATCTGGGACTTTCACACCGGACGATCTGCACGAGTACAGGGTGATGACACACAGCGTCAAAACAACAAAGGCACTGAACGCCATTATGCCGTAAACCCGCTTTGGTTCCATGCTTTTGATACTAGCAAAACGGTAGCTATTTCAAATATTCGTTGTTAAGTGGAGCTGGGGTGATCTCGCAAAAGTGACGTTGGAAACCTCGCAAAAGTGTCATTCAAAGTCTCGCAAAAGTATCATTCAAAGTCTCGCAAAAGTGACATTTGCCTCTTTCTCTGTTAGGCTGCATGCTATGAGTTACATCCCGAGAGCTGTAGATTACACCATCAATCTGGCGCTTCAAAGCGTTGGTGCAGTGCTGCTTGAGGGGCCTCGTGGCTGCGGTAAAACAGAGACTGGTTTGCACGTCACTAACTCTCAAATTCGACTTGACCAGAGCAGCAGCAGAGAGCTCGCACTGCTAAGCCCGAGTAAAGCGTTGGAGGGCGCTACGCCACGGTTGATAGACGAGTGGCAGATGGTGCCTGAAATTTGGAATGAGATAAGGCACGAAATAGATGCTCGGCGCAGCCCCGGTCAGTTTGTGCTTTCTGGCTCTGCATCACCCGCAGATGATTCAACCCGGCACACGGGAGCAGGTAGGTTCTCGCGCACTCGGATGAGACCCCTCGCGTTGGGGGAGCAATTCCAGAGTGTTCCGGGAATTACCCTAAACCAGCTGTTGTCTGAACCGAAGCTGGAGGTTATGCTTAGCGAGGTCAGCTACCTGCAGCTGGCTGAATTGGCTGTGCGCGGAGGGTGGCCCGGTTTGATTGGCTTAGCTCTGCAGCCGAGTATGCGTTTCAACCGTGACTATATTGAAAATATCGTTCACGCCGACATGTCTCAGCTGGGTTCTGACTTTGCTCCTGAGAGAGTGCGACGGCTGTTAAGAAGCATCTCTAGAAACAGTTCTAGTGAGGCTGCCGCGACAACGCTTTCTGCGGATGTGTCAGCAGACGGTGGATCCGTTGCCCCGGTAACAGTGCGCAAGTATCTTGACGCACTAGCTCGGATATTTGTGCTTGAAGAACTGCCTGCTTGGAGCGGATCGTTGCGATCTAAGTCTCGATTGCGAAAGCAGCCGAGACTGCACTTCTGTGACCCGTCACTAGCGTGTGCCGCATTACAGATATCTCCTGATTCGCTCGCAACAGATCCAGAGTTCTTTGGCCAGATATTCGAGAGCATGGCTGTTCGTGACCTGCGCACATACGCAGAGCAGATAGATGCCTACTGCTTTGGTTATCGAGATGAGTCAAACCTTGAAATCGATCTGCTCATGGAGTTCTTTGCTGGTGGTTGGGCCGGCTTTGAGGTTAAACTTGGTGAATCACCGGGCGTTTTAGAAAGTGCGGAGCGCAACCTGCTGAGGATAGCTAACGACCGGATGAAACAGCCCCCTAAGTTCCTGGCCATCATTACCGGAGGTTCAAGGCTGTTCACACTGCCGAGCGGCGTGCACGTTGTGCCACTTGCCCTGCTGCGTCCAATAATGGCTGGCTAGGTTTATCGGACCGAGACGCACTAAATCAGGGTGTTGGTCGCTTGTCTTCGCTAGTAGAATTCATGTATGGGAAGCGAATTAGCATACAGCACTGACGGCAGCACACCGTCGACCGGCGTTGTTTCTGAGGGCAAGTACCCCGAGACTATTTTCGAGTTTGCTTTCTTCCTCCTAGAGGGAGAAAGGGCGGGGCTATACGATGATGTGAAAAAGCTTGCCCGGAACAAGAAGATTGAGCAGCTGGCGGAACTCGCTGCTTACGAAGATTGGGGAGATTCCGATCAATCTGGGCATTCCTGCCCGGTTCTGCACAAGTATATTATCTACACTTACCAGCGTCTCGTGCTAGAAGATAAAATCGTGGTTACCGAGGACGGTCAGCACGCAGCTTTTAACACCGGGCTTTTAACACAGCACGGTGAAGAGATTTTCGCTCTGTTTAAAAAGAACCTTCACGAGGACAAGCAGCCCTGGTTCTTCAAACGCTGGGCGAGTGAATCAGACCGTGAGTTTATGCGAGTGTTCAGTGTGCAGCCTCCAATGGCGGAGTATGTGAGTTCAGCCGCTGACCTGATCTATGAGTGGCGTTATGAATTAAAGCTCGCTTACGATCACATCATCGGCGACAATGCAGACCGCTTCCCTGAAGACATGGCAGACAACCCGGTGCGTGCAAAGCGGGCGCTCGATGCGGCGGTTGCTGACGCGATCCGCAAGGTGAAAAGAAACTATCGGATTATTGTGCCGCAGTGGTATCCCAAGTTGAAAGACGGCGGGGTGCAGTTCTTGCTGCCGCTCGATCTGAGCGGCGACGGCAACGTTGATGTGGCGCTGGTTGTTTCAAAGGTGGGGGGAGAGGACCTATCGTGGGGACACCGTGCTAACGCTCGACATGGCATACGCGAACGCGAGGCTGGTCGCCAGCCCAGACCCGGACTGGTTAGCTCCCTAGCGCCTGCTTTGTGAGCAAGCGAAGCGCTTAAACGTTGAAGCGGAACTCGACAACGTCGCCGTCCTGCATTACGTAGTCTTTGCCCTCCATGCGGGCCTTACCCTGCGACTTCGCCTCAGCAACAGAACCTGCGGCAACGAGATCCGCAAACGAGATAACCTCGGCTTTAATAAAGCCCTTCTCGAAATCGGTGTGGATCACGCCAGCCGCCTGCGGGGCTTTCCAGCCCTTGCGGATCGTCCAGGCGCGGCTCTCCTTTGGTCCGGCCGTCAGATAGGTTTGCAGGCCGAGGGTGTCGAAGCCGACGCGCGCGAGCTGGTCGAGGCCGCTCTCTGCCTGCCCAACCTCGGCGAGCAGTTCCGCAGCTTCCTCGTCGCTCAGTTCGATCAGTTCGCTCTCCAGTTTGGCGTCGAGGAAGATCGCTTTCGCGGGGGCGACAAGCTCCGCGAGCTCAGCCAGGCGATCCTTATCGCCGAGCACCTGCTCGTCAACGTTGAAAACATAGAGGAACGGTTTAGCGGTTAGCAGCCCGAGCTCTTTAATCGGCTCCAAATCAATGTCGGTAGCAGACAGCAGCTTGCCGTCGTTTAGCGCCGCGACCGCGTCTTTTGCGGCGTTCATAACCGCCGGGTCGAGCTTCTTCGCCTTCAGCTCCTTCTCATAGCGCACAATCGCCTTCTCGAGGGTTTGCAGATCGGCGAGGATCAGCTCGGTGTTGATCGTCTCCATGTCGCTTGCCGGATCCACCTTGCCATCGACGTGCACAACGTCACCGTCGCTGAACCCACGAACCACCTGGGCGATAGCGTCCGCCTCGCGAATATTAGCGAGGAACTGGTTGCCGAGCCCCTCGCCCTCGCTGGCGCCGCGCACAATACCCGCGATGTCAACGAACGAGACGGGGGCGGGGAGGATCCGCTCACTGCCGAAAATCTCAGCGAGCTTCGTGAGCCGCTCGTCAGGGAGGTTCACAACACCGACGTTTGGTTCGATGGTTGCGAACGGGTAGTTGGCGGCGAGCACCTGGTTGCGGGTGAGCGCGTTGAACAGGGTTGATTTGCCGACGTTAGGGAGACCTACGATACCGATTGTTAAAGCCACGCATCTATCTTAGTCGAAAGCGCCCCAGAAAACCCGCTGTGTTTCGGACGCGGCCAAAACAAAGCCGCCAAAACAGCGACCCAGAAGCAGGGGGTAAAAAGAAACGGGGCGGATCCAGAAAGGATCCACCCCGCTAAGCCACTGCCAGAGGCACAAACTACTTCTTGCTTGTGCTCTTGGTGATCAGGCCCCAGATCAGCAGCACAACGAGTGAGCCACCGATTGCGAGCAGCCAGGTCTGCAGTGAGAAGAAGTCCTGCAGGCCAGTGTTGAACAGCAGGCTGCCGAGCCAGCCACCAACAAGCGCGCCAATCACGCCGAGGATCAGAGTTGCGATCCAACCGCCGCCCTGCTTACCTGGCAGGATGAGCTTAGCGATTGCGCCGGCGATCAGGCCGAGTACGATCCATCCGAAGATTCCCATTATTTTCTCCTATTTGTTTTGTTTCTTCAGTATTGAGTTGTATAGGGGGGATGCTCTGTAAACGGGTTACAGAACCGGCTATCGCACCCGCTGATTTTGGTTAAGAGCGGTGCGAACCCCGCTCGTTAATTCCAAAAACACCGGAATTTGCTTTCCGAGCAGTCTATCAAGCTCGGCTGTGACATTGTCAAACCGTGTTACGATTTCAGGCAAATTTGCGCCTCGGCGAAGTTGCGCGGTGACCCGGAGGGTCCGCTGCCCCTTCACCTCGAAGCCGGTGGCGCTCAGGGAGAGCACCTCGGGATCATTGCTAAAGCGCTGCTGCAATAGATCCTCAATAACCTTGGTGGCAACAGTAGTGTGCCCGGTTTCTTTTACCAGACCGGTGTTTTTCACACGCAGCAGGGTTGCTACCTTGCCGCCGCCCTGACGGGTGATCAAAACAACCAGCAGTATCGCCAGCAGCACCAGCGTGATCACAGCCGCGATCCATCCCCAGTGGAAACTCAGCTGGTATCCGGCAATGTCCCCGGTGTCTTTGACGAAGCTGTTCAGCTCCGCCGCAACCCTGCGCCAAACCTTGCGCACCTCATCACTGACGAGGTAGGCGATCGTAAGACCGCCAGCGGCAAGCAGCACAAGCCCGGTAACAAACAGGAACGCGCGATTAAGAAAGCGTGGTGTTTGCTTCATAACTAGATCGCCCCCTGTCTGCTGATTTTGACTTTGCCGGTTAGTTTCGGATGCAGCGACAGCTGATCCAGCTCGCTGCGCAGCGCATTCCGCGGCTCCTGTTTGGTTAGCTCAACACCCGAGAACGGGGTGAGGTAGCCGGTTACGCTGTGTTTATCGACGGCCACTCGCACCTGCTGGCTTGGCAGCCCCGCGACGCGCGCTAGATTAGCTGCCTCGCTGCTCGCAAGTACCCGGTCGTCAATAATTAGCAGAGTGCGGTCAGACACCCTGCCGTGTTTGCCTCGCCTGCCAGAGCGCAGCGCCACAAACACGAGAAACAGGCCGAGCAGTACGGTGACAGCGGCAAACACCCCAAGCCACACCTGCTTAACCTCACTTGGGTTTAGCACTGTTTTAATAACCTCTGGCATTATCAGGGCGAGCGGATCCCGCCCCGCAACGTGCAAAATAATTTCAACGCAGAGATAGATCGCCGCGATGATGAGAAGTGACGCAACAACCACGGTCACTGCCGCACGACTTGAGTGTGTTTCACGGCGCAGTAGCCGGCGGTAAAGCCGGCTAAAGTCGGCGTTAGAACTCATTGAACCCTCCTCGCAGGAGCAACCTCAGCGGATGTGCACTCCAAAATAACTGATGCGACACGCCTACCGGTTAGCGCGGTTAGGCGCTCGGCAACAGCGGCACGAATCTGCTCAACTCGCTCCAGCAGGGGGGTGTGCTGTTCACTACTGCTATATTCAAGAGCGCCCAGGGGAGCCAACCGGATAGGCCCCGTTACCTGCACCGCGAGCAGTCCCGCGCTGTCGGTAACGCCAACTCGCACGCTGCCACCTTTAACGCCCAGCTGTTCAGCCGCGATAGCGGTTGCGAGCCGGTTTAGCGCCTTAGCGGTCAACTGTGTGTGGCCTGGAATCTGTGTCATGATGATCTACGCCCTCGCACAACGTCCAACAGGCCACGCAGATCAAGCTTGCCGTCGAGCACGCGCGCAACGCCCGCGCCGATCAGCATCGCCAAGCCGACAAACAGTGCCTGCCAAAACCCGAGCGAAACCCAGGTGAAAGCAATCACTGCGCCGAGCAGTGCGCCAGCAACTGTGTGACTCATTAGTTAACCCGTGCCTCTTCTTTATCGTTGTCATCTTCGCTTGGAACGTGCACGTCGTTGATGGTGACGTTAATCTCTGCAACATCCAGGCCAACCAGCTCGGTGATTGCCTTAGCAGCTGCAACGCGCACGCGGTCACTGAGATCCTGCAGCGCTACCGGGTACTCGGCAACCAGTGAAATATCGGCTGCCACCTGGCGCTCGCCAACCTCAACAGAAACACCCTGAGCAAGGTCGGTGTTACCGACGATGTCACGGATTGCGCCAGCTACGCGAGCAGCGCCGCCGCCGAGAGCGTGAACACCCTTAACCTCGCGGATCGCGATGCCGGTGAGCTTAGCTACAACGCTGTCCTCGATAACGGTTTTGCCGCCAACAGTGCCGTGCTGCTGTGGTGCTGTGATTTTGTTCTGTGACATTTTCTGCCCCCTTATTTTCGGATTAACCTCTAGCCAAATGAGCTAGGATACTAATAAGACGCGGGCCGGTGGCAAAACGTCACAAAAAACTTCAAAAAATTTTTTGATCGCCGATTTTAGCCCGAGATTCCGCGGCAAAACAGAGATGAAGATATTCCCGGCGGGAGCGGCGAGAGCTGCGATAGCGACGCTATCGGCGGGAGATTTCCGGGGGTGGATCCCGGTGGAACAGGACGGCGGATGCAGACAGAGAGATTGCGGGAGCTGAGCGACGCAACGCTGGTTGCCCGCGCGCTCGACGGCGACAGCGCCGCCTTCGTCTGTGTGCTGAAACGCTACTCGGGAATTATGATCGGCTACGCGGTAAAACTCACCAACTCGCACGCCGACGCTGATGACGCCGTGCAGGAGGCGTTTATTACCGCCTGGCAGACCCTTGACACACTCCGTGAAACCGACAAGGTGAAATCGTGGCTGATGCGGATCGTTAGCCGCAAGGCGATTGACGTGATCCGCAAGCGACGCGACAGCGGGGAGTTGAACGAGGAGACCAATGAGGCGGCGGGGGCGGATCCGCAAACCCAGAACGAGATTAATTCACAGCTCGACGCTGCCTCTGCCGTGCTGCGTAAGCTCCCGGAACTGCAGCGCCAAACCTGGGTGCTGAAGGAGATGGGTGGCTACTCTTACCAGGAAATAGCCGATGAGTTGAAACTGCCGCTATCAACGGTGCGCGGCAACCTCGCTCGGGCACGAAAAAGTCTACTAGTAGAAATGGAGGTGTGGAAGTGACTGAGGCGCAAAACTTTGAACCGTCGCGCGAGTTCGCAACAGGTGCTTTCACGCTGGACGAGATCAGTGACTATCTAGACGCTGGCTGTCAGCCCCGCAACGAGAAACTGGAGGCGGATCCGGAGGCGGCGCACGCGCTCGCGCAACTGCGCAGACTCCGCGGCATCACCGGGCAGCTGGCGAGCCAGGAGGAGCAGCCGCTGCAGCAGGACGGCTGGTGGCAGAAGATCGTTGACGGTATCTCGGCGGAGGTTGCCGCGGGGCGGGAGATCCCGATCCCGGCAAAAAATCCGAGCGTTGAGCTCGCGATAACCGAGGGCGCGGTGAAGGCGCTGATTCGTGATGCCGCTGACACGGTGACAAGCTGCATTGTCACCAAGATTGTGTTCTCCGATTCGGTGACGGTAATTGGTGACCCGGTGACGGTGACACTCTATGTCAGCGCGACAAAAGAGACCGTGACGAGTGGCACCGCGATTGCGACGGCGGCGGAGGAGCTGCGGGATGCGGCCTGGCAGGCGCTGCAAACCCACACGGTTTTGAACATTGCGGCGATCGACATCAAAATAACCGATGTTGAAGGGGGTCTTTAGTTGAGCGACAAAACCGGTTTCACGGGTGGCGCGGCGGATCCCGCTGCCGACGCGGACGCCGTGATTGCGGCGCTGCGGGAGCACCCGCGCGTCACCAGCGTCGGCGCTGTTCCGGGGCTGACCGGGCTAAAAAGCACACTGCAGAAGGTGCAGGACCTTGTCACCCTGCAGCGCACAACCCCCGAGGTTGAGCTGACCGCTGACAGTGCCCAGCTGTCCGCCGGTGTCCGCGTTGACGCCTCCGCTCCCGCCCACGAGACACTCAACGAGCTCGCCGAGATCGCGGTCGCCGCCGTTGGTGATCGCGACAGCGTGCGTATTAAACTGGTTGCAACAAGCATCGACAACCACCAGAGCTAGTATGACAACGATTCTTTCCCCCGAAAAAATAGCCGCGCAGATAACCACGCAGATGACAGTGAAAACGCTGCTGCGCTGGGACCTCTCGTTCTTGCGGGCGATCCCCGGCGGCGCCTTTATCGCGCTCGGTTTTATGTTCTTTATCACCAGCCAGGTCGGTGCCGCTGAGGCAATGCCGTGGGGAATGCACCGCCTAATCGGTGGTCTCGCGTTCTCGGTCGGGATCGTGCTGGTTGTTGTTACCGGCGGTGAACTGTTCACCTCCTCAACGATGGCGCTCAGCGCCAGGGCAGCGGGCAGGATCACAACACTGCAGCTGCTCGGCCTGTGGACGCGCTCATATCTCGGCAACCTGGTTGGCGCGGTCAGCGTTATTTTGCTGTGCTATTTTGGCGGGATCCACCACAGCGCCGAAGGGGCCTGGGGCGATCTGGTGATTAAAACCGCCGAGTATAAGGTCAGCCACTCGCCGTTTGAGGCGTTTGTGCTCGGCATCGGCTGCAACCTGCTCGTGTGTATTGCGGTGTGGACGGCAAACGCCGGTAAAACCGTGATCGACAAGCTGTTTCTGCTGATGCTGCCGGTCGCAATCTTTGTTGCCACCGGGTTTGAGCACTCGGTTGCGAACATGTTTATGCTGCCGTTCGGGATGCTCCTCGGCGCCGATATTACGGCGGGGCAGCTGCTGCTCGGTAACCTCTTGCCGGTGACGCTCGGCAACATTGTTGGCGGTGGCGTTATGATCGGGCTGTTTTACTGGTTCGTCTTCCGCGGGGCTAACACCGCCGCAGAGCCGGTCGCTGCGGAACAGCTAAACCGCGCAGAGCCGTAAACCGGCCGCCCCGGGCGCTGCCCAGTCGCCAGGTGGTCTGGCTTACTACGCTGCCTGGAGCTGGTGCTGCCGAGCGGGTGGGGTACTACGCTTTCCCGTTTCGCTCCCGGTGTTTACAGCCGGGCCAGCAGCACGGCCGTCGCTTACCCTCGTGCAGTTCCTCAAGCGTCCGGCGAATCCGCCGCTCCCGGGTCGCCTGCTGTTTCGCGTCACCAACCCAGCAAATAAACTCGTTGCGGCCCAGCACGGTGAGCCCCTGCCAGAGATCAGCGGCGGGCGGATCCGCCAGCAACGCCGTTTCCAGGTCAGCGGGCAGCGGGTGCACCGCGCCGCCCAACAGCGGATCAGACTGCCCCGGTTCGGTCTCCTTGCTCATCGCTTAAACGTCCTTCGGGTAGCTCGGTTCGAGACGCTTGAAGGTGCGGATCACAAGCACGGTGATCGGTGAGAAGCAGATCTCGACAATCGTTTTAATCGCGAAACCAACCAGCACATAGTTGAGGAACGTACCAAAATCGGTGATGCCGATAACCTGCGCCGCGATTGAACAGAACACAACCGTGTCGACGAGCTCACCGATAACGGTGGACAGCGCGATCCGCCCAAACAGCAGTCGCTCGCCGGTGCTGCGCTTGAGCCGCACCAGCGTCCAAGCGTTAGCGAGCTGACCGGTTAAGAAGCCGAGCAGCGAGGCGATGACGATAAGCGGAACCGGGCCGAGTGTGCGCTCCAGCGCCTCCTGCCCGTCATACCACTCGGCGCCCGGCAGCGCGATAATCACCCAGTAGCAGACCGCCGCAAACGCGCTCAGCGCGAAGGTTGTGATAATCGCCAGGCGGCTCGCCTTAAAACCGTAAATCTCAGAGACCACATCGCCGATAATGTAGGCGAGTGGGAACAGGAAGAAGCCGCCGTCGGTGACGATTTCGCCGAAGGTGACACCCTTTGATGCGCCAATGTTGGAGATAATCAGCACAACCGCCATGGTCGCGATCAACACCGTAAAAATAGAGCTGCCGTGCGAGGCGAAGCGGCCAACAGGCTGCGATTTTGTGGGGCGGGTGGATCCGGCGGGCGCGGCATCCCGCGCGGCGTGGGCGGATCCGCCCCCACCGCGCTGATTAGCCTCGGGTGCTTTACTGGTTGGGTTGGCTTGGTTAGCAGACACGTCAAATATCTCCGGGTCGTAAAACGTCAGGGCAAGAGTAGCTTTAAAAGTTTGCGCGGAGCGGAACAGTTTACGACGCACCCGCGCTTAGCTTATGCACTACGGTGTCACGATCTCTACGATCCCGTACACGCCTGCTGCCCCAGACGGTGCACAAAAATAATACACCAAAGCTAAAAGGAGGAAACTCTTTAAGTTACTAGACAGCGGAAACGGCTATTATTGAAGCTTGACGTTACTTGACGTTATTGACGTTAGGAGAGGTTTTGAGTCCTGTGCTGCCGGTGTGGTTTGAGATCGGTTCGATGGTTATCCTCGTGGGAATCCTCGTGTTCGATCTCCTTATGATTATTAAGCGACCACACGTTCCGACCATGCGCGAATCCGCGATCTGGGTTGGGGTTTATGTTGCGCTCGCGCTCATCTTCGCGGCGTCAATGTTTATTATCGGCGACGCACAGCACGGCTCAGAGTTCCTCGCCGGTTGGCTAACAGAGTATTCGCTGTCGATTGATAACCTGTTTGTTTTCGTGATGATCCTGGGTGCCTTTAAAGTTCCGCACAAGTATGTGCAGCGCGCCCTGATGATCGGTATTGTGCTCGCGCTGATCTTCCGCGGTATTTTCATTCTCGCCGGTGCGGCGCTGATTGAACGCTTCAGCGCGATCTTCTACGTGTTTGGTGCGTGGCTGATCTACACCGCCTGGAAGCAGATTAAACACGATGAAGAAAACGCTGACGGCGAGGGCTGGATGGTGCGCGCCTTTAAGAAGGTGCTGCCGTTCACTGACGAGTATCACGGCGGTCACACCTCCGTGAAAATCGACGGGAAGCGCTACTTTACGCCGTTCCTGCTGGTTTTGATCGCGCTCGGCTCAACCGATATTCTGTTCGCGCTCGACTCGATTCCGGCGATCTTCGGTATCACCCAGAGTCCGTTTATTGTGTTTACCGCGAACGTCTTTGCGCTGATGGGTCTGCGCCAGCTCTACTTCCTGCTCGGTGGTCTGCTCGACAGGCTCGAATACCTGCACTACGGTATTGCCGCGATCCTCGGCTTTATCGGTGTGAAACTGGTGCTGCACGCGATCAGCCACAACGAGCTGCCGTTTATTAACAACGGTGAGCACATTGACATCTGGACACCAAACACCTGGGTGTCACTCGGCTTTATTGTGGTTGCGATGCTCGTGGCGACCATTGCAAGCCTGATCAAGATGCGCAAGAGCGGCGAGCGGATCCACGGTGGTGCGTATGAAAAAGAGTAGTCAGCCGGAGGTAGCGGCCAATAGTGCTAGACCGCGCACCCTGCCCGAGAAGGTGTGGGACGCACACGTTGTTGTGCCGGGGGAGAACGGTGAACCCGATCTGCTCTATATTGACCTGCACCTGATCCACGAGGTGACAAGCCCGCAGGCGTTTGACGGGCTGCGGATGGCGAACCGGCAGCTGCGGCGCGTTGATCTCACCGTTGCAACCGAGGATCACAACACCCCGACGCTCAACATCACCAGGCAGATTGCCGATCTGAACAGCCGGATCCAGGTGGAGACGCTGCGCAAGAACGTGAAAGAGTTTGGTGTGCGTGCGCACCCGCTCGGCGATGCTGAGCAGGGGATTGTGCACCTGGTTGGCCCGCAGCTGGGTCTAACCATGCCGGGTATTACCGTGGTCTGCGGTGACAGCCACACCTCAACCCACGGGGCGTTCGGTGCGATGGGCTTTGGTATCGGCACAAGCGAGGTTGAGCACGTGTTCGCAACCCAGACGCTGCCGATGAAGCGTTTTAAGACGATGGCGATTAACGTTGAGGGTGAGCTTCGCCCGGGCGTTACAGCGAAGGATATTATTCTCGCTGTGATCGCTAAAATCGGCACCGGTGGCGGGGCTGGTTACGTGCTTGAGTATCGGGGATCGGCGATCCGCAGCCTGTCGATGGAGGGGCGGATGACGATCTGCAACATGTCGATTGAGGCTGGCGCGCGCGCCGGTATGATCGCGCCCGACGAAACCACTTTTGCCTACGTTAAAGGCCGCGAGCGTGCCCCCAAGGGCGCCGACTGGGATGAGGCGGTTGCCTACTGGAAAACCCTCGCAACCGACCCCGGCGCGAAGTTCGATAAAGAGATTTTCATTGACGCGAGCTCGCTTGAACCGTTCGTCACCTGGGGCACAAACCCCGGTCAGGGTGTGCACCTGAGCGAGGAGGTGCCGGATCCGGCAAGCTTTGACGACCCGAACGACCGGGCCGCGGCAGAGCGGGCGCTCACCTACATGGATCTGGAACCGGGCACCAAGATGAAAGACATCGCGGTTGACACCGTGTTTATGGGATCCTGCACCAACAGCCGCCTGGAGGATTTGCGCGAGTTTGCCGCGCTGATCAAGGGCAAGCGGAAAGCACCCGGTGTGCGGTTGATGGTGGTTCCCGGATCCGCTCGCGTGCGACTTGACGCTGAGGCGGAGGGGATCGACAAGGTGATTGAGGAGTTCGGCGGCGAGTGGCGTTTCGCCGGCTGTTCAATGTGTCTCGGCATGAACCCGGACCAGCTAAAACCCGGGGAGCGGTGTGCCTCAACCTCCAACCGCAACTTTGAGGGTCGGCAGGGTAAGGGCGGGCGCACACACCTGGTGTCGCCGCTCGTTGCCGCAGCAACCGCGATCCGCGGCACCCTGTCAAGCCCGTGGGATCTGAAACAGGATGCGGAGCGGGGGATCACCTACGACGTCGCTGAGGGGGTTTAACGGTGGAAAAGTTTACAACCGTCACCGGCATTGCAGCGTGCATTGAACTGTCAAACATCGACACCGACCAGATTCTGCCGGCGCAGTTTTTGAAACGGATCACCAAAAGCGGTTTTGAGGACGCGCTGTTTTATAACTGGCGACAGGATCCCGACTTCCTGCTCAACAATCCGCCCTTTAACGAGGCAAAAATCCTGATCGCCGGGCCAGACTTCGGCACCGGGTCGTCGCGTGAGCACGCGGTTTGGGCGCTGCGCGATTTCGGGTTCAGGGTTGTTATCTCAGCCAGATTCGGTGATATTTTTCGGGGCAACGCCGGGAAACAGGGCCTGCTCGCGGCAAAAATCACGGAGGAGGAGACCCAGCAGCTGTGGGATTTGCTGAAAAAGGACCCTACCACGCCGGTGACCGTGAGCCTGGAAGACTGCACAGTTCGGTGTGGTGAACTCACGATAGAATTTGATATAGATGAATACACTCGGTGGCGATTGCAGGAGGGGCTTGACGATATCTCGTTAACCCTCAGAAACGAAGACAAGATTGCCGCCTACGAAGCACGGCGCCCAAGTTGGATGCCGACAACCCCGAAAGACAGCACGAGGTAACAGTGAGCGATAAAACAGCAGAGGGTCTAAAACTCGACGCAAAGAAATCCGGGCAGCGAGTTGGCCTGACCTCCGATGAGATTATTATCAACGGTGGTCGCCCCCTGCGGGGACGGATCGAGGTGCGCGGCGCAAAAAACCTCGCCACCAAGGCGATGGTTGCGGCGCTTTTGGGTAAGAAAAAGAGCGTGCTGCGCAACGTCCCCAACATCTCGGATGTGCGTGTTGTTGCCGGGCTGCTCGCCCTGCACGGTGTGCTAATCACCCGCGGCAAAAACGACGAGTGGATCCTGGATCCGAGCAATGTTGAGGTGGCCCACGCGCCAGACATTGACGCGCACGCTGGCTCATCCCGTATCCCGATCCTGTTCTGTGGACCGCTGCTGCACCGTCTCGGTGAGGCGTTCATCCCAGACCTCGGCGGCTGCCGTATCGGTGACCGCCCGATTGACTTCCACCTGGACGCGCTGCGCGAGTTCGGCGCGGTTATCGAGAAACTGCCGAGCGGTATCAGCCTGACCGCACCAAACGGTTTGCACGGCGCTAACATTGAGCTGCCATACCCGTCGGTTGGCGCAACCGAGCAGGTGCTGCTAACCGCCGTGCTCGCGAAGGGTCAGACCGAGCTGCGGAACGCCGCAATCGAGCCGGAGATCGTTGACCTGATCTGCATTCTGCAGAAGATGGGCGCGATTATCACCATCGAGGCAAACCGCGTAATCTTCATTGAGGGCGTTGAGGAGCTTGGCGGCTACAACCACAAGGCAATCTTCGACCGCAACGAGGCCGCCAGCTGGGCTGCCGCAGCGCTGGCAACAAAGGGCGACATTATGGTTGGTGGCGCCCGCCAGGAAGATATGATGACCTTCCTCAACGCCTACCGCAAAATCGGTGGACAGTTCGAGGTGCTGGATGACGGGATCCGCTTCTGGCATGATGGCGAAGCCCTAAAACCGGTGATTATTGAGACCGATGTGCACCCCGGGTTTATGACCGACTGGCAGCAGCCGCTGGTGGTTGCGCTAACCCAGGCGGAGGGTGTTTCCACAATCCACGAAACCGTTTACGAGAACCGTCTCGGCTTCACCAGCGCCCTCAACAAAATGGGTGCGCAGATTGTTGTGCACGAGCAGGGCCTCGATGACGGCCAGCGACGAGTGATGCGCCGCGAGTTTGAACAGGCCGCGGTGATTACAGGGCCAACCCCGCTGCACGGCGCGGAGGTTGAGGTGCCGGATCTGCGCGGCGGCTTCAGCTACCTGATCGCGGCGCTCGCGGCGGAGGGGCAGAGCAAGATCACCAACCTCGGCATCATCTCCCGCGGGTACGAAAACTTTATTGAGAAACTCCGCAAACTCGGCGCCGACTTCATCTTCGAGGCATAACATGCAGCAGACAATCAAACTCAAGGGCCGTTCCTCACCAGAGAAGCGACGCCCGTCGATGTTCTGGTTGTTTGGGCCGATTGTTAACAACATCTGGCGTCTGTTCACCAAATATCGGATCACCCCCGGCTCGAAACTGCCCGCAACCGGGCCGTTCATCGTCGCCAGCAACCACTTTAGTGAGGTGGATCCGCTGGTTGTCGCCGTCGGTGTTTACCGCCTTGGCAGGCTGCCACGGTTTATGGCGAAGGCGTCACTGTTTCGGGTGCCGGTGCTCGGCTGGGTGCTGCGCTCAACCGGGCAGATCGCTGTTGAACGCAACCGCGGTCAGCGCAACAGCAGCAACCCGATCGCTGCCGCACAGCAGCTGATCGCAAACCAGTCGGGCATTATCATCTACCCAGAGGGGACGCTCACCCGCGACCCGTCACTGTGGCCGATGCGCGGCAAATCGGGTGCGATCAGGATCGCGCTTGAACACAAGATTCCGCTCTATCCGATGGCGCACTGGGGAGCCCAGCAGATTAAGGGCCGCTACAGCAAGGGCCTCAGCCTGTTCCCGCGTAAGCAGCTCTCTTTGGCGGTGGGGGATCCGCTGGATCTCAGCGAGTTTGAGGGCAAGGAACTAACCCAGCAGGTGCTCGCGGACGCAACCGACAAACTGATGGCGGAGATCACCAGGCTGGTGGCGAAACTGCGCGGCGAGAAAGCACCGGAGACGCGGTGGGATCCGGCCGCAACCGGCCAGGCAGAGACGGGCAGGTTCTAGCCGTGGCAGCGCGCAAAAAACGACCGACCGGCCCGAAAGTCGCCGTGATTGGCGCGGGAAGTTTCGGCACAACCTTCGCGAAGATCCTGTGTGATGCGGGGTGTGACGTGGTGCTGTGGGCGAGACGCGACGAGGTTGCCAGCGAGATCAACATGGGGCACCGTAACTCCCGCTACCTGCACGGCATTAACCTGCCGAAACAGCTGGTTGCAACAAGCGATATTGACGAGGCCGTGAGCGGCGCCGAGATGGTGTTTTACGCGGTTCCGAGCCAGACAATGCGCGCGAACCTGGTGGCGTCAAAACCGTATTTCCGACGTGACGCGATCGCGGTTAGTCTCGTCAAGGGTGTTGAGAAGGGCACCCGGCAGCGGATGAGCGAGGTTATGACCGAGTCGCTGGAAATCCCGATTGAGCAGGTTGCGATTGTTAGCGGCCCAAACATTGCGCTTGAGATCGCGAAGGAACAGCCAACCGGTGCGCTCGTCGCCTGTGTTGACCTGGATAACGCCGACTGGGTTGCCAGGGCCTGCCACACCGCATACTTCAAAACCTACATCAGCACGGATGTCACCGGCACCGAGCTTGGCGGTGTGCTGAAGAACCTGATCGCGCTCGCGATCGGCATTGTCGACGGTGTCGGCTACGGCGAAAACACTAAAGCGTCGATTATTACGCGCGGTCTCGCCGAGATGACCGAGTTCGCTGTCGCCTCCGGCGCAAACCCGACAACCATGTCGGGTCTTGCCGGGCTGGGGGATCTGATCACAACCTGCCAGTCGCCGCTCTCACGCAACTCAACCGCGGGCCGGCTGATCGGTCAGGGCTACACGCTGCAGGAAACAACCTCGGAAATGAACCAGGTCGCTGAGGGGATCAGCTCGGTTGAGCCGGTGCTTGAGCTTGCCCAAAAGCGTGGCGTGGAGATGCCGATTGTGCAGCAGGTTAAGATGGTGCTTGACGGCACAATGAAGCCAGCGGATCTCGCTCCCCACCTCGCAACCGAGGACGATGTGCCGCAGGAGGAGCTGAACCTGACGGCGGAGCCGGTTCGTGATTCAGCTTGGGAATGGTTTAAGAAGCTTTTTAGTAGGGAGTCAGAACAGTGACAACTGCAGGCAGTAAAACAGCGTCCACCGGTGAGAAGCTAACCATCGCGCTGCTCTTCGGCGGCCGCTCCAGCGAGCACAGTGTCAGCTGTGTGACAGCGAACAGCGTCTACCAGTCGCTTGACCACAGCCGCTACAGTGTTGTGCCGGTTGGGATCACAAAGAACGGCGAGCTTGTGCGGGTCACCCCGGAGGAGCTTGGGCAGTTCAGCCTCGACAGTGAACAGCTGCCGGAGGTGCCAGCAACCGGCAACCGGGTAGTTTGGCCGGGATCCGTTAACGACCACACCCTCCGTGAGGTGAGTGACGAAGGAACCCTTGAACCGGTTGCGAAAATCGACGTTGTGCTGCCGATGCTCCACGGTCCGTGGGGTGAGGACGGCAGCGTGCAGGGCATGTGCGAGTTCATCAACCTGCCCTATGTTGGCAGCGGGGTGCTCTCGTCCGCTCTCTGCATGGACAAGCACACCCTCAAGGTTGTGCTCGCCGCCGCAGGCATCGCGGTTGCGCCGTGGAACACGGTCACACAGCAGCAGCTCGATGCGGATCCGGCAATCATCAAAACCCTCGATGCGGGCCTTAACTACCCGCTGTTTGTGAAACCGGCGCGCGCCGGCTCAAGCGTTGGTGTTAGCAGAATCACCGACCCGAGCGAGCTTGCTGAGGCGATCGCGGTTGCGCTGAAAGAGGATCACACGGTGCTGATCGAGTCGGGCATTAGCGGCCGCGAGGTTGAGATTGCGGTGCTCGAAAACCGTGACATGCGCAGCCTGCGCGCGAGCGACTGCATCGGCGAGATTGTGTTCAACGGCAGAGACTTCTACGATTTTGAGTCGAAGTATCTGGGCGCTGCGGGCGCTGACGTGGTGCTGCCCGCTGATGTCACCGCTGAGGAGTATCAGGCGATCCGCGACGAAGCCTTTAAGGCGTTCCGGGCTGCCGGCTGCGCTGTTTACGCGCGGCTCGATTTCTTCCTCACCGAGAACGGGCCGGTGTTAAACGAGATCAACACCCTGCCCGGGTTTACGCCGATCTCAATGTACCCGAAGCTGTGGCAGCAGTCGGGTCTTGGCTACAGCGACCTGCTGACCGAACTGATCGAGCTGGCGCGGCTCACCAAGCGCTAGTTAGCGCTGCCGCCGCTGTTCTCCAACAGGGGTGTCACCGCCGCCGTTAGCCGCCGCTGTTTTCATCATCCCCGCTGACACTGTCATCGGTTGAGTTAAGGTCGTTTGAGTTCAGCTCCGTGTCGGTGCTGCTGCACTGGCGCACCTGCGGCAGCTGCTGCACAGCGGCCGACAGCTCCAGCAGTGTGTCGGTGCCGCTGATCTGCTCCGAATCGACAAGCACATCAAATCCGGGTTCACGGCCGTAGGCGGTGAACCGGTACTTCGGCGCCTCCGTGTCATCAACCACCCAGTCAACGTCGTTAACCGTGATGCACGCCTGCTCGGTCGGCTGGGTTACGGCGAGACCGCAGCGCACAATCACCGCGGTTGGATCCCCCCACGCACCGGTTGCCTGCGCGTTGGTTGACCGCTTCTCAAGCTCACCGATTGTCGCGGGTAGTCGTACCGTCACTTGCGCGCACAGCGGATTGTTCGCGTCCTCGGCGGGCTCCAGCGACACCGTGCCCGCACAGCCGGTCAGCGCGATGGTCGCTGCGGCAGCGGCGAGAGCGGAAGCGGCGGTTAGGGGTCGTAAAAATTTCAGCACACTTCAAGGGTAACGCTAAAACCTCAAGGGTAAAATTTTTATCTGGCGGATCCGCCAAAACCCCGTCCGGGGAAAACACAGCGAAGCGAGTGGTGAAGGTGAATAGCGGCGAGCAAACAGTCGGTGAGATTGGTGAACTGGCGCTGCTTGATGTGATCCTCGCCGAATTAAAAACCCCAGACTGTGCAACGGTTGCAAACGGCGATGATGCCGCGGTGCTGCGACACAGCGGCGACACCGTGATCACAACGGACACGATGATTGAGGGGCCAGACTTCCGGCTCGACTGGCACACCGGTTTCGAGCTCGGGCAGAAACTTGCGGCAACGAACCTCGCAGACGTCGCCGCGATGGGGGCAACTCCGACCGTGCTAACCGTCGCAATCGCCTGCCCGCCCGAAACCAGGGTTGACTTCCTGCGGCAGATAGCGCGCGGTCTAACCCACGCCTGCGACCGGCTCGCGCCCGGAACTGCGGTTGTTGGCGGGGATCTCGCAACCGCGAAACAGCTTGTCTGCGCGGTCACAGCGCTCGGTGAGATGTGCGGCAGAAAACCGGTCACCAGGTCGGGTGCCAGGCCGGGAATGGTTATCGCCTACGCGGGGCTTCTCGGGCTCTCGGGTTACGGCCTGCAACTGCTCGCTGAACACGGCCGCCAGGAAGCCGAGCGGCTCTGCCCGCGGGCGCTTTACGAACACCTCACCCCGTCCGCTGCGGTGAGCGCGGGTGTGACGGCCGCCGAGGCGGGCGCGGGCGCGATGCTCGATGTCTCAGACGGGCTGGTGCTTGACGCGGCAAGAATCACCAGGGCAAGCGGTGTGCGGGTGAGCCTCAGCAGCGAGCAGCTGCAGCGGGTTAACGCGGGGAGGGTGGATCCACCCGGGCCGCCCCTTAACAGCATGCTCTACGGCGGTGAGGATCACGGTATGCTCGCCTGTTTTCAGGCGGCGAGTGTGCCTCCCGAGTTCACCGTGATTGGGCAGATTATCGCGGGCAGACCGGCGGTTTTGCTCGACGGTGAGGAGCTTAGTGGGAGCGGCTGGGATCCGTTTCAAAACAGCGGAAACCTCAGCTCGCAGGCACCTTAGGCAATAAAATGCACATTTTGCAGTGTGTAACCGGTATTCTTGATTACGTTGCATGTGCTTAATCAAATTATTTGAAAGGAAGTGAGATGGCACTTACCCAGCAGGAGAAAGAGCTGCTAGAACGCGTTGAAGGTCGCCTCGCAATCGGTGGCGAGTGGGTTGACGCTGAAGACGGCGGCACCCTGGATGTTTTTGATCCAGCAACCGGCGAGCTGCTGAAGAGCATCGCGGATGCGACAGTTGCTGACGCGGAGCGGGCACTTGACGCGGCCGTTGCAGCTCAGGCTGAATGGGCTAAAACTCCTGCGCGCCAGCGCTCACAGATTCTGCGCACCGCGTTCGACCTGCTGCAGGAGAAGCGTGATGACTTCGCACTGCTGATGACCCTGGAAATGGGTAAGCCACTCGCTGAGGCAAACGGTGAGGTCACCTACGGCGGTGAGTTCCTGCGCTGGTTCTCTGAGGAGGCTGTGCGGATCGGCGGTCGTTTCGGCCAGAACCCAGAGGGCACCGGTGACATGATCGTCTCCAAGCTGCCTGTTGGCCCATGCTACTTCATCACCCCGTGGAATTTCCCACTGGCGATGGCAACCCGCAAGATCGCGCCAGCGCTCGCAGCCGGTTGTACTGTCGTTATCAAACCAGCGGCTCTCACCCCGCTGACAACCATCTACTTCCAGCAGCTGCTTGAGGAGGCTGGCCTGCCAGCGGGTGTTGTAAACGTTGTGCAGACAAGCCGTTCAAGCGCACAGTCAGCAACCCTGCTCGCAGACACCCGTCTGCGCAAGCTCAGCTTCACCGGCTCAACCCCGGTTGGCGTGAAACTGCTTGAGGCAGCCGCCAAGAACGTGCTGCGCACCTCAATGGAGCTCGGCGGTAACGCACCTCTGATCGTTTTTGATGATGCCGACGTTGACACCGCGATCGAGGGTATCCTCGCCGCGAAGTTCCGCAACATCGGCCAGGCCTGCACCGCCGCTAACCGCATCTACGTGCAGGAGGGTATCGCCGACGAGATCGCTTCCCGCCTGTCAGAGCGTGTTTCTGCGATGAAGGTTGGCCGCGGTACCGAGGAGGGCGTACAGATCGGTGCGCTCGTTGAGCGGAAGGCTGTTGACAATGTGCAGCGTCTCGTTGCTGACGCACGGGATCGCGGCGCAGACGTGCTCACCGGCGGTAACGCGCTGGAGGGAGAGGGCTGCTTCTTCGAGCCAACCGTTGTTGACAAGCTGACAACCGAGGCCGCTATGGTGCAGGAGGAAATCTTCGGCCCTGTTCTCGGTATTGTCCGTTTCAAGACCGAGCAGGAGGCAATCGACCTCGCAAACGACACCGAGTACGGACTCGCAAGCTACGTCTTCACCGAGAACCTCGCCCGTGCACAGCGCATGATCACCGAGATTCAGGCGGGTATGATGGCGGTTAACGCGGGCGTTATGTCAAACGCTGCTGCGCCGTTCGGTGGCATCAAGCAGTCCGGCATCGGCCGCGAGGGCAGCCACGAGGGTATCGAAGAGTTCCTGTCAACCAAGTACACCTTCATCCCTAACCGCTAGGCCAGCCTAGCCAGTTTTGGCGGGTGGACCCCGCCACGGCGCTCCCCGTTAAGCTTCAGCACCGTATTTGGTGCGGCGCTTAGCGGGGAGCGTTTGCTTTGTTGCCGGGGTGCGCGGCCGGGCGCGGCTAGTCGCGTTCGCGGGGTCGGGCCGCAGGGCGCTGTGCTGGTGGGTTTTGTTGTTTTGCTGCGGCGCGGCTAGTCGCCCGCCGGCTCATACCACCAGCAGGTGGTCTCACCGTATTTCGCGTGCTTTACGGGCCTTAACCCAGCAGGCACCCGCGGTTCCGGGCTGCGACTGTCGCGCTCCACAAGCACACAGGCGTCGGCGGTGAGGTGCGGCAGCAGCGCCGTCAGATTGGCGGTGATAACATCCTCAGTAAAGTCGTAGGGTGGATCAATAAACACAACGTCGTAGGCGGATCCCCCATAGCCCTCTAGGTAGCTTTGGACGTCGCGCTGGTGGGCTGTTGCCGTTGCGCTAACCTCGGCGGCCTGCAGCGCCTTCTGCACGGCAGCCGTGTTCGCGGTAATGATTTTCACCGCTCCGGGGTGTTTTTCGACGAGGTCGGCGTGGGCAGCGCCGCGGCTGAGTGCCTCCAGCCCGAGCGCGCCGGATCCGGCATAGAGGTCGAGCACCCGGGTGTCTGTGACAAAACCCCACGAATCGAGGGTTGAGAAGATCGCCTCGCGCACCTTGTCGCTGGTTGGGCGGGTGCCGCGCGGCGGAACTGTCAGGCGGATGGATCCTGCCGCCCCCGAAATTATTCGTGTCACACTACAATTCTAGTGAAATCGGCGCGGTTTGCGTCCCGGTTTGCTACAGTTAGTCTCAGATGATTTCCCTTGATTCGCCGCTCAGTCAGGCGCTGCCGGAGAAAACCGCGGCAGCGTTCAAAAAAGCGTTTGACTATCAGAGCGTGCGCGATCTGCTGGAGCACTATCCTCGCCGCTACACAAAACGCGGTGAGTTGACGCCGCTGGAGTCACTGCCGCTGGGGGAGCACGTCACCGTTGTTGCGCAGGTGCTTGATGTGCAGAGCAGGCGGATGCAGAGCCGCGGCGGCACACTGTTGACGGCGCGGATCACCGACGGCACCGGCTATATGACGCTCACCTTCTTCAACCAGCCGTGGCGGGAAAAGGATCTGCGCCCCGGCAGGCACGGGCAGTTCGCGGGCAAGGTGAAAAGCTATCGCGGCACCCTGCAGCTGCAAAACCCCGAGTATCAGATGTTCACGAGCGAGGAAGAGCCGGAGGCAGCGGGTGTTGACCGGGAGGCTTTGCGTCAGGCGGCCGCGCTCGCGTTCTCACGCAAACCGATTCCCACCTACGCGGCAACCGGCACGCTGCCCACCTGGGTTATCGCGAAGCACATCACCGCGGTGCTTGAGCAGCTGCCTGAGCAGGCGGATCCGCTACCCTGGGAGGTCTGCGAGCATGCGGGCGTGATCAGCTATGACGCGGCGCTTAGGCAGATCCACACCCCGGAGAGTGACGCCGAGTGGCAAGCGGCGACCGAGTCGTTGAAGTTTCGGGAGGCCTTTGAGCTGCAGCTCGCGTTCGGGGTGCGCGCAGCGGGTTTGAAGCAGCAGCGGGCGGTTGCCAGGCCGCTCGGTGAGGGATCGCTGTTAAAGCGGCTCGATGCGCAGTTGCCGTACCAGTTGACGGGGGATCAGCGGCGGGCTGGCGAGATTTTCGCGGCGGAGTTGGCGCGTGACTATCCGATGCACAGGCTTTTGCAGGGCGAGGTTGGATCCGGGAAAACCCTTGTGGCGCTGCGGGCGATGCTGCAGGTTGCTGAGACGGGCGGCCAGAGTGCGCTGCTCGCGCCAACCGAGGTGCTCGCGGCCCAGCATTTTCAGTCGATTACGGAGCTGCTCGGTGAGGAACTAACCGCCCAACTGAAACCGCGCCTGATCACCGGCCAGATGTCGCAGCGGGAGCGGAAGGCGGCGCTGCTCGACGTTGCCGCCGGGGTTTCGCTGCTGGTGGTTGGCACGCACGCGCTGTTTAGCGAGAGCACCGTGTTTGCGGATCTCGCGCTCACCGTTATTGATGAGCAGCACCGTTTCGGGGTTGAGCAGCGGGAGGCGCTCAGGCAGAAGGGTTCCGCAGCGCCGCACCTGCTGGCGATGACGGCGACACCGATCCCGCGGACGGTTGCGCTCGCCGTGTTTGGTGATCTGGAGGTGACGACGATTAGGGAGCTGCCGCCCGGTCGCGCCGGGATCAGCAGTTTTGCCGTGCAGGTTTTTGAGCAGCCACACCTGGAGGCGCGCGCCTGGCAGCGTGCCCGTGAGGAGATCGCTGCAGGCCGGCAGGTTTATGTTGTCTGCCCCGCAATCTCGGCAGCGGAGGAGTCCCAGGAAGGAACAGCGGAGCGCGGCAGAGCGGGCGTTGAGCAGGTCGCCGAGCAGCTGCGGCGGCGGCCAGACTATGCGGGTGTGCGGATCGGAATCCTCACCGGTGCTCTTTTAAGCGCCGAAAAAGATGCGGTGATGGCGAAGTTTGCCGCCGGTGAACTGGATCTTTTGGTTGCGACGACGGTGATTGAGGTCGGTGTTAACGTGCCGAACGCGACCGCGATGCTGGTTTTGGAGGCGGACCGTTTCGGGGTTTCGCAGCTGCACCAGCTGCGCGGCCGGGTTGGTCGCGGCAGCCACGCCGGTATCTGCCTTTTGCTGACAACCGCCCCGCTGCAGTCAACCGCGTGGGAGCGGGTTGCCGCGGTCGCCGAAACAACCGACGGTTTCGCGCTCGCCGAGATCGACCTGGAACAGCGACGCGAGGGAGATATCCTCGGAACAGCCCAGTCAGGCGGCAAGTCTACACTGAAACTGCTGCGTGTCACCCGCGATGGCGAGGTGATTGCTGCGGCCCGCAACGCCGCTGAGGCGCTGCTCAGTGCGGATCCGCACCTGGCAAAACACGCTGAACTCAGGCGGTGGATTAGCGAGCGACAGCCGGAGTTAACAGCGCTCGCTAAGTCGTAGCGGATAAGCTTAAAGCTATGGCAAAACTAGCGGTTATTCCCGGCTCATTTAACCCCGTCACAAGGGGGCACCTCGATGTGATTGTGCGGGCAACAGGGCTGTTTGAGCGGGTGCAGGTGGTTGTTGTGCACAACCCCGAAAAGCAGGGGCTGATTAGCATTGCGGATCGCGTCAGCCTGCTCGTTGAGTCGCTTGCTGCCGAGGGGATTAGGGTGCAGCGGGAGCGGCCGGGCGAGAGCGCCGAAGCCGCCGGGGCTGACGCGCTCGCCGGGGCTGACGCGCTCGCCGCTGGGGTGGATCCGGGCGTCGTCGGTGTTGTTAGCGTCGCTGAGCTTTCGAGCGGCCTGCTGGTTGAGCACTGTCAGCGGGTTAACGCGGACGTTATTGTCAAGGGTGTGCGATCGCAGCTCGACCTCGCCTACGAGCAGCCGATGGCGCTGATGAACCGCGAGATGACCGGGATTGAGACGCTGTTTTTGCTGCCGGATCCGGCGTACGCCCACATCTCCAGCACGCTGGTAAGGCAGATCGCCGCGAGCGAGCAGAGTCTTGATCCCTATGTGCCCGAGCCGGTTGCGCGGTACCTGCAGCAGCGGCGCGGCTGAAGGCCCGGCTAAAAGCGCGGCTAAAAGCGCGGCTGAAAGGCGCGGCTGAAGGCCCGGCTGAAAGGCCCGGCGCGCGCGAGATTATAAAAGCGGCTAAGATAGACGGGTGAATAAAACGTCAAAAATGCTCCTGAACGTGCGCGACCTTGTGCACCGTCCGGGGGAGATGCGGGAGCTGCAGCAGGAGTATGTGCTGGCTGAGCCGTGGGGTGAGGGTCTGGCGGCTGTTGCTGCTGGATCCACCATCGCCGTTAACGGTCGCGCAGAGTCTGTTCACGAGGGGATTTTGCTCACCGGGGACGCAGCAACCGAGTTTGACGCAGAGTGCGGCAGGTGCCTGCAACACTTCACAGAAACGCTTCAAGTCGACTTTACCGAGCTTTTCGCGTATAATCCTACGGAGGCCGATGAATACGGGGTTCACGGTGATCACGTGAACCTTGAACCCCCGCTGCGGGACGCAATTGTGCTTGCACTACCGTTCCAGCCGGTGTGTCGTGCTGACTGTTTTGGGCTTGATCCAGACAGTGGCGAGCGACTCACTTCAGAAGCAGCAGCCGAAGCAACTCCCGCGGTTGATCCCCGCTGGGCTGCCCTGGCTGGTTTTTCGGTTGACAATGACAAATCAGGTGCTGAACACTAAACCGCCAAACAGGCGCGCCAAGATTCAGCAGTAAGACAAGAAAGAGACACCATGGCAGTTCCAAAGCGTAAAATGTCACGCTCGAACACCCGTCACCGTCGCTCACAGTGGAAAGCAAGCGCACCAGCGCTTGTAAAGACCGTTGAGAACGGCCGCACCGTTTACAGCCTGCCTCACCGCGCACGCGTTGTTGAGGATGCTCAGGGCACTCCGCTGTTCCTGGAGTACAAGGGACGTCGCGTAGCTGACGCCTAACGGTTAAACTGACGTTAAAACGATCAGAGTGACGAAAAAAACTCAAAAAAAACTGCCTGACGCAGCGGCTGAGCCCGCCGACGCGGGCAGTTTTTTTGCTAACTACGGCATTACCGTTGACCCGGAGCTGCTAGA
Source organism: Leucobacter sp. OH1287 (assembly GCF_003859945.1). Lineage (GTDB taxonomy): Bacteria > Actinomycetota > Actinomycetes > Actinomycetales > Microbacteriaceae > Canibacter. Next base: position 50,345 of record NZ_RQYM01000008.1, read on the forward strand.
GATCGCGCTCACTCACCGCTCCTGGGCGGCCGAGCACCGCGGCGCGCAGCACAATGAGCGGCTGGAGTTCCTTGGCGACTCCGTGCTCGGTTTCGCTATCGCCGCTAAACTGTACGCAGATTTTCCAAATGTGCGAGAAGAGGATCTGTCGAAGCGCAGGTCCGCGGTTGTATCAACCGTTGCGCTCGCACAAACCGCCAGACGGATCGGGCTCGGCAAGTACCTAAAGCTCGGCCGCGGCGAGATACTAACCGGTGGCAGCGATAAAGACTCGATCCTTGCGGACACCGTTGAGGCGCTGATCGGCGCAGTCTATCTCTCGAACGACACGAAAACCGCTGTCGATTTTGTGCTGCAGCTGCTCGCGCCGCTGCTCGCCGATATTGACGCTCTCACCGAGATGATGGATCCAAAAACCACGCTGCAGGAGCTCGCGGTGAAACGTGACTCGCCGCCCCCGCAGTATGAGCTGACCTCAACCGGCCCAGACCACAATCGCCGCTACACAGCGACCGTTTCGCTCTTGGGTGTCACCTGCTCGGGCGAGGGCACAAGCAAAAAAGCCGCCGAGCTCGCTGCGGCGAGAAGAGCCGTGATCCGCCTCACCAAACTGCAGAGCGATGCCTGAACTACCCGAGGTTGAAGTTGTTAGGGCGGGGCTTGCACCCGCGGTTAACGGCGCAACCGTGACCGGCGTTGAGGTGTTTGACGCGCGGTCGCTGAAACGACACATCAGCCTGATTGAGCAGCAGTCCGGCGAGATCGCTCAGGGGCACGGCAGAACCCTCGACGCGGCAACCCAGCAGCTGCGCGCGGCCGATTTTGAGAAGCGGCTAACCGGTGTGACACTCGGGCCGGCGGTTAGGCGCGGCAAGTTTTTGTGGATCCACATCGAGGGCAGTTCGTCGGTTCTGTTCGGGCACCTGGCGATGAGCGGCCAGCTGCTGCTGCGCGGCATTGACGCGCCGGACGATAAAAACGTGCGGATCCGTATCTGGCTAAACCACCCGGTGCACGGCGAATTGCGGATCGATTTTGCCGATCAACGCCGTTTCGGTTCGCTCGCAATTGACGAGCTGGTGGCAACCGACGACAGTCACCCCGGCGGCCTTGGCACTGAGCTGCCGCTGATCCCACAGCAGGCGGGGCATATTGCGCGGGATCCGCTCGACCCGGCGTTCCAGCAGGATGCTGCCGTGCGGGGGCTGAGGCAGAAGTCGCTGCCGATTAAAATGGCGCTGCTTGACCAGCGGATCCTCAGCGGGGTTGGCAACATCTATGCTGACGAGGCTTTGTGGGCGGCGCGGATCCACCCGGAACTGCCCGCGAACCAGGTTTCGGCAAAGCGGCTGAATGAGCTGCTGACGGCGGTGCAGTTTGTGTTTCAGAAGGCGCTCGCGGAGGGCGGCACAAGCTTTGACGCGCAGTATGTGAACGTTAACGGCGAGGCGGGCTATTTTGCGCACTCGCTGAACGCTTACGGCCGCAGCGGGAAACCGTGTAACAGGTGCGGGGAGACGCTGAAACGCAGCGAGGTTATCGACAGATCGAGTGTTTTCTGCCCGGTCTGCCAGGCAAAACGCCGTAGGCGGGGTTAGGCAGCGGGGGCGAAGCCGTGCATCTAAAGAGTCTCACGCTGAAGGGTTTTAAGTCGTTTGCCCAGTCGACGACGTTCGAGTTCGAGCCGGGTGTGACCGCGATTGTCGGGCCGAACGGATCCGGCAAATCGAATGTTTTGGACGCGCTCGCCTGGGTTATGGGTGAACAGGGCGCAAAAACTCTGCGCGGCGGCAAAATGGATGACGTGATCTTCGCGGGAACAGCCTCCCGTGGCCCGCTCGGCCGCGCGGAGGTGCGCCTGACGATTGACAACAGTGACGGTGCGCTGCCGATTGATTACACCGAGGTGACGATCAGCCGCACCCTGTTCCGTAACGGCTCCAGCGAGTACGCGATCAACGGCGAGGGCTGCCGGTTGCTTGATGTGCAGGAGCTGCTCAGCGACTCCGGTCTCGGCCGGGAAATGCACGTGATTGTTGGGCAGGGACAGCTGGATACGGTGCTGCGCGCAAGCCCGGAGGATCGGCGAGGTTTTATTGAGGAGGCGGCCGGAATTCTGAAGCATCGCCGCCGTCGCGAACGGACGCTCAGGAAGCTTGAGTCGATGGAGGCGAACCTGACGCGGCTTGAGGATCTCGCTTCTGAGGTGCGCAGGCAGTTAAAGCCGCTCGGTAAACAAGCTGCGATCGCGAAGAAAGCACAGCAGATTGCCGCCGAGGTGCGTGACGCAAAAGCGCGGCTTTTAGCGGACGATATTACCCGGCTGCAGTTCGAGCTGGGGGAGCTGTCGAAGGACGACGCACAGCGGCAGGCTGAGCAGCAGGTTTATCAGGACAAGCTCGGCCAGAAACAGCGACAGATTAACGAACTGGAGCGGCTCAGGCAAAACGACGAGGTGGATCAGGCGAGACGGGTAACCCTGAACGCGGAGGCGGTGCATGCGAAACTGCGTGGACTCTTCTCGCAGGCGCAGCAGCGGCTCACCTTCTTGGCGGGTCAGGTTGAGACCACAACCGCCCAAGACCTGATAACCCCCGAGCAGGTGAGCGCCGCCGAGGCTGAGACCACGCGGCTGGCGGATCTGGTACCCGCCGCCGAACAGCAGTTCACGGACGCAACCGAGCAGCTGAATCAAGCAACCGAGCAGCTGAACACGGTTGACGCTGAGATTGCCGAGCGGAGCGCGGCGGTTAGCGCCTACGATCTGGCGATAACCAAGCTGCGCGGTGAGGCTGAGGCGGCCGAGCAGCGTTTCCGGGCGACGCAGGCGGACGCGAACCAGCGCGAGAGCACACTCGCCGAGGCGGCCGCCCGGTTGGAGGAAGCGAACCGGGCGTTAAAGGAGTTTAACGAGGCGAACCCCGGCGGTGAGGCCGGGCCGGCGGGTGGTGCCGCGGGCGCGGGAGCTGCTGAAGCTGGCGGTGAGGCCGGGGGTGCCGGAACGGCGGGCGGTGCTGGCGCAGCTGGCGCTGGTTCGGGCGATGCCGCGGGCGCGGGCGCGGGCAGCCTGGATGCCGCCTACCAGGCCGCTGGCGAACAGCAGACCAAACTCGAAACCGAGCGCGACAGCGTGCAGAGCGATGTGCACCGCCTGGAGCGGGAGATCGCGGGCCTTGAGGCGCGGATCAGCGCACTCACCGCAACCCTGCAAACCCCTGACGCGAGCAGCGCGGTTTTGGCGGATCCGCGTTTCAAACAGCTGCAGAGCCTCACCGACGTCGCCGAGATCGCACCCGGCTACGAGGCCGCGGTTAGCGCCGCGCTCGGCCAGTTCGCGACCGCCATCTGCGCGGCCGACACCGACCAGGCGACCTCGGTCACCCGCTTCGCCGCCGAACAGGATCTCGGGCGGGTGCGGCTCCTAATCAGCGACCCCGCGGCTGCGGCTGGTGGATCCGTCACAAACGCCGAGCTGACAGAACTTGCTGCCGCGGCTGGGTTGCGGTCGCTCGCTGACGCGGTTAGCGCTCCGGCGGCGCTCAGGCAGCTGCTCGCTAACACCTTTGTTGCGCCCGATATTGACAGCGCGATCGCCGGGCACAGGGCGCTCAGTGAGTCCTCGGTGAACTTTACGATTGTGACCGCGGGCGGCGCGGTGCCGGAGGGTGCCGAGCCGGATGGAGCGGGGGTGACCGACACGGTGCTCGGTCGCTACACCATTGATGGCGGATCCGCCAGCGCGCCCTCAAAACTGGAGATTCAGGCCGAAATCGCTGAGGCAGCCGACAGGCAGGCTCACCTCGCTGCTGAGCTGGAGGCCAAAAGCGAGACCCTCGGTTCATTGAAACAGCGGGTCGCGGACGCGAAAACAGCCGCGCAGGCAGCCCTGAAACAGCTGCGTGACGCGGACGCTGAACAGGCCCGCATCGCCCAGCAACGAAACCGGCTGACCGTCACCGCGGAGGCTGCGGCTGCCGAGCACAGTCGCGCAAAACAGAACCGGGAGGCGCTCGCTGACGCGGTTAGCGCAGCAGAGCAGGCAGCGGCAACGGCGGCAACGGCGCTGCAGGAGGCGCAGGAGAAACCGCGTCCGGTGCTTAACGCGGCTGAGCGTGATCCGCTGGTTGCGGCGCAGGAGGCAGCGCGATCCGCCCAGATTGAGGCGCGGTTAGAGGCCCAGGCGGCGAAGGAGCGGGTGCGGGCAGCGAAGCTCACCGCCGAGTCGCTGCAGCGGCAGTTTGTTGCGCAGGAGCAGGCGGCTCTGGAGCGTGCACGCCGGAAGGTTTTGCGGGATCAGCAGAGTATGCGGGCGCAGCGGGTTGCTGACGCGCTGCCCGCACTTTTGGAGATTGCGCAGTCGGCGGTTGTTGAGGCGAAGAGCAGGCAGCGGCAGACCGAGGAGAATCGGGCCAAGCAGAGCCAGGAGCTGATCCTGGTGCGCTCTGAGGCGGCGGAGCTGCGCGGCAAACTGCAGGCGCTGACCGAGCGCGGCCACTCCGCCGAGCTGAAGAGCTACGAGCGTAAACTGCAGCTGAAGTCGCTGATTGAGCGCGCCCACAACGAGCTCGGCATGACCGAGCAGCTGCTGGTCGCCGAGTACGGCCCCGACCAGCCGGTTGTGACGCAGCCCGCGGGTGATGGCGACGCTGCCGCCGAAACCGGTGATGCTGCCGCTGCTGAGGGTGAAACCCCGGCGGTTTCCTACGTCAGGGCTGAACAGCAGCAGCGCTTAAAGCGCGCCGAAGCGGCGCTCGCGGAGCTCGGCAGAATTAACCCGCTCGCGCTTGAAGAGTTTGCGGCGCTTGAACAGCGTAACAACTTCCTGCACCAGCAGCTTGGCGATCTGAAGAACACCAAACAGGACCTGCTGAAGATCATCAGTGACCTCGACACCAAGATGGAAAACATCTTCGCCGCCGCTTTCGCCGACACAAAACAGGCGTTTAATGAGGTGTTCCCGGTTTTGTTCCCGGGAGGCAGTGGCAGCATCTCGTTGACGGATCCACAAGACCTGCTGAACACCGGAATCGAGATGGCGGTGAAACCCGCCGGTAAGAAGGTTGAGAGACTGTCGCTGCTCAGCGGCGGTGAACGGTCGCTCGCCGCGATTGCCTGGCTGATCGCGATATTTAAGGCGAGGCCGAGCCCGTTCTACATTATGGACGAGCTTGAGGCGGCGCTCGACGACGCGAACCTTGGCAGGCTGCTTAACGCCTTTGAGGATCTGCGGCAGCGCTCGCAGCTGATCGTTATCACCCACCAAAAGCGGACCATGGAGATCGCCGACGCGCTCTACGGGGTGTCGATGCGCGGTGACGGGGTTAGCGCGGTTGTTGGCCAGCGGCTGCGCGAGGAGTCCGCTTAGCTCTTAGCGGCTAGCGGGTCGGCTCGCGGCTGGCTGCTCGGCCGGTGCCGGAGGGCTCAGTTAGCTTAGCTGCTAGTGAAGTTTAGTGGTTTGCTCGGGCGCAACCTAATAAACTTGTTGTATGGCAGAAAAATCTTGGTCCTTTGCAAAAGCGTTTTCGGGGCTGTTCAACCGCAGCGAACCGATCACCGAAGACACCTGGGATGAGCTTGAAACAGCGCTGATAACTGCCGATTTCGGGCCGGATGTTGCCGATGATGTGCTTGAACAGCTGCGCGCCGATGTTGAACGTTTCAACGTCACCGATGTGAAAGATATGCGCTCAATGCTGCGTGACGCCATCACCGACCGGCTCGCCAAGTTCGATCCGACGCTGAAGCTCTCAGCGCGCCCCGCCGTGATCCTCGTCGCGGGCGTTAACGGTGTCGGCAAAACAACCACGATCGGTAAGTTTGCTAAATACCTCGGCACTTTCAACAAGCGCGTAATCGTCGGCGCGGCAGACACCTTCAGGGCCGCGGCGGTTGAACAGCTGGCCACCTGGGCGGATCGTGGTGGTGCGGCGATTGTGAAGCCGCAGCAGCAGGGACAGGATCCGGCATCCGTTGCCTACCAGACCGTTGAGCGTGCAATCGCTGAGGGCTACGACATCTGTATTATCGACACCGCTGGCCGCCTACAAACCAAGGGTGGACTGATGGACGAGCTGAGCAAAATCCGCCGCGTTATCGAGAAGCTCGCACCCGTCTCAGAGGTGCTGCTGGTGCTTGACGCAACAACCGGTCAGAACGGTCTTTCGCAGGCGCAGGCGTTTATTGAGCACGCCGGTGTGACCGGGCTTGTGCTCACCAAACTCGACGGCTCAGCCAAGGGCGGGTTTGTTTTGAGCGTGCAGCAGAAAACCGAGCTGCCCGTTAAACTCGTCGGGCAGGGCGAGGGGATCAATGATCTCACCGGTTTCACCCCGCACGTGTTCGCGCAGCAGCTGGTTGGTTAGCGCCGCGCGGCTGCTGCGAACCTCGCCGCGATCAGTACTACGCCCGCAGCCAGGAGCATCGCTCCCGCGCCAGGCAGCAGCTCGCCGCTACCGCCTGTGACCGCGAGCTGCTGCTTCGCGGGCTGCTCAGGCTGCTGCTGTTTTGGCTGCTCCGGCACCGGCTGGCTCAGCTTCGCCTGGTCAGCCGGGTTTGCCTGGTCAGCAGGCTGGGCTGGCTGCGCCGGATCCACCGGCTGAGCAGGCTGCTGAGGCTGCGGTTGTGCCGGCGCAGCCGGCGCTGTCGCCGCGGTAAACGCGAGGGTTACCGGCAGCGGGGTTTTCGCGGCGTCCATGCTGGCGCCGGTTCGGTACCACCAGGGGCGCATCTGCGGATCCAGATAGTTAATAAACTCGGCCGGGTAGGAGGCGTTGCTCTTGCTGCCGTCAGCCAGCTGATACTCGCGTCCCTCCCACTCCGGGGTTGCGGTGACGCTAACCTTGCCGTTTTCCGCCTTAACCACAACGTCCTTAAAGGTTGCGAGGGTGACGCGCTTGTAACCGTCACTCTTGGTGTCGGCGCTGAGCGTCCACTTCACGTCGTAGCTGAGCGTTCCGGTTTTGTCGGCGTTAACGGTCAAAACCGGGTTGCCGATGGTTGTGATGAGGTCAGGAACCAGCTGTTCATAGTGTTGAATCTTCACGCCCTCACCCCAGGCGATTGCGGCCTCACCGGTCTTTTCGCTGTACCAGCCGGATCCACCCGCCCAGTTGAACACCGCGTCGGTTTTGGTGACAGCGCCGAGCGGAGTAGTTTTCCAGGCGGCGGCATAGTCGCTGATCGCCCAGTTTAAGGTTGCGTCAGAGACGCTGGCCGCGCTCGCAGCTGCCTCACCGCTTGCGGGGGTGACAGCAGGGGTTGCGGGGCCATCCCAAGGGGTTACCTCCGGGGTGGTTGGCGGTGCCGGGGTCTGGGCGCCGTTGTCGCGCGGTGTCACCTTCGGGAAATCACCCTGCCGCTTGTGAACCGTGATTTTAGCGGTTTTGTAGGGGTGTGAAACATAGGCGGTGTCGCCGCCGCCGCTAAACGCAATATCCCAGGTGTTGGCGTTGCCGCTGCCGGTTCCCTCGGTGATGCCGATCTCGTTAAAGTTCACAGCGTCGGTCGCCTGCCAGGTTGCGGGCGAGATAACGCTAACGCTGTTGCTGTGCCCGTTGCTCGTGTAGATTTCGCTGGTCAGCGGGTGCACAACCATCTCGTATGGGTTAGCGCCAACCTCAACAAACCGGTCGGTGAGCAGCTTCCTCTCAAACACGTCGAAGCTGATAACCCGGTCGTTGGTCCAGTTCTCGCTCAGGCGGGCGCGCATCGAGATGTGCAGCAGCCCGAGGTTGTGATCGTAGGCGAGTAGCTGTGGACGGCCACCAATCTCAGCGCCGTCAATCTCGGCGGTGCTGAGCGGCACACTCACCGACTCGTCCCACTTCCCGGTCTCAAGGTTGAAGGCGGTGAGCACCCCGGCCCTGCCCTCCGCGATCCACAAAACCTTATTGGTTGGATCGTATTCAACGTCTTTCACGTTCGGGAACCGCTCGTTTGACACCTTGATCAGGTCCGAAACGGTTTTCGTCTCGGGGTCGATGACGATCAGCCCCTTCGAATCGTAGACATAAACACTGCCGCTGCCCCTGTCAACGACGATGCCGGCGGGGAACTTGGTGCCGATGTCGAGCACCTCCGACTCGCCAGTTTCGGTGTCAACGATGCTGAACTTGCTGTTGCGGTAGTGGGCGATATAGAGTTTGCTGCCGTCCGGGCTGAGCTCCAGCGCGCTCGGTTCTTTTGCCTTGAGCGGCCAGCTGGTTGTGCTCGGTGTGTTGTCGGCGGTGTTAAGCCAGGTCACCTCGTCTGGTTTGTCGCTGTCGCTAACGTACGAGTTCAGCACATAGGCGCGCTCGCGGAAATCGTCAACCACAATATCCCTCGGCACAGCACCCATGGTGACGGCGGTCTCCATCGGCAGGGTTGTTGCCTCGTTGCTCGCCTGGGCGGCGGGGGCGGATCCGCCAGCAATCGGGATGCTGAGAAGCGCGGCGCTCAATAGCGTGGCGATGATGCCCCGCGCTGGTTTTGTTGGCACAGTCTGTGTCACAGTGGCGTCCTTTCTGAAATAAGCCTCTAAAACTCTAACGCACCCATCGGATGAACATAAGGGGGTCTTAAAAATAATCTGATCTGGTCGCCGGGACTGTGGGTTTCGACTGTCAGCATCCCACTGTAAACTGGAGAGGTTATGGCTACATTTGGCACACTCTCAGAGAGACTCACACAGACCTTTGCTCGGCTGCGCACCAAGGGTAAGCTCAGCGCGAGCGATGTTGACGGCACAGTACGCGAGATTCGGCGTGCGCTGCTTGAGGCGGACGTTGCCCTTGAGGTGGTTAAGGACTTCACCGCCCGGGTGCGTGAGCGCGCGCTCGGTGACGAGGTGAATCAGGCGCTTAACCCAGCCCAGCAGGTTGTGCAGATCGTTAACGATGAGCTGATTCAGATCCTCGGCGGTGAGCAGCGGCGACTGCAGTTTGCGAAGAACCCGCCGACCGTGATTATGCTCGCTGGTTTGCAGGGTGCCGGTAAAACCACGCTCGCCGGTAAGCTCGCTAAGTGGCTGCGCGGGCAGGGGCACACGCCGCTCCTGGTTGCCTGTGACCTGCAGCGCCCGAACGCGGTAACCCAGCTGGGCGTTGTTGCCGAGCAGGCGGGGGTTGCTATTTTCGCTCCCGAGCCGGGCAACGGTGTTGGCGATCCGGTGAAGGTTGCTAAAGCGGGTGTGCGTGAGGCAGCAGATAAACACTATGACTTTGTGATTATTGACACCGCCGGTCGTTTGGGCGTTGACGCTGAGCTGATGCAGCAGGCGGCGAACATTCGCAAGGCAACAAACCCTGACGAGGTGCTGTTTGTTATCGACTCGATGATCGGTCAGGACGCTGTTGCAACCGCGCAGGCGTTCCAGGAGGGTGTTGACTTCACAGGCGTTGTGCTCACCAAGCTTGACGGTGACGCGCGCGGTGGTGCGGCGCTGTCGATTAGGCAGCTGACCGGGCGCCCGATCCTGTTCGCCTCAACCGGTGAAACACTCGACGATTTTGAGCAGTTCCACCCGGACCGGATGGCGAGCCGAATCCTCGACCTCGGTGACGTGCTCACCCTGATTGAGCAGGCACAGAAAGCGTTTGACGAGGAAGAGGCGCGCAAAACCGCCGAGAAGATCGCGAACGACGAGTTCACCCTCGACGACTTCCTGAAGCAGATTCAGCAGCTGCGCGGGCAGGGATCCCTGAAGAAGATGATGGGAATGCTGCCGGGTATGGGCAAGATGAAGGCGCAGCTCGACCAGTTTGATGAGCGTGAGGTGCTGCACACCGAGGCGATTATCCAGTCGATGACCCAGGCTGAGCGGCGCAACCCGAAGATCCTCAACGGCTCACGCCGGCTGCGCATCGCCAAGGGGTCCGGTATGACCGTCACCGACGTTAACCGCCTGGTGAAACAGTTCGAGCAGGCCGCGAAGATGATGAAAACCGTGGCGCGCGGCGGCGTTCCACAGCTGCCGGGTATGGGGCCGATTCCGGGAGTTCACGGAGGCAAAAAGAAGCAGGCGCAGCAGGGCAAAAAGAAGGGTGCTCGCAAGAGCGGCAACCCGGCAAAGCGCGCGGCTGGCGAGATTGCGCAGGCGAGCGCAGCTCCGAAGGGCAGCGGCTTTGGCGGTTCAGCACTAACCGGCGGGGCGGGTGGATCCGCTGGCTCCGGAAATAATCCAGGCGGCGCCCCGAGCGCTGAGGATATCGCGAAGATGCAGGAGCTGCTGCGCGGCGCTAAGCTGCGCTAGTTTACAGCCTGATTCCCAGCCAGCTACCAGTGCAATAAATATGTTGCAGTGGTAGAATTGTGGTATGGCTACAGCAGGTGTTAAAACAAGAGACAGAAACGGTCGCTTCAGCGAGCAGCTGCCAAGAACGCAGCAGCTCGGCTTAGCGGAGCGCATCACCTGGTCTGCTGAGGTGTTTGGTTCAAGCGCCAAGCTCGCCGAGTGGTTGCAGGTTTCGCCGAGCACACTGAGTCGCTGGCAGAGCGGCAAAACCACCCCTGACGCGGCTCGCGCGCAGTGGATTATCGACCTCGACTTTATTGCGGCGCGCGCGGCAACCGTCTGGGGCAGCGGGGCGCTAACCCCGTGGCTTAACGGCAACAACGCCTTCCTCGGCGGGGCAACTCCGCTCGATATGATCCGTCACGGCCGCACCTCAGAGGTTGTGATGGCGCTCAGCGCCGAAGGCTCAGAGGTCTATGCTTAGCCGGCGCGTTGCGGGAGGCTCGTGCCTGAGCCTGGCTGTGGGCGAGGGCTCGCGCGGCCTGTCCTGCCGGCGCGGTGAGGAGGGTGGCCGATGACGCTCTTCTATCGCGTACACCTGTGGGAGCCGGGAGCAAAACCCGGTGCTCCCTACAGCGCCGAGTTTATTCCGCCGCATGGCTACGGCCGCTGGGATAACCCCGACCTCTATCAGCTGCGCTACCTGGCAAGCAGTCCCGAGGGGGCGATTGCTGAGACCTTTGGCTCCCACGCAACCTGGACTCCCGCGATGCTGCACGCCGAACTCAAACCGGACCGCACCCGCGCGCTTACGGTGTTTGAAGCGGCGGAGAATCCGAAGCTTGCTGAGCTTGCGGATCCGCAAACCCTGCTGCAATACGGGGTGCGGGTGACTGACGTGGTGCGGCGAGAATTACGGGTCACCCAGCGGTTAGCGGCGAGGCTGTATGACAGTGGCGACTATGAGGGGATTAGTTGGTGGTCGTTCTATCACCCGAGCATCAGCCTGGTTGCGCTGTTTCAGCCGGACTCGCTGCGGGTTGTTGACACGGTGCCGCTGTCGATTGACTCCGCGGAGATGCGAGCTGCAGCGAGTTTGATTGTGCGAGAAATCACGCCGAACTAGCCTGCGCAAAAACGCCCGTGATCCGCAAAAAATAATAAAAAGTACCGGTCAGAGCAAAAATTGCTTTTGGGGTGGTTTTCTGGGAGAATTGACTGGTTAGAATTATAGATTTTTTAGGAGCTAACTCTCATGGCAGTAAAGATTCGCCTCAAGCGCATGGGTAAAATCCGTGCACCTTTCTACCGCGTTGTTGTGGCAGACTCACGCACCAAGCGTGACGGCCGCGTTATCGAGGAGATCGGTAAGTACCACCCAACCGAGCAGCCATCATTCATCGAGATCGACTCAGAGCGTGCACAGTACTGGCTGGGCGTTGGCGCGCAGCCAACCGAGCAGGTTCGCGTGCTGCTGAAGCTCACCGGCGACTGGGGCAAGTTCACCGGCGAGGGCAACACCGAGTCAGAGGTTAAGCCAGTTGAGCCGAAGGAAGAGTTCGTGGCTGACGAGGCTAAGAAGCCTGTTCTTCGCCCAAAGGCTGATAAGCCAGCAGAGCCAGCAGCTGAGGAGTCAGCAGAGGAAGCTGCAGAGGCTGCTGAGTCAGCGGACGCTGCTGAAGCTGCAACCGAAGAGGCTTAAATATGGCTGCTGTAGCGCTGCATGAGGCGCTCGCGCACCTGGTTTGCGGCATTGTTGAAAACCCCGACGACGTCGAGGTGACAGTTGTTGAGGGCGGCAGGGTTGAGACGCTGGAGGTGCGAGTAAACCCCGCCGATCTCGGCCGCGTAATCGGCCGCTCCGGCAGAACAGTGCAGGCACTGCGCACGGTGATTAACGCGCTCGCTCGCGGCCATCGGGTTCGCATTGATGTGATAGATACGGACGAGTAGCGTGACACAGCAACAGCGTGTTAAAGCTCCCCGTCCCAGCCTTGGGGCGGGGAGTCTGCGTGTCGGCAGACTTACCAAACCGCACGGTCTGAAGGGCGGCTTGAAGCTCGAACTCTACACAGACAACCCCGATCTCAGGTTCGTTCCGGGAGCGGTTTTTTACCTGCAAGTTCCAACGGATTCTGTCTGGTTTGAAAAAACCGTGACGGTGCGTGAGCTGCGCTACTTTAACGGGCAGGCGGTTGTGTTCTTCGAGGAGCTCAGCGACCGCACAGCGGCCGAGTCAATCGCCAGGGCGATTCTTTGGATCGATGAGCAGCAGGTGCTCGAGGGTGAAGAGGATGATGCCTGGTATGACCAGCAGCTGATCGGTATGCGGGTGCTCGTTGACGGCAAAGACGTTGGCGAGGTTAGCGAGGTTAAACACCTGCCCGCGCAGGATCTGCTAGAGGTTGACACCGGTGACAACAAGGTTTTGGTGCCGCTTGTGAAGGCGATAGTGCCGGAGGTTGACACCGCTAAACGGGTTATCCACGTCACCCCGCCAACCGGGCTGTTCCACGATGAGGACGCAGAGGTGGCTGCTTAATGCGCATCGATGCGGTGTCGATCTTCCCCAGCTACTTCGACGTGCTCGGCATCTCACTGCTCGGCAAGGCTCAGGGGCGAGGGATCGTTGACTTCCACGTGCATGATCTGCGCGACGCCGCAACCGACAAGCACCGCACCGTCGACGACAAACCCGCTGGCGGCGGCGCGGGCATGGTGATGAAGGCGGAGCCCTGGGGCGTTATGCTCGACCGGGTTATCGCCGATTCTGGGGTTGCGGATCCGCTCATCATCTTCCCATCGCCGGCCGGCGAGGTGTTTAATCAGCGCATGGCAAAAGAGCTTGCGAAAGAGCAGCAGCTGATCTTCGGCTGCGGCAGATACGAGGGCATCGATCAGCGGGTGTTTGACGAGTACGCTTCGCGCTACCGCGTGAAACTCGTCAGCATCGGCGACTACGTGTTAAACGGCGGTGAGGTTGCAAGCCTCGCGATGATCGAGGCGATCGCCAGGCTGCTGCCGGGCATGGTCGGTAACCCCGAGAGCCTGGTTGAGGAGTCACACGAGGACGGACTGCTTGAGTATCCAAGCTACACCGCCCCGGCAAGCTGGCGAGGCCACGAGATTCCGCAGGTGCTTTTGAGCGGTAATCACAAACTGGTTGCCGAGTGGCGTCATCAGCAGCGGGTGAAGCGCACACGCGAGGTGCGGCCGGATCTGCTCGAAACCGCCGAGGACAAAGCGGGCTGAGGTGGTCGGATCCGTCGAGGACGAAGCGGGCTGAGGTGGCTGGATCCACCAGGAAAGCCGGGGGAGTAACCCCCGCAAACCCGGTGTTTAACACGGTGCCGATTTTGGTGTAATATAGATAGCTGTGCCACGGTGCGATACTGCCGTGAGGGTTCGCACAAACCGTTGGCAAAAACTGTAAGACTTAAGAGAATATCCGCGATCCGACTTGCGGCGGGCGCAGAGAGTAGAAAACAATGCAGAAGCTTGACTTCATTGATGCTGCATCGCTGAAGAGCGATATCCCAGACTTCCGTGCTGGTGACACCGTTAAAGTACACGTAAACATCGTTGAGGGTAACCGCTCACGTGTGCAGGTATTCCAGGGTGTTGTTATCGCTCGCCACGGCGAGGGTGTTCGCGAGACCTTCACCGTTCGCAAGATCAGCTTCCAGGTTGGTGTTGAGCGTAAGTTCCCAGTGCACTCACCAGCGATCGACAAGATTGAGCTTATTAGCCGCGGTGACGTTCGCCGTGCAAAGCTCTACTACCTGCGTGGCCTGACCGGTAAGAAGGCGAAGATTCGCGAGAAGCGCGACGACGTTTAAAACAAAAACCGACAGAACCTCTGCCACCGGGCAGGGGTTCTGTTAGTTTACGGGGCTGAGTTTGCCCGTGCCTGCTGACTTTCGAGTTCAAAGGTTTAGACTCAGCTACAGCGGTTAATCTTATTTAGGTTGAAAGGGGAGTGGCAGTGAGCAGCACCAAACAGAAATCCGGTAACTCGGTTGTAAGGTTCATCAGGGACCTGTTGGTTATCGGCATCAGCGCGCTGCTTATCTCATTCCTGTTAAAGACGTTCCTGATCCGCTCATTCTTTATCCCGTCGGGATCCATGCAGGAGACGCTGCAGATTGAGGATCGGGTGATGGTCAACCAGCTCGTCCCAAACGTTGTCGGGGTTAACCGCGGTGACGTGGTTGTGTTTAAGGATCCGGGTGGCTGGCTGCACGCGAGCCCGAAACCGGAGCTTGACTGGCTGCAGCAGGCACTGCAGGCTGTTGGGTTTGCGCCCGACACCAGTAACGACTACGTGATTAAGCGCGTTATCGGCGTCGGCGGCGACAGGGTGCAGTGCTGCGGAGACAACGGCAAGATTATGGTTAACGGCGTTGAGATTGACGAGCCGTACATTGTTATCCCGCAGGGTGAACACAGTGCCTCCGGGATCGAGTTTGATGTCACCGTGCCGGAGGGGTCAGTGTGGCTGCTCGGCGATAACCGCTACGCGAGCCGCGACTCCCGCTACAACCAGGATCAGCCAGGCAAGGGCTTTGTTCCCGAGAGTGACATTGTCGGCAGGGCGTTTGTGCTGAACTGGCCGCTTAACCGTTTCACCTGGCTGGATAACTACCCGGAGGTGTTCGCCGAGGTGCCTGAGCCTGACAAGGCTGCGGCAAAAACCGAGTAGTCGCGAGCTGACGCCGAGAATCACCGTGCCTAAAAACCCCGCACCGGATAGTTCCGCGCCGCAAACCGCCATGCCCTCCGGGGCTGGTGGATCCGCCGACCCCGCCGCCGCTGAACCCGCCGCCGCTGGTGCGAGCTGTGTTCGCGACCCGAGCCTCGCCGTGGAGTTTCAGCTGCTTGGCAGCGCCCCCTTTGTGATCGGTATGGACGAGGTTGGCCGCGGCGCGATTGCCGGGCCGGTCGCGGTTGGTGTGCACGCCTTTAGTCTCGCGAGCGGCGAGATGCCGGAGGGGCTGCGCGACTCTAAACTGCTCACCGAAAAACGGCGGGAAGCGCTTTTCCCGCTGGTGTGTGAGTGGGGAGCTGGCGCGGTTGGTTACGGCAGCCCGGAGGCGATTGACGAGTTTGGCATCTCCGCGATGCTCGGAGCTGCTGGGCGGGAGGCGCTTTTGCAGCTGCACCGCGACGGGATTCCGGTGGCGGACAGCGTGATCCTGCTCGACGGCAAACACGACTGGCTCTCACCGGCGCTGAAAC
The DNA here is from genome assembly GCF_003859945.1 of Leucobacter sp. OH1287. Lineage (GTDB taxonomy): Bacteria > Actinomycetota > Actinomycetes > Actinomycetales > Microbacteriaceae > Canibacter. The sequence continues at coordinate 65,796 of NZ_RQYM01000008.1, forward strand.
GCCCGCTGCGGGTTGTCACCAGGGTTGGGGCGGATCGAGCCTGCGGCAGTGTTGCAGCCGCGAGTGTGCGCGCCAAGGTGCTGCGTGACCGGCTGATGGCGACGGCCGCGACCAGAGAGCCCCACTACGGCTGGGAGTCGAATAAGGGGTACGGATCCAAAGCCCACTACGCTGGGATTGCCGAGCACGGTGTCTCCTCCCTCCACCGCAAAACCTGGATTAAGAAATAGCGCCCGCGGCGGGGATCATCCCGGGACGGTGCTCTAGAATTGTTGCTATGACTGAAAAAGCGCTTTGCGACCTGCCAATCGGGGTGTTTGACTCCGGGGTTGGCGGTTTGACGGTTGCGCGCGCAATCCGCGACCTGCTGCCGCACGAGTCGATTATTTACGCGGCCGACACCGCGAGAAACCCTTACGGCCCGCGCCCAATCGAGGAGGTGCGCAAGTTCTCGCTGGAGATCCTCGACGCGCTCGTTGCCAGGGGTGTGAAAATGCTCGTGATCGCCTGCAACACAGCATCCGCCGCGGTTTTGCGGGACGCCTACGAGCGCTACACGGTGCCGGTTGTTGAGGTGATCGCGCCGACCGTTCGCAACGCAATCGCGCTCAGTCGTAACGGGCGGATCGGGTTAATCGGCACCGCAACCACGGTTAGGTCCCGCGCCTACAATGATTTTTTTGCGATCAACCCCGAGGTGAAGCTGTTTACCCGGGCAACCCCGCGCTTTGTCGAACTGGTTGAGGCGGGCATCACCGCCGGAGCCGAGGTTGAGGAGGTTGCGGCCGACTATCTGCAGCCGCTGCTGTCCAACGACATTGACACGCTCGTGCTCGGTTGTACACACTATCCGTTCCTGCGTGGTGCACTCCGGCAGGTGGCCGGGCCGAACGTTGCGCTTGTCAGCAGCGACACCGAAACCGCGAACGAGGTCTATCGGGTGCTGCGCGATAAACAGCTGCTGCGCACAAACAGCGCCACACCCGCGACGATCCACTACACAACCACGGGCTCAGACATTGCCGGGTTCCAGGCGCTCGCACAGCAGATGCTGCGCACCGATGCGCCGCTTGTTTCGCCGCTGACGTTGGGCGATGGCGCGGTGGTGGATCCGGGCACTCCTGCCGGGTCCGCAGGCGAGGCCGAGCGGCCCGACGGTGCTGAGCGGCTCGATGGTGCTGAGCGGCCCGACGGTGATTAGGTTTTAGAGACAACGGTTTATTTACGGCGAGAGGTAACGCTATGTCAGCAAATCAGGTGCGAGCAGACGGACGAGCGGCGGACCAGCTGCGTCCGGTAACAATCGAGGTTGGGTGGAGCGAGCAGGCCGAGGGTTCGGCGCTGATCAGCTTCGGTAAGACGAAGGTGCTGTGCACCGCGTCCTTCACGGAGGGTGTTCCACGCTGGCTGACCGGCGGGGGAACCGGCTGGGTGACCGCGGAGTATGCGATGCTGCCGCGATCCACTAACGAGCGAATGCAGCGAGAGGCTGTGAAGGGGAAGATCGGCGGTCGCACCCACGAGATTTCGCGGCTGATCGGGCGTAGTTTGCGGGCGGTTGTTGACACTGCGGCGCTCGGTGAGAACACGATCGTGATTGACTGTGATGTTTTGCAGGCGGACGGCGGCACCCGCACCGCCGCGATCACCGGCGCGTATGTGGCGCTGCAGCAGGCTGTTGCCTGGGCGAAGGAGCAGCGTGTGATCCCGGCGAAAGCGCAGGTTTTAACCGACTCGGTTGCCGCTGTGTCCGTCGGGATTGTGGACGGTGTGCCGCTGCTCGACCTCGCGTATGTTGAGGACTCGAAAGCGGAGACCGACATGAACGTGATCGTCACCGGATCGGGTGATTTTGTTGAGGTGCAGGGAACCGCTGAGGGTGCGCCGTTTAACCGTGACGAGCTGAACTCGCTGCTAGATTTGGCGGTTGCCGGGGCGGCGGATCTGACCGTGGCGCAGCAGCGAGCGATAGGGGAGTAGCCGTGGCCACTGAGATTCTTTTGGCGTCCCGTAACGCCCACAAGATCGCTGAGCTCAGCGCGATTTTGGAACCGCAGCTGCCGGGTGTAACCGTCAGCGGCGATGAAGGGCCGGAGCCGGTTGAGAACGGGCTCAGCTTCACCGAAAACGCGCTGATTAAAGCGCGCGAGTGCGCGAAACGCACCGGCAAACCCGCGATCGCGGACGACAGCGGACTCAGCGTTGCCGCGCTTAACGGCTGCCCCGGGATTTTCTCTGCCCGCTGGGCGGGACCGGCGCGCAGCGACAGAGACAACCTGGAACTGGTGCTGTGGCAGATCTCTGACCTGGCAGACAGTCAGCGGCAGGCGGAGTTTGTTTGTGCGGCGGCTGCCGTGATCCCGCAACCGGACGGGTCGCTGCGTGAGATTGCGGTGCTCGGCCGCTGGGAGGGTTCGCTGCTGCGTGAGCCCGCGGGGGAGCACGGGTTCGGGTACGACCCGATCTTCCAGCCTGCGGGCTATGAGGTGAGCGCTGCCCAGTTGGATCCAGAACTTAAGAATCAGCTCTCTCACCGCCGTCGCGCGTTTCAGGCTCTGCTGCCGCAGCTGGTTGCGGAGCTGGGCTAGACCCGCGCTGAGCCGGTGCCGCGCTTCTAGACACGAAAAGGCCGGTGCTCCTCCCGAAACGGTGGGGCACCGGCCTTCGTTTAACCTATGGCTAGCGCTTAAACAATCTTGCGCTCGCGCGGTTTAGTGCTCGTCGTAGTGGTCGCCGTGAACCGCGTGACGGTGGCCGTCGTGCAGGTAGTCGACGTGGTCGCCGTGCTGCACTGCCTCGTGGCCGCAGTCCTCGCCGTGGGTGTGCTCGCTGAGGCTGTGCTCAGCTGGCGCATCGTGCTCATCGTAGTGATCCTCGTGAGCGGCGTGACGGTGGCCGTCGTGCAGGTAGTCGACGTGGTCGCCGTGCTGCACTGCCTCGTGGCCGCAGCCCTCACCGTGTGCGTGGTCGGCGGTTGTGTGCTCGCTTGGTGTGTGGGTTTCAGTTGACATTGCTTGCTCCTCTTGGTTTTGGTTCGTGGTGCTGTTTCGGTTAGAGGGGATAGTGTGACGCAGTAGGACACCGCGCGATCGGGTTCTCGCGCTCCCTAGTGTTCAGAGACGTGCTCAACTGCGTCGGTTATAACGTGAGCAACATGGCTGTCTGCGACCTTGTAGCTTATGGACTTGCCGCTTCTGGTGGTTTTCACCAGTCCGCCCTCTCTTAGCCCCCGCAGGTGCTGTGAGATTAGTGGCTGGCTCATCCCGGTTACCGCAACAAGCTCGCTGACCGTGTGCTCACGCTCTGCAAGCAGGAGCATTATCTGCAGTCTTGATTCATTACCGAGCAGCTTGAACAGCGCTGCGGCGTCAATCAGGTGCTGACTGTGCTTTTCTGTTTGCATACACCCATCTAACCACACATATAAAAACATTGCAATATGTTTATCTAATCGCTTCTGCTAGTCATTATCATTTAGATTAGTTACCGGGTGGATCCGCCCTCGCTGACCGGGTTTGTTCACCCTCTAACCACCACCCCAAAACCTGCTATGATTTATGGAGCGCGGGAGTGGTGGAATTGGTAGACACGCAGGATTTAGGTTCCTGTGCCGCAAGGCGTGAGAGTTCAAGTCTCTCCTTCCGCACCGGTTATTTTCTGGTGATCTAGCGCACCTGCTAAACTTGCCACATGCCAGTTTCAGTAGTTGCCGCGTGGGTTTTTTGTGCTTTTGTTGCGATCCTGACCATAATCCAAGTGGCGGCAATCGCCGGCGCCCCACTCGGCGCCTACCTCTGGGGCGGTGAAACCCCCGGCAAGCTCTCACCAAAACTGCGACGCAGCTCCGTAATCTCGGTGCTGATCTACCTCGTGTTTGTTGTGCTCGTGCTCAACCGGGTTGCTGTGCTGCAGCTGTTTAGCGGATTCTGGGCAGGGTTTGCCGCCTGGGTTGTTTTCGTGTTTATCACGCTCGGTCTGCTCAGTAATCTCTCCTCCAATTCGAAGCGAGAGCAGGCGCTGATGCTGCCGCTGATGCTCGGCCTGACGGTTAGCTCGCTGCTGGTTGCGCTCGGCATCTAGTTTCTTGGCGTATAGCCCCTCGGCATCTAACGCCGCTCGGCGGCTAACCCCGCTCGGCGGCGCTGGTGGATCCACCAAATAACGCCCTGAAAGGCTTGAAATCTTTTCTGCCCGGTGCCTGTGTGACAAAAAGTTACGGCCGATGCTTGGCGGTTTCGGCAACAGCTGATAAAATGAGATTCGTTATCAATAAGTGTGGGTTTCACTTTTGATAATGGCTTGCAACTACTGCAAGGTAAAAGCACAGCGGGCGGTTTGCGCTGCTGAGGGGAAGCGCAAACCACCCGGTGCCGACAGATAAGCTTCTTCGCCGCCCGCGCATAACGGCGGCTAACCGGGTGAAACACGGCTATCCGGGGTCATTTTTGCGCTAGACTGCTTAGCAGGAAAGGACCTAAACCGTGACACAGGCAACCCATCTAAACCTCTACGAGATCTCAATCGACGAGCTGCTCAACGCCTACCGGGAGGAGCAGCTTAGCGCTGTTGCCGTTGTGGCGAGATACCTGAACCGGATCGGTGCTTTTGACAGATCCGCCGCCGCCATTAACGCGGTTATTGCGCTCAACCCGGAGGTTTTTGCGCAGGCCGCCGAGTCTGACCGGCGCTGGGCAGCGGGCAACCCGCGCCCGCTTGAGGGTGTGCCGTTCACGGTCAAAGACTCCTATATGGTGCAGGGTTTGACGGTTGCGAGCGGATCCCCGGCGTTCGCCGGTCTCGTCGCGCAGTGGGATGCCTTCTCGGTTGCGCAGCTAAAAGCCGCCGGAGCGGTGCTGATCGGGAAAACCAATATGCCGCCGATGGCTGACGGTGGAATGCAGCGCGGTGTTTACGGCAGGGCAGAAAACCCCTACAACACCGCCTACCTCGCTGCCGCCTACGCATCCGGCTCCTCTAATGGATCCGGCGCGGCAACCGCGGCAAACTTCGCGGTGTTCGGAATGGGTGAGGAGACCGTGTCATCCGGTCGAAGCCCGGCATCAAACAACGGCCTCTGCGCCTACACACCATCGTGGGGAATTATTTCAATCCGCGGCAACTGGCCGCTCTTCCCGGCGCGCGATGTGGTTGTGCCGCACACCCGCAGCATCCCCGACATGCTGCACGTGCTAAACGCGCTGGTTGCTGACGACGACAACACCCGCGGTGATTTTTGGCGACACCAGCGGGTGGTTGCGATCCCACCCGCGAGCACGCTCCGGCCAGCAGACTACACTGAGCTGCTTGATGAGCACGCGCTGCGCGGGAAAACCCTCGCGGTGCCAAGAATGTATCTCGGTAAGGATCCAAACTTCCCGATCGCGGTGCGCGACAGCGTGCTAACCCTCTGGGAGCAGACCCGAAAACAGCTGGAGTCGCTGGGCGCAACAGTTGTGGAAAGCAACTTCCCGTTGATTGAACAGTACGAGGGAGATAAACCCGCGGGCGAGAACATCGACCGGCTCGGGGTTCTGCCGGACGACTGGATGGCAACCGAGTTCAACCACTTCCTCGCCTTCGGCTGGGACGATTTCCTGAGGGCGAACGGGGATCCAGCGATCCCGGACCTCGCGAGCGTCAACCCCGACACAATCTTCCCGCTCTGGGAGGGAACCCTGCCCGACCGCTACGACGAGGTGCCAGACTACGAGAACCGCTACCGCGCCGTCGTCGCCTACGCAAAAGAGGGGATTGCGGATCCGCGCGACAACCACGATTTTGCTGCGGGCCTGAACGCGCTGGTGAGCCTGCGCGAAACCCTGTTTGAGAACTGGCTGACAGAAAACGGCTACGACGCGGTTGTGTTCCCGGCGAACGCGGATGTTGGTGCGGCCGACTCCGAGAGCGACCAGCAGGCAAACGATCACACCTGGACAAACGGTGTGCTGTTCTCCAACGGTAACTATGCGCTGCGCCACCTCGGGATCCCGAGCGTCACCGTCACAATGGGGCAGATGGCAGACACCGGTGTGCCGGTTGGCGTAACCTTTGCGGGCGCCGCCTACCAGGATGCGAAACTGCTCAGCTACGCGGGCGCGCTGGACGCGGCCTCGGAACGGCCAACCCCGCAGTTCGCGCCCGAGCAGGACGCCGACATTATCGACCTGGCGGATGCGCGGCGCGCGGCCGACGGTGCTGGTGCGGCTGGCGGCGCTGGTGGCGCTGCGGCTGGCGGTGCTGGTGCGGATCCCGCCCCGAGCATCAGCATCAGCGGCGGCGAAAACAACACCGCCCACAATGGCGCTATCGCGGTCACCGTCTGGGGTGAGGTAACCGCCGACAGCGTGGTTGAGGTGACCGTTAACGGCACAGCGCTCGCGGTGGATATCACCGACGAGAAGTGGCACGCCTTCGGTGTGCTTCCGCCGCAGGACTCCGGCATCAACCCCGAGCAGCCGCTGCTGGTTGTTGCAACCGCCTCGGCGCTTGACGAGGAACAGGGCGGCTTCGCGGCAGACTTCTGCGAGGTTGAGCTCTAGCCCGGCTCTACTCGGCGTTGTTTACCGCAACCGCCTCATCGCCGTGCACCTCAACGCTGACGGCGAGCTTCCGCAGCAGGGTGATTAGGCGTGCCCGCTCTGAGGCGGTAACCCCCTTCAAAAGCAGCGTCTCGGCGGTGCTCAGGTGGGTGAGCGCGGTATCCACGCGGTTGAGCCCGTCCGCGGTCATCACAACCAAAACCCCGCGGCCATCGTTCGGATCGGTAACCCGCTGCACCAGCCCACGCCCGCACATCCGGTCGATCCGGTTCGTCATCGTCCCGCTAGACACCTTGGTTTCTCGCACCAGGAAGCTGGTGCTGGCGCGGTAGGGGGATCCAAGCCGGCGCAAAACCGCGAGCACATCAAACTCCCACAGCTCTAGCCCGCTGCTCTCAAACGCCTGCTGTCTTGCGCGGTTGAGCTGTTTTGTGATCCTGCCAACACGAGAAAAGATCGCCAGCGGATCAAGATCCAGGTCGGGGCGCTGCTCGGCCCACTGCTCTAAGATCCGCTCTGTTTCGTCGTGTTTGCTCATACTCTCAATTCTGCCAGCGATTTTTAGAAAAATGTTAGCGGAGTTAATGCTGATGTTGATTTTCTGGCAAAATAGATATCGTGCCTACTTTCGTATGCATATTCCGCCTTAGTGTAACGGCAGCACGGCAGCCTTTGGAGCTGTAAAGTCTAGGTTCGAATCCTAGGGGCGGAGCTGCTGAAGCATCAGATATATCGGTTCGCACTAAGGCAGGTTTTATGCGCTCAAACTCGAAAGTCGCCGTAGTTATACTCGCCGCGGGCCAGGGAACCCGCATGAAGTCAGCACTTCCCAAGGTGCTGCACCGCATCGGCGGCAGGTCGCTGATCGAACACGTTCTCGCAACAGCCTACGAGCTGGATCCGGCACACGTTGTCGCGGTTGTGCGCCACGAGCGTGAGCGGGTTGCGGCGGCAATCACCGAGTTTGCGCCGCAGACACTGTTAGCGGATCAGGATGAGATCCCCGGAACCGGCCGCGCGGTTGAGCAGGCGCTCGCCGCCATCCCCGCAGATTTTGACGGATCCGTTGTCGTGCTCTCGGGTGATGTGCCGCTGATCGACTCGGTCACCCTCGGCCAGCTGCTTACCGACCACAGCGACAACGCGCGAGACATGACCATTCTCTCGGCGATTTTTGCGGATCCAACCGGTCTCGGCAGGATTTTGCGCGGCGCGGACGGCGCTGTCACCGGCATTGTTGAGGAGAAAGACGCGACTGACGAGCAGCGGCGAGTCACCGAGATCAACGGCGGCATCTACGTCTTTAAACGCAGCGCGGTAACTGAAGCGCTCGCGCAGATCGACACCAACAACGCACAGGGTGAAAAATACCTAACCGACGCTGCGGCGGTGATTCTCGCGGGCGGCGGCATCGTCGGTGCGACACTCACAACCGACCCGTGGGTTATTGCGGGCGTTAACGACAGGGCGCAGCTGGCTGATGCGGGCCGCGAGCTAAATGCCAGGGTTTGCAGGCGGCTGCAGCGAGAGGGTGTTGCGATTGTGGATCCGGCCACAACATACATCGATGTCACCGCAACTCTCGCACCAGACAGCACCGTGCTGCCCGGCAGTTTTGTGCTCGGTAACAGCACGGTTGCGGCGGGCGCGATTGTTGGGCCAGCAACCACGATCGCAAACACCGCGGTTGGTGAAGGAGCAACAGTTCTGCGCTCCGAGGTTAACGGCGCGGTTATTGCCGCAGGCGCGACGGTTGGGCCGTTCGCCTACCTGCGTCCGGGCTCGGAGCTTGGCGAGAACTCGAAGGTTGGCGCTTTTGTTGAACTGAAAAACACACAGCTCGGTGCCGGCAGCAAGGTGCCGCACCTCAGCTATGTTGGTGACGCACAGGTCGGATCCGGCAGCAATCTGGGTGCGGGAACAATCGTTGCCAACTATGACGGCGTTAAGAAACACCGCACCGTGATCGGTGACGAGGTGCGGGTTGGTTCCAAGAGTGTGCTTGTGGCACCGGTTGAGATCGGTGCCGGTGCCTACACCGCAGCGGGTGCGGTTGTGCGCAAAGATGTTCCGGCGGGCGCTCTAGCGTTGAGTGTTGCGCCGCAACGCAACACCCCGAACTGGGTGCAACAGAACCGACCGGGAACAACCTCGGCAGATGCAGCGTCTGCCGCAAACGGAGAGAAAAACTAAAATGGGTGCAATCGAAAAAGCTGGGCAAAAAAAGCTGGTGCTGATCTCTGGGCGGGCGTATCCGCAACTGGCAGAGGATGTTGCCAAGGAGCTGGGCGCTGAGGTTTTATCAACCGATGCGAGAACCTTCGCGAGCGGTGAAATCTACGCGCGATTCAACGAGAGTGTGCGAGGAACCGACGCTTTTGTTCTGCAGTCACACGTCGGCAACATTAACGAGCACCTGATGGAGCAGCTGATTATGGTTGACTCCCTGAAGCGTGCCTCCGCCAAGCGCATCACCGTGGTTGCGCCGTTCTACCCGTATGCCAGGCAGGATAAGAAGGGGCGCGGCCGTGAGCCGATCTCTGCCCGCCTGGTTGCTGACCTGTTTAAGGCGGCCGGAGCCGACCGGATTATGTCCGTTGACCTGCACGCCTCACAGATTCAGGGTTTCTTCGACGGCCCGGTTGACCACCTGTTTGCGATGCCGGTGCTGCTGGAGCACTTCCGTGAGCAGTTCGCTGGCCGCGACGACCTCACCATTGTGTCACCCGACATGGGCCGCGTGCGCGTTGCCGACGTCTGGAGTGACCAGCTGGGTGCGCCGCTCGCGATTATTCACAAGCGCCGCGATCCAAAGGTTGCAAACCAGGTGAGCGTGCACGACATCGTCGGTGACGTGAAAGACCGCTGGTGTCTGATGGTTGACGACATGATCGACACCGGCGGCACAATCGCGAAAGCCGCTGAGGCGCTCGTTAAAAACGGCGCCAAGGGTGTCACCATCGCGGCAACCCACCCGGTTTTCTCGGGTAAGGCACCGGAGGTTTTGAACGCGGATCACATCGACCAGGTGGTTGTTACCGACACCCTGCCGGTTTCCCCCGAGAAGCGCTTTGACAAGCTGACAGTCCTGTCAATCGCGCCGCTTTTGGCGAAGGCGATTAAAGAGGTGTTCGAGGACGGCTCAGTAACCAGCATGTTCGACGGGGCCGCGTAAACCAGATGACTGACGCAGCAAACACTCCCGCAACCGCAAACGTCGGGGTTGTTGGCCTCGCCGTGATGGGCGCAAACCTGGCGCGCAACCTCGCCAGCCGCGAGGGCAACCGGGTTGCGGTCTACAACCGCTCCCACGACAGAACCGAGCAGCTGCTGGCAGCCCATCCCGAGGCGCAGCTGATTGGCACCGAGACAATCGCCGAGTTCGCGGCAACCCTCGCTAAACCCCGCACCGCGATTATTATGGTGCAGGCCGGATCCGCAACCGACGCGGTGATTGACTCGCTGTGCGAGGTGTTTGAGAGCGGCGACATCATTATTGACGGCGGAAACGCGCTCTACACCGACACGATCCGCCGCGAAAAAGCGGTTGCTGCGCGCGGGATCCACTTCGTTGGCGCTGGCATCTCCGGCGGCGAGGAGGGTGCGCTGAACGGCCCGAGCATTATGCCTGGCGGGCCAGCCGAGTCATACCGCACCGTTGGACCGATTTTTGAGTCGATTGCGGCTCGCGCAGCCGACGGCACCCCGTGCGTCACCCACATTGGCGCGGACGGTTCCGGGCACTTTGTGAAGATGATCCACAACGGCATCGAATACGCCGATATGCAGCTGATCGCCGAAGCCTACCAGTTGCTGCGCTCGGTTGCGGGACTAACCCCCGCCGAGATCAGCGAGGTGTTTAAGCAGTGGAACAGCACCGAGCTGGAGAGCTACCTGGTTGAGATCACCGCCGAGGTGCTTGCCCAGGTGGATCCGGCAACCGGCAAACCCCTCGTCGACATCATCGTCGACCAGGCGGGGCAGAAGGGCACCGGCACCTGGACGGTGCAGGCGGCGCTGTCACTCGGCACCCCGGTGAGCGCGATCGCGGAGGCGGTTTTTGCGCGCGGACTGTCATCACAGCCTGCGCAGCGGATCGCGGCCGAGCCCCTGCGCGGCGGGGTTAGCGCCACGGCGATAGCGGATCCGGCGGCAAAACAGAGCTTTATTGAGGATGTGCGCCAGGCGCTTTACGCCTCCAAAATCATCGCCTACTCGCAGGGCTTCGACGTGATTCGGGACGCTGCCGCAGCGCACGGCTGGCAGATCGACCAGGGCGCTGTTGCGTCAATCTGGCGGGCCGGCTGCATTATTCGCGCAGCCTTCCTGGATCGCATAACCGACGCCTTCCGTAACGAGCCGGAGCTGCAGCTGCTCGCCGCAACCCCGTTCTTCGCTGAGGCGCTGCGGGGTGCTGAGGCGGCGTGGCGACGGGTTGTCACCGCCGCTGTAAACAACGCGGTGCCGGCTCCGGCGTTCGGCGCGGCGCTTGCCTACTATGACGGGCTGCGCGCTGAGCGACTGCCTGCGGCGCTGATTCAGGGGCAGCGCGATTTCTTTGGCGCTCACACCTACGGTCGAGTGGATCGCCCCGGCGTATTCCACACCGACTGGTCGGGAAGCCGCACCGAAACCCAGCTCAGCTAGGCGGGCAGCGCCAGCGGTGGATCGCCGGTAGCTGCTGCAGCTGGGCGGCGTGCGGATCCCTCCACTGCGCCACCGGCGGCCGCTGTGCTAAACTGTTCAGGTACTTCGGCGAGGGAGGCACCCCTGTGTGCACTCCGTTATCGACGCGGGCGCCCCAATACCTGTGGTATGCGTGCTAGTCAGATTACAGCCAGAGTCACCACGGACTAGAGAAAATTAGGGCGCCAAGCCCGATAAGGAGAATAATGAGCAACGCATTTAACCTTGCTGCTGAACCACGCGAGACCTTCGGTAAGGGAACCGCTCGCAAACTGCGCGTAGCCGGCAAAACCCCGGTTGTTGTTTACGGCCACGGTGAGGCTCCACGCCACTACAGCGTAGAGACCCACCCGCTCAGCCTGATCGTTCGTCACCCAAACGCTCTCGTGTCACTCGAGATCGACGGCTCAAAGGAGCTTGTACTGGTGAAGGATGTGCAGAAGAACGCTGTACGCCAGACCATCGAGCACGTTGACCTGCTGATCGTTCGCCGCGGCGAGACCGTTGAGGTTGAGGTTCCTGTTGCCATTGAGGGTGACCCATTCCCAGGCACCACCGTGCTGCACGAGCTTGCAACAGTTCTCGTTAGCGCTCCAGCAACCGACATCCCAGAGCACTTCGTGGTGAACGTTGACGGCAAAACCGACGGCAGCCAGATCACCGCTGGTGACCTGGAGCTGCCAAACGGCGTTGAGCTGGTAACCGGCGCAGACGAGCTGCTCGTTAACGTTGTGATCGCTCAGAAGGCTGACGATGACGACTTCGAGGCAGCTGAAGAGGCCGCAGCAGCAGAGGCAGAGTAAAGCCGACGCTGGATCAGCCGCTTAACCCGCGGCGATCCGTGTAGTATTATTTACCCGCTGTGTTGGTTTACACTGAGCTAAACCGGCACAGCGGGTTTTTAGTGGCGACGGGCAGTAAACAAACAAAACAGTCTAAGGAGTATCGTGTCTGAAACCTGGGTGGTTGTGGGGCTTGGAAACCCCGGAGCGAAGTACGAGGCAACCAGGCACAATATTGGGCAGCTCGCGGTTGATGAACTGGCTTCACAGATCGGGTCACGATTCCAGGTGCACAAAACCAACAACCGGGTTGCTGAGGGGTGGCTCAGACCGGGCGGCCCGAAACTGATCCTGGTGAAACCCAACTCCTTTATGAACCTGAGCGGCGGACCGGTCAGCCAAATCCTCAGTTTTTACGGACTGGAGGTTGACAGGCTGATTGTTTTGCACGACGAACTGGATATTCCGTTCGACTCCGTGAAACTAAAAAACGGCGGGGGACACGGCGGCCACAACGGCCTGCGCAGCATCGCCGCCTCACTGAAAACACCGGACTTTACCCGCGTGCGCATCGGAATTGGCAGGCCGCCCGGGAGCGGGGATCCGGCCGCTTTCGTGCTCACACCATTCAACAAGACTGAACAGGCTGCGCTGCCGCTGCTGGTCAGCGACGCCGCCGACGCAGCGGTTGCCGTGATTGAGGAGGGGCTGACCGCCGCCCAGCAGCGGTTCCACGGGAGAGTGAAGTAGATGGGACTGCAGCAGCTACCCGAGATTCTCGCCCAGCAGCCAGACTTTGCCGACGCGCTCGCGTACTCCGCAGAGAACACCAACTTTATTGCGCCCGAGGGCTTGCGCCCCGCGCTGCTCGCTGGCCTCTATCGGCAGCGCCGACAGAAACACCCCGGCGGTGCGCTGCTGATAATCGCGGCAACCAGCCGAGAGGCGGAACAGTACCGGGTTGCGCTCAGCTCGATTGAGCCGGACGCCGACATTCTTGAACTGCCCGCCTGGGAGACACTGCCGCACGAAAAACTGAGCCCGGCGGCGGCAACCGTCGGCGCTCGCGCGGTTGTTTTTAACCGGCTTAGACAGCAGGACAAGAGCGCAAAACCACTGATTCTAGTCGCGAGCGTGCGCGCTGTGCTGCAGAGCATCTCACCGTTTGCGGCCGCCGCCTCACCGCTAAACCTGAGCGTCGGAGACACCGACACTCCGCCCGCCGACATCGCCGCAAGACTCACCGCTCTCGGCTACACACACGTTGACCTGGTCGCCAAGCGCGGCGAGTTTGCCTTACGCGGCGGTATCCTCGACGTTTTCTCGCCAGCGGCAGATATGGCGGTCAGGATCGATTTCTTCGGCGACGAGATTGACGAGATCCGCAATTTCGCGGTGGCGGATCAGCGCAGCACAGAAACCCAGCTAACGGCGACCGAGCTCTGGCCTGCACGTGAGCTGCTGCTAACCGAGGAGGTTAGGGAGCGAGCTGAGCAGCTTTTGGCGGCGGGGGATCCGCACACAGAACTGCTCGAAAAAATCAGCGCCGGGATTGTTTGCGAGGGCATGGAAAGCCTGCTGCCGCTGCTGGTCACCGACATGGCCGCGCTCACTGAGCTGCTGCCGCCTCACAGCACCGTCGCCGTGATTGCACCGGAGCGGGTGCTGGCGCGTGCGGTGCAGCTGGCGGAAACAAACGCCGAGTTTTTGCGCGCAGCCTGGGATGCTGCGGCCGGCAGCGCTGAGCAGATTGAGCAGCAGACTGTGATTAACACGGGGGAAAAATCGGGGATGCTAACCCTCCCGGCGGTGAAACAGGCGCTCGCTCAGTCGGGTGTGTGGCACACGATTTCACCGTTCGCGATTGAGGAGAAGGCGGACGAGGCCGAGTCTGCTGACAGTTTGGCGGTAACGGTTTCTGCGGCCGCGATCCCTGCTGTTCCGCCGGGGGTTGACGCGGTTGAGTTTCAAACCGGGCAGATTCGGGACGCGCTCACAAACGGTAAACAGGTTATTGTTGCTGCCGGTGCGAGCGGCGCGGCAGAGCGTGCGCTGGAGCTGCTGCTTGAACAGCAGGTGCCGGCAACCGCTGCCGACGACAACCTGAAACAGTCCGGTGTTGCGCAGGTTGCGCAGGCTAACAGCCTCAACGGTTTTGAAACCGAACAGCTGCTGCTGCTCAGCGAAGCAGACTTTTTTGGTCGGCACATCAGCGAAACCGCCCCGAAACAGCGGGCCGGGATCCGCCGCCGCAAAAACGTGGTTGACCCGCTGCAGCTGCAACCCGGCGACTATGTTGTGCACGACCACCACGGTATTGGTCGCTTTGTCTCGCTGACGAAGAAACAGGTGACCGTTGGTGGCCGGGGCAGCAGACAAAAGTCGGAGCGCGAGTACCTGGTGCTCGAGTATGCGGCGAGCAAGCGGGGGATGCCGGCGGATAAGCTCTATATTCCGATCGACCAGCTCGGGCAGCTGTCACGCTATGTTGGCGGTGAGGCGCCCGCGCTCTCGAAGCTCGGCGGCAGCGACTGGGCGAACACAAAAAAGAAAGCACGCAAGGCGGTCCGCGATATTGCTGTGCAGCTGGTGAAACTCTACTCGGCGAGGGCCGCAGCAAAAGGTCACGCCTTCGCGCCCGACACCCCCTGGCAGCACGAGCTGGAGGCCGCCTTCCCGTACGTTGAAACAGTCGATCAGCTGACCGCGATCGCCGAGGTGAAGCGCGATATGGAGCGGCAGATGCCGATGGATCGCCTGGTTTCGGGTGATGTCGGGTTTGGTAAAACCGAGATTGCTGTGCGCGCGGCGTTTAAGGCGGTGCAGGACAACAAACAGGTTGCGATTCTGGTGCCGACCACGCTGCTGGTGAAACAGCACTTTGAGACGTTCCAAAACCGCTTCGCCGGATTCCCGGTGCGCTTAAAAGCGCTCAGCCGTTTCCAGAGCGATAAAGAGGCGAGAGAGGTTATTGCGGGACTCGCAGACGGCACCGTTGATGTTGTTATCGGTACCCACCGCCTGCTCGCAAAGAACGTTAAATACCGCGATCTCGGCCTGATTATTATCGACGAGGAGCAGCGTTTCGGCGTTGAACACAAGGACGCCCTGAAACAGTTGAAAACCAACGTTGACGTGCTGGCGATGAGCGCAACCCCGATCCCGAGAACCCTCGAGATGGCGGTGACCGGGATCCGTGAAATGTCAACCCTCGCAACCGCACCCGAGGAGCGGCATCCGATCCTAACCTTTGTGGGGCCGCGCAATCTGGGGCAGACAGCCGCCGCGATCCGCCGCGAGATGCTGCGTGAGGGACAGATTTTTTATGTGCACAATCGGGTTGCCTCAATCGGGCGGGTTGCGCGTGAGCTCGCTGAGGCGGTGCCGGAGGCGCGCGTTGCTGTCGCTCACGGCAAGCTCAGCGAGTCGGAGCTGGAGCGCGTCGTCGTTGATTTCTGGGAGAAGAAATACGATGTGCTGGTCTGCACAACCATTGTTGAGACCGGGCTTGATATTGCAAACGCGAACACGATTATTATCGACAACGCCGACAAATACGGGCTCAGCCAGCTGCACCAGCTGCGCGGCCGGGTGGGTCGCGGCCGCGAGCGCGCCTACGCCTACTTCCTTTACGATCCGAGCCGGGTGCTCACCGAGACCGCGCACGAGCGGCTCGAGACCATCGCAACCCACAACGAGCTCGGCAGCGGAATGCAGGTGGCGTTGCGGGATCTGGAGATTCGCGGCGCCGGCAACCTGCTAGGCGGCGAACAGTCGGGGCACATCGCCGGTGTCGGATTTGACATGTATCTGCGGCTGATTGGCGAGGCCGTTGACACCTTTAAGGGCGAGCAGGTGCACAGCTCACAGGATCTCACCGTCGAACTGCCGGTTGTTATCAAAATCCCCGACAGCTACATCGACAGTGAGCGTCTGCGGCTTGAGGCATACCAGAAGTTCGGTGCCGCCTCACACCCCGGTGCCCAGGCGGATCACGTCACCCTCGTGCTCGAAGAACTCACCGATCGCTACGGCAATCCGCCAAAAGAGGTGGAGCAGTTGGCGGCGCTCGCAAGGCTTAGACGGAAGGCAGCCAAGCTCGGTATCAGCCGCATCAGCGTGCTCAACGACCAGCTGCGAATCGACGCGGTGAAACTGCCCGACTCGAAACAGGTGCGGTTAAACCGCCTCTATCCGGGATCGAGCTACAGCGAAAACGGGCTGATTCTGGTGCCGATGCCGCCGGCGCTAACCGGCACACCGGGGCTAGCCACGAGTCCGCTTGATCGCCTTTATCGGGGCGCTGATAAGGCCGCCGACGGAGACCTGCTTGCCTGGCTTGACCGGTTGTTTGAGTCGCTTTTTAGCGAGCTGCTTGCTGGCGTATCCGCCCCCGCCGCCAAGGTTTAGGTAGCGGCACTCGACGGTCGCCTGCTGCAGCCTAATCTGGAACTCGCTAACGGCCGCGCGCAGATAGTCGTGGTGGGCGAGCGACTGGGCACGGGAGTCCTGCAGCGACTTCAGCGGTTTATCGGCGATTGCGTCACCGATTTTCTTCAGCACAATACTGCCCAGCAGCTTCTTAATCGGGGTTAGCAGCGGCGGCACCGGCAGCTTCGAGACGATCGGCCCGAGCACCTGCAGAATCGTGCCGCTGTTTTTGGCCGCAAGCTCCAGCGTTTTCTTGAAGTTGGCGCTGCGTTTCGCCCACTTTACCTGGTTTTGCAGCGGCACAAGGCAAGCAAGCGGCAGCAGCAGCTCAACACCGCTGATGGTGTTGCCCGGTGCTCCCGCGGGCGCGCTGCCCGGGGTGGATCCGCCAGCCCCTGCCGAGCCCGGTGCGGTCGAGCCTGGTGCGGCGCTGAAGATCAGGAAGTGCTCACCGATTGAGGTTGCCTCGGGGGCGTTAACAAAGCCCGCAATCGTTTGCTGCAGACCCTCCAGCTCGGCGGCCGCGTGCTGTTTTACCGTGTTGGTGAAGTCAAACACGTCGGTTCCCGGCAGCAGGTCTGCTTTGGTGAGCGCGATAACCCAGGTGCGCGGGAAGCTGTTGGTTTTTTTACCGCGCGGGAACAGCTCCGACTGCAGCCGGGTGAGCGACTCGGTGAGGTTCTGGAAGAGCGGTTTCAGATAGCGGTCCTCCTGCCCCGCATTATCGCGCAGTTTAGCGCCGTCAACCAGCAGCAGCGCAACATCGGAGCTGAGCAGGCCCTGGAAGCTGTGCAGCTGCTGCTGGGCGTGGGTGCCGACGGCGCTAAACCAGCTGCCGGGGTAGTCGTGCCACACCAGGTTCAGCGCAACAGCTGACGGTTTCGTGTCTGCCTGCAGCTGGGTGAGGAAGCGGTAGGTGAAGCCGTACTCGGTTGGCTGGGTTGCGCTCTGCAGTGGCGCGGGGGCCGGCTGTTGCGCGGTGGCTGGTTGCTGAGCCGCTGTTGGCTGTGGCGCCTGTGTTTCCGGCGGAGCGGGGGCTACCCGCTGCGCGCTGGCTGGCGGTGCCTCATACCTTGCCGCGCCCGCTGGGGAGTGCTGCTGGGTGCGCTCCAAAAGCGCGGCGACGGCCGGATCCGCAACCTCGAAACTGTAGTGCAGAAACCCGTTACCGCCCTGAGCTGCCGCTTTTGAGTGGGCGTAGAAGGCGCGCAGCAGCGACGACTTGCCGCTCTCGCTCTCACCGAAAACCGTGAGGTGCTGGGTTGTTTTGGTGCTCTGGCCGCCGCGATTACCTGCCCGTTTGATGACGGCTGGCTGCCGCTTTTCGATGTTTGACACGGTCGCTCCTGTTCGGGTTTGCTGATGCGCCTGTTACGGGATCCTGCTTTAGAGCCCTGCTTCAGGCGCGGTAACTCTCCATCATATCCGGCTTATGTTAGTGCTAGCTGCATACCGTAGGTATCGCTTTTATCTCCGGTCATTAGTCGTTTTTATGCCTCTTTAGGGGTGTTTTTGGGTGCTTAAAAACACGCCGATTTCTAAGATGTTTTCCAGTGCAGTGCGAGAGAATTGAAGTGCGCTAATACACGCGCTTCCATCGGCATCAGTTAAGGAGATCGCCTTGAAAAAACTAATCAATGATCCAGACAGTGTTGTTGTTGACGCCCTACACGGTGTTGCGGCCGCACACCCGGAGCTGCGGGTGGATTTCGATCACCAGATCGTGTTCCGCGCTGCTGCTCCTGAGGCGGGCAAGGTTGCATTGATTTCCGGTGGTGGATCCGGGCACGAGCCCCTCCACGGAGGCTACGTTGGTGTGGGAATGCTCGATGCCGCTGTAGCTGGCCAGGTTTTCACCTCACCAACCCCTGACCAGGTTGCTGCCGCGATCACCGGCGTTGACGGCGGCGCTGGTGTGCTGCAGATCGTCAAGAACTACACCGGCGATGTGATGAACTTTGAAATGGCCGCTGAGCTCGCAAACGCCGAAACCGGTGTTGAGGTTGCAACGGTTATTGTTAACGACGACGTTGCGGTGCAGGATTCCCTATACACCGCTGGCCGTCGCGGTGTTGGTGCAACCGTGTTCGTTGAAAAGATCGCGGGCGCTGCAGCCGCCGCCGGTAAGGATCTCGCGCAGGTCACCGAGATTGCGCAGAGCGTTATCGACAACGCTCGCTCCTACGGTGTTGCCCTCACCAGCTGTACTGTGCCGGCTGTTGGTCACCCAACCTTCGACCTGCCAGAGGATGAGATCGAGCTGGGTGTCGGGATCCACGGCGAACCAGGCCGCGAGCGCGCGAAACTGAAAACCGCCGCCGAGATTGCCGAGCACATTGTTAACGCGGTCACCTCAGACTACGATTTTGCCGGGTCAGAGACCATTGTGATGCTTAACGGTATGGGCGCAACCCCGCAGATTGAGCTCTACCTGGTTTACGGTGAGGTTGCGAAACTGCTCGCCGAGAAGGGCATCCGGGTTGTCCGCAACCTCGTCGGCAACTACATCACCGCGCTTGACATGGCAGGCTGCTCACTCACCGTGATGAAGGCTGACGAAGAGAAGATCGCCCTGTGGGACGCGGCCGTTAACACCCCAGCCCTGAAGTGGGGTAACTAATGAGCAAACTAACCCTTGCACAGCTGAACGACTGGGCTGTTAAGTTCCGTGACGTGATCAACGAGAATCGCGAGTATTTGACCGCGCTTGACGCTGAGATTGGCGATGCGGATCACGGCAGTAACATGGCACGCGGCACAACCGCCGCCGCCGAGAAGCTGCTGGCGGATCCACCAGCAACCGTGAGTGCTTTCGGTAAAACGGTCGGCATGACACTCGTTAGCACCGTCGGTGGTGCGAGCGGGCCGCTGTTTGGCACACTGTTCTTGCGTTTCGGCACAACCGCGGGCGATGTGACAGAGCTTGACGGTGCCGCGCTGCTCGCTGCTTTGGAGGCGGGCGTGAACGGTGTGCAGGCGCGAGGCAAGGCAGAACCCGGCGATAAAACCATGGTTGATGTGCTGGTGCCAGCGCTCGCAGAGTTGAAAACACAGCTTGACGGGGGTGCGGATCTTAAAACCGCTCTGCAGCAGACCGCTGTTGCCTCGGCCACCGCGAAGGACGCAACCAAACCGCTTGTGGCGAAGAAGGGACGAGCCAGCTACCTGGGAGAGCGCAGCGCCGGACACATTGATCCGGGCAGCGCCTCAACCGCGATTCTGTTTGAGACACTCGCGGCGGCGGTAGCCTAGCGATGACCGTCGGAATTGTTGCTGTTTCACACAGTAAACCGCTTGCGGAGGCTGCACGAGATCTTGCTTTGCAGATGATCTCGGGAGAGCAGCCGCCGCTCGCGGTTGCCGCGGGAACAGCGGACGGTGGTTTTGGAACGGACGCGGTTGCGGTGTCAGAGGCAATCGCCGAGGTGGAAAACGGGGACGGCACAGTTGTGCTCGTTGACCTGGGGTCCGCGATCCTCTCCGCAGAGATGGCGCTTGAGTTTCTGCCCGACCCGGACGCGCGCGTCGAAATCGTCGCCGCGCCGTTCGTTGAGGGACTGCTCGCCGCCGTTGTGCGCGCCGCAACCGGCGGCAGCGTCGACGAGGTTGCCGTGGAAGCCCGCGGTGCGCTGCTCGGCAAACAGGAGCAGCTCGGGCAGCTGCCGGAGAGTGCCGGCGCTGACCGGACCCGTGAGGTGCACATCGACCTGACCGCCGAGCTGCACGCGCCGAAAGCCGCGCAGTCTGCCGAGAAGATTGAACTGGCAAGCTCCACGGTTACGCTGATTAACCCGGCTGGCCTGCACGCCAGACCGGCTGCGCAGCTTGCGGAACTCGCAGGCGAGCTGAACACAGCCACAGGCTTCGCGTTCACGGTCGCTGCGAAACACAAAAAGACCGGTGACGAGCGGATCGCTAACCTGCTTAGCCCGCTCGCGGTTGCCGCGCTCGGCACACGAGCCGATGACAGTGTGACGGTTGCCGCAACCACCACAGCCCAGTTAGCTGACGCAGCACAGGCAGACGATTCCCGGCAGGCAGATACCACCGTGCAGCAGCAGCGAGCAGCCGAGGCTGTTGCCCAGCTGGTCGAGCTGATCGCGAGCGGCTTCGGCGAAGCAGACACCGCCACAGCCGGTGCAGGTCAAGTCGCTGATTCAGCCGCCGCCGCTGATTCAACAGCCGGTGCTGGTCCAGCCGTCGAGCAAACCGGTGCAGACCGCGACGCTAGCGAGCCCTCGCGTTCGACTAAAACCGCTCGCGCAATCGGCGTCAGCTCCGGCAGGGTGACCGCAACGGCACAGCGCATGGCTGAGTCGGTTACTGAGCCACCGGCAGAACCAGCCGCAACCCGACCAGACCCGGCCACAGAAACAGACCGTCTGCGGGAGGCGATTAGCGCCGTTGTCACACAGCTTGAAACAAGGCAGGTAAACGATCCAGAAGCGGCCGCGATTGTCGCAGCAACCGCGAAACTCGCGGCCGATCCGCTAATCCCGGAGGAGGCAGCGCCCAAACTCGCTGTCGGTCTCACCGCGGAACGCGCCGTCTGGGAAGTTCTCACTGACCTCGCGGCCAACTACGCTGAGGCAGGCGGACAGCTGGCCGAGCGAGCGACCGATGTACGGGACGTGCGCAACCGGATTGTTGCAGAGCTAACCGGGCAGCCGGCGCCGGGCATCCCAGAACCGGGGGAGCCGTTTATCCTGGTTGCCAGGGACCTTGCCCCTGCCGACACGGCGGTGCTTGATCCACAAACCTGCATAGGCATGGTGCTCGGTGAGGGCGGACCAACCTCCCACACCGCAATTATTGCCCGGGCGCTCGGGATTGCGGCGGTTGTTGACCCGTCCGCATACCAGCGGATCGCAACCGGCGATACCGTGCTGGTTGACGGTGACAGCGCCGAGGTGCTGATTGGGCCGAGCGAGGCGGAACAAAAAACTGCTCGCCGGAGCGCACAAAACCTGGCGGATCTGCCGCCGTTCACCGCCCCGGCAGCAACCAGCTGCGGTTACAGCGTGGACATTCTCGCGAACGTTGGGAAGGCCGCGGACGCGGCGCTCGGCGTTGAACGGGGAGCGCGAGGCACCGGACTGTTCCGCACCGAGTTCTGTTTCCTCGGCCGCCAAACCGCGCCAAGCCTTGACGAGCAGATCGCCGTCTACAGCGCGGTGCTGGAGCATTTTAGAGGCAGCAAGGCCGTGATCCGCACACTCGATGCTGGGTCTGATAAACCACTGCCGTTTGTTACGCCAGACGCTGAAGCAAACCCGGCGCTCGGGGTGCGCGGTTACCGCACAGCCGACAACTATCCCGAGGTGCTGACAACGCAGCTGCGGGCGATTGCGGCCGCGGCGGCGGCAACCGGTGTGACGCCGTGGGTTATGGCGCCGATGATCTCAACAACTGAGGAAGCGGCAGAGTTTGCCTCGCTCGCGCGTGAACACGGCCTGCAACAGGTTGGTGTGATGGTTGAAACACCGGCGGCGGCGCTCATCACAGACCAGCTGTTTGAGCACATTAACTTCGTCAGTATCGGTACCAACGACCTCACCCAGTACACAATGGCGGCCGACCGGCTAGCAACCGAGCTCGCCCACCTCAACACACCGTGGCAGCCAGCGGTGCTGCGCATGATCCGCGAGATAGGCAGGCTAGCAGCCGGCAGACCGGTTGGTGTTTGCGGCGAGGCGGCGGCGGATCCGCTGCTCGCCAGAGTGCTCGTCGGTTTGGGAGTCAACAGCCTCTCCATGTCGCCGCAGCAGGTGCCGCTGGTTGGATCTGCCGTGAACGAAACCTCGCTCGCGGACTGTCAGCGTGCGGCGGAGGCGGCGTGTAACGCACAGTCACCGTCCGCGGCACGGCAGCGAGCGGCAGAGCTGCTCGGGTAGCTTGCGCGGGTAGCGTAGGATACTCGGGTATAGGCGTTAAAGCTTCGCTGGCATCGCGCAGGGCAGTGTGCGGTGCCAGCGAAAATCTTAGCAGCAGCGGCCTAAACCGCGAAGCCGAAGACACCCCTAAGATCCATAAAACGAAAAGCAGATCATGACAGAGCTAGCAGCAGTGGCAACAGTGCGACAGATGGTTAACCCCGGCGGCTGCGCCTGGCACGCAGAACAGACACACGAGTCGCTGCTGCCCTACCTGGTTGAGGAGACCGCCGAGTTTGTTGAGACGGTGGAGAGTGACAGGCCCGCCGCTGAGCGGGTTGAGGAGCTCGCGGACCTGCTCTATCAGGTGCTGTTCCACTGCGCCATCGCCGAGCGTGACGGCGAGGGCTACGATTTTGCCGCAGTCGCTGAGCGGCTCGACACGAAACTCCGCGCCAGACACCCGCACGTGTTCGGCGACCGTGGGTATATGACAAGCGCCGAGCTGGAGGCCGAGTGGGAGAACCTAAAAGCCGCCGCATCGGGGCAAAAACCGGGCAGCCGCGGTGTTTTTGAGGGGATCCCAACCGCGATGCCAACGCTCGCTCGGGCGAGCAAAATGGTTGACCGGGTGCGCAGCGCCAAACTCCTCACCCAGCTGCCCGCGAGCGACACCTCGAAACGGGTTGTCGACCTGGTCGCCAAAACCGAGGGTGGCGTCGGCGAGGTGCTGCTAGAGACGGTGATGGTTGCGAGGGCGGCGGGTGTGGATCCTGACAGAGAACTGCGTCAACAGCTGCGGCAGTTAGAGAGCAGCGCCGCAAAAACAAACATGGCAAAATAGAGAGTATGGTTCAAAAGGTAAACGCAACGCGCGGAATGCGCGATTTTCTCCCCGCCGAAAAAGCCCGCAGAGAGCGTGCACTCAACATCATTCGTGAGGTTTACCGTAGCCACGGCTTTACCGAGATTGAGGCGCCGGCTGTTGAAGACTTTGGGCGACTGCACTCGGGGCTCGGCGGCGACAACGAAAAACTGTCGTTCTCGATCCTGAAACGCGGTCTCACCGGCCAGGATCTCAGCGACGCAGCAGCAGCCGAGTCAACCGACTCGCTCACCGATCTCGGCCTGCGCTTCGATCTGACTGTGCCGCTTGCCCGCTACTACGCAACTAACCGGGCGCAGCTGCCGGGTGTTTTCCGTGCCATCCACATTGGGCCGGTGTGGCGTGCCGAGCGGCCGCAGCGGGGCCGCTACCGCCAGTTCGTGCAGAGTGACATTGACATTATCGGTGAGGGATCCGCGCTCGCTGAGGCTGAGCTGATCACCGCAACCTCCCAGGCGCTTGACGCGCTCGGCTTGCAGGACTGTGCGATCCGCGTAAATGACCGACGGATCCTCACAGAACTGCTCAACCACTGCGGGTTTAGTGAGGAGGAGCACGCTGCGGCGCTGATCACGGTCGACAAGCTCGACAAAATCGGTGCGGAGGGCGTTGTTGCTGAGCTTGCCGAACAGAACCCGGAGGCGGCTGACGAGATCGGTCGCGTGCTTGCCCGCTTCGAGCAGGCTGGTGCAACCGTCGCAGGCGGTGCTCCTTTGAACGCTGAGGCAATCGCGGCTGTGCTGCCGGAGGGTGTTGCGAGTGAGGCTGCGGCCCACCTTGACGAGCTGGCACAGGCGGTAACCCCCGGGCTGCCAGCCGGTGTGACACTCTGTTTCGACCCGACACTCGTGCGCGGCATGGGCTATTACACCGGCACAATCTTCGAGATTGCGCACCCGGGCAGTGGCAGCTCCGTTGGCGGCGGTGGTCGCTACGACGGCATGATCGGTCGTTTCCTTGGCGAGGATGTGCCGGCGGTTGGTTTCTCAATCGGGTTTGAGCGGATCATGGAGCTGGTTGAGCTGCCGAGCAGCTCCGATGCCGAGGTGGTTGCGCTGATCAGCGACAAAGACCTGCCCGCTTTCCAGCTGCTGGCGCTGAAGCGGGAACTGCTTGACGCCGGTAAAACCGTGCGGATTGTTTGGCGCCAAAAGAACATGAAGGCGCTGTTAAGCAATCTGGCGGCTGAGGGGGTAACCCACACGGCCGCTGTGCGCGCCGAAACCGCGGGGGCAGCGGACCTTGAGATTCGCCCGCTCGCTGGGTAAATACGCAGCTGGCGGATCCACCCGGAGCCGAAAAACTTATATAGACTTGAATTGTAAACCGAACAGTTAATTTAAGGAGGACCTCACCGTGGCACTCATTGACGTGGTAATCGCGCGTGAAATTCTAGATTCAAGGGGTAACCCAACCGTTGAGGTTGAGGTTGCGCTGTCAGACGGGTCAGCTGGGCGTGCTGCTGTGCCTTCGGGCGCATCAACCGGTGAGTTCGAAGCCTATGAGTTACGTGACGGTGATAAAGACCGTTACCTCGGCAAGGGTGTGCAGCAGGCTGTGACCGCTGTTTATGACGTGCTCGGCCCAGCCATTGAGGGGCTGCCGGCAGACGACCAGCGCCTTATCGACCAGACCCTGATCGCAGCAGACGGTAGCGCCAACAAAGAGAAGCTTGGCGCTAACGCGATCCTCGGTGTTAGCCTCGCGGTTGCAAACGCTGCAGCGCAGGCGGCGGATCTGCCGCTGTTCCGCTACATTGGTGGCCCAACCGCCTGCACCCTGCCGGTGCCGCTGATGAACATTATTAACGGCGGCGCTCACGCAGACACCGGCGTTGATATTCAGGAGTTTATGATCGCGCCAATCGGCGCAGAAACCTTCTCTGAGTCGCTGCGCTGGGGTGTTGAGGTTTACCACTCACTGAAGGCGCTTTTGAAGGAGCAGGGACTCGCAACCGCTCTCGGCGACGAGGGTGGATTCGCGCCAGACCTGCCAAACAACGCTGCGGCGCTGGACCTGATACAGACCGCGATCGAGCGTGCCGGATTCACCCCGGGTCGCGATATTGCGCTCGCGCTTGACGTCGCTTCCAGCGAATTCAACAGGGACGGTGTCTACCACTTCGAGGGTAAAGAGCGCACCGCCGCTGAAATGATCGACTACTACGCAGAGCTGATCACTAAATACCCGCTTGTGTCGATTGAGGATCCGCTCGACGAGAACGACTGGGAGGGCTGGACACAGCTCACCGAGCAGCTCGGCCACCGTGTACAGCTCGTCGGTGACGACCTGTTTGTCACCAACCCGGAGCGTCTCGCGGAGGGTATCTCAGCCGGCGCAGGCAACTCACTGCTCGTGAAGGTTAACCAGATCGGTTCACTGACCGAGACCGCTGACGCGATTAAGCTGGCTCAGCGCAACTCTTACAGCACCATCATGTCACACCGCTCAGGTGAGACCGAGGACGTCACAATCGCCGACCTCGCTGTTGCTTTCGAGACCGGTCAGATCAAAACCGGTGCGCCCGCACGCAGCGAGCGAGTGGCGAAGTACAACCAGCTGCTGCGCATCGAGGAGGAGCTGGGCGAAGCAGCGGAGTACGCTGGCAGCGCCGCGTTCCCACGCTTCAGCGCGTAGCGACGCACCGCGCTAACCGCGCTGAGCAAAACTGAGACCGAAACGGGGGTGAGCTGATGACCGAAACTAAAAACAGTGCCTGGGCGGATGTCCGGGAGTGGATCAGCAGCCTCCGTTTCGGCGGTTACACGCTGGCGCTGGTTGGGATTTTGGTGCTCGGTGTTATCACCATCAGTCCGACGCTCAGCACCTTCCTGCAGCAGCGGCGCGAGATTAACGACCTGCGTGCCCAGGTTGCAAAAACCCAGGAGGCTGTGACCAAGGCGCAGGCGGATCGGGAGCGCTGGGAAGACCCGGCATATGTGCGGGCGCAGGCGCGTGACCGGCTGTTTTATGTTATGCCGGGGGAGTCGCAGCTCGGCGTGATTAACGACATTATGCTGCCGCCCGAGGCTGAGCAGAAGAGCACCCCGGAGCTCACCAGGGTAGATTATCGTTGGTCAGAGAGCCTGCTGTCGTCGGTACTGATCGCCGGCACCGCGGCGGATCCGGCAGCGTCCGACCCAGCCGCTTCAGACCCTGCGGGGTCAGACTCGACCGAAACCGAGTAGCTAACAGACCAACACGAGTATTTAACAGACCAAGATTAGATCCGAAAGATAATATGCCTCGTCCTCCTTATGACCCGCCAACAGAAACCGACATCGCCAAGGTTAGTGAGTACCTTGGCAGGCAGGCGCGCGGTGTTGTTGGGATTGCTGCCCGCACCGCTAGCGGGGACCCGGTTGTTGTTGCGACCGCGCCCAGACTGGAGAGCGGCGAGCCCTTCCCAACCTTCTACTACCTCTGCCACCCGGACGCGGTTGCCGCGGCGTCCCGGTTGGAGGCGGCCGGGTTTATGGACGAGCTAAACGAGCTGCTCGCATCCGATGAGGAGTTGCGCGCTCACTACCAGCGCGCCCACGAGGCGTTCATCACTGACCGGGAAACGGTTGGCGAGGTTCCCGAGATCGCCGGGATTAGCGCCGGCGGAATGCCCGTCCGGGTGAAGTGTTTACACGCTCTGATCGGGCACGCGCTTGCCGCGGGGCCGGGCGTTAACCCGATTGGCGATATTGCGCTTGCGAAGAGCGATTTCGCGAGTGTGGCAATGAGTTAAAAAGAGCGATAAGATTATTCTGTGATGTTCTTTAGACCTGCGTTTTATGCGCAGAATGAACACTGATTTAGCAAATTATTCAAGGAGATGGCTTCGTGACGAAGAAAATTCTGATCGTTGGTGGTGGCTACGCGGGCTTCTATACCGCTTGGAAGCTTGAGAAGCAGCTGCGCCGTGGTGAGGCAGAGGTGATCATTGTGGATCCGCTGCCATACATGCAGTACCTGCCGTTCTTGCCAGAGGTTGCCGCTGGATCCATTGAACCGCGTCACGCTGTTGTGCAGCGCCGTCGTCACCTCAAGCACACCCGTGAACTGCACGGCAAGGTGACCGGCATTAACCACGCTAGCCGTGTCGCTCAGATCGAGCTGGTTGACGGATCCGTGCGCGACTTCGCTTACGATGAAATCGTCATCACAACCGGTTCTGTGTCTCGCACCTTCCCAATCCCGGGTATTGCAGACAACGCAATCGGCATGAAGACCATCGAGGAGGCAGCGGCTGTGCGCGACCGCCTGGTCGGTAACTTTGAGCGTGCCGCGTCACTGCCGGTTGACTCACCGGAGCGCGCAAGACTGCTCACCGTCACCGTTGTTGGCGGCGGTTTCGCGGGCATCGAGACAATCTCTGAGCTGCGCAGCTTCGCGACCTCAATCCTGCGCAACTACCCGGAGCTTAGCTTCGAAGAGACCAAATTCCACCTCGTTGAGGCAATGGGGCGGATTATGCCGGAGGTGTCTCAGGAGCTCGCCGAGTGGGTTGTGAAGGATCAGACCCGCCGCGGTGTTAACATTCACCTCGACACCCAGCTGCAGGACGCAACCGACGGTAAGATTCAGCTGTCAACCGGTGAGACCTACGAGTCTGATCTGATTATCTGGACAGCCGGTGTGATGCCGCGTCCATTCCTGCGCGACACCGACCTGCCAATCGGCCCACGCGGTCACGTTATCGGCAGCCCAACCCTGCAGGTAACAACCGAGGACGGCGAGGTTGTTGCAGGCGCATGGACCGCGGGTGACACCTCACAGACCCCTGACATCTCTGCAACCCCTGGCCCGGGCGGCTTCTGCGTACCAAACGCACAGCACGCGGTTCGCCAGGGCAAGCTGCTCGCGAAGAACCTTGTTGCTTCAATCCGCGGTGAGGGTCTGCAGCAGTACAACCACAAGAACGCTGGCGCCGTCGCTGGTCTTGGCATCAACAACGGTGTCTTCCAGTCGGGCAAAGTACAGCTGCGCGGTTACATCGCCTGGCTCGCACACCGCTTCTATCACGGCCTCGCAATCCCAACCTGGGAGCGCAAGTCTCGCGTCTTCGGCGGCTGGGTAAGCCACTTCTTCTGGAAGCGCGACTTTGTCGGCATCGAGGCAAACCAGGAGCCACGCGCGGTGTTCGAGGAGTACGCTGCACGGCCAAAGCCAAAGGCTGAGTAGTCTAAAGCTGCTTTAGCGAGGGGTGGATGCGTCAGCGTCCGCCCCTCTTGCTTTAGCGCCGCAGCCCGGGGCTCGCCACGAGGCTGACCCGGGGCAGCAACCCACAGGATCCGCTGCCCCTGCCCAGCAAGGGGAGCTCAGGCTTGTTAACCGTCCGCGTGGGAGCTTAAAAACTCGAACATTTCGGCGTCATCAACACCGGGGAAGGTGCCGGTTGGCAGCGGCGCGAGCACATACTTGTGCATTCTGGCGCTCGCCCACGACTTGCCGTCCCAGCGTGAAGCGAGCTCGCTGTTTGGTAGTTTGCAGCAGTTCGGGTCTGGGCAGGTGGATTTGGTGCGCACGGTTGTGTCCCTGCCGCGGAACCACTTAGCGTCGTCAAACTGCACACCGCAGCTGATCGAGAACGCGCCGTCTTTTTCGGTGTCACCGGTTTGCACGGTTGACCAGTAGGTGCCGTTCGGGGTGTCGGTGAACTGGTAGAACTCGGTTGTGCGGTTGCGACGATGGAACGCGGACCTGCCCGGCCATTTCTTGCACAGCAGCTGCCCCTCAATTGAGTCGTGCTCGTCTGTTGGGAACGGCAGGTTGTCGTTCTCGTAGCCGCGCAACAGCGCACCGGCTGTGTCGGTGCGGTAGAAGTGAACAGCGAGATCCAGATGCTCGGTTGCGAGGTTCGTGAAGCGGTGTGCGGCGGTTTCGTGTGTCACACCGAAGGCGTCACGGAGGTCCTCAATCGCGAGGTTGCGTTCCTTTTTTGCGGCCTGCAAGAACTCGGCGGTGCGTTTTTCCGGCATTAGACAGGCGGAGGCGAAATAGTTGATCTCCAGTCGCTGCTGCAAGAACTCCGCGTAGTCTAGCGGTCTGCTGTGTTCGAGCACGCGGTGCGCCATCGCCTGCAGCGCGATTGAGCGCAGACCGTGGCCGCCGGGGATTGAGGCGGGCGGCAGATAGATCCTGCCGTTTTCAAAATCGGTTATGCTGCGGGTGTTTGACGGCAGATCGTTTGCGAACACGAGTGTGAACCCGAGCTTCTCGGCGAGCACCGCAACCGCCCGGTGAGTGAGCGCGCCCTGGCGGTGACCAACCTGCGACATCAGGTCCTCGGCAACCGCCTCAATCTCCGGCAGATAGTTGTTTTTTTCCCGCATCTTCAGGCGGATCTCGGTGTTTGCGAGTCTCGCACCCTCCTGTGTTACCGCCTGGTGATTCTGCTGCCGCTGCAGCTCCCGGCTGAGCCCAATAATCACCTCCAGAGCTTCATCGCTGAGGGTCTGCAGCGACTTCAGGTGCGGCAGGTTAAGCTGCCGATAGCCGCTGCTGTTTTGCACCTGCGCGAGCTGGATCTCCAGGGAGCTGCGCTTCGTCGGAGCGGATGTCTGAAAAAAATCGTTAAGTTCCACACCCGTTGCGCGGGCGATCGCCTGCAGCGTGGCAACTCGCGGCTCACGTTTCCCGGTTTCAAACAGCGAGAGCTGGCTTGTGCTCAACCCCACCTGCTGACCAAGCTGTGTCAGGGTTAAACCAGCCTGTTTCCTGAAGTATCGCAGCCGCTGTCCAAGAATCAAAGCGTCAAGTTTCGGCTTTTTTGATTTTTTAACGGGTGTGTTTCGGGTGGATCCGTCGCCAACCGCGCTATCTGCTGTAGAAAAGCTCATGTTTTTATAATAGCTAAAATTCCTGAAAACTTTGCAGGCGATTTGGTTAAGTAACCCCGCAAAACTGTAAAACAATGGAAGTATTCCCTTAAAAAGCGAGCAACCACTGCTCGCCCAAAGTATTTAGAGGAAGCATAAATGGGCAACACAATTGAAAACATTGCCACCCTGGTGGCTGCTGAAGCTCCGGCGGTGCGTGAAGACGTGCTCAGCTGGGTTACAGAATTCGCTGAACTACTGCAGCCAGACGCTGTGCGCTGGTGCGACGGCAGCGAGGAGGAGTGGCAGGAGCTAACCGCTGAAATGGTTGCTGCTGGATCCCTCATCCCACTCAACAAAGATATTCGCCCAAACAGCTTCCTGGCGCGCTCAACCCCTGATGATGTTGCACGCGTTGAGGACCGCACCTTCATCTGCTCTAACGAGGCGATTGACGCCGGTCCAACGAACAACTGGCGCGATCCACAAGAGATGAAAGCAACCCTGCGCGAGAAGTTCGCAGGCGCAATGCGCGGCCGCACCCTCTACGTGATCCCGTTCTCGATGGGGCCGGTTGGCGGCGCAATCAGCCAGGTTGGTTTGCAGCTCACCGACTCACCTTACGCGGTGCTCAACATGCGGATTATGGCGCGGGTTACCCCGGAGGTTTACACCCAGATTTCAAACGGTGCTGACTGGGTCCGCACCGTGCACTCGGTTGGCGCGCCACTCGCTGAGGGTGAGGAGGATGTTGTCTGGCCGTGCAACCCAGACAAGTACATTGTGCACTTCCCTGAGACACTCGAGGTTTGGTCTTACGGATCCGGCTACGGCGGCAACGCGCTGCTCTCCAAGAAGTGCTTCGCGCTGCGTCTCGCGAGCGTTATGGGTCGCCGCGACAACTGGCTTGCGGAGCACATGCTGCTGATCAAGCTGACCAACACCGACACCGGCCGGGTCTTCCACCTGGCGGCGGCGTTCCCGTCAGCCTGCGGTAAAACAAACCTGGCGATGCTCCGCCCAACCATCCCGGGCTGGGAGGTTGAAACACTCGGTGACGACATCACCTGGCTGCGCCCAGGCAAGGACGGCAGGCTCTACGCGATCAACCCGGAGGCTGGTTTCTTCGGCGTTGCTCCGGGAACCGGTGAGTCAACCAACCCGACCGCGATGAGCACCCTGTGGGGCAACACAATCTACACCAACGTGGCGCTCACAGACGAGGGTGATGTCTGGTGGGAGGGTAAAACCGACAGTGTGCCAGATCACCTGATCGACTGGCAGGGTAACGACTGGACCCCGGACAGCGACAGGCCAGCTGCGCATCCGAACTCACGCTTTACCGTGCCAATCACACAGACCCCAACCCTCGCGGAGGAGTGGTTTGCCGCTGACGGTGTGCCAATCGACGCGATCCTGTTCGGTGGCCGCCGCGCAACCAACGTGCCGCTCGTAGCGAAGGCACGCGACTGGCAGCACGGTGTGTTCATCGGTGCAACCATCTCCAGCGAGAAAACCGCTGCGCAGGAGGGAACCGTGGGCGAGCTGCGCCGCGATCCCTTCGCGATGCTGCCGTTCTGTGGCTACAACATGGCAGACTACTGGGGTCACTGGCTGAACATGGGCGAGAAGCTCGGGGATAAAGCTCCGCAGCTGTTCCAGGTCAACTGGTTCCGTAAAGACCAGGACGGCAGGTTCCTGTGGCCAGGATTCGGCGAGAACTCTCGCGTAATCGACTGGATTCTGCGCGCGGTGGACGCCGACAACAACGGTTCTGAGAAGCTTGGCGAGCCTAGCCCAATCGGTGTGCTGCCAGCCGACGGTGAACTCAACCTCGACGGCGTCGACGTACCAGCGGAGGATCTTGCCTCACTGTTCGACGTTGACGCGGAATCATGGCTCGCCGAGTGCGACCTCACCGAGCAGTTCTTTGCACAGTTTGGCGAGCGGCTGCCAGCCCAGCTTTCAGCTGAACTAGAGGCTTTGCGGGAGCGTTTACGCGCCGCATAGACTGTGTCGCTCACAACTGAGTCGACACACACCACAGTGAGTCCCGAGTGCTGCCCAGCTCGGGACTCACCACTTTTACGGCGCAGAAGCCTTCTGGATATACGCTAAACTTATAAACCGCGCCCCTATAGCCCAACTGGCAGAGGCAGTGGACTTAAAATCCATCAAGTCTGGGTTCGAATCCCAGTGGGGGCACCGTGTAATGTTCTGACACATCGTTCACAAACAGCAAGAAAATCGCGCCTGTTTTCAATGTACACTTCTTTTCGTTGACCGGTATTTCAATGGTTTTCCTGTGCTTGTAGCCTTTCCGGGTGGATCATAATTCCCAGTAAGTTCACAGCTTGCGGGTCTACTTTCAACACAAGGAGGCAGACTGCTTTCTTGGATTAAAACACAGGAGTTTATTATGGAAGCAAAAGCTACACCGTTCTTGTTATCTGAGGCAAGGTCTTGAAGTCATAGAGGTGACATGATGAGTGTTGAACTTCGATCGGTTTCTGTGTTTTACAGAAGAGGATCCGTGTCTGCACTATCCGAGGTGTCGTTTGAGCTCGGCGGGGGACTAACATCCCTTGTCGGGCCAAACGGCTCCGGGAAAACCACTCTGCTGCGCATACTCTCTCTTGCACCGACGCTACCGCGGTGAAATGCTGCTCGGCGGAGAGGCAGTCAAACAGCGGGGTTCAGGTGTTAGAGCCCTACAGCGGCAAATAGGCTATTTGCCGCAGGGTTTCCAGTTTGCAAACAACTGGACGGTAAAAGAGTTCGTTAGCTACTGTGCTTGGCTGAAGTGTGTGCCGTCCTCTCAGATGGTAAACGCTGTCAATGATGCACTGGAGCGTGTACGAATGCTGGAACTCGCTTATCGTAAGATGGGTGCCCTGTCTGGGGGCATGCTCAGGCGGGCAGGATTGGCTCAGGCGATTGTACATAAACCCGAGCTGTTACTTCTAGACGAGCCAGCAGCCGGGTTAGATCCAGAGCAGCGGATTGTGCTGCGAGAGTTGATTACCGAGCTTGCCAGAGAGAAAACAGTGCTGACAAGCACACACCTGATTGATGAGGCAATAGACTACTCGGATCGCATCATCCTGTTGGCAAACGGGAAGCTTAAGTTCCATGATTCTGCGAGGGAGTTTCAAAACCTTGCCCAATCATTTACTGAGCATAACCAGCTTTCACGTGTTGAGCAAGCATATCTTGCGCTACAAAAATAGTATAGGGGAGTTCCATGATATTCCTCACTGTGATCAGGCGCAGTGGCCTGGTTCCAGTAACATTGGCGCTTGCCGTGTTTGGATGCTTTATTATCGCGAGCGGGTTGAATCCTGTCTATCCCTCGCACGGCGACAACGTTGATATCCTGCATGATACAACCGCGATGGTGATGCCAGTTTTCGCAGGTTTCCTAGCTTGGAACAGTAAGTCAGCCTTCCACGCTAGCGGAGCTCGGGACATTCTCGCTAGCAGCGCCAGGAGCAGAACAATGATTTTCCTGCTCCACCTCGTAAAGTCAGGTGCTTTTGCGGTTCTGCTCTGGGGCATCATGCTCTTGTTCACGCTTCTGCGCCCGCTTGTGGTGTTCGGCACGTTTCCAAACGGGCCACTGCTCTACTCGCAGCTTCTCGCCTCTCTCGTTCTCTTTCTGGTCTTTACCGTGATCGCTGTTGTTATTGGGTTTGTAATCAGTGGTTGGTTGGGGAGTCTGATTGCGGCAATCCCGCCGCTTGCCTGCTACGGTATTGCTTTATTCCTCGTGAGGGGGCCCGTTTTTAGGTCCAGGCGTTATTAGAGTTTTTCAACCCGCCACCTGCTGTTGAGCAAACTCTCTCGGAGTGAGATAACCC
>NZ_RQYM01000009.1 GCF_003859945.1 Leucobacter sp. OH1287
GTTGTCCTTTCAAGTGATGCCAGTTAATGCTGGCAGTCTACATTCTGGACTCTAAAAACAGCCGGATCTAAAAACAGGGGTCAGGCCAGACCCTCCTGAATAATCGGATTAAGGCAACGTGACAAGTGCATTAGACCCTCATCGATAGAGCTTCTTGCGTTAAACATTATTCACAACTTCACAATTTTTCAGAACTGACAACAGTCCGCATAACCAAACTGACCGGGGTTTACAGTATGTATTGAGCTTAGATTAAAAATAGCCAATCATGGCACCTTTCAATCCACCTGCCAAGGCGTGCAAAAACACACATTTGTAGAATATCAAGAGTCTGGGCTTCTAGATAGCTCAATCATTGGCGACACCACGGCTTATAGCACTTGGACTGGATAGACCCGCCTAAACTATATAGAATCAGGAGGTTGCGGGATTAGTAGAATCGATCGATGCCGTGAAAGTCGATATGGAAATCGCCCCACCAAGAGAGAAATTCCTCGGCGCAGACAACTACAACCGCCCCGCAGCCTCTTTCACAGTGTCCGCGTAGTCTTGCGCAGCAGCGCTGTCGCAAAAGACGACGGTGACCAGCTCCCCCGCCGCACCGCGCACGGTCACGGCGGTGCCGGATCCACCCATGTTGAGACGCAAACCAGCGGGTGAGCTCACTCGTCCGGTGATCGGCCAGTTGACAAGACCGTGGTTTACGCCGTCATCTGTTTTCAGGCTCACCTCGGTATCGGAGCCAAGCTCGACGGTGCGGCTGTATAGCGGGGCGAGGATGCGGATCCGCCCAGGGGTCACAGTCAGTGAGATTTTGGCGAAGAAACACCACCAGACAGTAACCAGCAAAACCACTGCCGCGCAGATAGCCAAAACCAGCCATGAGCGGGTGACAGCCGCAGCGATCACCGCGGCAAAGATGAGGGCCAGGATCAGAGACTTCATGCGACCGGTTGGGCGGATCTCGAACACTGCTGCTCCCCAAGGCAAAAACACCGATCAAGGCCAGTTTTAGAGATGATTCAGGTTGTGCGCGAGGGGGGACTTGAACCCCCACGCCCTTGCGGGCACTGGCACCTGAAGCCAGCGCGTCTACCAATTCCGCCACTCGCGCGTCTGCCAATTCATTTTGACAACCATCAAACAGTATCAAATAACCGCGAAGAACACAACTTTTGCTGCGCGAAACGCGGTAGGCACCGCGAGCCACTATGTAACAACCTCATACCAATTCACTAAAAGCGGGCTTAAAACTGTGCATTTTTGAGGTTAGAGCGGTAAAGTGCCATTATCCCCAAAAACAGCCAGGGGCGCTGCTGGCGTGCACAAAACACCAGCAAGCCTCCGGGCGCAAAGTCCCTAAATTGCAAAACAGTTACGACGGAAGGAGCACCGCATGGGCTTTATGAGCAGCCTTGAACGCGGTCTCGAACGCGCCGTCAACAGCGCCTTTGCCCGCACCTTCAAAAGCGGGGTGCAGCCGGTAGAGATCGCTGCCGCAATCAAGCGTGAGATGGACATCAACTCCTATGTTGTGGATCGCGACCGTGTGCTCGCGCCAAACCAGTTCACAATCCAGATGTCACAGGCCGACAGCGACCGGCTCGCCTCCCTCGGCACTACGCTCAGCGACGAGCTAGAGAACGTCATCATCGGGCACGCAAACCAGCAGGGCTACCATCTGCTCGGCCCCGCGGTCACGACAATCGCGCCAAAAAACTTCATCACCGCAGGCACAATCGAGGTTGTCGCCCACAAACCAGACAGCAAAGTCACCTGGGTTCCTGCGATCGACGTTAACGGCAAACGCCACCTGCTCCGCCAGGGCTCACAGACCG
The DNA here is from genome assembly GCF_003859945.1 of Leucobacter sp. OH1287. GTDB lineage: Bacteria > Actinomycetota > Actinomycetes > Actinomycetales > Microbacteriaceae > Canibacter. Next base: position 1,839 of record NZ_RQYM01000009.1, read on the forward strand.
TCGGCCGCGGAACCGACGCGCAAATCCGCATCACAGACGCCGGCGCCTCCCGCAAACACCTGGAGATTATCTGGAGCGGGAAACGGGTTATCGCGAGGGATCTCGGATCCACCAACGGCTCAAAGATTAACGGGCAGCGGTTCCGCGAGGTGCAGCTGCAGCCAGAGACCATCATCACAATCGGTGAGACTGCGCTGCGCTACCGCCTCGTGCCAGCTCCCGAAACCACAACACCTCAAGCAAAGACCGGCTTTTGGGAGGGTGCATGACCGAACTTACCTACCTGATTCTCAGGCTCGCCTTCGTGCTGGTGCTGTGGATTTTCGTGCTCGCAGTGATGTACGCGCTGCGCAGCGACCTGTTTGGTGCCCCCGTGAAGCGCCTGCAGGATCGTGGCAACGGCGCAGGTAACACCCCGCCGCAGGGGGTTCCCGCCCCGCAGCTCGCCGCCGCCGGGCAGGTTAGCTCCCCAACAACCCCCGCGCAGGGGGTGGGTGGATCCGCCCACCCAGACCCAGCGGGCGACACCGCCGGATACGGTGCGGGCCTCGGAGCTGATGAGCTGCCGAGCGCCGGCACAGCAGGCCCCGCGCGGACGCTGATGATCACCTCCGGTGTTGCAAACGGCACCGCGATAACCCTCGACGAGGAAACCGTGACAATCGGCCGGTCACCGCAGTCAACGCTGGTGATCGTCGACGAATACACCTCAACCCGGCACGCGCAGCTGAGCCGTTCAGAAAACGGGCGCTCAAACAGCGGCTGGGAGCTGACCGACCTCGACTCCACAAACGGCACCAAGGTTGACGGGAAACGCATCACCGGCACCGTGCCGCTGCCAACATTCACGCCCGTCACAATCGGCACAACCACCTTCGAGCTGAGGCCATAACGTGACATACAAGTATGAAAGCGCAATCGGCTCGCACGTTGGAATGGTGCGCAGCAACAACCAGGACTCCGGGTTCGCCGGGGTGCGGCTGTTCTTCGTCGCCGACGGCATGGGCGGCCACGCCGGCGGTGACGTCGCCTCAGCGCTAACCACCAAACACGTCGCCGAAATCGACACCAGCCCCTTCGAAACCGCGAGCGAGGCAGCCGCGGCGCTGGAGGATCAGCTGCTGTCGGCAAACCGGAAACTCTCAGACACAGCCGCTGAACGCCCAGAACTAGCCGGGCTCGGAACAACCTTCACCGGGTTCTTCACAATCAAAGACCAGCTCGGTGTTGCGCACATCGGCGACTCCAGGCTGTACCGTTTCCGCGACGGCAAACTGCGCCAACTAACCAGCGACCACACCTTCGTGCAGCGCCTCGTCGACAGCGGCCAAATCACCGAGGAAGAAGCGAAAACCCACCCGCGGCGTTCCGTACTGATGCGCGTGCTCGGCAACGTCGACACCGAGCCAAACGTTGACACCGAGGTGATTGATCCGCTGCCGGGCGACATCTACCTGCTCTGTTCTGACGGACTCTGCGGCTACGTTGACGAGAAAGTAATCGCCGCCGACATCGCCGACACCGGTGACCTGCAAAGCGGCGTCGACATACTCATCGACCGCGCCCTCGAAAACGGCGCCCCCGACAACGTCACCGTCGCGCTCGTCCGCGTCGCCGAGGTGCCAGCGGCAGAGGTTGACAACGCAACCGGGCCGCAGAGCACCGCCGCGCTGCCAAAGGCGCGGTTTGTTGGATCCGCCGCCAACGGCAAGAGCGATCTTGAGACCACAAACACCGCCCGTGCGCGGATTATGAGCCGCCGCCGGCCAAAGCGGAAGCCGCCGGTTATCGCCGAAAGCCAGTTCGAGCCGCGCGTCGACGAGTACCTCGCCGAGCTGATCGCAGAAACCAAGCGGCAAAACTGGCGGCGCAGAATCTTCTGGATCCTAGGATCCGTGTTCGGCGCGCTCGTCATCCTCGGTATTATCCTGCTCGGCTACCGCTGGACCCAAACCCAGTACTTCGTGGGTGCCGACGAAGACAGCGTCGTCATCTACCAGGGCGTGCGACAAGAACTCGGCCCGATCAAGCTCTACAGTGTCACCGAAGACACCGACATTCCGCTCACCAGCCTCGGCGCCTACGAGCGCCGCCAGGTTGAGCGGACACTGACGGCGAGCTCCCTGCCCGCCGCCCGTGAAATCGTCACCCGGATTGGAAGCAGCGAATGACAACCGACCGCAGCTTCGCAGATTCCCAGCGCAGTGAGACAATCCTCTCGCGCATCACAGCCGTGCGTGCCCCGCACCTGTTGCGCATGATGGAGTTCTTCCTCACCCTGTTCGCGCTAGCAATCGGCGTTGCCGCGGTCATCATCATCGACCTCACCGTCTACGAAACCATCACCACAACGCTGTTAATTCCCGGAGCGGTATATATTGCAGCGGTGGTCGGTTTGCACCTGATCGTGCGGCACACCGCCCCTGACGCGGATCCGCTCATCCTGTCCCTCGCCGTCGCCCTCAACAGCCTCGGCATCGCCATGATCTACCGCATTGACACCAGCGGATCCGACCCGATCGGCTTCGGTTCGTCAAGCATCCGCCAGATCGTCTGGTCGATTGTCGCAATCGCAATCGCCGCGATAGTGCTGTGGTTCGTGCGCAACCACCTGGTGCTATACCGATACACGTATATATTCGGACTGCTCGCGCTGCTGTTCATGCTGCTGCCGCTGGTTCCCGGTCTCGGCCAAGAAATCAACGGCGCTAGGCAGTGGATCCGCATCGGTCCATACTCTTTCCAACCGGTTGAGCTCACCAAGATCTGCCTCGCTATATTCTTTGCCGGGTATCTAGTGCGGAACCGTGACGCGCTGTCAATGGTCGGCAAAAAAATCGGCCCGATGCGATTCCCGCGCGGCCGTGACCTCGATCCGCTGCTAGTCGTCTGGGCAATCGCGATGGCTGTGCTCGTTGTGCAGCGCGAGCTCGGCACAGCGGTGCTCGTGCTAGGCCTGTTCCTCGCGATGCTCTACGTTGCAACCAACCGGGTCAGCTGGGTGCTGCTCGGCGGTGTGCTGTTCGTCAGCGGCGGACTGCTCGCAGCCAGACTGCTCCCCTACGTCGGTTCACGTTTCGCAAACTGGCTCGACCCTTTCCGTGACGCACAGGGCGCCAGCTACCAGCTCGTGCAGGGTCTGTTCGGCATGGCAAACGGCGGCACCCTCGGCACCGGCCTCGGCGCCGGCTACCCGCAGATCACGCCTCTCTCCCGCAGCGACTACATTATCCCGAGCCTCGCAGAAGAGCTCGGCCTCGTCGGCATCTTCGTGGTTGTGCTCTGCTACCTGCTGATCATTGGCCGCGGCCTGCGCATCAGCTTCGCCGGCTCCGACGACTTCGGCAAACTCCTCTCCGCCGGACTCGCGTTCACGCTCGCGCTACAGGTTTTCGTTGTGATCGGCGGTGTTACCCGCCTGATCCCGCTCACCGGTCTAACCGCGCCATTTCTCGCCGCGGGCGGATCCTCGCTGGTTTCGAACTGGATTATTTCGGCGCTTTTGATCCGTATGTCAAACGCAGTCCGAAACAAACCTAAGCTGGTGATTCGCGCATGAACAAACCACTGAAGAATCTCACCCGCACCGTGCTGCTAATGTTTGTGGCACTGTTTGTTGCGCTGACAGCGGTGCAGGTTGTACAGGCGGACGAACTGCGCGCTAACCCACTCAACGAGCGAACAACCCGCAACGCTTTCAAGGTGGAGCGCGGCACAATCCTCGTGGGAGGGGAGCCAATCGCCACGGCCGTCCCAACCGACGACCTCTACCAGTTCCGTCGCGAATACGCGAACGGGCCGCTATATGCCCCGGTCACCGGCTACTTCTCTAACTATCAGGGAGCCACCGGGATCGAGCAGGCGCTCAACAGCGAGCTCAGCGGTCTGCACAATTCACAGTTCTTTGACCGGATCAGCCGTATCCTCACCGGGCAGGATCCGCAAGGATCCTCCGTTGAGCTAACCCTCGACCCGGTAGCCCAGCAGGCAGCCTACGAGGCACTCGGTGAGATGCGCGGTGCCGTCGTTGTCATGGACTACGAAACCGGCAAGATTCTCGCGCTCGTCTCAACCCCGAGCTACGACCCGAACCTGCTCTCCGGCAACGACAACAACACGATTATCACCAACTATCAGGCACTCGAAGAGGACCCGGGCAAGCCACTGGTTAACCGCGCAATCGCCGGAGACACCTACCACCCCGGTTCAACCTACAAACTGCTGACCGCCGCCGCCGCAATCGAATCAGGCAAAGCAACCGCGAGCAGCACCTTCGACGATAAAGCAGAGCTCACCCTGCCGGGCAGCTCCAGTGTTATGCGCAACGCCTCACAGGGGGTTTGTGAAAACGGTGACAAGGTTAGCCTGGAGACCGCACTGATCCGCTCGTGCAATATTCCGTTTGCGGAATTAGCGATCTCAATGGAGGCGGGCGCTGTTTCAGACCTCGCGAAATCGTTCGGCTTCGATGAGAGCTTCACAATCCCGATGCGGGTGACAGCGAGCGCCTCACCAACCCCGAACGGTGACGCACAAAAGGCGCTCAGCGCAATCGGGCAGCTCGATGTTAGGGCAACACCGCTGCAGATGGCGATTGTCTCAGCGACCATCGCAAACGGCGGTAAAATGGTTGAGCCAACCCTCGTTGACCGGGTCATCAGCCCCGATTTGCGCACCGAACAAGAGAGCGAAATAACCGTGCTCGGCAACCCGATTTCTGAGTCAACCGCGTCCGTGCTGGGTGATATGATGCGCAAAACCGTGTCGGACGCTAACGGCACAGCAAAACTTGCCGCGATTGATGGTGTGGCCGTCGCCGGGAAAACCGGCACAGCAGAAAACGGCACCGCAGCAAACGGGCAACCGAACCCGTACACCCTCTGGTTTACCGGGTTTGCAGAAAAGGACGACAAAAAACTTGCAATCGCGGTCGTTGTTGAAGACGGCGGCGGTGTGACCCACAACTACCAGGGGTCAAGTTACGACATCCCAACAAACATTAGTAAGCGAGTGATGGAAGCGGTGTTTAACCAATGAGACCAACAGCGGGCATTACTTTCGGCGGACGGTACGAACTGAGCTCTCGTATCGCGGTCGGCGGCATGGGGGAGGTTTGGAAAGCAAACGACAGCATCATCGGCCGCACCGTCGCGATTAAGATCCTAAAAGACGAGTACATGGGGGATCCCGGGTTCTTAGAGCGGTTCCGCGCCGAGGCGAGGCACGCCGCGCTCGTCAACCACGAGGGCATCGCGAACGTCTACGACTACGGCGAAGAACAGGGCTCCGCATTCATCGTGATGGAGCTTGTGCCCGGAGAGCCGCTCTCGTCAATCATCGAGCGAGAGGGTAAACTGCCGGCGGATCGCGTCCTGGGCATCGTCGCACAGACCGCAACGTCCCTGCAGGCAGCACACGATGCCGGGCTCGTCCACCGCGATATCAAACCCGGCAACCTACTGATTACACCCGATGGTCGAGTAAAAATCACAGATTTTGGAATCGCCAGGATCGCGGACCAGGTGCCGCTAACAGCAACCGGGCAGGTGATGGGAACCGTCCAGTATCTCGCCCCAGAGCAGGCGAGCGGCCAGATGGCGACAGCCTCAACCGACATTTACTCAATCGGCATTGTTGCCTACGAGTGCCTCGCCGGAAAGCGCCCGTTCACCGGCGACTCGCAGGTTGCGATCGCGATGGCGCAGATCAACGACACCCCGCCTGAACTGCCAGCAACCGTTCCCGCACCCGTGCGGAACCTGGTTTACGCCTCCCTCGCAAAAACCGCTGAGGAGCGCCCAGGAAGCGCCGCGAAACTCGCGCAGGCGGCAACCGCCCTGCACCGCGGCGATATTAGCGCCGCGGCGGCCGCTGTGCCTGCGGTGCTTGGCAAGCAGGCAGAGGCGGCAACCACCGTTATGCCAGCACAAAACCTTGATGACGCAGCAACCACTGTGATGCCGCAGACAGCCGTTGCCGCCGGAGCGGGCGCGGCCCTCGGTGCCGCAGGGGCGGGAGCCGCCGCAGCGAACGCGGCAGACGACGCAACCCAGGTGTTTGCGCCAACCCAGGCAAACTCCCCCGCACAGCCGGGCGGTCAGCAGGCCGACGGTATTGCCGCGCTGGGCTTGCACGGTGGTGACGAAGCAGCCGCTGAGGCGGATCCGCAAGGAAAAAAGAAGCGATCACGGTGGACTTGGCCGCTGGTTGCCCTGATTGCGCTGCTGCTGCTGATCGGCGGCGGCACCCTCTACGCGGTGATGTCACAGCAGGGCAACAACACTGACACAAACACCTCAGATACGACCACAACCACCAAGAAGAAAACCCCTGAGAAACCAGCCGCACCAACCAGCGGCACCATTGACCCGGCCCTTTACATCGGCAAGAACTGTGTCACCGCGAGCGCTGAACTCGCCCAGCTCGGCTTCACCAATGTTTCCTGTGTGCAGGGTGAGCCAGCCGAGGACTCACTCGTTGACCTCGTCGGCGCTGTTTCACCAACCGGCTCGGATGTTGCGTTCACAACCCCGATTACGCTCAGCATTAACACCCGCTACGGTGACGCTGCGCAGCCGGCCGGTGTGCCAACCGCGCCAGCAACCGTCAAAGAGGGTGAGCAGTTCAACGTCACCTGGACCGATCAGAGCGCTGTTTGTGTTGCCGGCACCTCGGTGAAGGCGTACAAGGTGCAGGTTACCGGCAGCGGCCAGCTGGTTAGCGAACCGGGCACCGGTCTGAGCACAACCGTGCGCGCAACCGGAGCCGGTACCATCAACATCAGCTACGCGGTTGTTTGTGGCCGCGAGGGTATTAGTGATCGCCAGTCCGGCTGGTCACAGGCAACCACCGTCACCGTGACCGCAGCCAACCAGGGCGGCAACAACGGCGGATCCGGTAACGGCGGATCCGGCAGCGGCGGCAGCGGCGAGAACGAGTAACAGCAAAGCACCGCGGGTCCGCACCCGACAGCAGTAAACCACACCGATGAGGCAGAAATGACCGAGACAGAAGAAACCACGGAGACCCGTTCCGGGCGAATCTTGGCTGGCCGCTACACGGTTAAAGAGTTTATTGGCCAGGGTGGAATGGCGACCGTCTATAAGGGTGTTGACACCAAGCTCGGTCGCACCGTCGCGATTAAGATTATGAAGGCCGACCTCGCCGGCGACGAGGCGTTTATTGAGCGGTTCCGGCAGGAGGCGCAGTCGGCCGCCAGAATGTCACATCAGTCGATTGTGCGGGTGCTTGACGCCGGAGACGACTATATTCAAACGGCGGCGGGCGCGAAAAAGATCCCGTTCATCGTGATGGAGTATGTTGACGGCAAGAACCTGCGACAGTATCTCGCGTCCGGTGAGGTGAGCCTCGACGAGGCTGCCAGGATCACCTACGATGTGCTTGACGCGCTCGAGTATTCACACCGTGCAGGGATCGTTCACCGGGATATTAAACCGGCGAACATTATGGTGACCTCGAAGGGTCGCGTGAAGGTGATGGACTTCGGAATCGCCCGCGCGGTCTCCGAAACCTCATCAACGCTGCAGCAGACAACCACAATCCTCGGCACCGCCGCATACTTCTCGCCCGAGCAGGCGAAGGGTGAAACCGTTGACTCGCGCAGCGACCTCTACTCAACCGGCGTGATGCTCTACGAGATGGTTGCCGGGAAGGTGCCGTTCCGTGGTGACAGCGCTGTTGCGGTCGCCTACCAGCACGTCAGTGAGCGACCGGTTGCGCCGAGCAAGGTTAACGAGCGCGTTACCGCCCCGTTTGACCGGGTTATTTTGCACGCCCTCGCGAAGGATCGCAACCGCCGATTCCAAACCGCCGGTGAGTTCCGGGAGGCGCTACGCCTCGCCGCCGCCGGTCAGATGCCGGATCTCGCGGGTGGCGCCGACGAAGACACCTCACTGCTTGACGGGGGCAGCGCCCAAGAATCAGAGATGGCGCTGCAGCAGCTCGCCGACACAACCCCTGCACGCAACCAGTCACGTCCACCGGTGCTGTGGATTTGGGCTGCCGTTGTCACAATCGTCGCAATGGTTGCGGCCGTCGCATTCTGGGCGCTCAACTTTGCTGGCCGCGAAGTTGTGCCAGCCAACTCCCGGCTCGTGCCCGACGTTGTCGGCGTCGAAAAGGAAATGGCCATTGACATGCTTGAGGACCTTGACCTAATAGTCGTGCCCATTCAAGAGGCGAGCGACGAGATTGAGGAGGGGAAGGCGATCCGCACCGACCCCGCTGCCGGCACAACCCTCGTCAAGGGTGACACCGTCACGCTGTTTATCTCCGCCGGCTCCGAGTCGGTTGCTGTGCCAAACATTGTCGGCATGACACAGGCGGACGCGGCGGCCGCGCTTGCCGCCGTCGGCCTGAAAATCGGGCAGATAACGGAGGCGGACGATCCAACCGTCGGCGCCGGAATTATCCTCAGCTCCGACCCAGAAACCGGGAAAGAACTAACCAAGGGCAGCTCCGTCAAGGTGCAGGTTGCCAGCGGCATGGTGACAATCCCGGACGTTAAAGGGCAGAGCCTGCAGGCGGCACGCAACCTGCTCGGCAGCCTCGGCCTGATCGTGACACCGGTGCCGCGCGCCTGTGAGGTGACGGATCCGTCACTGCCGATCGTCGAGCAGTCACTCGTCGGCAAACAGCCGCAGGGCAGCGAAGTGAACATCGTCTACTGCACCGGCGTTGAACCGACCGCGGTGCCAACACCGCCGCCGGCAGAGGAAGACTAGCCGCAAACTCGCCCAGTCGATTCAGGCGGGAATGGATCCGCGACCACACCGCCGCAGTCTGCGAGGGGCGCTAATCCTCAATAATCGGGGTGAGCGCGGCAGCCTTTGCGGACGCGCCGGTTAACCCAACCAGCTCCAGCCAGTTGCCGAGCTGCTGGTAACCGAACTCGGTGAGCACCGACTCCGGGTGATACTGCACGCCGTAGAGCGGCAGATCGCGGTGACGCATCGCCATAATAATGCCGCTCTCGGTTGCGGCCGTCACAACCAGCTCCGCGGGCACGGTGTCACTGACCACCGCGAGCGAGTGATAGCGGGTTGCCGTAAACCGCTCCGGCACACCGTGAAAGAAGTCATCACCGGTGTGTTTGACGTGTGAAATCTTGCCGTGCATCAGCTCCTCAGCGTGCGTCACGGTTGCGCCGTACGCCTCACCGAGCGACTGGTGGCCGAGGCAAACCCCGAGCATCGGTTTCGCAATGTCCGCTGCCGCCCTAATCACCGGGATAGAAACGCCCGCCTCACTCGGGTTGCCGGGGCCTGGTGAGACGAGCACCCCGTCATGTTCCGCAAGCACCCGGCGCAGCGATTCCGGATCCGCCGCCACAGCATCATTGCGGATCACCGTGGTTTTTGCCCCGAGCTGTTCGAGATAGCTGACGAGCGTGTAAACAAAGCTGTCATAGTTGTCAATCACCAGGATCTTTGTCTCGGCGCTGTCTGTCATACTCCGTAACTGCCTTTCAAACCGCTGCCGCTAACGGCACCGCCGCTAACCTCGCCGCCGCTCAACCCCAAACCAACCTCTGAGACGGGGCTCGGGATCAGTGTCGCAACCAGCGGGTAAACATAAATCATCAACGCCCACACGAGCAGCGCGAGCACAACCAAAATCACCAGCGCCCGCAACCAGCCTGGCCCTGGAAAGAATCGCCAAATCAGTGAAAACACTACGCTCTGTCTCCGTTCTCGCTGACCTTACCGCCGTTAGCGGTAACCAGGTTTGGGTTCAGCTCCGCAAGCTCGGCTGGCACCCCCGCGGCGCGCGGCGTGAAACTCTCAAAAACACTGTAGGCGATCATCCGCTCATCCCAGCCGAAGGTTTTGGGGTTGCAGGTTGTGAACGTCAGGATCCGCTCGCTCGGTGTCTGACCGGTTTCAGCAACCCGCGGGAAGGTGTTTAACACGTCGCGGGTGTCAGGCAGCACATACTCGGCGGACCGGAAACGGTAGGTGTACCAGCCCTCTTTCGTCTCAACAAACACCGGGTCGCCGACCTTTAAAAAGTCGATGTTGTGGAACGGCGTTGTCAGCGGACCGGAGCGGTGCGCGGCAACCGCGAAGTTACCCGCCGCGCCAGGCGCTGCGCTGCCCTCGTAGTAACCGATACCGCGCGCTGAATCATCCAGCACATCGCCGCGGGTTCCGGTCGCAATCTGGTTAGCGTAGGTGCCGCCAAACGCCGGCACATAGAGCACCCCAAAGGTTTCGCCGTAGCCGGGAACCTCAGCAGCAGGCACCAGGTTCGGATCGGTGATCACGGCGGTGTCTTGCGGATCCGCACTCTCATCAGTCTCTTTCGCCCACTGGTCTGAAATCTCGCCCGCAATCTCGCTCTGCGCGGCAGCAACAACCGTCGAGGTGTACCACGGCTGCCAAAGGATATAACCGAACACCGCGAGCCCGCCGACGAGCAGCAGCTCGCCGATAACGGTGAAGGGGCTCAAAGGAGCACGTTTTTTTGCCATTCTTCAATACTAGTGGGCTTAGCTTGCGATATGCCTAACCGCTTAGGCTGCCGCGCGGGTGTTTCTCGGGTGGCCAGCGAGATTGCCCGATCGTGCCGCATTTTCGGAGCTTTTAGCGGGGTTTAATAGCCAGCTATGAGATTTTCGGGTTAAGATGTTAGGTATGTCTGCAGATGATAACAAGCTTTCAAAACGTCAAAAGGCGGTTGCTGAGCGCCGTGCGGCAAGGATCGAGCGCGCCGAGCACGCCCGTGCTACCGGCGAGCCAGCCCCAAACCAGGTGTGGTTCAAGCCTGTTATGTTTGGCTTTATGCTGCTCGGCCTGGTCTGGATCGTGCTCTACTACATCACCAGCCAAAACCTGGCGCTGCCAATCCCACAGCTCGGAAACGGCAACATCTTCGTCGGGTTCGGCCTGATCATGGTCGGGTTCCTGATGACAACGCGCTGGCGATAGTGCCCGCCGCTAGTGTCCGGCGAGAGACCTAAAAACAGCAAAACGGGCGGGTGTTTTCACCCGCCCGTTGCTTTGTCTACGCTACCCGATACTGCCCTGCACCAGCAGGTAGTAGAGACCGCAGAGCGCGAAGGACGCGAGGATCACGGATCCACAAACAAACCACTGCGCCCGCGAATTGCGGGTGAGCCCGCGCGCAAAACCGCTCATCAGCACAGCTCCAACGAGCAGGCCACCAACGTGCGCCTGCCAGGAAATATTGTTGCCGGGCAAGAACCCGATCCCGAGGTTGATCGCGAGCAGCACCAGCAGGAACCTCGCGTCAATCTCGAGCCGCTTGTAAACAACAACCGTTGCCGCGAGGATGCCGAAGGTTGCTCCCGAGGCGCCAACAACCGGCACGAACGCGAGAGTGTTGATGCTTGTGAGCGACCAGAGCATAACGGCGATGGATCCGCCCCACCCGGAAAGCAGGTAGAGCAGGATGAAGCGCAGTTTGCCGAGCGCGCGCTCAAGCGCAGGCCCGAACAGCAGCAGAGTCACCATGTTGCCGAGCAGGTGGTAGGGGCCCGCGGTTGCGTGCAGGAAGGTGGTTGTGATCATCCGCCACGGCTCAAACGCGAACGGCGTTGAGTGGATTGGCGCGTAAATCAGCGCCTCCCGCAGCGCGCCAATGTTGAGGGTCCCAAGCCACAGCAGCACACACAGTCCGATCAGCGTGTATGACACAATCGGGCGCGAGTCGCTGCTGAGTCTCCTACCGGTTGTGCGCAGTTTTCGCGCAACCTGCCCGCTCACAGGCGGCTGCAGTTCACGCTGACAGTCCGGGCAGAGCAACCCCACCGGCGCCTGAATCTGGCAGTCAACGCAGATGGTTTTGCCGCAGCGCTGGCAGAGCGTGAAACTCGGCGAGCGCGGGTGCCGATAGCAGACGTCGTTGGGGCCGTACTGCGCTTTTTCGCCGTACTGAGGCTGGTTCACAGGCGTGCTTAGAGGGCTTCGATTGTGACGCTGTTCATCACAACGTCCTCGAGTGGACGATCCTGCGCGCCGGTCTCAACGGCCTCGATCGCGTCAACAACCGCCTTCGATGCGTCGTCAGCAACCTCGCCGAAGATTGTGTGCTTGCCGTTCAGGTAGCCTGGTTCGCTGGTTGTGATGAAGAACTGGGATCCGTTGGTGCCGGTGATCCGCCCCATCATGTCACGGCGCTTACCCGCGTTCGCCATCGCGAGCAGGTATTTACGGTTGAAGCTCAGCTCCGGGTGGATCTCGTCATCAAACTGGTATCCGGGGCCGCCCATGCCGGTGCCGGTTGGGTCGCCGCCCTGAATCATGAAACCCTGGATAATGCGGTGGAAGATAACACCTTTGTAGAAGTCTTTTTCTGCCAGGTCGATGAAGTTCTTCACTGTTTTTGGCGCGTGATCCCCAAACAGGTTGATGACGATGTCGCCGTGATTGGTTGAGATAGTTGCTTTTGCTGTTGGAATAGTCATGGCTCTTAGTCTACTTTGCGGCTCCGGCGTTTGGGTGCGGATCCGCCCAGCCCGCGGATATTTTTCTGCCCCAGCGGCGATGCTTTTGCGCGTTTTGCGCCTAAAACTCCGGAAAAACTTAGATATTGTTCAGTTTGACCGTGTACCGTTGAGGTACGAGCAATCTACAACTCGTTTGGAGGAAGACTTATGGCATTAACACGTAAAGAGCGTAAGGCGCTGAAGAAGCTGCGCAAGCTCACTGGCCAGGTAGCTGACGAGCAACGCGTTGTGCTCGGTCATGCCGGATCTGTGCTGCAGGAGGCTGGTCGCCAGGCTCGCAGCATCAGCGATACCCACATTGCACCGCGGGTTTCTAACGCTTACGAGACTGTTCGCCCAACCGTTGAGTCAAGCACTCGCGCGGTTAAGGGCTTCTTCGGTCGGGTTGGTAACCGCGTTACCCCGGTTGCCGGTGCAGCGCTGACCAAAGCGGTTGCGACCCTCGAGAACGCGGATCAGAAGGATCTCGCGAAGTCGCTGAAGAAATTTGGTAAGGATCGCGGCCTGGTGAAGAAGTCCGGTCGTGGTCGCCGAATCGGTGGCGTTTTTGCGCTGCTGCTCGGTCTGGGAGCTGCGGCCGCGGTCGGTTACTCACTGTGGCAGGCATTCCGTGACGATGAGGACGTCTGGGTGGCTCCAGAGTCAGCTGAGTAGGCTGACTGCGTCAGAGCTGTTCCAGGCTGTCTGTGTAGGCTGGCAGCCTAAGCGGATCTAGTCGTTTAGCGGGGGTGGTAGCGTGGCTATCGCCCCCGCTTGCTATTTGCTGGCGAGCCAGCGCCCTTACCGAAATCGACCCGGTGCCTGGTGGATCCGCCCCGCTATTTGCTGTTTCTGACGCTGTGCTTCGCAGCGGCCTTGCCAGCGGATCCGTGCGCCGCCTTCGCACCGTTCTTCACGGTGTGTTTCTGCGCCTGCTTCGCGCCCTGCTTGCCGCCGTTCGCTTTGCTGTTCTGCTTGGCGCTGTTTTGTTTAGCGCTGTTCTGCTTGGCGCTGTTTTGTTTAGCGCTGTTCTGCTTGGCGCTGTTTTGTTTAGCGCCGTTCTGTTTGCCACCGTTTTGCTTGTGCGCGTACTTGGCGCACTGCCTTCCCCCGTGTTTCAGGTGCAGTTTGCTGGCGAGCGCGGAGCGTTTGCGGCGGCGGGATCGCGGTGACCCGATAACGCCCGCAAACTTCAGCCCGGTCTCAACCAGCGACAGTGTCCGCATGTTCTTCAGCTCCGAGATTTTCACCCAGCGCGCCTCGTCACTGGATCCATCAACCTCGTTAATCAGCGGCCCGTCAACGGCCCTTGCCCGATAGATTATTCTGATCGTGTGCAGGCGCGGGTCCTCCCCGTCACCAACATCCTCTCTGACCATCACTCGCGAATCAACGCCGAGCAGCTTCCCAACCTTCGCCTCTAGCCCGGTTTCTTCTGCAACCTCGCGCACAACCGCGTCACGTGGATCCTCGCCCTCTTCAATGCCTCCGCCGGGCAGCGTCCATCCGTGCATGTGTCCACGTCGCCAGTGGGTCAGCAGAACTTCACCGCGGCGCTCAATCACCGCGTAAGCTGCAACCCTCATATCCATGTCTTCAACTCTATCGGTTTTGTATGTGTGACAGCTCAGCGCGTGCCGATATTATTAGGCTGTGTCGCAACTGTTCGATCTCAGCCACCCGATCACACCGGGAATGCCCGTCTACCCGGGCGATCCGGCGGTGCGCTTTGCTGCTGCGGCGACTATCGCAAGCGACGGCTGCGCGGTCACCGAGCTCAGCCTCGGCAGCCACACGGGCACACACCTCGACGCCCCGAGCCACACCGTTCCCGGTGCTCCGACGGTCAGCGCGGTCGATCCAGCGCGGCTAATCTGCGAGGCCGTAGTGATTAACGCCGCCGACTTATTGCGGGGTGGATCCGACTCCTCCCCGCCCGAGATTGCCGACGCGGCTCTCTCCCACCGTGTGCGGGAGGCTCTTGGTGGTTTTCGCGGCGGCGGTGTTGGCGGTGGTGGATCTCGCTCTGGCGGATCTGGCGGCTCAACCGCCGACGCTGGTTCTGGCGGCCCCTCCGCTGTTTTATTCTCCTTTGACTGGTGCCGCTTTTGGGGTATCGACCGGTACTTTCTTCACCCCGCTGTGCCGCTAAGCACGGTGCGGCTGCTCGCCGAACTTGGGGTTACGGTTTTCGGAACCGACACCGCAAGCCCAGACTCGGCGAGCGCTGACTCTGCGAGCGCTGAGGACTCACGCCCAGCCAAGGCTAACCCGGGTGCGGTAACCGCGTGCGGAGCGGTTCCGGCTCTCCCGGTTCACGATTTCTGGCTGGGTCGTAACGGTCTCATCCTCGAAAACCTCCGCGGCCTGAACCAGCTGGTGCGTGACTCCACTGCTGGTTCGGGAGTTTCCGGATCCGCCGACGAGCCCGCCACCCAGGCGGTTTATGGCGAGCTTATCGCGCTGCCATTGTGTCTTGACGGCTGCGATGGTTCGCCCGTTCGCGCTGTCTTTCGGACTCGCTAAAATCGGAAACATATTTCGGATTAGTAAGCTAAAGCATCCTAGTATCGCCTATTTGCCCGAATTTCCGAAGAATACTACCGAAACTGCCTAAATCGCGGTAGATTAGCTGTGCATACAACCCTAATCCGAAGAATGTTTCCGAAACAGATTGCGGGGTGAACACAATGGCACAGTCAGTGACCGAAACCGCGAGCCCGTCCGCTGCGTACAGTGACGCGGCCGCCATCGGTGCTGCGATTCGTAGTGCCCGCAAAAGCTACAGACTCACCCAGCAGGAACTCGCCGATCTGGCCGGTATTTCCGATAAAACACTGCGCGATATTGAGCGCGGCGCCGGCTCCCCCAGCATCGGCGCGGTGATTGCCTCCGCGAACGCGCTCGGGCTGCGCCTCGTCACTGCCACAGGCGGTAACCATGGACCTAACGAAGCTCAAGCACGTTAACACGGCAAGAGGGGGAGCTGCGCCTCAACTAAAGCGGGTGCGGGGCTGACGGATCCGCCCACCGCTGAAACGGTTCAATAATGAATGCCCGATCGGGTATTTCGGGCTTGGGACGGGATTTGCCCGCGGGAAGTCGCAGATGCGGCCTCGCTCATAGCGCACAGAAAGTTTTATGAAACGTTTAAACGCCGTCTCTCTGGTTTTGACACAGCTACAATATGAGTATCTGTCCGTAGAACATTTGTTAGAAGCCGTATGACCGCAAGCATTCGAGACGTAGCAAGGCGCGCACAGGTATCTGTTGGAACAGTATCAAACGTGTTAAACACTCCGGAGAAGGTGAGCCCGGAGACAAGAGAGCGCGTGCAAAGCGTGATCGCGCAGCTCGGCTACGTGCGCAACGATGCCGCCCGGAAGCTGCGCAACGGTCAAAGCCACACAATCGGGCTGATCGTGTTAAACGGCACCAACCCGTTCTTCACTGAGATCGCGCAGGGTGCCCAGAATCGGGCGCTTGAGTCCGGCTATACCGTGCTCGTCGGCACCAGCAACGAGAATGTGAAGCGTGAAAACACGCTGCTCTCGCTGTTTGCCGAGCAGCAGGTTGCTGGGATTCTGGTGAGCCCAACCGGTGATGACCTGTCGCCACTCTGCCACCTGAAAGACGGTAAAACACCGGTTGTTTTGGTGGATCGCGGGGCAGCAAACTGCGCCTTCTCCGCCGTCGCCTGCGACGACATTTACGGCGGTGAAGTCGCGGCTGAACACCTGTTGGGTACCGGCAAGCGGAAGATCGCGTTCGTCGGCGGGCCGATAACCAGCAGCCAGATCTCTGACCGCTGGCAGGGCGCGGCGAAGGCGGTGTTGAAGGTTCCCGACGCGACCCTGAGGATGATCGAGACCACGGCGCTAACCGTCACAGAGGGAAAGCGGATCGGCCAGGAGATTGCAAAACTACCGGTCGAGAAGCGTCCCGACGCGGTGTTTGCCGCCAACGATCTGGTTGCGCTGGGGATGCTGCAGTCGCTTGTGTTCGCAAAAGACATTAGGATTCCCGAGGATATTGCGGTTATCGGGTACGACGACATCAGCTACGCCGAGTTTGCGATTGTGCCGTTGACAACGATGCGGCAGCCAGCCGAAAAAATTGGCGCAACCTCTGTTGAGCTGCTGTTAAACGCGATTGAGCGTCCGCGTGACAAAACCAGGCAGATCACTCTCAAACCCGAGCTGGTTGTGCGCGCATCTACCTAGCGGTGGCGGCCGGGTCGAACGCTAGTGCCGTCCGGTTATCACGTCAGCGATCTTCGCGATGGGCGAGGTGGTTTTACGACCGGCAAACTCTTGCCGATCCGCCACCCCGTATGCGGTGTAGAGGCCGCGCGTGGCAATCCAGCGCAGTGGCTCAAACTCCCAACGGCGGGCTCGATGATCCACCCACGGCATCTCGGTTAACTCGCTTCGCTCCCCGATAATCAGGTCGGTGAGGGTACGACCGGCGAGGTTTGTTGCGGCGACACCCGTGCCAACATAGCCGCCAGCCCAGGCGATGCCGGTGCTACGGTCGAGGCCGACGGTCGCCGACCAGTCCCGTGGCACGCCCAAAACCCCCGACCAGAGGTGTTCGATGCGGGTGTTTTGCAGCTGCGGGAAGAACCTGCGCAGCAGATCGCCGAGGGTTTGCGCGGTGACCGGCTGTGTTGTGCCGTCGTTGTCGGTGCGGGAACCGTACCGATAGGGCACCCCGCGCCCGCCGAACGCGATCCGGTCGTCAGCCGTCCGCTGCGCGTACATGTAGACGTGCGCGAAATCACCGAGCGTCTCCCCCTCACGCCAGCCGATTTCATCCCAAATCTCCGGCGCGATCGGTTCGGTTGCGATCATCGACGAGTTCATCGGCAGCCACAGCCGCTTCAGCCCCTTCAGGTTCGCGGTGAACCCCTCCGTCGCCCTCACCACAAAATCCGCCCGAACAGTGCCGTGATCGGTGATAACCTGCCCGCTCTCAAGCTCTATGGCGCGCGTCCCCTCGTAGATTGTGACGCCGAGCCGCGTAACAGCCTCCGCGAGCCCGCTAACCAGTTTTGCCGGGTGGATCCGGGCACAGTGCGGATGCCAGATCGCCGCGCGTGTCCCCGCGACGTTGATTTTCGCCCGCGCCTCAGATGCCTCAAGCAGTTGCAGGTCTGTTGACCGCCACCGCTGCTCTGCTGCAGCAAACCGTCTCAGCCTCGCCTCCTGGGCGGGCGTGTAGGCGACGTTGAACTCGCCGCCGCGTTTAATATCGGCGTCGACCCCCTCCAGCTCCGCCACCCGCATCACCTCGGTGACCGTCTGATTAAACAGGGTCTGGAACCGCTCGACGGTGTCGCGCGAGACGGGGCCGCTGGTGGATCCACTCGCCAAACCGCCGCCGAAACCACCGGGCAACCTGCCGAGGCCGCTGCGCCGCAAAAACGCCGCGAAACCACTCTGCTTAAGATACTGTTCCCGCCCGCCGGTTATCGAGTTGGTGAGCCAGCCGCCGTTTCTGCCGCTCGCTCCGTAACCGGCGTGCTCCTGCTCAATCACCGCGATTTTCAGGTTCGGGCGTGCCTGTTTCAGGTAGTAGGCGGTCCACAACCCGGTAAATCCCGCGCCAACAATCGCGACATCGACGGTGAGATCACCGGGCAGGCCCGGGCGCCGCGACGGCTGCCCGAGCTGGTGCCACCAGTGAGAGGTTTTGCCGTTAATCATGCTGCCTGTAGCCACTCTCCAATCCTAACTAGCTAGTCGCCGATGTGGATCACGGCGGTGCGCAGATCCGTCATATCGTGCAGCGTGTACATTCCACCGATCCGCCCCCAACCGGTGCCTTTGCCGCCCGCGCCGCCGAACGGCATGTTGATATCCCACCAACCGTTTGACTCGTTTAGCAGCACCTGACCGGTCTCAATCTCCTCCAGGAAGCGATAACCGCGGGCAATATCGCGGGTGAACACCGCCGATTGCAGCCCGAGCGGATCCGCGTTGGCGATCCGCAGCGCGTCATCGTCGTCCGCCGCCGTAATAATCGGCAGCACTGGCCCGAACGATTCCTCGCGCGACAGCAGCGAATCCTCGGCAACGCCGTCAACAATCGTGAAGTTGTAGTAGAGGTCGGTTGGGTAGCCACTCGCCCGGCCGCCGCCGCAGAGAATATCGAAGCCGAGCTCGCGAGCCTGCGCCAGGTGGCGATCCATTTTCGCAGCGACTCCCTCATTGTTGAGCGGCCCCAGGTTGGTTTCTTCTGCGAGTGGATCCCCCAGCCGCACCGTCCGCTCCGCGTAGTCGAGGGCGGCCGCAACGAAGGCGTCGTGGGCGTCCCGATGCACAATCACGCGCTCGGTTGCGCAACACACCTGACCGGAGCAGTAAAACGCTGAATCTACCGCAGCTTTTGCGGCGCGCTCCAGGTTTGCGTCGTCGAGCACAACAACCGGCCCGTTACCCGAGCACTCCATCACGGAGCGCTTCAAACCGGCGGTTGCCTGGATTTTCGCGCCGGTTGCGCTGGATCCAATAAACCCGATCGCGTCAATGCCCGGGTGCGCAACCAACTGCGCCCCAAACTCGCCCTCACCGGGCAGAATACTGACAAGCCCGGCGGGCAACCCGGCATCCTCCAGCAGTGACGCGAGCTTCAGCAGCGCGAGCGAGGTTGTGATGGGTGGTTTTACAACCAGCGCGTTACCGGTTGCGAGGCCGGGCGCGGCAAACTCGGCAAACATCAAAACCGGGAAGTTCCACGGTGTGATAATCCCCCAGGTGCCTACCGCCTGCCGCCAGGTGTGCATCCGCTTTTGTGGATCGCTCGACGGCAGCGTCTCACCGTAGAGCCGTTTCGCATCCTCCGCGTGCAGGTGAAAGAGCTCCGCCGCCTCGTTTAGGTCGGCGCGCGACTCGGTTATCGGCTTGCCCTGTTCGTAGGTTTGTAGGAGCGCGAGCTCCTCAATGTGCTCCTTGATTTTGTCGCCGATGCGGTGACAGACTGCGGCTCGGTCAAACACCGAGAGCTTCCGCCACTGCCGCTGGGCGGCTCTCGCAGCAGCAACCGCGCGGTCAAGATCGGCGGATGAAGGAACCGGCAGCGCCGCAAGCTGCTCACCCGTCGCGGGGCTCACCACCTCAAAACGCTCACCGGAGGTGCCAGCGGTAAACTCGCCGGCAATGTAGAGCTGTTCAATCGGGGTTGGAATCTGCAGTGACATTGTTACTCCCTTTCGATTTTTGATTGTGCCGGGCATACGCCACGGCAAGCCTAAGCAGCGGCGGGTGGATACCACCGGGGTCGGCAAAAGCGCAGGCCACAGGGTTTGGCCTGAGAGAGATTGCGCGGATCGGAACTGTGGCACAGGCGGACACCGCCCCGGAGCTCTGACCCCGGTTAAACAGTGTTCTAGGGATTACCGTGTGCCTCATTACTGTTCACCACCGCTGCCGCGAGTGTGTGGATACAAAGTTACCACCGCTTAGATACGAACGCATAGATTTGGCGGCGTTTGGCGCAACTTCTAAGCGTTGTTTCAGGCTATCGCTTCGCTATGTAGCTGTGCGGCGGCGACAGCACAGCCAACTGCGCGAAGCCGTGATCCTGCAGCATTCTGGCAAAAATATAGCCGGCGGCGAGCGCGTCGGCGAGCGCCTCGTGGTGGTGTTCGAGCGGCACTCCGAAATAGTGCTGGTAGACGCTCGGCAGCCTTCTGCTCGGCAGTTTGTCGTGCAGCAGAATGCGCGCGAGCTTCAGGGTGCAGTGTCTGGGGTTGGTGAGCGGATCGAGTCGGTAGGCGTGATTGAGAGCGTCCAGCACGGATCCATCAAATGCCATATTGTGCGCGACAATCGGACTGTCACCGATAAACTCGACGATCTGGCGCGATGCGGCCTGCCAGTTGGGTGCCGTTGCAACGTCTGCCGGGCGGATCCCGTGGATCCCGATGTTTCCCGCGTCAAACCAGTCGGCTCCTTGCGGTGGCTTGAGCAGCGTCTGCATCGTGGTGATCCCGCCGTCGCTGGTAAATCTCGCAAGCCCGATGGCGCACGCGGACTCCGGCCGCGAGTTAGCGGTCTCGAAGTCCAACGCCACGAAGTGTTTCACGTGAAACATCTTAGCCAGCCCAGCCGGATCTGAGCCTGATTTAACACGCGAAACACTCCGTGTGGCGAGTGCGGCAGCGGCCGCTAGTCGACGTTGATGGTTCTGATCAGCGCGGTGTCAACCTTGGTGGTTTTGCGCAGAGCCGCGTAGAGGATCGCGGCGAGCACCGCCGTCACAATCGGTCCCCAGGTGGCGCCCGCTCCCCCGCCGAACTGGATCAGCGCGATGCCGATTGCGGTCGGAACCAGCCAGGCGATCATGCCCGCGCGGTTGAACACCCGGTAGTGCTCGTCACCGATCGCAGCGTGCTCCTGCCGCTTACCGCGATTCAGCAGAATGTGGGTGACTGCGATAGCAACCCAGGCGGTTACCAGCACGCCCTGCCAGGCGAGCGCCAGCAACAGATACTGCACAATCGGCAACAGCATCATCAGGAAGATAATCACCGAGGTGATAATCACCCAGACCACATTCGGCAGCTTCAGCCGCAGCACCTTTTCACCGAAGATGCGCAGGTTTGCCGCTCCCAGGTAGTAGTTGGCGGTGTTGATGCGGGTCTGTGACGCGAAAACAACCAGCAGGCCGAACAGTCCCATCATCTGCACAAGTCCCGCCGCGATGCCGGTCTCGGAGGTTTCAACGCCCGGGATCATAAAGGTGAGGAAAACCCCGAAGAAGCCGTTAACCCCGTAAGCGAAGATATAAAACAGCGGGCCGAACGTGATCCGCTGATGGTAGCGGGTGTCCTTACGCTTGCCGAGCGCAGCGAAGTCCATAGTGAACATCATCATAATCCAGATGCCCATGTAGCCCGCGTAGGTGGCGAGCCAGCCCGGTCCACCCATCGCCAAATCCAGCTGCGGGGTCTGGTGGGTAAGCCACTCGTCGTTATAGCCGTACTGCACAACCGCCCAGATTGCGGCGATAATGAAGCCTCCCCAGTAGAGTGGCATCAGCCAGGCGTTGAGCTTGTCGAGGAATCGCCGCACCCCGCCGATCACCAGCGGAGTCGAGTAGATGACGACGATCAGGTACCACATCCAGGTTTCGCCGCCGAACGCGGTCTGGAACGCGTACGCCACAATACTGCCCTCAAACACGGCGTAGTAGATGGCGATCAGCGCAAAGATCAGGGTCGCTATCTGAGCGCCTGACTTGCCGAGGATTGTGCGGGAGAACAGCGCCACCGTTGTACGATTCGCGATTGCGTACTTGGTAAGCAGCATGTTGATTAGCGCGTAGGTGACAATCGTGAGCGCGATACCGATAAAGGCGTTGAGCGTGCCGTACGCCGCCGCCATTGCCGCGCCGATGTAGACGAAGAACATCGCGCTGATAACACCGTAGAACGCCATGGTAAGCGGCCCGCGACGCATCTGGTCGGAATCATCGCCCTGCCGTGCCAGGGCGTCGGTTGCCTCCACGTCGGAGTTGGATCCGGTTAGGTTAAAGGACATGATTAGTGCTCCTCATTGAGTTGGGGATAGAGGTTAGGGATAGAGATTTAGATTTAGGGGTCAGAACCGGGATCGGAACCGGGGTCAGAACCGGGGATTATCGAAAATTGGCACAGGCCAGGTAAGGCCCGGGTCAGCGGGCTTGTTAAGAATGCCTGATAAAGCAGCGGGGTGAGCCGAAGCCCACCCCGCCGTCACTGTCTACCAGCGTGTTATTGTGCGACCGCGCAGGCTGTCACGATACTGTCTGGTCGATTCGGCGAACAGCTCACCGGTTCCCCAGTCGAGCACAACGCCGTACTGGCGGATCACATCCAGCACGTCCAGCTCCCCGGCGCGGTAGCGCTCAGCAACCCGCTCCGGGTCGGTTTGCATCCACTCCTGCCGGTTTGCGGCGATGTGTTCCCGCTGCTGCTTGGTGGCTTCGGCGTCGAGTTCGTACTGGTCGAGCTCCGGATCAATCTCGCGGATCACAACACCGTAGTCTTTCGCAGCGCGATCCACCGAGACGTAACCGTCGATTACGTCCTCCAGCACCGCCTCCGGGTCGCGCTCCAGCGGATCCCCGAAGCCACCGCCGCCAGCGGACGGGCGCGTGAACTCGTCACCCGCTTTCACCGGCACCGAGGAGAATACGGAGCCGAGGTACTGCTCGTCGGGGGTGCCGCGATTCAGCCACACACCGTGTGGAGAGGATGGCAGGCCGCCCTCGATTCCCCAGGTGATTGAGCGTGACCGGTCACAGCAGTAGCTCATCACAGTGCTTTCGGCGTCGGTGAGGATGCCGCCTTTGTTAACACCGCAGCCACCGCGGAAGCGTCCGGGGCCGCCCGAGTCGGTTGCGATGGAGTGCTCGGTTGTCACAACCGGGCTGAGGCGCTCCTGCCCCTCCAGCGGCTGCACCGCGAGGCCCGCACCGAACACCGGCGCGGTTGCACTGGATCCGTCTTTGCTGGAGCGTCCACCCCAGCCGCCGGCCATCCAGTCGTACCACATGAAGTACGGTTTGCTGCTGTCGCGGGCGTCGCGGCCACCAACGAGCAGGTACTCGAGGTTGAACGCGCACGCCATCGCCCGCTGCGGCATAATCTGCGACCACAGCTCGAACACGGCATTCATAATCTTCTCGTGCGGGCCGGAACAGAAACCGGTTACCGCGTTTGGCCAGCCGGCGTTAACGACTGTGCCCTCAGGGCCAATGTCGGCGGTGACCGCGCGATAGAAACCGGAGTTGAGCGGCACCTCCGGGAAGAAGGTTTTGGTGCCGGAGTAGAGCGACGAGTGGGTTGTGCCGTATCCCGAGTTGAGGAACGAGGCAACCGCGGGCGCTGAACCGTTCAGATCGTAGTGGATCCCGGTCTCGTCGAGGGTGAGTTTCACCCGAATCGGCACAAGGCCCTCGCCCTGGGCTGGATCCGCGTCCAGGTAGTCGACGGTCTCCCAGGTGCCACGTGGCAGCTCTCGAATCTGCGCGAGAACGGTGCGCTCAACATAATCCTGGGTTTCCTGCATCGCCTCAACAACGGTGTCTTTGCCGTAGCGATCCACTAGCCGCAAAAGCTCCCGCTCACAGACCGCGGTTGCTTCTGACTGCGCGTGCAGATCACCCATCGCAATCTCGGGTGCGCGAGTGTTTGAGACGATCAGCTGGGCGACATCGTGCAGGAATTTGCCGCGATGCCAGATCCGCACCGGTGGGATTCTAACGCCCTCACCGAAGTGGTCGCGCGCGTCAACGTAGAAGGATCCGGGGACAACACCGCCGATGTCAGCCCAGTGCCCCTTGTTTTGAGAGAACGCGATAATCTCACCCTCCGAGAAGATCGGCCGAACAAACGACACGTCGTTGAAGTGGGTGCCGCCGCGGTACGGGTCGTTAATCATAAACACGTCGCCGGGGTTGATGTCGTCGCCGAACTCCTCCATCACCGCTTTCGCCTGGAAGTGCAGTGTGCCAACGTGCACCGCAATGTCGGCGGATCCCTGCATCACCGTGTTGCCCTCTGCGTCGCAGAGCGCTGATGAAAAGTCGCGCGAGTAGATGACGAAGGAGTAGCAGGTTCGAAGAATCTGCTCGCTCATAAGATCCACCGCGGTGGCAAAGGCGTTTTTCAGAACCTCAAATGTTACTGGATCGAGTTTTCGCCCAGTATCTACTGCGTTGTTCACTGGTTGCTCCCTTCAAGATGAATTCTGATGTTTAGCCACTCGTCAATCTCAGCGTGAGTGTTCGGTGGCACAACGGTTGTCGCGTCGAGCTGGTTAATAATTGCGGGGCCGTCAAGCGCTGTTCCGGCGCCGAGTTTCGCGCGGTCGTAGACGGGTGTGTCAACCCAGCTGCCGTCAAAGTACACTGGCCTGACCTGCTCTGGTTCGCCCGGGCCGCCCGGCACAACCGGTGCCGCAGCGAAGTTTGGTTTCGGAGTGCGTCCAACCGCGCGCAGCTGCAGCTGGTAAAGCTCAACCGCTGCTTTGTCGTTGCGGAACGCAAACTCCCGCTCGTGCTGCCGGTGGAACGCCTCAACCGCCTCCTGCAGCGCGCCCGGGCCGGTGCCCATCGGCACAACCAGCGAACGCCACTGACCGGTGTAGCGCATTGAGACGAGTCGCTGCAGCACCGCATCCTGTGAGCTAACACCCTCGTGTTGTAGGCGCAGGGTCGCCTCCTGTTCAAGCTTCACAAACGCCTCCTCCAGCTCGGCCGCGTCGGTTTCGGCGACATTACCGGAGTGCATCTGTGACAGGTCGTGTTGAATATCAACGAGCAGACAGCCGGCCGCCGCCGTCACACCGGGGTGCGGTGGCACAATCACGGTCGGGATGCTCAGCTCCCGCGCAACATCGACGCCGTGCAGGGCGCCCGCGCCCCCGAAGGCGAGCAGGGCAAAATCGCGTGGATCATATCCACGGCGGATCGAGATCAGCCTCACCGCGTCAGCCATGTTGGCGTTCGCGACCTTAATAATCGCCTCCGCCGCCTCCGCGAGTCCAAGCCCGAGCGGCTCCGCGATAACGCGCTTCACCGCTTCCTCGCTGAGCTCTTTGCGCAGTGTTTTTGCGCCGCCCGCAAGATCGGTTCCGAGCCTGCCAAGGATCACGTTGGCATCGGTGTTGGTTGGTTCGGTGCCGCCGGTATCGTAGCACGCCGGTCCCGGATCCGCACCCGCTGACTGGGGACCGTTACGCAGCGAGCCCGCGATGTCGATGTGGGCGAGGGATCCACCACCGGCGCCGATTGTCAGCACCTCGATTGACGGGAAGATGATCGGGTGGCCGTATTCAACCTCCCACTCCTGGGTGACGCGCAGCTCACCGTCAGCAACGAGCGCGATGTCGGTTGAGGTGCCGCCCATGTCGAGGCTGACCGCGTTTGCGTAGCCGCACTGGTTGGCGATGTGTTTCGCGGAGATTGCGCCGGCCGCGATGCCCGAGGCGGCGAGCCTGACCGGGTAGCGCTGCACCATGCGCGGTGTCATTGAGCCGCCGCCGGAGTGGAGCAGCAGCAGGTCGCCACGATAGCCGTTTAGTTTCAGCTGTTCTGCCAGCCGGTTAACGTAGCCGGAGACGAGCGGCGCGAGCACCGCGTTTGCGACGGCGGTGTTAAAGCGGCCGTACTCGAAAATTTCTGGCAGGATCTCGGCAGACGTTGTGACAGTTGCTCCGGGGATCTCCTCCTCCAGGATCTCCCGCATCCGCAGCTCGTTGGCGGGGTTTGCGAAGGAGTTGATGAAACAGACCGCGATTGTTGTTGTGCCGCGTTTGCGCAACAGCGCCGCGAGTTTCCGCGCCTCCGCCTCGTCCAGGTTGGTGATAACGTTGCCCGAGTAGTCGGTGCGCTCGGTCACCTCGAAGCGGTCGCGGCGTTTAATGTATGGCCCGGTGACGTCTTTGTAGGCGTCCCAGAGATCGTCTTTGGTGCCGTCGCGGATCTCGATGACATCGCGGAATCCCTTGGTTGTGACGAGCGCCGCTGAAGCGAAGTTGCGGGTGATTAGCGCGTTGGTTGCGACGGTTGTGCCGTGTGAGAACAGCACCACGTCGGAGAGGTCAATCTCGGCGCGTTTTACACCGTCCATCACCGCAAGCATTGGATCGTGCGGGGTTGACGGCACCTTGGTTACGGTCATGGTTTGGGCATCGTCATCAAAGATTGCGACGTCTGTGAAGGTGCCTCCAACGTCAACCGCTACTCTTAGTTTTGACATTTACTAACCTCCTTTGGTGTGGTTCGGCGTTGAATAGTAAGTACCAACCTAATTTAGGTGCTGGCGCCACCGCAATGTGTAATTTGAGAAAATTACAGAAGCTCTTTGTAAAAAACACAATCGCGGGCTAAACTTACCGTATGGTGCAGAGTTTCTCTGCGGCGGTGCCGCAGCAAACCGGCGGAGAATTACCTGGCAATAACAGTGTTCTCCCAGCTAACAGCGCCGTTTTCGATGGCGGCAGCGTGATCCGGCGTGGATCCGGGAGCAGCGGTGTAACGCACCCTCTCTCCGTGGGCGACTGGGCTGAGCAGACCGCCGCCGAGATGCCCGGCAGCAACCAGCTCAGCTACGTGCTCGGCGCTATCTCCAACTATGTGCAGTGCCACACTGTGCTGCTGAACAGCGTGGGTGAGGTGCTCGGTTCAATCGGCCCCGCGCCGCTGCAGCTGCTCTGTAATTTTCTGTTCGAGCATCCGGGCGAAACCGCCGGCACCGTCGGCTCTTGGCAGCTGCGCATCCACGAGCACAAAACCGTTAACCTCAGCTACGTGCTCGTTTTTGCGGCAAAAACTCCCCCACAAATCTCCCCCGACTTCTTGCACAGCGCCGAGCTGCTATTGAGCGCCGCCCTCGGCATGGCAAGCCACGCCGACTCACTCGTTGCGGACGAGGGCAGGCAGCTGCTGCAGCTGCTTGAACAGGGCATCAGCGCCGGCCAGGAATCCCGCTACTGGCTGCGCCTCGCAGAGTTTGGATTTAATCGCGAGTCGGGTTTACGCCTTCTCACACTCGAACAACTCACCGGTCAGGCGGCAGCGCAGACCCCGCGCGATATTCGCAAACTACTGCTGCGCTGCGCCAACGGGAACGGGGCCGGCACCGGGTATCTCGGCAGCGAGTTTACCGGCAACACGGCTGGATCGCGCAGCGCTGACGGCACCATCGGTGAGCGCATCCCGGTCAGTGGCGGCTCGACCATCGGCGGCGAATCGGCCCACAGCAGTGTCTCAGCACACGGCATCGGCACGGCCCGCGGCGGCTCGTTTGTCGGCGAGCGCTGCCCGCTGATCGTCGGCGTCGCAATGCCCGCCGGCAAAAGCACCGCAACCGTTCACGCGCTAACCAGCAACAACAAAACTGTTATCGAGCGACTGATAGCGGCCATCCCGGGTGTGGCATGCGGTATCTCAGCGAGCCATAGCAGCCTCACCCATCTTCCCTTCGCGGTGACAGAAGCAGAAACCGCTCTCGAGATTGCCCAGGAGCGTGGCGCCGCGCTGGCGGATCCGCCCACCCACTCGGTTGTTGGCTACAGCGAGCTGGAGCTCGTCGAGTGGCTACGGTCTCAGGTTAGTCGCCACGCCTATCTGGCGCGGGTCGCCGATTTCACCGCTGAGCTGCGGGCAAACCCGGAGTATCTTGAAACCGTTATCGCGTATCTCGCCAACGATATGAACACAAATCGTACCGCACAGGCACTCCATATTCACCCGAACACTGTTCGTTATCGCCTGGATCGCGCCGCCGAGAGTCTCGGCACAAACTCGCTCAGCTCACCGTTTTTATTGGCCGGACTGGTAACAAGTTTTGCCCCCGAGATTTACGCGGCGAGAAACCCAGATTCTTAAAGACCCCCCTCGCGGTGCTGAGTCGACAGAGAATCTTCGCAGTGTTTCACGTGAAACACTCTGTAGATCGCGAATACCCCAGGCTTTTCCTAGCTTAGAACTACACAGGCCCGTAGCACCACCCGGGTAGTTAACGCTCAGAGACTAGCTCTCTAGCAATCACCTCATCAACCGAGCTATCTTGGAATTTGAAGCCCTCACGCAACAGCGCCTCCGGGATAACCCGAGCGTCTGCGAGCAGCAGTGAGTCAGCGGCATCTCTTCCCAGCACAGCACGCAGTGCGGGAGCGGGAGCGGGAACCAAAAAGGGCTTTCCCAAACAGGCAGATACGGCTCCCCCAATCTCGTTAGCAGTTGCTGCTCTAGGAGCAACTAAATTAACCGGGCCTGCCACAGAACCGTTGTCGATTAGCGTGGCCATTGCCCTGACGTGGTCTCGCTTGGAGATCCACGGCCAAAACTGCTCGCCAGAACCGACGGGTCCGTTGATACCCAATCGCGCCAATAGCGCAAGCGGCTTTAGCATCGCGTTTCGGTCTAAAACCAAACCTGTTCGTAAAGATACCAACCTGGTGTTGCTTGCTGCCGTGCCGGCGGCCGCCTCCCAGCGCCTGGTGAGGTGCGCCAGGAATATCGATCCGGCGTTCGACTGTTCGCCCAGCTCCGCACCCGGCTGGGAACCGTAGAAACCTGTCGCTGAGGCACTCAGCCACACAGCCGGTGCTGCTTTACCGAGCCGGTTAATCGTTTTAGCTACTGTAGTGGTTGGGTTCAGCCGAGAGGAGATTAACTCTCGCCGATACGATTTCGTCCACGGTAATCTGCCAATACTCGCGCCGTTCAGCGTCACAACCGCCGCAGCCCCTGCAAGGTGTGAATCAGTGAGCTCCCCGCGGCTCGGATCCCACAGCAGCCGCTCATACGCACCTGTGTCACCGGTGGTTTCACCGGATTCATTGCCGGCGCTGCTTGCGGATCCACCACCGGACTTAACCGCGGATCCACCACCGGTATTGCCTGCGCTTTCCGCCCGCACCAGGTGCTGTACCCGGTAACCGCGCTCCTCGAGCTCTCTGCTCAGAGCGCTTCCCAACAGCCCGCCGCCCCCGGCTATCACTACTCTACGCATTGTTTCTCCCTCTCACTTTATAGACTGGTATGCCGCGAGCGCCCGCATTCGAGAGGCAGGCAAATCCAAGATCCTCTCTGTCTGTTCAGCTGCATCCCCGCACCACAATTTCACGTACTCACCGGCCGGATCAAATCGTTTCTGTTGGCTCTCGGGGTTAAAAATCCGAAAGTATGGAGCAGAGTCAACACCGCACCCAGCAACCCACTGCCAGTTGAAGGGATTACTTGCCGGGTCGGCATCCACGAGGGTGTCCCAAAACCACGCTTCTCCGACGCGCCAATCACAGAGCATGTGCTTTGTCAGGAAGGAGGCTGTGACCATTCGCACGCGGTTGTGCATAAAACCGGTTTCCCAGAGCTCCCGCATACCCGCATCAACCAGCGCAAAACCGGTCTCGCCACGCTGCCACGCGCGCAAGCCCGCAGCCTCCGGTTCCAGGTATGGCATGTTATAGAATCTGCTATCGAGCGGATCTGTCGCCAAACTCGGGTTGTGGAACAGAGTATGCCACGCAAACTCACGCCACCCCAGCTCGCTTAAAAACTTCGCTATCCCGGTTTTCTCAGCGGTTGACCTAGCCACAGCGGATCGCGCTAGGCAGGCGTTTAGTACAGTTCGCGGACTGATCTCTCCCCAGCGCAGATGCGGTGACAGTTCAGAGGTCGCGCTAATTGCAGGATAGTCGCGCTGCTTTTCATAGCCCCGCAGTCCCCCGTCGAGAAAACTATGCAACTGTTGTTGTGCCGCAGCCTCACCGGGTTGCCACCTGGCAGCCAAACCCGCTGTCCAGCTGACACCCTCCGGGAGCAAACCTAAAGCCGCTATCTCCCTGCTGAGCCGAGCTTGATTAACGTCACTGTCAGCGATATCCTCAGCGCTATTCTCAGCCGGGAATTTTGGCTTATCCGCCGACCCGGGCAACTCGGTTGCAGGCGCTGGAATATCTACTGTCGGTGGCGGAGGAAGCGCCGATACTGACCTCCAAAACGCTCCGAACACGCGATATGGTGCGCCCTGGGCCGTGGAGATCTGCCAGGGTTCAACCAACAGATTGCCAATAAAGCTGTTTACACACACACCGCTGTTCTCCAAATGCTGTCGCAGCACCCGGTCAGCGTCCTTCTGCACACCATAGCGCCGGTTCCAGTAAACAGCGCCGCAGGCTGCGACACTCACCAGCTCAGGTATCAGGCTTTTGGCGGATCCACTGACAACCGTTAATGGCACCCCCAGGCTCGCAAGCGCCTCACCCAACTGCAGCAGCGAGTGATGCAGCCACCACTTCGCGGCTGCCCCGAGCGGTCGCGTGTCTGTTTCAAGGATGTAAACGGCAATCACCCTGCCGCCGTGCTTTGCCGAGTTTGCGAGAGCAGCGTGCAGTGCCGGATTGTCTGCAATCCTAAGATCATCACGAAACCAGACCAGCGCCGTCATACCAGCCAGACTATCAACCGAATCTGGCAGCGCTGCCAGCTAGCCGGTGAACTAGGGCGGTGCTGCCAGCTAGCCGGCTCAGACGAAGTGTTTCACGTGAAACATTGCGTTGGAACCGGTGCCACTCCCCCGCTCCCCTATAATTTAGTTGCCCACACTTATAAATCAAAGGATTCTCATGAACACTTCCCTTCCAGCCTGCCCTGAGTGCAGCGAAGATTACACCTACGAAAACGGCACCCTGCTTGTCTGCCCCATGTGCGGCCACGAGTGGATCCCCGCAGCCTCCGATGCTGCGGATTCCACCGACGCTGACGACTCTGACGCCATCCGTGACGCAGTCGGTAACGTCCTGAGCGACGGCGACAGTGTCACCGTTGTGAAGTCATTGAAGCTGAAGGGATCAGACTCAATTAAGGCCGGAACCAAGGTGCGCGGGATCCGCCTGCTCGCTAACCCTGTTAACGGGCACGACATTGAGGCGAAGATCCCCGGCGTTGGTCAGCTCTACCTGAAGTCATCGGTTGTAAAGAAGGGCTAGTCGCCCCGCAGCGCTGGCTGGCTGTCCCGTAGCAAGGCTGGCCAGCCGGAGCGGGCAACCCGGAGCGAGCCGCCGCCAGAGCGAAAACCCCGAAGCGAAAACCGGAGTGGAATACCCCCCGGGCTATCCCGAAGCGGGGTTGGCTCGCTGCCTGACTCACCTAAGATAGCAGAAAAGCCCGGGAAACCGGGCTTTTCGTTTGTGGATCCTGGGAGAATCGAACTCCCGACATCTTGCTTGCAAAGCAAGCGCTCTACCAACTGAGCTAAGGACCCGTGTTAAATTGTTGCCGGTGACTTCTTTCGAATTTCACCAACCTGATAAGTGTATCACACTTTTCAGTGTGGGGCTACCAGGACTTGAACCTGGGACCTCTTCATTATCAGTGAAGCGCTCTAACCGCCTGAGCTATAGCCCCTTAACCTCAACAACTATACAACAGAAAATCTCCGTTGTGCAAATCAAATCGAGCAAATCACCGCCGTGTCTAAAATGCGCGGTAACCAGCGCGATCCACCCGGGGCAAACAGGGATGAGAGAGGCAGCTACCCAGGACCGCGGCAGCGGGCTTAGAAACTCTTACAGAGCAGCGAACCAGCGCTTAGAATCTCACACAGCTCCGGGGGTAGCGGGCGCGGAAACATCCGCAGACAGCGAAAGAAGCGGTGATCCACCCAAAAAGTGAATCACCGCTTCTGTCAAAGACCGGGTTAGTTGCTGGTGAACCCGAGCTGGAAGCCGCCGAGGGCGCGCACCAGCAGGTTGTAGATGAGCGCGCCGATCGCACCGAGTGCGGTGCCGACGATTGTGTTGAGCAGGCCAACAACGATCGCGAAGGCGAGCACCTGCGGCAGGCCGATTAGTGAGCCCAGGTCGAAATCTTTACCGACAACGTCGCCGAGCAGCGCATCAACCTGACCGAGCACGCCGCTCAGGCTGAGCACCGCGTAAACCAGCAGTGTCGCAACAATCAGAACAATCGCCCAGCACAGTGATGCAACAAACGAGAACTTCACCGCTGACCAGAAGTCAACGTAAACAAGCTTCAGCCGCACCTGCTTGCTCGGTGCTTTACGCTTAACCTTTCGTGCCAGCTGATCCGCAACTGTTTCACTCATTAGTCTTCCTTAATCGTTGATTCGGTGGCTGCCGCGAGCGTTTTCGCCGCGTCATCCCCCTGCTCGTCACCGGCGCCGACGGTTTCTGCCGCGGCACCGTCTTCAAGGTTACGCTCACTGTTGCGAGCAATGCCTATAATACGGTCACCCTCTGGGAATCGCGCAAAGACAACACCCATTGTATTACGACCCTTGGCCGGAACCTCATTAACACTTGAGCGAACCACCTTGCCGCTCTGCAGCACAGCAAGCACCTCGTCGCTCTCGTCAACAATGCAGCCGCCTACCAGGTCACCGCGTGCATCATCCAGTTTCGCAACCTTGATGCCGAAACCACCGCGCTGTTGCACGCGGTATTCTGCGGCGGCGGTGCGTTTCGCGTATCCACCCTCGGTGACAACAAAAACGTAGCCGTCGTCGGTTACCCGCGCGGCGGCAAGCAGCGAGTCGCCGTCCCGGAACTTCATGCCGCGCACACCGCTGGTTGAGCGACCCATCGGCCGTAGCGCCTCATCGGTTGCGGTGAAACGGACACTCATTCCGTGCCTTGAAATCAACAGCACGTCGTCGTCGGATCCGGCAACCAGCGCCGAAACCAGCTCGTCACCGTCGCGCAGCTTAATCGCGATAATGCCGCCGGTGCGGTTGGTGTCGTACTCTGGCAGGGCGGTTTTCTTCACCAGGCCGTCCTTGGTTGCCAGCAGCAGATACTTGTCTTCGTGGTAGGCGTCGAGCTCCAGAATCTGGGTGACATTCTCGTCCGGTGCGAGCGCGAGCAGGTTCGCGAGGTGCTGACCTTTCGCGTCACGGCCGCCCTCCGGCGCCTCCCACGCCTTCGCGCGGTAAACCCGACCGGTGTCGGTGAAGAACAGCAGCCAGTGGTGTGTTGTTGTCACAAAGAAGTGCTCAACAATATCGTCGGCGCGTAAGGAAGCGCCCTTCACGCCCTTCCCTCCACGGTGCTGTGACCGGTAGTTATCAATTCTGGTGCGCTTAATGTAGCCGCCGCGGGTGACGGTGATAACCATCTCCTCCTCGGGGATCAGATCCTCCAGCGACATATCACCGTCGTAGCCGTACATAATCTCGGTGCGACGATCATCGCCGTAGCGGCGCGCGAGCTCATCCAGCTCAGCAACAATAATCTCCCGCTGCTGCTGCGGTGACGCAAGAATCCCCTCGAACTCTTTAATCTGCGCCTCCAGCTTCGCCGCGAGATCCATAATCTTCTGCCGCTCAAGCGCCGCGAGCCTGCGCAGCTGCAGCGCCAGAATAGCATCCGCTTGAATCTCATCAACGCCCAAAAGGTCGATCAGGCCGTTTCTTGCCTCCTCAACGGTTGGTGAGTTGCGGATCAGGGCAATCACCGCGTCAAGTGCGTCCAGCGCCTTCAAATAACCGCGCTGAATATGCGCCTCAGCCTCTGCTTTGCGCAGCCGGAACTGGGTCCTGCGCACAATCACGTTGATCTGGTGGGCAGACCAGTGGGTGATAAAACCGTCAATTGACAGGGTGCGTGGCACACCGTCAACAATCGCGAGCATGTTTGCGCCGAAGTTGTCTTGCAGCTGCGTGTGCTTGTAGAGGTTGTTGAGCACAACCTTCGCAACCGCGTCACGCTTCAAAACAATCACCAGGCGCTGACCGGTGCGACCGCTGGTTTCATCGCGAATATCGGCGATGCCCTGCAGCCTGCCCTCTTTTACCAGCTCGGCGATTTTAATCGCGAGATTGTCCGGGTTGACCTGGTACGGCAGCTCGGTGACAACCAGGCAGGTGCGCCCCTGAATCTCCTCGATGTTGACAATCGCGCGCATCGTAATCGACCCGCGGCCGGTGCGATAGGCGTCGCGGATCCCCT
This sequence comes from Leucobacter sp. OH1287, assembly GCF_003859945.1. Classification (GTDB taxonomy): domain Bacteria; phylum Actinomycetota; class Actinomycetes; order Actinomycetales; family Microbacteriaceae; genus Canibacter. The sequence goes on from NZ_RQYM01000009.1 coordinate 35,775, forward strand.
TGGTTCCGAGAATCTGCGCCCCCGTTGGGAAGTCGGGGCCCTTGATCCGCTCGATCAGTGCCTCCTGCAGCTCCTCTTTTGAGGCGTCAGGGTTTTCGAGGTGCCATTTAGCGCCCTCAATCACCTCGCGCAGGTTGTGCGGCGGAATATTTGTCGCCATACCAACGGCGATACCAACCGAACCGTTAACCAGCAGGTTTGGGAACCGGCTGGTGAGCACGGTCGGCTCTTTTGTGCGACCGTCATAGTTGTCTTGGAAATCAACGGTGTCTTCGTCAATGTCCCGCACCATTTCCATTGCGAGCGGGGCCATTTTCGTCTCGGTGTATCGGTGTGCGGCGGCGCCGTCGTTTCCGGGGCTGCCGAAGTTACCCTGGCCGAGTGCGAGCGGATACCTGAGCGCCCACGGCTGCACAAGACGGACGAGTGTGTCATACACAGCGCCGTCACCGTGCGGGTGGAACTGACCCATCACATCACCGATTACACGGGTACACTTCGAGAACGCCTTGTCTGGACGGTAGCCGCCGTCATACATTGTGTAGATAACCCGGCGGTGAACAGGCTTCAGACCGTCACGCACATCCGGCAGCGCACGCCCAACAATCACGCTCATCGCGTAGTCCAGGTAGCTGCGCTGCATCTCCATCTGCAGGTCTACCTGAGAAATCTGGCCGTGGCTGTGGTCCTCGCCTGATTCGGCGGGGGCGATCACATCACCGTTGGGTGTGAGATCCACCTCGAGATCTGGGTTTGGGGTTTCGTTGTTAGATGTCAAGGAACCGCACATCCTTCGCGTTCTGCTGAATAAAGTTTCTGCGAGCTTCTACGTCTTCGCCCATCAGGGTGGCGAAAATCTCGTCGGCCGCGGCAGCGTCCTGCATACTAACCTGCAGCAGCGTCCGAGTTTCGGGGTTCATGGTTGTGTCCCACAGCTCTTCGTAGTTCATTTCGCCAAGACCTTTGTAGCGCTGCACACCGCTCTCTTTCATCAGCCGTTTACCGGCTGCCTGGCCGTTCTCGAGCGCCTGATCGCGCTCAGAGTCGCTGAACACAAACTCGTGTTCGGCGTTTGCCCACTTGATCCGGTAGAGCGGCGGCTGCGCGAGATAGACATAGCCGAGCTCAATCAGCGGGCGCATGTACCTGAACAGCAGGGTGAGCAGCAGCGTTGTGATGTGCTGGCCGTCAACGTCCGCGTCAGCCATCAAAACAATCTTGTGATAGCGCGCTTTTTCGGGATCAAACTCCTCGCCGATGCCCGCGCCGAAGGCAGTAATCATCGCCTGCACCTCTGCGTTGTTCAGCGCCTTATCGAGGCGAGCTTTTTCCACGTTGAGGATCTTGCCACGCAGTGGCAGAATCGCCTGCGTCTCCGGGTTGCGCCCTGTTTTGGCGGATCCACCCGCGGAATCACCCTCGACGATGAAGATCTCGCTAATCTCCGGGTTCTTGCTGGTGCAGTCACTCAGCTTGCCCGGCATGCCACCGGACTCCAAAAGGCCCTTGCGGCGTGCGGTCTCGCGAGCCTTACGAGCCGCGAGTCGCGCGGTTGCCGCCTGGATAGCCTTGCGGATAATCGCCTTCGCCTCGTTTGGGTTGCGCTCCAGCCAGTCCCCCAGCTGGTCGTTAACAACCTTCTGCACAAAGCCCTTAGCCTCGGTGTTGCCGAGCTTGGTTTTGGTCTGGCCCTCAAACTGTGGTTCACCGAGTTTCACCGAGATAACCGCGGTCAAACCCTCACGCACATCGTCACCGGAGAGGTTGTCGTCTTTTTCCTTTAGCAGGTTCTTGTCGCGTGCGTACCGGTTAATCAGGGTTGTTAGCGCTGCCCTGAAACCCTCCTCGTGGGTGCCGCCCTCGTGGGTGTTAATCGTGTTCGCGTAGGTGTGGACACTCTCTGAGTAAGCGGTTGTCCACTGCATCGCGATCTCCGCTGAGACCTTCTTGTTGGTGTCCTCAGCTTCAAAGTAGACGATGTCGTTGTGGACGAGCTCCGCGCGTTTAACGGTGTTGAGGTGCTCAACATAGTCCTGGATACCGCGCTCATAGTAGAACTCGTCGCTCGGCGCCGGAGGTGTCTCAAGCTCCCCCTCAGCGTTTTCAACCTGTTCCTGCGGTCGCAGGTCGGTCAGCGTGATCCGCAGCCCCTTATTGAGGAACGCCATCTGCTGGAACCTGGTTTTTAGGGTTTGGTAGTCGAACTCTACGGTCTCGAAGATGTCAGCGCTCGGCCAGAATCGCACGGTTGTGCCGGTTTTGTCGCTCGCCTCACCCTTCGCAAGCGGTGCGTTGGGGACGCTCTTGGTGAAGTCCATTCTCCAGGTGTAGCCCTGCCTGTCAACGCTCACCTCGAAACGCTCACTGAGCGCGTTCACAACAGAGGAACCAACACCGTGCAGACCACCGGAGACTGCGTAACCGCCGCCGCCGAACTTACCGCCCGCGTGCAGCACAGTGAGCACAACCTCAACGGTTGACTTGCCCTCGGTTGGGTGCATATCGACCGGAATACCGCGGCCGTTGTCTTTAACCTCTACCCCGCCGTCTTCCAGAATCTTGACGTTAATCGTGTCACAGTAACCAGCCAGCGCCTCATCAACCGAGTTGTCGACAATCTCATACACCAGGTGGTGCAGACCGCGCGGCCCGGTTGATCCAATATACATACCGGGGCGCTTCCGCACAGCCTCCAGGCCCTCAAGCACCTGGATCGCGTCCGCCCCATAGTTTTGCTGTTCAGTGGTCGTCATACCTGTGAACTCTTCCTCTGCTACGCTACAGCGTAAATCACTGCATTAACGCCTAAAGGGCTGATTCAGCCCCTTTGTACATATCCCTATATCTTACCAGCGTTAGACGCTGTTAAGCCTGGTTTTTTGATGTTTTGAGGTAAATTTAGAGCGGCGTCCTCCCCCGAAATCGGAGGAGCTAGCCGTAGGTGTCCCGCTGACCCCGCCCGGGCACCGACCTAATACCGTGTTTCCACGACGGCACACCAGGCGCATAGATCTTCATCTCTGTAATGTTTGCGCCCGGGAACCGCTGATTGATGCTCGCAACAATGTGCCTGCTGAGCCTTCTCAGCTCAGCCGTCCAGGTCGTTGAATCGCACTGCACCTCAAGCGTTGTATGTCTGATCCCGAGAACCCTTGTGTGCGCCGCGTTGGTTGGGCCGACAATTTTCTCCCACTCCACAACAACCTGCGCCTGCTCGAAACCCTCACGCCAGCCGCGCTCCGAAATTGCCCTGGAAAAAACCGCCGACAGTTTCTTCGGCTCTCTGCCCTTCCCAAACGGCTGCGACGACTGGTTACGGCGCATCCGCTCTCGCCGCCGCTGGTCCCGGGTTTTTAACCTGCCTGCGCGACTGCCCTTATACTCCAGATAAATCTCGGTAATAAAGTCCTCGGGGCGTGGATCCGTGCTGCTCGCTGTCTTTCGCTGTTTAGCTGCTGCGTTTCCCTGTTTAGCTGCTTCGCCGGTTGGCTGTTGCTGCGGATCCGTTATATGCCGCTGTTTATCTGTTATATGCCTCGACTGGTCTGCTATATGCCCGTCTGGTAATGAAGGTATTTTTGGGCGATTATCCGCGGAATTATTCGCTGTCACAGCTCACCCTCTTCCCCACTGTTTTCAGGCGAAACCACCCTACCGTGTGAGATTTCTGTTGTATTCCAGTGTTGATTATTTGGAACATCAGCGGCAACTGCTGCGGTAACAATTATCTGCTCGTAGTCTCCAACGGCTGCGAGCAGGCGTGAGCGCCGCTCTCCGTCTAATTCAGCGAACACATCATCGAGAATAAGCACGGGATCGCCGGTTGTAGACTCATCACGGACCAGATTCGCAAACGCAAGTTTTAACGCCAGAGCCATCGACCAGGATTCACCGTGGGAAGCGTAGCCTTTAACCGGCAGCGAGTTCAATCCAATAAACAGCTCGTCTCTATGCGATCCAACTAGAGTCATCCCCCTGTCAAACTCCTCGGAGCGGCGTTGTTTTAGCGCCTCCGTGAAATCTTTCATCAATGTTTCACGTGAAACATTTGAGAGATGATCAAAGTTTGTATCGCTCTCCCCCGCAACAAATGTCTCGGGAGTAAAGCCGGGTTGTAACAGTGAGCCTGTCTCCGCAAGCATCAGCTCGGGCCGGTGATCATTATTAACAAGATTCTGATATGAATCCCGTAGATATGGCATAAGATCACTGATTAAACGGCGTCTTTCCGCCATTATTCTGGTGCCAAAATCGGTCAGTTGCTCATCCCAAACATCCAACATCGCAAGGTTAGAACCAGAGAGTGACCCATAACTGTTTGCTCGTGCGTTCTTCAATAGCGCGCTGCGCTGCTTTACAACCTGCGCGTAATCCCTAAGTGTTGCGGCAAAAGCTGGAACCCTGGTGACAATGGCCTCGTCTAAGAAAGCCCGCCGGGTAGCGGGATCCCCCTTGACAATCGCAAGGTCTTCAGGAGCAAACAGCACAGATGTGAACCAGCGTGTAAGCTCACGCGGCTGCACACGGTTGCCGTTAATCTGTGCGCGCTTCGGTCGACCCTGATTAAACTCCAGCTCCAGTGACACCTCTCGAGTTCCTGAGAGCACTCGCATTCTAACGACCGTGTTGGTGTCACCGACCCTCATTAGCGGGCCGTCAGAGGCTACACGGTGCGATGAGAGGGAGTTAAAATAACCGATCGCCTCGATAATATTGGTTTTGCCCTGGCCGTTGCGCCCGAGAAAAAGCTGCGGACCCGCTCCAAGACTGATGGTTGCTTCTTGGTAGTTCCGCCAGTTTCGTAGGACTAGCTTAGTGACCCGCACAGACTAATCAGCCTAGCCAACCTTAAGCACCGGCTGCAGCAGGTAGCGGAAGCTGTTTTCTACGGGAGCGTCCTGACCGTGCTGGCCGGTGATGAGAACCGGGCTTGGGCGGTTTTCCTGACCGCCGCTGGTGAATCCGATCCTGCAGAACTCACTGCGTGCACCGCTGAGGCCCTCTTTCAGGAACTTTGGACGGAGCGCAACGGACTGGTCTGGACCGTTGAGGTGGCAGTCAACTGACTCGTTTGCGCGAGCTGTTTCGCTGCCGATACCCTCGAGTGCCACCTGACCCTCGGTGAAGCTGAAGCGCAGAGCCGCGTCGCTGTCAGCAACAATGGCAACGCGATCCACCGCGTCGATCAGATCCTGTGTATTAACAACCGCGTAGTGGTCGACACTGTCGGGGAACAGGCGCTCAACCGGTGGGTAGTTACCGGTGATCAGCTGTGAGGTAACGGTTTTACCGTCGGCAGCGAAACCGATCAGCTCGCGATCACCCTCGCCCTGCAGGGCAATCTTGATGGTTTCCGCGTGGCTCAGCTGTTTTGCGACGCCGCTTAAGAAACCATGGGGGACAAGCACCGAGAGCTCAGAGCGGTCTGAGTGGTTTTCCCAGTCGATGCCACGAATCGCAACACGGTAGCGGTCGGTTGCTGTCATTTTCAGGTTGTTTTCGCTGACTGACAGCTGCACACTTGTGATAACCGGGGTGACATCGTCGGTTGATGCTGCTTTGCTTACCTGCTCAACTGCCTCTCTGAACGCTGCAGCAGGGACCTCACCGGTGGTTTCTGTGATTACTGGGACGCTTGGGTACTCCTCGACGGGCATTGCCGGCAAGTTGTAGGAGGATGATCCGCAACGAACCTCGACGCGACCGTCGGTTAGGAACAGCTCAACCTCGGCGTTAGGGAGTTTTTGTGCGATTTGGCCGAGCAGCGCACCGGGAACGAGCGCGCGACCGGGCTCAGCGATCTGCGCGGCAACCGATGTGCGAGCCGAAACCTCGAAGTTGAAGATAGAAAGATCAACGCTCTCCTCGTGAGCCTCCAGCAGAACACCGCCCAGTACTGGTTGGGGGTTACGAGCCGGTAGCATTTGCACAGCGAAGGTGACTGCCTCTTTAAACAGGTCTCGGTTAACTGTAAAACGCATTGCACTCCCTATTACAAAAAATTGACGTTTTAATCTTCCCACAAAGACGCCCAGCGCGCCATTCTAGCCTTAGCAGCAACACTACTCACCCGGCACGTGAAACGAAAAAATTAGCGAAAAAGTGAATCTCTGCTTGTTACTGTTCTTTATTATTATTACGTCTGTGGAAAATGTGGATAACTCGGTGGATACCTTATTTCTGTAAGTAACTACACCACTGTAACATGTTGAAGCCGTGTGGATATCGTGTTGATAAACTACCATGAAATTACAGGGCAGAAATCGTTTTCCACAGGGGTAAAAAAGTAATCCACGAAAAAGAGCCGTTTTCAACAAGTTTTCCACAGGTGCTGTTAATAACCCTCGAAAGCTGCGAGCTTGCTAGGAGTTTTAGGCAGCGCATCAACGGGTCCTCGCGAGAGTGGTTTAGCTGTTTTAGGCGCATCGGGGAAGCGGCGCCTGGAAACTACGCGGGTGCGGTGGTTGGTGGGCGCGGTGGTGAGTGGATCCGCTCAGCGCTGTTTCGGGCGGATCCGCCTAGTGCTCTTTTTTGATCAGCTCGGTGAGCTCGCTCACTTGCTCGTAGATTTGGCGATCGCTTTTAACCAGCTCGGTTATCTTGTTGATCGCGTGCATAACCGTTGTGTGGTCGCGACCGCCGTACAGCTGGCCGATCTTCGGCAGCGACAGGTCCGTTAGGTCGCGGCAGAGGTACATGGAGATTTGCCGGGGGAGTGTGATCTGCTGTGCGCGAGACTTACCGCACATGTCATCAACGGAGATTTTGAAGCGGTCAGCCGTGATTTTTATGATGTCTTTCGGGTGGATCGACTGCACCAGCTCGAGCGGAATCTCGTCCTTCAAAACGGTTGTCACCAGGTCGATATCGATCGCCTTGTTGTTAATCTCAGCCCAGGCGGTGATCCTGGTGAGGCGCCCCTCAAGCTCGCGAACACTGGAGGTGAAGTGTCTGGCAATGAACTCGAAAACCGCGTCATCCTGGATGTACATGTTCTCGCGCTCTGCCTTTTTCTGCAGAATCACAATGCGCGTCTCGAGGTTCGGCGCCTGAATATCCGTCGTCAAACCCCACTCAAAACGGGTAATCAACCGCTCAGGAATACCGCTCAGCTTACTCGGGTGCACGTCACTCGTGAAAACAACCTGTTTATTGTGCGTGTGCAGGTGGTTGAAGATGTGGAAAACAGCCTCAATCGTCTCCGTGCGCCCGTCAAGGAACTGCACGTCATCAACCATCAAAATATCAAGATTGCGGTACCGCTCCTGAAAATCGTTGCTCGCCTCAATGTTCGACTCGGTGCCGGTGGAGTGGATTGAGTTGATAAAGTCGTTAACCAGCTCCTCGGTTGCAACGTATTTCACGCGCAAATCCGGGTTCAAATCAAGCGCCTGATGGCCGATCGCGTGCATCAGGTGGGTTTTACCCAGCCCGCTAGAGCCGTAAATAAACAGCGGATTGTACGAGTCACCGGGTGATTCCGTCACCGCCATCGCCGCTGCTCGGGCAAAACGGTTAGAGTCGCCGGGCACAAAGGTCTCAAAGGTGTAGTTCGGGTTCAGCAGCGGTTTGCTCGGGTTTACCGGCCTGGTGCTAATCGCCTGATGGTTATCCCTTGTCGCAGAAACTGTGACACCTGCCGGTTTAAGCTCACTGATCGGTGATTCTGTCACGCCACGCTGCTGTGACTGTGTGGTCTGTGCCGCGGTGGATCCGGGCAGCTCACTGCCTGAGAGGGGGTCTGAAAAATCTGTCGTCTGTGCGTTGTGGCCGTTGTTTGAGCTTTCTAGTGAGCCCTCATCCCCGGGTTTTAGCCGGGTTTGCGGCAAATCGCCACTCTGGCCTGCAGCGTTCTGGGCCCCTGACCAGTAGGTTGCGGCGGGTTGTTGCGCCTGCGCGCTTGCGGGGGTTGTGGGGGCTGCGGGGTGCGGATCCGCTGGCGGCGGTGGCTGCGGCTGTGTCGCCTGAGCCTGGTTACTGCCCGCAGAAACGGATCCTGACTGGGTATTTAACGCGGGATTAACGAGAACAAGCACGTGGCTGAGGTCTTGCGCCTCGGGGATCTCCTGGAAGGCCTGCAGAATCGGATCCCGCAGCACCGTCTCAATAATCGTTTTTGTGAACTCGAGCGGTACCTCCAAGTAGAGAGCGCCGCCGCCCATACCGCGGGGGATAGCAACTGACAGCTGGGTTCTGGTGGCAGCATTAACACTGGGATTCTGTCGCACGAGCTCAATCGTGCGATCCCAGATTTGCTTGTCCATTGTCATGTAATACCTGCCGTATAACGTCAGTTGCCCCAGCATTAGCTGCTAGTTATCTCGAAAAGTGGATAACTTTTTATAGACTAGTAGAGTTATCCACAGCTTTGCAAGCTGGCGTAATATTAGGTCTTTATCCCAAAAGTAAATAACAATGTTGTAATTTATATCCACAAAATGTGGAAAACTGCGAATATCTGTGGATAACTGTGGAAAACTCGGCAAAGGGCGCAAAAAATAGCTGTTTCAGTTTGACTTGCGAGGGGCTTTTGGCATAGAGTTGAATGTCTGTAACGGCAACGTTTCATTTAGACATGCCTAAAAACTGGTGAACTTCAATTCGTAACTCTACGGAGAAATTATGAGCAAGCGTACTTTCCAACCAAATAACCGCCGTCGCGCTAAGAAGCACGGCTTCCGTCTGCGTATGCGCACCCGCGCCGGCCGTGCAATCCTTGCTGCACGTCGCCGCAAGGGTCGCGCTAAGCTCAGCGCCTAATTAAAGCAGCAAACAGGTATGCGCTGTGGCGGCTAAGCATCGCATTAGGCGAGGCGCCGATTATCGCGCTGTTGTGCGTACCGGTTACCGCGTGGGAGGCAAGCACTGCCTAGCTCACGCGGTTTTGTTGTACCCGGAGAGTGATCAAAACGAAAATGTTTCACGTGAAACATTGGCAGTGGATCTCACTCCGCGCTTTGGATTCATCATCACAAAAGCCGTTGGTAAAGCGGTAACCCGCAATCTGGTAAGGCGCAGAATGCAGTCGATCTGTGACGAGGCGGTGCGCGAGGGATTTAGCGGTGCAACCGTGGTATTCCGCGTTTTTCCACAGGCAGCAACCGTTGACTATCAGGAGCTGAGGCACTCTGTGCTAAAGCAGCTGAACCGCGTTAGGCCGTTCCGATCACCAAAAACGGCGACCAGTGGATCCACGCACGACATGCCAGGCAGCGACGGTCGTGGCAGCAACCAGGCAACAGCGGCGGGGGAGACAGTATGACCACGCTTCGCTGGCTGTTGGTGATTCCCAGCAACCTGGTAATTGCGTTTATGATCGCTTATCGCAGACTAATTTCTCCGCTTTATGGGCAAGTTTGTAGGTATTATCCGAGCTGTTCACGATACGCTTTAGAGGCATACCAGTATCGCGGGTTCTTTCAAGCCACCAGGTTAACTGTGTGGCGTCTGCTCAGGTGCAATCCCTGGAGCAGCGGGGGAGTGGACGATGTGCCGCGTGCAACCAACGAAACTTACACAGTAACCAAGCACGGCTTTAGAAGGCCGCGCAACCGGAAGGAAATTCATTAATGTACGAGTTTTTCCAGACGATCTTCTGGCCGCTCAGGTGGCTGGTGGAGGCTGTTTTAGCTCTCTGGCATAACCTGTTTGAGTTCCTGGGCATGGACCCCGACAGTGGTTTAACCTGGCTGCTTGCAATTATCGGCGTTGTGATCGTGGTTCGTTCCGCGATTATTCCGCTGACCGTGCGCCAGATTAAATCACAGCGCAAAATGATGGAAGTTGCGCCGGAGATGCGCAAAATCCAGGCAAAGTACAAGGGCAAGAACGACCAGTTCTCCCGTGAGGCAATGCAGCGCGAGATGATGGGTCTCTACAAGAAGCACGGCACCAGCCCGTTCGCGTCGTGTCTGCCAATCCTCGTGCAGATGCCGATCTTCTTCTCCATGTACTTCGTGCTCCGCGCCGCAGCTGAGGGCAGCGTCGGCGTCGGCCTGATGACAGAGCGCCTGACAAACAGCTTTAACAACGCGGTGCTGTTTGGTGCGCCGATCCGCATGAACTTCGGTGAGGGCTGGGAGTCGCAGAACTGGGCGGTTACCGCCTTCCTCGGCGCGATTATGATCCTGATGGTCGCCTCACAGTTCTTCACCCAGAAGCAGATCATGTCAAAGAACGTTTCTGACGAGACAAAGGCGTCGCCGATGTACCGTCAGCAGCAGATTCTGCTCTACATCATTCCGTTTGCGTTCCTGTTCTCCGGCTTTGTGTTCCCGCTCGCGCTGAACCTCTACTGGTTCGCGTCTAACCTCTGGACAATGGGTCAGCAGGCGATTGTTATCAACAAAATGCCAACCCCGGGCAGTGAGGCATGGCGTGCACGTCAGGCTCGTCTGCTCGCAAAGGGTAAACTGTCAGAGGACGAGGCACGCGCTGTTGAGAGCGCACAGGCTAGCCAGGAGCGTCAGGGCCAGCGTCAGCAGCCAATGAGCGCAAAGCGTGCAAAGAGAAAGGGCGGTAATAAATAGTGTCTAACGAGACAACCGCAGCAGCACCGGACGAGCAGGACCAGTCACTTGAGGCGCTTGAGCGCGAGGGTGATTTGGCGGCAGACTTCCTAGAGCCGCTGCTCGACATTGCCGATTTTGATGGCGACCTCGATCTCGCTGTCGCAAACGGCAGGGCAACCATCTCTGTCACCGGCGGGGGAGAGGAGCTTATCCAGTTCGCAACCCCGGATGTTGTGCAGGCACTGCAGGATCTCACACGGCTCGCTGTGCAGCAGCAGACCGGTGAGTTCAGCCGCCTGATTCTTGACATTGGTGGATCACGCGCCGCCCGTGAGGCGGAGCTCCACCGCGAGGTCGATGCGGCGATTGCGCAGCTCGCAGCGGGCAAGGCCGAGGTTAAGCTGCCGGCAATGTCCTCATACGAGCGCAAGGTTGTGCACGATTATGTGGCGGAGCGCGGCTACCACTCAGAATCTCACGGTGAGGGCCGTGATCGCAGGCTGGTAATCACATCCGCTTAATGCTATCCGTAGACAGTTAGCTGTTCGGCGGGGAGGGTGATAAACCCTTCCCGCCGCTGCTTTCGTCACCTGTTTTCTGTGATGTTGGGTGGAACTCAGTTCTGAAATGTAAAATGTTTCACGTGAAACATTCAGAGCATAAGCAGACCAGCCCAGAGCTTGAACCAGACTGCGCCGTTGAACTAGCGGGCGCGGGAATCGATAAACTCCGGGCGTTTGCGACCGATCTGATTGAACGGGGAGAGCAGCTTGGACTGATCGGTCCGCAGGAGCTACCACGTCTCTGGACTCGGCACCTGCTCAATTCTGCTCTGCTCGCACCGCAGCTAAAGTCGGGCGGCAGGATCGCTGACGTTGGGTCCGGCGGTGGATTCCCCGGTCTGGTGCTCGCTATTATTCGCCCGGATGTTGAGGTGCGGCTCGTTGAACCGATGGAGCGCCGCTGCGCCTGGCTGAGCGAGCAGCTGGTCAACCTCGAACTTGACAACGCCGCAGTCTATCGCGGCCGAGCCGAGGAGTTTCACGGCGCTTGGGAGGTGGATCAGGTGACAGCCCGCGCTGTAACCGCGCTAAAAAATCTCATTCCGCTGACCGCACCGCTCGCAAAGGACGGGGGAGAACTGCTGTTCCTGAAGGGTATGAACGTTGCCGCAGAGGTTGATAACGCCCAAAAGGTGATCAGAAAACACCGGCTGGTTGACTGCGGTATAGAGGTGCTCGGAACCGGCGTCACCGAGGAAACCAGGCTGTTTCGTGCGACAGTGCAGAGGAACAGTGACTAACTCGGTCGCGTGCCGCGCTCGTGGATCCCAGCAGCCCAGCGCCTCGGTGTGGGATCCGTTGTTAACAGTCACCCGCCCAGCTAAACCGCTGTTTAGAGGCTGTGGATAACGGGTTAAACAGTCAGCGTTGGTTATAAAATGTCCGCAGGTTTAAATATGCTTGAAAGAAAGTTAGGGGAGTTATGAACGATAACAGTGCACCACTCGCATCCGCTATCGCAGATAAAATCCGCAGGCGTAAACGGTTGCAGGGTGTTGAGACTCCGCTCCCTGCAGAAACACGGGTAATTTCGGTTTCTAACCAGAAGGGCGGGGTCGGTAAAACAACCACAACCGTAAACCTCGCTGCTGCGCTCGCACGACGGGGTGCGAGAGTTTTGGTGATTGATTTGGATCCGCAGGGCAACGCCTCAACCGCTCTTGGTGTGCCCCACCACGCCGAAATACCGAGCATCTACGAGGTGCTGATTGGCGAGAAGTCACTCGCGGATGTTGTGCAGAACAGCTCAGATTCTGAGGATGTGTTCTGCGTGCCGTCAACGATTCACCTGGCTGGCGCAGAGATTGAGCTGGTTGGGCTTGACCGTCGTGAGGTGAGGTTGAAGGAGGCGATTGAGCAGTTCCTGCGCGACGCCGAAAAACAGTTCCAATATGTTTTAATCGACTGCCCGCCGAGCCTTGGCCTCCTCACGATTAACGCCTTCACCGCCGCGGGTGAGGTGCTGATCCCGATCCAGTGCGAGTATTACGCGCTGGAGGGGCTATCACAACTGCTCAACAACATTAAACTGATTCAGCAGCACCTGAACCCGAGGCTGACGCTCAGCACAATCCTCTTAACCATGTTCGACAGCCGCACCAATCTCTCGCACGAGGTTGCGAACGAGGTGCGCACGCACTTCCCAGCGCAAACACTGCGCGTTGAGATTCCGCGATCCGTGCGGGTTAGTGAGGCACCGAGCTTCGGCAAAACAGTGCTCGCGCACGACGCAACAAATATTGGTTCAATCGCATACCTTGAAGCCGCGCACGAGTTTGCAAGCCGCGGTATTCCAGCAGAAGGAGACAACTAATGGCAAGCAAAAAACGTGGTGGGCTCGGGCGCGGCATTGGCGCGCTAATCCCGCAGGCACCGAACGGTGCAACCAGGCCCGTAGATGTGTTCTTCCCGGGTCAGACAATCGAGGCAGATAAGGCAGCGGGCACTGCAGGCGGCGCTGGCGGATCCGCCGACAAAAAGCGCGAAACCCCGCAGCCGGCGGCTGTGATTGCCGCGTCTAAGGCGGCAGCGGCTGTGAAAAACAGCGAGGCAGCAGACTCGACACTGCGCGAGGTGCCGGGCGCGACACTGACCGAGCTGGAACTGACCGACATTGTGCCAAACCGCGTCCAGCCGCGCACTGAGTTTGAAGAGACCGCGCTCGCCGAGCTGACGCACAGCATTAAAGAGTTCGGTGTTTTCCAGCCGGTTGTTGTGCGGCGGATCACGCCAGAACCGGCCGCGGGGGAGCCCGGGTTTGAGCTGATTATGGGTGAGCGTCGCTTCCGGGCGAGCGGCAGAGCCGGGAAAACCACAATTCCTGCGCTGATCCGTGAAACCAGCGACGAGAACATGCTGCGTGACGCGCTGCTCGAGAACCTGCACCGCGCCGAACTTAACCCGCTAGAAGAGGCGTCCGCCTACCAGCAGCTGATGGCCGATTTTAGTATCACGCAGGAGGAGCTGTCTAAGAAAATCGGGCGGTCACGTCCGCAGATCAGCAACACGATCCGACTGCTGCGGTTGCCAGAGCCGGTGCAGGCGAAGGTTGCTGCCGGGGTTCTCTCCGCAGGGCACGCTCGCGCGATCCTATCGCTCGACGGTGACCCGGAGGCGATGCAGAAACTCGCAGACAAGATCATTAACGAGTCCCTGTCTGTGCGTGAGGCAGAGAACGCGGCCAACGCTGAACCGAAAAAGAAGAAAGCGCGTGTTCGCGCGGGTGGCAGACAGCACGCACTCGCGGAAGTGGGGGAGCGACTGGGTGACCGGCTCAACACCCGAGTAACCGTGAAACTCGGCGCCAAAAAAGGTCAGATCGTGATCGACTTTGCAACCCCTGGTGATCTCAACCGGATTCTGCGAGAATTGGATGATCCGGGGCTGTCATAGTCCAGCAAAATGAACAAAACCCCCGAAACGAAGGAACAACGTGAACACACTCAACAGCACACAGTTTGTCAGCCAGCTGCTTAACGCGGGCGGAACCCTCGCAAACACCGGTTCACAGATCGCCGGCATCGTCATCGCCGGTATCGTGCTGCTGGTATTGGCGGCACTCGTGATCTTCTTCGGTGTGAGAAACAGCAAGAAGCGCAAAGCAGCCCAGGCCGCAGCAGCAGCCGAAACCGAGCAGGGCGGCGCAGCGGGCGGACCAGACACAACCGTCTAATCTTGCACCGCGAGCCTAGCACGCGCGGGGAGCTCCGGTTAAGCGGGTACCCCGGCTAAACTAGCCTCGCGGTGAGCTAAGCTCACCGTGAGGTAGCCTCGCCGAGACCAAATCCCTGCGTGGGCATACGCCCCGTACCGGGCCTAGCCCTTCAGGTTGGGGAAGTCGCTCTCGCGCCACTCGGTGCGGATCCGCTCGCCCGCGCTGTAAGCAGCCTCTTCGCGCTGCCTCAGCTCAACACGGCGGATCTTGCCCGAGGTGGTCTTGGGCAGCACAAAAAACTCGACACGGCGCACACGCATGTAGGGTGGCAGTGCCTCACGGGCGTGCGCGAGAATCGCGCGGGCAGTGTCAGCGTCCTCCGCAAACCCGGCTGTGACGGCAACATACGCTTTCGTGATGTTCAAGCGAGTCTCGTCAGGTGCTCCAACAACAGCGGCCTCCGCAACCGCTGGATGCTCCAGCAGCACAGACTCAACCTCAAACGGTGAAACCTTAAAATCGCTCGACTTGAAAACATCATCGGTACGGCCAACAAAGGTGAGCAGCCCGTCTGCGCCACGAGAAGCAACATCGCCGGTGTGATAGAGCCCGCCGCGGGTGGCCTTCGCGGTCGCCTCAGGATTGTCGAGATAACCGGGCATCAGATTAACCGGGTGGCTGGTCAGCGGCAGACAGATCTCGCCCTCAACCTCACCGGATTCCGGGAGCGGATCGCCGGTAACCGGGTCCGCCAAAATAACGCTGTTACCGGGCAGCGGCCTGCCCATCGCGCCGGCAACAATCCGGTCGCCTGGCAGGTTACCGATCAGCGCGGTCGTTTCGGTCTGGCCGTAGCCGTCGCGAATCTCCAGCCCCCACCAGCGTTTAATCTGCGAAATCACCTCAGAATTAAGCGGCTCACCGGCAGAAATAACCTCACGCAGGGCGTGTGGTTTAACGCGCAGCTCGTGCTGGATCAGCATCCGCCACACCGTTGGGGGAGCACAGAAGGTGTTAACTCCGGCGCTGTCGAGGCGATCCACCAGCTCATCAACATCGAAGCGAGCATAGTTGAGCACGTAGATTGTCGCCTCCGCGTGCCACGGTGCAAAGAAGCTGGACCAGGCGTGTTTGCCCCAGCCGGGCGCGCTAATCACCATGTGCACATCGCCCGGTTTCACGCCGATCCAAGCCATTGTGCTGAGGTGGCCGACCGGGTAAGAAATATGGTCGTGAACAACAATCTTCGGCAGGCTGGTTGTGCCTGACGTGAAATACTGCAGCGCGTGATCTTTGCCCGCGGCGAGCTTCGCAACCGGGGTGTCCTTAGCGGATCCGGCATCGTCATACTGCAGCCACTCAGAAAAATCGGCGTTCGCCGCCTTTTTTGCGGCGGGGGAGAGGGTGTCAGCGGCCGCCGAGTGGACGAGCACACCGCGCCAGTCGCCAGCAATATCGTTGAACTTTACGGCGTTGACGTGGCTCGCGAAAACCCAGCTGACCTTGCCGCGGGAGACGCGATCCGCCAGCTCATGCTCGCCGAGCACAACCGAGGTGGGCAAAATAACTGCACCGATTTTCAGGGCGGCGAGCATCAACTCCCACAGCTCAATCTGGTTATCGAGCATCAGCATCAGTACGGCTCCGGGCTTCACGCCCTGGTCGAGCAGCCAGTTCGCAACCTGGTTAGAGCGGCGAGACAGCTCAGCAAAGGTGTAAGAGTTGTCGGCCCCTCCCACCTCGGCGATGCGCAGCGCAACCCGGTCGTTGTCCTTCGCAATCACGTCAAACCAGTCGTGCGCCCAGTTGAAATCCTCAAGATCACGCGGGAACTCAAAACTGGTGCGCTGCTCGGCGGGAGACAGCGCGAGCAGCTCATCGCGGGCGACACGGAAAGCGTTTGATGCGTTGCTATTCATATATAGATTGTCTCACAGCACCGGCGGAAACAGGCGGTTTTGTCGATAATCCCCAGGAAGGGGGAGTGGATCCGGGCCAACGAGCCGCGCGTGGAGGCGCGAGCAAGCCACCTGTGAGCGCCTGGGTTAGGGATCCGCCCAACAGCCGCTAGAATAGCTGCATGGAATCAGCTGTTAAGAGTGTTGAAGAGTACAGAGCAAACCTTGCCGCGGTGAACGCAAACATTGCGGCGGCGGCCGAGCGTGCTGGCCGCGACCTCAGCGAGATCCGGCTGCTGCCGGTGAGCAAAACGATTCCAGAGGAGGGGCTGCGCAACGCCATCGCCGCGGGTATGCACCGGCTCGGCGAAAACAAGGTGCAGGAGGCGAAACGCAAGTGGCAAAACCTCGCCGATCTTGAGGTTGAGTGGGCGGTTATCGGCCACCTGCAGCGCAACAAGGCGAAGGACGTTGCCGAGTTCGCCAGCGAGTTCCAGGCGCTTGACAGCGACCGGCTCGCCGAAACCCTCGACCGTCGCCTGCAGAGCCTCGGCCGCAGCCTCGACGTTTATGTGCAGGTTAACACCAGCGGTGAGGAATCAAAGTTCGGGCTTACCCCCGACGCCGCTGTCGACTTCATCAAAACCCTGCCGCAGTACAGCGCGCTGCGGGTTCGCGGCCTGATGACGCTCGCAATCTTCAGCAGCGACACCGAGCGGGTGCGCGAGTGTTTCCGGGTGCTGCGCACGGTGCGCGACCGGGTGCGCGACATCGACGCGGACCTGCTGGGCCCCGCCGAACTGTCGATGGGCATGTCCGGCGACTACGAGGTCGCGATCGAGGAGGGCGCGAACTGTGTGCGCGTCGGCACCGCGATCTTCGGCAAGCGCAACGTCTCAGACGCAACCTGGTGGCCAGGGGTTTCCTAGGCGGATCCACCCACCCCGCCTCAGGGGGCTTGCTAAGCAGCTGGATCCGCGCCGGGCTGCCCGGGTTTCCTTGGGGTGCCTCGATGCCGGGGCGCCCCGATGCCGGGCTGCCCGGATCCGCCCGCCCCGCCAGCCTGGTTATATAGACTCTATGTAACTAGATATAGAGAACATCCCTGCTGGTGTGTTTGTAATCCGATTGTTATGTTTTAGCAATGGTGACTAAATCCCCGAAAAATCAATAATTTCAAGGGGGTTGATGGGGGATCCACCCGCCCCGCCCGAAAAAACCCGGCGAGCCGCCGCACTTTTTAGTTAAAGTAGCTGATGAGAGTGTTTTGATGCTCTTTTAAAAGTTGGTAATCGGAGCGGTGCTCTTAGATAGGGCACAGCACAAGGAAGTGATATCAGATGAAACTACGATACAAGGCACCTGCGCTCATTGCGGCTGCGGCGTTGGCGTTCGGCATTACCGCCTGCGCAGACAACAGCGCGTCTGAGGGTGAGGGGAAAACCAGCACCGATGCCGTCGCGTCCGTGAAGGTGGATGAGGCAGCACGCGCTGCTCTGCCGGCGGATATTCGTGACGGCGGTGAGCTGATTGTCGGATCAGACCTTGGTTACCCACCAAACGAGTACAAGGACGCAAACAACAAGCCAGCGGGTTGGGCGGTTGACCTGGTTGAGGCTGTTGGCGCGAAGCTCGGCTTGACTGTGCGCTGGGAGGTTGCGGCGTTTGACCAGATCATCCCGCAGATCACCGGCGGCACCTACCACCTCGGATCATCATCATTCACCGACAACGCTGAGCGTCAGAAGTCCGTTGACTTTGTTGACTACTATGAGGCAGGTATTCTGCACGCACAGAGCAGCGGCGCTGGCCTCAAGGCTGACGACCTGTGTGGTCTGAAGATTTCTGTGCAGACCGGTACAACCGCTCACACCGACGTGGTTCCAGCAATCACCGAGGAGTGTGAGGCAGCCGGTAAACCAGCCGTTGACATGAAGGTGTTTGACGCACAGGAGGACGCAACCCAGGCTCTCGTGCTCGGCAATGTTGACGTGATGACCGCTGACTCACCGATTGTGCTCGACGCGATCGCAAAAACCGGTGGCAAGCTGGAGCAGCTCGGCGACGTCTTTGACTCAGCACCTTACGGTCTGGTCACCGACAAGAACACCGAACTGACCGAGGCTGTGCGACTGGCTCTGCAGTCCCTGTTCGATGACGGCACCTACGAGCAGATCCTCAGCGATCACGGTGTTGAGGACGGAGCAATCGAGAAGGTAACAATCAACGCGGGCAAGTAAACCGCGAGAGGTGAAAACCGCAGAGGTGTATTAGCTGATGAGTGAAAAAACGGGCGAGAAAACCCCTTTTTACGACACTGAGCCGATTGAGGCGATTAAACTAAAGCGACCCGGCCGCATTGTGTTCGCGGTTGTGCTGGTCATCCTGACCGTGCTGTTCGTCTGGGACGCAGCCGTTGTGCGGCAGGCATACGACTGGCCAGAGGTCGGCAAATACCTGTTTGATCGCCGCATTGTGGAGGCCGTTGGGGTAACCCTGGTCCTCACCGTGCTGTCAATGATCCTGGCGGTCGCGGTCGGTGTCACCCTCGCGATTATGCGAATGTCCCCAAACACGGTTGTGCGATCGGTCGCCTGGGTTTACCTGTGGCTGTTCCGCGGCACCCCGGTTTACGTGCAGCTGGTGTTTTGGGGCCTGCTCGCAACCATCTACAAGAGCGTCGATTTCGGCATCCCGGGACTGGATCCGCTCGCGTCGATCGAGGTGTCTGGGGTTCTAAAGAACGCGTTCATTCTCTGTATTCTGGGTCTCGGTTTGAACGAGTCAGCCTACATGGCTGAGATTGTTCGCGCCGGTCTGATCTCGGTTGATAAGGGACAGAACGAGGCCGCAACCGCGCTCGGTCTGGGCTGGTGGCACACGATGAGCCGCATCGTCCTGCCACAGGCAATGCGCGTTATCATCCCGCCAACCGGCAACGAATTCATCTCGCTGCTGAAAACCACATCGCTGGTGACCGCGGTGCCGTTCACACTCGAGCTATACACGAGAACCCGCGATATTTCAGCGGTCACCTACAAACCGGTGCCGATGCTGATCGTCGCCTCCATTTGGTACCTCGCCGTCACCTCGATCCTGATGGTCGGTCAGTACTACCTGGAGCGCCACTTCGCAAAGGGCGCAAACGACCGTCCAAAGGTTATGAAGCCAACGGTTGCGACGGGGGTAATTACGCTCCCCGAGGCTGCCGAGCTTGATGGGGCGGGCGGATCCACCAACACCGCAGACAGTGTTGCAGCACCGGGTGCAACAGGACAGGAGCGTTAACCGTGACAACCGTAACCCCGATGGTAAAAGCTGAGGGCGTCTCGAAAAGCTACGGATCAAACCTGGTTTTGCGCTCTATCTCCCTGGAGGTTATGCCGGGCGAGGTGCTGTGTCTGGTGGGGCCGTCTGGCTCCGGCAAGTCAACCTTCCTGCGCTGCATCAACCACCTGGAGGAGGTTAACGCTGGCAGGCTGTTCGTTGACGGTGAGCTGGTTGGCTACCGCGAAAAGAACGGCAAACTGTATGAGCTACACCCGCGCGAGGCGGCTGCGCAGCGTAAGGACATCGGCATGGTGTTCCAGCGCTTCAACCTGTTCCCGCACATGACCGCGCTCGAGAACGTGATGATCGCGCCGCAGCTACACAAAAAGGCTGAAAAGACCGTGCTAAAAGCGGAGGCGATGGATCTGCTCGCGAAGGTTGGTCTCGCCGACAGGCACGACTACTACCCGTCACAGCTCTCGGGCGGTCAGCAGCAGCGTGTTGCGATCGCGCGGGCGCTCGCCATGAAACCAAAGCTGATGCTGTTTGATGAGCCAACCAGCGCGCTCGACCCGGAGCTTGTGGGTGAGGTGCTAGAGGTTATGAAGGAGCTCGCGCGCTCCGGCATGACGATGGTGGTTGTGACCCACGAGATGGGCTTCGCTCGCGAGGTCGCCGACAAGCTCGTGTTCATGGACGGCGGCGTTGTGGTTGAGGCTGGTGACCCAACCCAGGTGCTCACCAACCCGCAGCGGGAGCGCACCAAGGCGTTCCTGCGCAAGGTGCTGAAGTAACTAGCGTGCTGCAGTAGACTGTGCCGGTTAGTCCCTGAGGGGAGTTGTTTTCCCCCCTTTCTTGGCTTCCCGCGGGGCTAACCGTCACACACTCGCAAGAACCGCTGCTTCACCGGTAACTAGCCGGCGGGGCAGCGGTTCGCTACTGCCCAAGCTCCTCTTTAATCTTGGTTGTTGAGATCCCCTCTGTGCGGTCGAGGTAGATAACCTCGCAGTGCGGGCGCAGCACCTCAAAGTTGGGGTTCCCGGCCCAGTCGCTACCCATCACAACCGAGTCAACCTCGTATTTTTTGACGTCCGCGATCTTCTGCTCCCAGTTCTCCTCGGGGATCACCAGGTCGACGTACCGCACCGCCTCCAGCATCTTCTTGCGGGTCTCAAAATCGTGGTACGTTTTTTTGCCCTTACCGCGGTTAAACTCCTCGGTTGAGACGGCGACAATAAGGTAGTCGCCGCAGGCGCGGGCGCGCTGCAGCAGCCTGATGTGACCCCAGTGGAGGAGGTCGAAGGTGCCGTAGGTGAGGATCCGCCGCATGCTACTGGTTCTCGATTAACAGGCCTGCAATGCCGCCAACGAGTGAGGCGCCCGCGATCGCGAACGCGGTGCCGATCAGGATGACGTGCACCTTCAGGAAGCTTGTTGCGCGGCCCTCGGCGTCGTAGGCGCGCTGGTCTTTGCGCACGCGGCGCAGGAACGGCGGCCAGATAACGAAGTTGAAGACGGCGTTAACGAGCAGCAAAACAGCGAGCAAAATAGTCATAGTTCAAGCATACGCTGAAGCTCTGCCGCGGTGCTAGCTCTGCCGTATGCTCCCGGGGTTTTCTCACCGTCGCCGAATCCCCACTCGACGATGATGGTTGGCAGCCCACACCGCGCAGCGCCCTCAAGGTCGTGGATCCGGTCACCGATCATCACCCCGCCTGCGGCGTCGAATCCGGCGGCGGTTAAATCGGCGACCGCGCCGGCGATCATCTCGTGTTTGTGGATCCGCCCAGCCGGAATATCGGCACCCCACAGCGACACGAAGCAGTCTGCGAGCCCGAAGTGTTCGAGCCCGCGCTCAACCTGCCACTGCGCCTTCGAGCTGGCAACCGCCTGCGGCACGCCGAGGCTGTGCAGCTGCTGGATCAGTTCAGCGACGCCGGGGTAGAGGCTGACGAGGTAGTCGGGCGGCAGGTCCTCCGCCATTGCGCGGGTGTGCTGGGTTGCGAGCTTGGCGTCGGCGGGGGACATGCCCGCGATTTTCTCGAAGCTCTCGATTAGCGGCGGACCGATAAAGCGCCGCAGCTGCGCCTGGTCGAGCGCGGGATATTTGAGGAGTTCAACGACCCGGGTGACCCGCTCAAAGATTTCGGCGCCGGAGTCGAGGATTGTGCCGTCGACGTCCCAGATGATCGGGGAGAATCTCATTTGCTGAGCCCCTCAAGCAGTTCGGCGGTGATTGGTTGATCGTCCGCTGCGAGTTCAACATAGCGGCGCAGCAGCACCTGTTTTGCCGAGCCGGAATCGAACTCGGCCGCGACAAAGCGGTCGCCGGTGATCAGCTGCAGCGCCTCGCGGGCGGGCATAACCGCGCCCTTTGGTTCTGCTGCGTTGCGGCGTGCGGCTCGCGAGTTTGCCTTCGCGCCACCCTTAACCGCGAGGCGGAGCTCGTCCATTGAGGTGAAAATGGGGAGGACCAGCTGCCCCTGCGCGGTACGGAGGGTGCGGGCGCGGATGCCACGCTTCTTCGTGGTTGTGCCGGTTACATCAACCACCAAGAATCCCTCGCGGATCGCATTAAGGAACGCCGCCAGGTGCTCGTAGTTGGGGGTCTGCTGCAGCGCGGTGAGCGCGTCGCGTGCCTGCGTGTTGCTGTAGTCGGCGAACTCGGCGAGCTGGCTGAGATCCTGCTCGGCGAACTCGGCGCCGGGCTCTGCCGGTACCTGCTCGGGGTTCAGCGGTGCCGTGCCGGAAGCTGACTCGGCTGGTTCCTGCTCGGCCGGATCGCCGCTGTTTGGCTGGTTGGGGATTGAGGTAGTCACGATTCGACCTTACTTTATTACTCTGAACGCTTTTAGGCTGAGCGCTTGCGGGTTCTCTGCCGCGCGATGGGGCGGCGGGGCTGGATGGTGCGATTAGGCCGTGCGATTAGGCGGCGGGGTTTAGAACAGCGCGTTCATATCCTCGATGCCGCGCATGGCGTCGTAGTCGAGCACGAGGCAGCGGATCCCGCGATCCTCCGCCAGGGTGCGCGCCTGCGGTTTAATCTCCTGCGCCGCAAAAACCCCGTGCACGGGAGCGAGTCGGGGATCGCGATTCATCAGTTCCAGGTAGCGGGTGAGCTGTTCAACGCCGTCGATCTCGCCGCGCCGTTTAATCTCAACGGCAACTGATTCGCCAGCGTGATTGCGCGCGAGAATATCGACCGGCCCGATCGCCGTCATGTACTCGCGGCGCACGAGGGTGTGACCGTCTCCGAGCAGTTCGATCTGGTCAGCGAGCAGCTCCTGCAGGTGAGCTTCGACGCCGTCCTTCACCAGGCCCGGATCCACCCCCAAATCGACGCTCGTGTCTGCGAGCACCTCAAACAGCGAAATCACGAGCTTGTCGGAGGTTTTGCGCTGTGACACCTCCCACAGTTCGGCGATGCCGGCGGATTTTTGTTCGTCGCTCGGGGCGACCTCGGTGAGCGTGCAGGGCGGGCTCATCCAGTTGAGGGGTTTGTAGGATCCGCCGTCGGAGTGCACGAGCACGCTGCCGTCGGCCTTCAACATTAGAACACGTTTCGCGCGGGGAAGGTGGGCGCTGAGGCGCCCCGCGTAGTCAACCGCGCAGTCTGCAACCACAATTCTCACCCAATAGAGTCTAGTGCCTGCCCCTTGTAAATACGCAAAATGCGCGGGCGGCGGGCGGTAATTATGGCAGGGTCGGCGGTTGCGACGCCGGCAGGGACCGCGGCGCGGGCGGCAAGCGGATCCAATGTTTCACGTGAAACATTGCTGCGGGCGCCAGCCAGTCACCGCCGCCGGCTTTGCTTTTCCGGGCTGTTTTGATTTTTAATAGTATTTGCGCACAAATCTGACGGAGGCAGTATGCTGGCATGGCTCTACCTGGCGGGCGCGATCGCCGCCGAAATCTTTGCGACCGTGATGTTGAAGTACTCGGAGGGGTGGTCGAAGCTGCTGCCCTCGGTCTGCTCAATCATCGGTTACGTCGTCGCGTTCGGGCTGCTCAGCTTTGCCTTGAAAACCTTTAACATCGGGGTTGCTTACGCTATTTGGTCCGCGGTCGGCACGGCGGCGGTTGCAATACTCGGGATCTGGTTATTCGGCGAAAAGCTGACGCTGGTTCAGGTCACGGGACTGGCGCTGCTGATTATTGGCGTTGTGCTGCTGGAGGTCGGGGGAGAGCACTAGCCCCGAGGCCGGCTCGCCTCGGCGGGGGAGCAAATAACCGGAGAGGGCAGGGATCCAGACCGGAACCAACGCACCCGCACCCGCTCAGGCGGGGAGCCGCATCCAGGCGGTGCCGCGGATCCGCACCCAGAGCGGCAGCACCCTGAGCCCCATGTACCAGAAATTGTAGGTGCCGAGCAGCCACAGCAGCTGCGCTGTTGCCGCGCGCGCGTCGGGGGTGAGGTAGAAGAACAGCACAATCGGGGTGTAGACAAGCACGTTGAGGGTTGCAAAAATCCCCATGTATTTGACGTCGTTTGCACCGATCAGGATGCCGTCGAGCGTGAAAGCGGCGGCCGCGAACGGCTGGCCGAGCGCCGCAATGCTGAGGCTTAGCGCGACCAGCAGCTGCACGCTCGCGTCCGAGGTGAACAGCGGCGCGCAGGTCCACGCAACCACCAGCACAATCGCGGCGGCAACAAAACCGGTGATCCAACCCCAGTGCATACAGCGGTTCGTCACGAGACGGACGGTGACCGGATCCGCCGCCCCCAAATTTTTGGCGATCAGCGCCTGCGCAGCAATCGCTAGCGCATCGAGCGCAAACGCCGCAACCGTCACAACCGTGTTGCCGATCTGGTAGGCGGCCGTCGCCTCGTCACCCTTCAGCGTGATCGCGGCGAGCGACAGCACGAGCACAACACGCATCCCGGTTGTGCGCAGCAGCAGCCAGCCACTGCTGTGCCCAAACTTCAGCAGCAGGTCGCGGCGTGGTGTGAGACGCGCGCCGGTGCCGCGGATCCGCTGCGCCACGAACCAGAGATAGGTGAGCACCATCAACCACTGCACTATCACGGTGCCGAGGGCGGATCCGGCAATCCCCAGCTGCAGCGGGTAGATCAGCACCCAGTTGATGCCGATGTTGAGGATCGCGGCGAGGGTTGAAACGTAAAGCGGGGTGCGGGTGTCTTGATAGCCGCGCAGCGCGCCGGTTAGCGCGAAACAGATCAGCATCGCGGGCAGGCCGAAACAGCTAATCTGCAGATAGCTGAGCGCGGCGTCGAAGCTGGTTACGCCGCTGCCGACCCCCGCATCGGGGAGAAACCAGGCGACTATTGGTTCGGCGAACAACCAGATTAAAAGCCCGAAGAGTAGCCCGAGCGCGGATGCGGCCCACAGCCCGGTGACGCTCGCGGCGGCGGCGTCACGGAAGCGCCCGGCACCGAGATTGTGAGCAACCAGCGGTGTGATCGCGAAGGTGATAAAAACGGTGAGGCCGACAACGGTTGTCACAACCGTGGCGGCGACGCCGAGCCCCGCGAGGTTTGCTGCGCCCAGGTGACCCACCATCACGGTGTCGCCGAGGAGGAACAGCGGTTCCGCAACCAGGGAGCCGAGCGCCGGCAACGCGAGCGCAAAAATTTGCTTATCGATCCGATGTTTTGCGGTTATGGCGGTCTGGTCGTGGGAGAGCCGTGGCATTTTAGAGAAGGAGTCCTCGCTAAGGATGGGGCAGCCAGCGGCTGCTGACGGAGGGCAGCCGGCGGCTGCTGTAAATTTGCTGTTTCAATCCTAGTGCAGGCCGCAGACAGCAGGTTAATTCGCTAGGCTTAGAGCATGACTGTTTCAGGTATTGATAAATCAGAACTAGACCCAAAGGTGCGTCCACAGGACGATTTGTACAGACACGTCAACGGGCTCTGGATCGACCGCACCGAAATCCCCGCCGACAAGGCTCGCTACGGCAACTTCGCGGTGCTCGCCGAGAACGCCGAGGCTGCGGTACAGCGGCTCATCACCAGCGAGGGCGATGACGCGGGGGTGGGCGGATCCACCAGCGACGACCCTGCGGCGGCTGCGGACCTGCAGAAGATTCGGCAGCTCTACGCGAGTTTTATGGACGAACAGCGCCTGACCGAACTGGGCGCAACCCCGCTAGAGCCGGAGCTGAAACGGATCGGCGAGGTGAAAACGGTTGCCGAGTTTGTTGACCTGGTTAGCGAGTTTGACGCGGCAGGAATAGCCGGCGGGTTCGCTAGCATGTTTGTCTACACCGACCCGGGTGACCCGGAGCGCTATGTGCTGTTCCTTGAGCAGTCGGGTCTTGGGCTGCCCGACGAGTCCTACTACCATGAGGAACAGTTTGCTGAGATTCGCGAAAAGTACCGCGCCCACATCGCGAAGATGCTGGAACTCACCGGGGTTGCCTCCTCAACAGCTGACGCTGAGGAGCGTGCCGCCAAGATTTACGAGCTGGAGAACAGAATCGCCGATGTTCACTGGAACAAGGTCGATAGCCGTGACATCCAAAAGATCTACAACCTTGAGCCGCTCGCGAAACTGCAGGAGCTGACACCGCAGCTTGACTGGGAGCGTGTTTTCAAGAAAATGGGGAAAACCGCTCCGGAAGAGTTCGTCATCTGCCAGCCGTCAGCGCTCGCCGGGATCGCTGCACTGCTCACCGAGGATCGCCTGCCGCAGTGGCTTGAGTGGCTGCGCTGGCACCTGGTTTCCGGCAGCGCAGCGCTGCTCAGCCCCGAGATTTCAAGCGCCAACTTTGAGTTTTACGGCACCGCGCTAACCGGCGCAACCGAGCAGCGGGAACGCTGGCGCCGCGGTGTTAGCTTCACCGAGGGCGCAATGGGTGAGGCGGTTGGCAGGCTCTACGTCGCCGAGCACTTCGATCCCGAAGCAAAAGCGGCGATGGATGAGCTGGTACAGTTCCTGATTAGGGCGTACGAGCAGTCAATCACCGAACTGTCCTGGATGAGCGAGACAACGAAGGCGAAAGCGCTCGCGAAACTCGAAAAGTTTAGACCAAAGATCGGCTACCCAGACAAGTGGCGTGACTACAGTTCACTTGCGGTGAGCGATGACCTCATCGCAAACTCGAAAGCGGTCGCAAAATACGTGCTTGACCGGGAGTTTAACAAGCTCGGCAAGCCGGTTGATCAGGACGAGTGGTTTATGACACCGCAAACCGTTAACGCCTACTACAACCCGGGAATGAACGAGATCGTCTTTCCGGCAGCGATTCTGCAGCCCCCGTTCTTCGACAAGAACGCCGATATGGCGGCGAACTTTGGTGCGATCGGCGCTGTAATCGGACACGAGATCGGGCACGGTTTCGACGATCAGGGTTCACAGTACGACGGTGACGGCAAGCTCGTTAACTGGTGGACGGACGAGGATCGCGCCGCATTCGAGGAGCGCACCAAGTCACTCATCAACCAGTACAACGAACTGTCACCGGAGGGCGCAGACGGCCAGAAGGTTAACGGCGAGCTGACAATCGGCGAAAACATCGGTGATCTTGGCGGTCTCGCAATCGCCTGGAAGGCTTACCTCATCTACCTTGACGGTGCCGAGGCGCCAGAGGTTGACGGGTTAACCGCCGCTGAACGGTTCTTCTTCGCCTGGGCACAGTCGTGGCAGCAGAAGGCCCGCCCGGCTGAGACGGTGCGACTGCTGACAATTGATCCGCACTCACCAAACGAGTTCCGCTGCAACCAGATCGTGCGCAACCTTGACGTGTTCCACGAGGCGTTCGGGGTGACCCCCGAAGATCAGCTGTGGCTGGATCCGGCAGAGCGCGTCACAATCTGGTAGCGGCCGCAGCGGGTCGGGATCGCAGCAACAGCAACGCAACAGTGGTTGCCGTGATCCCGAACACCGCCGTCGGTAGGAGGAGTCCCGCAACGGTGACGAGGAACGCCGCCGTGAAGGTGAGCAGCACGGCCGCCGCGAGCGGCAGCGCCGCCGGAGTGCCGGTGCGATATTTGGCGGGGATGCTTTCGAAGCGCGCGAGCGGTGTCGCCAGGAGCAGCACCAGCGTCAACGCGAGCAGGTAGGCGGGGAGGCGCGTGATCCACCAGAATGCTGTGCCGGGGATCTGGAAAACCTTTGGCATCAGCAGTAATATACCGGTCAGCACCACAATCACGGGCAGGTGCCAGAGGTAAACGGACATGGCGCGGCTGCCGACGATGAAAACAACCGCCTGTAGGGCACGAGCCCGCATGGCGCGTCTGAGCAGTGGGGCGACCAGCTGGAAGGCGGCGAGCTGTGCGACGCCGAGCAGCGCGAGGGCTCCGCGGGGCGGGTTTTGGTTCGCGAGCATGTTGGGCGAGTACCAGCCGGCGAGCACGCCGAGGGTGAGCAGCAGGTAGCTGACGGCGATTATCGCCAGCAGCCAGGCGATACCGCCCGGGCGCCCACGCAGGCGGGCGAGGGATCCGTCAAGCAGGAAGAATCCGAGCTGCTGCACAAACAACCAAACAAACAGGAAGTTCGCCCACGCGATCGCAGAAATACCGGTGAGAGCGGTAATCATGTCGATGATGATAATCGCTGCGCCGAGCAGCACGAGGGCTCGCCAGCGGTGCTGCTCGTGTAACCGCGACGTGAACGGCACAGCGCACTGCGCGAGCAGGAACGCGGCGAGGAACCAGAGCGGGGTGCCGACACCGCCGGTGATGCCGTCGAGGATGTAACCGGGGATGCCGAGGGCGGATCCACCCACCTGCAAAAGCGCCATCACCGCAAAGAACGGCACCGCTGGCCTGAGCAGTCTGAGCAGTCGACCGTAAACATAGCTGCTGGCGGTTTCGCCGCGGGCGACGGTGCTGCGCCACGAGCGGATCCCGGTGTAGCCGCCGAGGATGAAGAACAGTGGCATAATCTGCCCAACCCAGGTGATTTCGGTGAACCAGGTTTGATCCTCGAGCGGTTTTGAGAACACGATACCGGTCGGGGTGGCGACCGCGGCAACCATTAGCAGGTGGATCAGTACCACGAGCAGCAGGCAGCCAACACGCGCCGCATCAACGGCGAGGTCGCGATCGGCGGGAATATCGGCCGACTTAGGCAGCTTGAGCAGGGGGCGTTTCGTCTCCATAACTGAATAAGTTACTAGATAAACAGGGTCTTTTGCGCATATGTTTTGCTGACTAATATATTGGCGGGTTTCAAATCGTTAACTCACAGTTGTTTCAGCGCACTGCCGTGAAAAGCAGTTGATTGGAAAGTCCAGTGGCGCTGTTAGCACCGATGACACCGGGGCTGTTTGCTGTGGCGGAGAGCAGCCAGATTTCGCCGTTGCTTATCCGCGGAATATCGCTGCCGGTGACAGCACTTAAGCCGGCTCGCATCCAGGCTCCGTGAGTGACCAGAATGGTTGCGGGGTAGGTAAAAAGATGGCGCTTTAACGCAGCAGCTGCTCGAGATCTGAGCTCTGCTGATGTTTCCGCATCAGGAATAACAAGCTCGGGCCACAACTCGTTAGCCTTTGAAACAGGGAGTCCCTCAGCACTTCCATAGTCACGCTCAATCAGCTCGCTATCTACTCCGATGGGCAAACCGTTTAATCCGTCTGCGATCAGCCGCGCCGTTGCGGCCGCGCGCTCAAGCGGCGAAGTGGTGATGCCGCGCCAGCAAAACTGCTCCTCGTCAACACCGGCCAGCTGCGCACTTTTGGCGTAGTGTTGCAGTGTAGCAACCGCCGTTTGCGCGTCTCTGATTCCCTGTTGATTAAGACTGTTATTGCTATGGCCTTGGATCCGCCGCTCCAGATTCCAATCGGTTGAGCCGTGCCGCACAACCGCAATCAGCGTGCTTTTTGGGTGGCTGCTGGTCATACCAGTGCTCCGCTGATGGCTGCTACGGACTGTGACGATGATGTAGATACAGTTTCGGACGAGACGGATACTGCACGCGAAGAAGCATCCACTCTTCCAAGCCCTGACTGACCGTCCGTTTGCGGATAGCAGAAAGCCTGCCGTATTCTGACAGTGACTCGATCTCGTTCAGTGCATTCGCCGGTAATGAGGCACCGCAGTCTAACCCCGTTCCAGTCGAGCACTGCGTCTTTTCGGTCTGTGCCGCTACTGTCTCTGCTGTATAGTGCAGAAACAACAGTTGCTGGGCCTGCGGGACTCGGCTCCACGATTACATCCTCGGGGTGGATCGCGATAACCACGCTGCTGTTTGGTTTCGGTTTGGCACCCACAAATTGCACCTTGGTGTGTGACAGATTGAGGGGCAGTGCTACTGCAGTCACCTGATTTGTCGAAACCACGGCATCAAGAATATTTGCGTCCGCAACAAACCCGGCTACAAAAGCGGTTGCAGGCTGATTTAACAGGGCGGCTGGTGGAGCAAGCTGTTGGATTTTCCCGTTTTCTAAAACCGCGACGCGATCTGCCAACGCCAGTGCTTCACGACGATCGTGAGTGACGTGGATCACGGTCAGCCCCAGCTCGCGGGTGAGTCGCCGAAGTTCCAAGCGGAGAGTATCACGCAGGGGCTCGTCAAGTGCCGATAGTGCTTCGTCGAGCAGTAAAACCTGCGGTCGTGTAATAACTGCGCGAGCTAGGGCAACACGCTGTCGTTGACCGCCTGAAAGAGTCGCCGGATTGCGGTCCTCGTACCCGGCGAGACCGACCATCTGCAGAGCAGCTGCAACCCGTTTTGCCCGCTCTTGCCGCCGGATACGCTGCCGTTTCAGTGGGTACTCAACGTTCTTTGCGACACTTAAATGCGTCCAGATAGCGTGCTGTTGAAACACCATGCCGAGCCCGCGCTGCTCAGGGGGAACGGATCCACCAGCGCCGCTCACGATTTGCTCGCCGATACTGATCTCGCCGATGGACGGGTTTAGAAACCCCGCGATAGTCCGCAATAGCGTGGTTTTGCCAGACCCAGACGGGCCGATTAATGCGATAAACTCGCCATCGGTGACTCTGAGGTTGATGTCGCTTAGCCCCATAAAACCGTTAGGGTACTGCAGGCTAACATTCTGTAGCGTTACTGTTGACAACTTATATTCCTGTTTCGTGCTGGTGATAGGTTGATTTACTATTTAACTTGTTGTCTATATAGGTATCGGGATTATCCGATTGCTGCGGGCTGTGAGTTACTTGACCAGCGATTTGGAGCCCCTGACTGTTACGGTCAGCAGCAGCAGACCCACAATCGTCACAATCACTGACAGGGCTGCGGATGCGCTATAGTTCCCCGACTGGTGGAGATTGAAAATCACCACCCCGAGTGTTTGCGACCCCGGAGAAAGCAGCAAAACTGAGAGTGTTAATTCTCTGACGGCTGTAAGCGCGACCAGTATTGCCCCGGATGTTGCGGCGGGTATTGCCATTCTGCAAGAAATATCCCACAGCGCTCTCAGCGGAGAAGCTCCTGAAATCCGTGCCGCATCTTCTGCTGTATTGGGTGTTGTTGCAAGTGGGGCAATAACCGCCTGCACAACAAGCGACAGAAACGCGGTGACGTAGGCTAAAAGGATTATCCATGGGGTGTTGATAAGTCCAAGCATTGGAGCCAAAAGCAGCCATGCTACCGCGATAATTAAACCGGGAACAGCCTGAGGCAACAGCGCGATAGTTGAAAGCAACCGATTACTGCGTGCTCGAGTGCGGGTAACCAGAGTACCAACAGCGAGCCCCAGGATCCAACAGATAACTGCTGCGAGACTGGCGAGCATTAGTGAGTTCGTTATTCCGGTCATAGTTGCTGGGGCTGTTAACGCTTTGACAAAACCGTCCAAACTGATGTTGTCGAGCGTTAACGCAACTCCGGGGGCGGGGAGGAGCGCTGCCACTGTGAGGGTGCACAGCGGCAAAATAGTGACGGCGAGGATTAAAATCGCGGTAAGCAGCGAAGTGAGATTACGCCACCTGCCAAGTGAGAGTATCGCTGGTCTAGCATTTGAGGTGTCTAGCTCGTTGCCACTGTCACGGTTGAAGCTGATGACAAGCCCAAACACCGCAAGCAGTAGCAGCACAAACCCGATTGTTGCAACGGTGGCGAGCGGATCCACAACCGTCGCCGATTGCAGGTAGCGATACACCGTGGTTGCGAGGGTTTGATAACGCTCCGGCAGACCAATAATTGCGGGTATACCGAAGTCTGCGAGATTAGAGACAGCGATTAGCGTGAACGCCGCGGTAATGGCCCTCCACAGCAGTGGGATAGTGATGTGGAGGGCTGTTTGGATGCCGTTTGCTCCAGCAATGCGCGCAGCCTGTTCGAGATCTGCTGGGATTCGGTTGAGTGTCTGGTTAACAATGATCATCGCTATCGGAATACTGTGTAGGGTGAGCAGAAAGATAACACCGTCTGCGCCGTACAGATTCCAGAGGGGTGAGCCGAAGTGACCGGCCCACCAGTTATTGAGTGCCGATGTGGGACCGAGCAGGCTGAGCCAGGCGATTGCCCCGACAAAGGGGGGAACCAGCATAGGGCTGAGTGCGAGCAGCCGTAAAAAGCGTGCTCCGCGAATATCGGTGCGGTGCAGTAGTACCGCAAGCAGAGTGCCAAACAGTACGGCAAGTGCCGCAGAAACGGTTGCGCTAACAACCGAATTGAAGGTTGCCTCCAGGACACTGCTGTTGATTATTTCGTGCCAGCTGTTCCCCGTTAGCGCCAGCGAGATAACTGCACCCAGGGGCAGCAGTACTAGAAACGCAAGCACGATCCAGAGGCTAACGCGTAACGCTGTTACACTGCCGACGGCGGTTACCTCGAAACCTCTGAATCGTGCAAGCGACAGGGCAGATCTACTGGAATAGCTCATTGAACAGTTTTACAGCGTCTGCTTGGGTGTCTTGAATCCGCTTTAGGTCGGGGCTAAAGAGTTTCAAGTCTTCAAGCTTCGGGGCTCCTGCGGGGCTGTCAACGTCGGTGCGAATCGGGAGATAGGACTGTGACACTGCAATCTCCTGACCCGCTTTGCTGAGCAGGAAGTCAACGAGCAGTTTAGCAGCATCGGGTTCCTTGGTGTGAGCAAAAATGCCGACCGGCTGAGTGATGTAGGGAACACCCTCTTCCGGGTACACAGCCTTAATCGGTGAACCCGCGGCAGCGAGATCGCGCACGAGGGAGTCGACCACGATCCCAACGGGATTGGATCCGTTAGCGACAGCCTGCGATACCGGGCCGTTGCTCTCTGCGATCAGTGGTTTGTTAGCGGCAAGCTCGGTAAGCCAGTCTTCACCGAGTTCGGACTCATTTAGCCAGACGGCGGCGTTGTAGGCTGCTGCTCCTGAAACATCAGGGTTGGGCATTGCGATCAGGTTTTCGTATTTTGGATCCGTGAGATCCTGCCAAGATTTAGGTGCGTCGTTGATTGCGTCAGTATTAACGGCGATAACCGTCGGGATCAGGCGTGTACCCACGTACATGTGTTCTGGGTCAACCAGCTCCGGCAGTATCTCCTTGCTTTCCGGCGACTCGTACGCAAGCAGCAGATCCTCTGCGGCGTACCGCTCAAACGTTGCGGCATCGGCAGCGAGTAGCAAGTCGGCACCAATTTCTCCGGTCTTTTGCTCAGCAGCTATTCTGGCGGTGAGATCACCCGTGCCGGCACGAAACACCGTCACCTTCACCTCTGGATGTAGAGTATGGAACTCTTCGAGTAGCGCATCGATTTTTTCTTGCGGTTCAGAGGTGTAGAGGGTTAGCTCAGAGCTTTTGGTTTCCCCAGTACCGCTGGCACTGTCCGCAGACTGCGCTGCGTTATCTGATGTAGAGCAGCCGGCAATACTTAGCGCGGTGAGTCCGGCAACAATGGCTAGGCCAAGACTGCGAGTTAGTTTCATTATTTTCCTTCGATATTGGTTGTTTGTGCAGGGGTAGATTCTGGGGTGGATCCGGCAATATCCGCAGAGGACGCGTGTTGCTGGGATTCATTAAGGTCTTTTTGGAACAGCTCTGTTGACGGTGTGAGGTGGATCGGGGTGTAACTTACGTCGGTGGCTGTGAAGTTCGCGATGCTCAGCCAGGCGGATCGATATCCGGCAACGATCCCGGGAGCTTTCAGTGTGTTGAGATGGTAGGCGAGCGGCGCTCCAACGAACACCGTTGTTTGCGCAACTGTGGCACTGAGATGGTGATGATAGTGGCCCGCTAATATTGCTCTCACCGGATATTTTGCAGTGATATGGAGGAGTTCAGCGGTGTCCAGCAGTGTCTGGTTTTGGAGATGGGGGACAGGTGAGATCGTGGGCGGATGGTGCAGCGCCAAGATGGTTTGCTTCTCCGGATCCTGCTCTAGGGTGTTTGCAAGCCACCGCATTTGCTGCTCACCGAGGCTACCGTCTGCTGAATTTAGCCGCACCAAACGAAACCCTTTCAGCTCTATCACACTGTAGGGTTCGCGCCGTTCTGGGGCGAGAGTTGTAGCGTGTTTCGGGGAGTCGTGGTTGCCGTACACCGTGATAACGGGCACTCTGAGGGTGTCGGAAAGCCTCTGACATGCATCCTCAACTCGGTCGTATGCAGCGTAGTTGCCTCGCTCGATCAGATCGCCGGTGATCACTATCGCATCAAGTTTTGTCATTCTATTCTGCAGATAGTCGATGACAGCGTCGAAGTGACTGAGGCCGTCCGCAGTATCATAAAGCTGCCCTGTGTTACTCGCGTGAATATCAGAGAGGTGAACGATGGTTAAGTTGTCGCAGCTGGTGTGACCGTTCTTTGCGAGCTGGCTGTCTAAGCGGTCGCTGCCGCTGTTAACATCGCTGCGCTCGCAGTGACTGTGAGTGATGTGTCCCTTGAGTTTCTGCTTCAGTGCCGTAAGCGCCTGGGTTGAAAGACCGTGCCGCAGTAGATAATCTGCGGCATTACTTTGCAGACATCTCTGGCCGCCGCCGATGGTTGATATGTGCTCGAACACGCTTTGCATTGCAGACGCGGGACTGTCGAGATGCAGCTGCAACGCCTCAGTGTATGCTGTGCCGCTGAGGCGCTGCTTGCTGAGGGTTTTTGTAACGACGGTTTCACGCTGCGGTCTCACATTTTTTCCTGAGCGGACATAGTCTGCGATAATCGCGTGTGGATCCACTCCCGCCGCAAGCTGTGCAAGCGCAACGACGAGCCCGGTGCGATCCTTGCCTGCTGTGCAGTGCACGAGGGTTGTTCCCGGGTGCTCCGCAAGCACGGCAACGGCAGCCGCGATTGCATTGCCGCGCTGCGTCAATAGATGTAGATAAATATCGACGATATTGCCAAGCTGTGGGGGTTGGGTGCCATAGAGGGGCACGGAGACGGTTGGAATATCGTGGGCGGGGGCGAAGCTAACTATCTTTTGCTCAGCGGATCCTGCTGCCTCCCGTTCTGTGGGTTCTCGCAGATCTAGAATCTGATCCACACCCAGTTGTCGCAGTTTCGCTACGCCGACGGCTGTGAGGTTGTCGAGGGTTGCTGAGCGTAGAAGGAAATAACCCGAACCAGGTTCGCTCTTCTGAGTATTGATCGCTCGGGTGTTATAGGTACCCGCGACATCGAACTCTGTGTACAAGCGAACTCCCGATCATGCTTACTGGTTACGGTAGGTGGTAACAGTAAGTTTTGCAGGTGTCGGTTACACAGCAATTACACTCCGGTTACTGTCTGGTCAAGCGTTACTAACGCGCTAATAAACAGTGAATGACCGAAGGGTTAACCAGCGGATAGAGCGGCTCAGGCCGTTACGCTTTAGCTTCGGCAGTAACTCGTTGGTGTTCCGCGCAGTGTGCACCGCGGTGTTCTTCGCAGACGACGAAGCGGTTGCTGCAGCTGTTGTCGGCGCAGTTGGCGAGTGTGCTGGTTGGTTTGTCGCAGGTTACGCAGTGGCCCAGAACCGCGGCGCCCGGCGCGAAATCCATCGCCTCGCGACCGTCAAACACGGCGAGGGATCCCTCCCACAGCCCGCCGTTGCCGAATTTTTCGCCGTAGCGCACAATGCCGCCGTCGATCTGGTACACCTCGTTGAAGCCGCGTTTAATCATCGCCGCCGACAGAATCTCGCAGCGGATCCCGCCGGTGCAGTAGGTGATAATCGGCTTGTCTTTAATGTGATCGTATTTGCCGCTCTCGAGCTCGCGCACAAAATCGTGGGTTGTGCGCACGTCCGGCACAATCGCGTCTTTGAACTTACCGATCTCTGCCTCCCAGGCGTTTCGGCCGTCAAAGAACACCACATCGTCACGCTCTTTAACCAGTTCGTTAACCTGCTCGGGCTTTAAATGGACACCGGTGCCCACAACGCCGGTTTCGTCCACAACGGTCTCATCTGGCAGCCCGAACGCAACCAGCTCGTCACGCACTTTCACGCTGAGTTTCGGGAAGTCGACAACCCGACGCCATGGGGCGCGGCGATCCACCCCGCGAATGCTCTCGTAGTGTTTCGGCGGCAGACCCTTCGGCTCAAACCCGATCGCATCAGACCATTTAACGTCGAGTTTGAAGCGCTTCTTGGTCTCGCGCAGATAGATCTTGCAGGCGTCAATTTCGCCGCCAACGGTGCCGTTGATGCCGTGCTTGGAGATAATGATGCGCCCGCGCAGGCCGAGTCGCTCGCACAGCTCACGCTGCCACAGCATCATCCCCTCGGGGTCGGCTACCGGTTGAAACGCGTAATAGAGCAAAATTTTAGGATCCACAGACCCAATTCTACTCTTTTCTGGCTTGCTTTGCGGGCGTTTGCTCACCCAAAACGCTAGAACCCGCACCGGCCTCGCGAGTAGAATAGAGGTAAGCAAAAGGTTAGGAGCACACTATGCCGGTTGTTAAGATTAATGCGCTCACTGTTCCTGAGGGCAGCGGTCCAGAGCTTGAGGCGAGGTTCGCCGCGCGTAAGCACGCGGTAGATAAGGCGCCCGGTTTCTTAGGGTTTGAGCTGCTGCGCCCCACCGCTGGCGAGACCCGCTACTTTGTCGTCACCCGCTGGGAGACGGAGGAGGACTTCGCTGCGTGGCGGGATGGTCGATCCAAGGACGCACACGAGGGTGAGGCTCGAAAACCCGTTGCGACCGGTGCAGAAATGCTGGAGTTCGAGGTAGTCGACCTCTAGTTCAAATTATCTAGCGGTTTCACTGGCTAGATGCGACTCGCGGTAACTATAATGAACTAACCGCGCCTAATCGCGCCCCCCAGTGAAATGAGGACCTCCAAAATGACCCTTAATACTGCTACAAAATCGACCCTGTCCGGCGATACCCCCGCTGCGATAGCGAGCGATCAGGGATCCGCTGCTGCAACCTCATCAGAGACAGCATCCACGTTCCAGATAGAACCACAGGATTACTCGCTCGACGGCTACGCGGCAACGCTTGCTGCATACAAAACCGCCGGTTACAGCGTCACCTCCTTCGCGGAATATCTCGAAAATCCCGCCGCACAACACTTGATCCTGCGCCACGACATCGACAACAGCCTCGAACAGGCGATGCGGGTCGCCCACATCGACGCAGAAAACGGCTGCTCATCGACGTTTTTTCTGCGGATCCACGCCCGCGGCTACAATCTCCTGGAGCTGCCGTCGCTGCTGCGGATCAGGGAGCTAACGCAGCTGGGACATGAGGTGCAGCTGCACCTGGAGGGTGGGATCCACGACTGGATCGGGGGCAGCCCGCTCGACTCTGCAAACCAGCAGCGGCGCATTTTCGAGGAGGCTGTTGGGCGCAAACTGGGCGGGTTCAGCTCGCACGAGCCCGCGCGAATGGGCGGCATCGACTTCGCGAACTCGCTGCTTACAGAATGGTCAGACTCGGTGCGGTATCACGCCTACGAGGCGCGGTTTATGAGCCCCAACATGAAATATCTCAGCGACTCCAGCGGGCGCTGGCGTGAGGGTCACTTCGGTTTGTGGATCGGGAAAGAACCGCTCCTGCAGGTGCTCACCCACCCAATCTGGTGGTACGAGCGAGTGCCGGCAGAGAACTACTAGCGGGCAAGCACGCGACCGAAAACGGGCGACAGGGTCCACCACCCGGCAACCAGCGAGCAAGGCGGCAGCATGACACAGCAGACAGTAACACTAAAACAGCTCCTCAACCAGCTAGAGGCGCTAAGAATCCCGTTCACGGCCGGTGTCGGCGGTGTTGGCTTGGCGGGCGGATCCGGCGAGACCACGATAATCGCCCCTGCGTCTCTCGGGGAGGTGCAGGCAGTGGCGGGCGGTGCGCAGCTGAGTTTCGCAACCGATCAGGCACGGTATGCTGACTCGATCCACCGGGCGCTCGCCGCCGGAGCGGTGGTTTTAGTACCCGCACCCGCCGAGAATGGTGAGCAAGAATCAGCACCCGCCGAGGGTGGCAACCCCGCACCAACCGAGGATAGCGGGCTTGCCGGCGTTGCGATCGCGGTGCCGAACCCGCGAGCGGTGTTTGCGCAGCTCGTAGCAGAGTTTTTTGTTGCAAAACCGCAGCCAGAGATCGCGGCGACCGCCAGGATCCACCCGAGCGTGCGAGTGCCAGCGAGCGTCAGCGTCGGTGAATACTCGGTTGTGCGGGCGGGCGTGGTGCTCGGCGAGGGTGTGATGATTCGCGACCACGTTGTGATCGGTGAGCGGGTTCAGATTGGCGCGGGCAGTCTGATTAAAAGTCACGCTGTGATCGGTGAAGAAGGTTTCGGGATCGAGGTCGACAGCGAGGGCAACAACATTAGGATTCCGCACATCGGCTCCGCGGTGCTCGGTGAAAACACCGAGATCGGGTGCTTCACAACCGTCTGCTCAGGCACGCTCACGCCAACAAGAATCGGCGATCACAGCAAAATTGACGACCATGTGCACATCGCCCACAACGCGCAGCTTGCAAGCAACGTGATTGTCACCGCGTGCGCCGAGGTTTCGGGCAGTGTGCGAATCGCGGATCGCGTCTGGCTCGGCCCCAACAGCTCCATCAAAGAGGGCCTGACGGTGGGGGAGGGCGCACTGCTCGGGCTCGGAGCGGTCGCCGTAAAATCAGTTCCGACCGGTGAGATTTGGGTTGGTAACCCTGCAAAACCACTGCCGCCGCGAGCGAACTAGCCGCCCAGCTGGTTGAGCGCTCGAATTAGCTGGTGCAGCTCCCCGATTCGATACTGGTTAAAGTGCAGGCGCAGGCGCGGCAGCTCCGGCACATCCTGCTCCTTCACCTCAAGCGGGTGGGCGTCGCACAGTTCAATACTGCCGTCAACCAGCAAGTGTGCAAAGTCGCGGTTCAGCGCCGCGAGTTCCTCCGGGGTTGGTGCGGTGCGGATCCGCAAAAACAGGTGCTCGCCGATCCAACGCAGCGAATCATAGTTGCTCCAGAAGCCGATAACCTCGTCGACCGCGTCCGCAACAGAGTCGGTTATGAGCACACGGTCGAGATCGCCGGGCGTGATCAGGCCGCCACGTTCAAGCTCGTTGCGGGCAAACTCCGCGAGTCCGCGCCAGAAAGTGCCGCTCGGCGCGTCAAGGAACACAATCGGCACCGGTACCATCTTCCCGGTCTGCTGCAGCGTTAAAAGCTCGAACGCCTCATCGAGTGTGCCAAAACCACCCGGTAGGCACACAAATCCGCGAGACTCTTTGACGAGCATCAGCTTGCGGGTGAAGAAGTATTTCATTGCGACGTGCTGCTGTGTGTTCGCGTGGATCTCGTTCGGTGCCTCCTCAAACGGCAGACGAATCGAAACCCCGAGCGACTTTTCCGCCCCCGCACCGCGCGCAGCCGCCTCCATAATTCCGGGGCCGGCACCCGTCACCGTCATCCACCCGAGCTCAGCGAGTGCGGCAGCAACCTGCCCAGCCTGCTGCGCTTGCGGATCCGCCAGTGCCGTACGAGCGGAACCAAAGATCGTCACTTTTGGGGTGCCCGCGAAAGGCGCGAACACCTGGAAGGCAGCGCGCATCTCTTGCAGTGCGGCGGCGGAGATTTTCAGGTTGAGGCGCTCGGTCTGGTCGGTGCCGAGGCCGAGGCTTGTGTTGACGAGCTGCGTGATGAGGCTGCGCTGCTCGGTGACACCCGCCGTGTCGAGCAGGTCGGTGATTAGCGCCGAAACGGTTTTGCCTGGTGCGGTGTCACCGAGTTTGCCTGGTGAGGTGTCGCCGGTTTTGTCCGCTGTTTTGTCCTGAGAATCTTGCACGGTCTAACCCTAGCCGGTTTAGCTGTGATAGCTGTTTGAGAAGGCCTGTGTTTCTAAGATATTACAGAGAAGACGGATAGACAGATGATCCGCACACCGGGTGCGTGTGGCAGAGAATCGTTGCGAACCAGGCACATCGAATAGAACCCAAACAAGCACCAAGCTATGAGTTTGCTATGAAAAATTGGTGGCGAGTGAGGGATTCGAACCCCCGAAGTCGATGACAGCTGATTTACAGTCAGATCCCTTTGGCCGCTCGGGAAACTCGCCATTGGCTAAACTAGCCGATTAACAATACTACCGCAGTTCCGGCACCGCTGCAAATTCACGACGTACCTCACATAAAGTGAGCGCGAAACGCCCGGTGCCTCACGTATTTTGAGCGCGAACGCTCTTCTGTGGTTCCTCACACAAAACGAGCGTGAACCTGCCTCCCCGAAGTCAGCGAGAAGCGATATGTAAAGAAATTTGCAACGTCGCGATAACGTGTAAAAAAATCGCCAAAAACTTTACATATAGTGTCGTTGCTGTTATGTTTGGAGTGTGTGGAAACCCGAAGATCCCTACAACGACTTACCGCCGCTTGAGGCTGCAAATCTTGAGTCAGTTGCGGTGTTGAAAGCCCTCCCGGCTGCGCGTGCGGCGGTTGCGGCACTCGATCAAGCGGTAAAACGTCTGCCTAACCCGGGGGTTTTGATCAGCGCTATTCCGTTGCTCGAAGCTAAAGCAAGCTCCGAGATTGAGAACATTGTCACAACAACTGATGAGCTGTTTAGCTACAGCGGTGAATTTGATGCAGCAACACCTCCCGCTGTGAAAGAGACACTGCACTATAGGGAGGCATTGTTCGCTGGATTCAAAAGCGTTAAGAATCGGCCGATAACACTGCAGACCGCTGAGCTAGTCTGTAGCACCGTGAAAAACGCGCAGATGAGGGTGCGAGACTACACAGGGACTTACATTGGTGATCCTGTAACCCGTGAAGCACGATACACACCGCCTGTTGGTCGTGATGTGATTGTCAAAAAAATGCATGACTGGGAGCGATTTATAAACACGGCTGCGCGAGAGCAAAACATTGACCCGCTGGTTGTCATGGCCGCTGCACACTATCAGTTTGAGGCTATTCATCCGTTTAGTGACGGAAACGGGAGAACCGGCAGAATATTAAATGTGATTTTACTTAACCAGGAAGGACTGCTGGCCGAACCGATCCTCTATTTATCGCGCTACATAATTGAGCACAAAGATGAATACTATCGACAGTTACGACTTGTGACCAGCGATGGTGACTGGGAGGGGTGGATCCTTTTTATGCTCGCGGGAGTTAGGGAGACAGCGCAAAAAACACTGCAGCTGATTGACGCAATCCAGGAGCTGCAAAATGGGTTTAGGGCAAAACTGCGGGATGCTCAGGGCCTCACGGTTGACGCTAACCTCTTGGAGTTGCTTTTTAAAAATCCGTACTGTCGTATCGGTGATGTGGTTAAGCACTGCGGAGTGAGTCGCCCGACTGCAACAAGCTGGCTGAGGCGGCTTGTGGAGGAGGGGTTGTTGCATGAGGTGCGACGAGGACGAGAAAGACTCTTCATTAACCAGGAGTTTATGCGGGTGCTGGAGCGGGCTTGAAAACTGAGCCGCCAACGCAGAGATAGCAAGAACAGACACGTTTAAACGCTGTAGTTTCAGAAAAAGCGGCGAGATTGATATGTAAAGAAATTTACGACGTCGCGAGAACGTGTAAAAAATTCGCCAAAAACTTTACATATAAGCGAAAGCAAGCGCCAAACCTAAGCCCTGCTGCCCTGTAATCCCGCGCAGGCTACCTACCAACCTCGCGCAGCCAGTTGCTAAGCCGTGAGTCGCGATACAGCAACCCGTAGCGGTGCGTGCTTATGCTGATCGCCTGCTCACGGAGGAAGGAGAGCAGCTCGACCGGGCCAGCCATGGTGACCGGATCCGCCCAAATGCTGACACCGCCGAGGCTGCCGAGCCACTCAGCAACGCGGGCGGGATCACCGCCGATGAGCCGGATCCGCCCCGCAGGTAGCTGCCCAACCAGGGCGCCGCGCACCGCGATCCGCTCAAGCCAATAATCGTCGCTCTCAACGTGCACGTCGAGGCCGCGCGCGGTGAGGAGCGCGTGCAGGTCGGGCGGAAGACCCGAGCCGGTTGACACGGTGAGCGGGGCGTTGACCAGGATTCCCGCGATCAGCACCCGTAAAAGTTCGTCGATTGCGCCGTCGTCGGTGAGGCGGATCACGGTTGGCACCGGCAGATAGCGCAGCAGATTGTGTTCAACCCCGAGGCCGCTGACGTCGCACGCGATGCCGTATTCGGTGCGCCAGCTGAGTTCGTCGGCGAGCGCTGCGCGGCGCACCCGGTCGAAGGATTCGTACCCGATCAGGTGCTGTGCGGCCTCGATCAGCTGCTGGATTGCAGGCTCTAACCCGCGCAGGTGCAGGGTTCCGCTCTGGGTTCCCGGGCGGATCCGCCAAGACCCGAGCGGCACCAGCTGGTTTGGTCCGCCGCTGAGGGTTTGCGAGTTTAAAACGCCTGAGCCCCAACTGCCGGCGGGGCAGCGTTCAACGCGGGGGCGCAGGGTGCGCTGGTTGACGAACAGGGTTGCGGCGCGGACGCTGTCAATCCACGGCAGCATTTCGGCGCTGTCGTGGGAATAGAGGGCGGCGAGGGTTCCGGCACCGAGCTGGTTTTGGATCCGCACCGCGTCGCTCAGTGAGTGCGCCGATGTGACGGCGAGCAGCGGAATGCGGTGCAGGTGCTGCCAGATTTCGGACTGCGGGCTCACCCCGAGTTTAATGCCTGGCGACCAGCTGCGGCCGTCACTGTCGAGCTGGCGCGGGGTGACAAGCCAGGTTTCGCCGCGGTCCAGCTCGGTGAGGGCGCGACGTTCAGCGTCAGTGACCGGGGTTGCAAGCGGTGTCAGCCGGTTTTGCATGCGGGCGGTTGCAGCGGCTGTTTCAGCGATTGTGGCAGCGCGATGTTTGCTGTTTTGATCGGCGGGTTTAGCGCTGTGGTGGATCCCTGGGCTGGTGCCTGTGCCGGTGCTGGGGATGGTGCTTGGTTTAACGCTGTAGCCGACCTTGATGCTGCGCGCCGCATCCGCGAGCAGCTCCCGGAGCCTGCCGTTGCGGGCTGCGCTGCCGAGCAGGATCAGCGCCTTCGGTTTCCCGTATCCGCCGGGGATTCCGGTTAGCGCATTTTCGACAACCGCGGCGGCAGCGAGCCGATAGTCGGCGGCGGGGGTAATTAGAACGGTGTCGACGCGATCCGCTGCGCCCGTATTTCGACCGGTCAGCAGTGTTTCCGGTTTAACCCGGGTGATTTCACGGGCGAGCTGCGCGCTGCCGAGCACAATGGTTTGTGCGAACTGAACCCGCTGCACCAGTTCCGTCGTTGCCACCTCGTCGGCGCTAACCGCCTGGCTCGCCTGCTGCGGCAGACCCGCGCTCTGCAGCAGCTGAGTGAACTCGCTCAGCAGGGCAGCGGTGCTGGCGGGCGCGGAGATCACGGTCGCGTTGCCGGCCGCGAAGTTTGCGAGCAGTTGCTCGGCAACCTCGCACGCCACCGCTGACTCGTCGCAGGCGATCAGGCTGATTCCGCGCGGCTGATACTCGGCGCCGCGCAGATAGCTGAGATCCTCGGTCTGCTGCGCGAGATAGCGGCAGCTGTCAATCAGATAGTTCGCCCAGTCGTCAAGCAGCACCGGATTCGCTCCGCTGTGCCGAGCCAGCAGCGTCGTCAGCTGCGCACGCTCAGCCGTCAGTTTGAACCCGAGCTGCCTTAGGGTTTTGCCGCGCTGCTGGTGCCCGATAACGCCGAGGCGCGACTGGGCAGCGACCGCTGACCGGGCAATTTTCGTGGTGGCGTGGATCGCGTCGGTTGCTGCGTCGGGGGAGTGGCTCGCCCCGGTTGCTGACCCGGCCCGGCCTGCGCCGCTCGCCGTCTCGGCCTGGCCCGCGGCCTCTAGGTTCGAGCGCATCCAGCGGCGATTGATCGGGCTGAGTGGATCCGTCACCGGCTCGCTCGCAAACCCGGTCGTTGACACAACCGGAACCGTGCGATGCTCCTTCACGCCGTCGACAACAATCTCGCCGGTCTCGCTGTCCTCCGAGAGGCCCAAAACCGCGGCGGTCAGCCCGCCCGTCTCGTTGAGGACCGTCTCGGTCGGCCGATAGAACAGCGCACTGTCCCGGTCGCTCGGCGTGGTCACGGTTGTGCGATCCTGCGCGCGATGCACCTGCGGAGCCGGCTGCTGCGCCTGCTCACACACCCGCTCAAGCGCGGCAAGCTGCTGGTACCTGCCCTCCGGCGACGACAGATTGTTAGGGTTTAGAATGTGCTGATTTGCGAGGGCGCTCGCCGGATCAGCCGCCTCAGCAGCGAGATCAACCAGGTATGGAACCGCAGCGCCGAACTCGCTCGGCGGCACCAGCGGCAGTGCGATCCGCACCCGGTTCGCTGCGGCGTGTAAAACCCGCACGAGCTCGGGCGCAATCCCTGAGCGGATCTCGTAAATTACGCTGTGATTGCCGCTTAGTCCGTGGGCGCTCGCGGCGCTAATGTCGTCGCGGGTTGGCTCGTCGGCGTGGTGGGTGACGGTTTCCGCGAAGCTGTTTGTGGATCCGTCAGCGGCAGCTCTAACGCTGCTCAGGTCGACGGTGTCACCGCGGCGGGTACTAAGCAGCGCAGAAACGTCGACGGTTGCGTTCGGGTCGAACTCCTCGCTGTCGGTGTTTTCATCGGCTACGCTTGCACCCGCTGAGTTCGCATCGGCTGGGCTTGCTCCGGTCGCGCTCGGCAGGTCGGTTAGTGGCTGGGGCGCTGCAGCGGGGTTTTTCAGCAGCGCCGGATCCGCACCCGATGCCTTTGAG
This sequence comes from Leucobacter sp. OH1287, assembly GCF_003859945.1. GTDB lineage: Bacteria > Actinomycetota > Actinomycetes > Actinomycetales > Microbacteriaceae > Canibacter. Next base: position 80,123 of record NZ_RQYM01000009.1, read on the forward strand.
GTGACCGCCTCGGGACGCAGCAGGTCGCTGAGTGACTGGGCCGCGGCAACTGTGTACGGGTTGTCGCTGACGAGCACCGGAGTGAGTCCGGGGGAGTCGAGGGTTGTGCGCAGCAGCCGCAACAGCGCAGCCTCGCGATTGACCTGGTCCGCCAAAACGGGCACGGTGAGCCCGGTGAGAATCGAGTTGGTCGATTCGGCATCGAGGGTTGAGCCGCTTGTCAGTCTGATTTCCAGGGCGGATCCACCAGCCCGCTGCCGTCCGGCGGCTCGCACCGCGATTGTGTTGAGGAACTGCGCTGCCTCTGGCATTTCACTGCGCAGGGTGTATCCGAAGCTGATGCCCGTGAGCTCGGGGCTTTCCAACAGGCGCAGCGTCACCTGCTGGGCGAGGTGTGCTTCGGAGTAGCTGGCGGCGTCGATGAGCACGCGGGTTTGGTGGTCGGCGGCGACGGTTATCAGCTCGCGCAGCGCCGCAACGGCGCGGATAATTCGCGACTCGGCGGCCCAATCGTCGCCGGGCGCGAGTCGGGTGACCGAGACCGTGAGGTATTCAAGCTCGGGCATTTTGGCGAGTGCCAGCAAGCGGGAGAGCTCATTGCCTGCGCCGGCCGGGCCGAGCGGGATTTCGCCGTGCAGCTGGGCGGCAGCCGGGGTGTGTGCGTCACTGAGTGTTGTTAGCACCTCGCGCAGGTCCTCTGTCTGGGCGGGATTGTCTGCCTCGCTCGGCAGCGTCGCAACGCAGAGCAGGTTCGCGAGGCGGCCGCGCAGCCACCGCTTCGTCAGCGGCATAACCGCCCACGGCATCCCGAGAGCGGCACCGCCGCTGGTGCGCAAAACCAGGCGATCCTTTGGGGTGAGGGTTTCGGGCATGTCCTTTGTGAGTTTTCGCAGGCCGAGCGCGGCGAGCAGCGCGTCCTGCGGGGCGGCGATGAGTTCCAGCAGGCGGGTTGTGAAGTCGAGGTCGGCTGACGGATCCGTCACCAGATCAGAACCCAGGTCGCTCGTCAGATCAGCGGGGATTTCGGCGGCGGTAACGGTCAGCCAGTTGAGCACAAGCTCCTCTGCGGCAGCGGGCAGCTGGTGCCAAATCGTCTGCGGAGTGGACGCACCGGCGAGTGTTTCACGTGAAACATTCTGAGAAGCTCTGTCAGGTGTCTGCTCGTCTGCCATATTTTCACCCTACGGTTTGAACACTGTAGCTGGCTGATAACACGCAGAAAAGCCGGCAGCTGACCGCTGAAAAGCCCGCAGCTCCCGCAGCTGACCGCCGAAAAGCCCGCAGCCGCCCCGCTAAACCATCGCGGGAAGCCGCCGAAATTATCTCGCCCAACGGGTAAAACCTGCTCGGCTAGCCGCCGAATCGGGAGCATCGCGGCCGCGAGAGAGAAAATTTTTAGCCGTGCTCACGCCGTGCTGAGCGGCGCAGAATTGCCGATTTGCGCACTTCATCATATGAACTTCCGCATAATTTCGCGCCTCCCGCCGCCCAAAACACAATATAATTGTAAAGATTAGACCGTTTTTTGGAGGACACATGCCAACAGGTTCAGAGCGTGCTCGCACAACGCTGTCTTATCTGCGCCGCAAAATAACCACGGGGCAGTGGCCAGTCGGGGAGCGGATCCCCATCGAACCAGATCTCGCAGAGCAGATCGGGGTTGGTCGTTCAACCGTCCGTGAGGCGGTTAGGTCACTCGCAAACATGGGAATGCTGGAGACCCTGCCCGGTCGCGGCACCTTCGTCCGCTCAGCAACCCCAACAAGCTCTCTGCTCAACGAGTTCCTAAACGCCTTCACCCTTGAAGAAATCCTCAGCTACCGTCGCGCCCTCGAGATCGAGGCGGCACAGCAGGCTTCGATCCATCGCACCGACGAGGACATCGCAGCAATGCGCGTTGCGCTGGAGGAGGAGAACGGCTGCTCACTCTGCCCAATCGCAACCGCGGGCGAGGCGAACTTCGGGTTTGAGAGCAAGTTCCACCGACTCATTTTCGACGCAGCAAAGAACCGCCTGCTCGCCGCGCTCTACGCCGGCATCAACCAGCAGCTCCGCAGCCCACAGCACCGCGGCCGACTCGCCAACCTTGCTTCGGCATCAGAAATGGAGCAGTGGCACAGCCGCGTGCTCGACGCAATCGAGAGCGGCGACTTCATCGACGCGGTGCACGCGATGGCGGCGCACGTTGACCATGACGTTGTGATGGTCACCGAGGATCAAGAGGTTGTGCACACCCTCGCCCGCAGCGAGGAGCAGCAGCAGCGCATCATCGACGTCTCAGAGAAGTAATCGCCCGGCTCCCCGGCCAGAGCAATATTCGGGGTGGATCCGTAAGCCCCGCCGCGGGGGAGTCGGCGACTCAATTTCCCGCCAGGTCGGCTACTTCGCCACTAAAGTGGTGGCACTGTGTTTGCTACTTCGCAACCAGAGTGGTTGCGAAGTGATACAGCGCCGGATTGTAGCTGTGCTGCCCAACCTCGACGACGTTCCCCTGTGAGTCGAACGCGATCCGCTGCATTGTCAAAACCGGCGATGCGCGCGCAATTTTCAGCAGCTCAGCCTCCTCGCTGCTGGCTCGGCGTGCACAAATGCTCTGGTTGGCGACCCGAATCTCGACACCGCGCTGCCGCAGCACCTCATAGAGACCGTGCCTGCTCAGCAGTTCGGCAGTAAACTCACCGGCCAGCGGGGGCATTGTGTTTGTCATCACGGCGAGTGGTTTACCGTCGGCCAGCCGGAGCCGGCGAATGCGAGTAACCGGGGTGCGCGGATCCACTCGCAGCAGCTTCGCCTCGGAGGCGGTCGCCGCACCGCTCGAAACCGCGAGCACCCGCGTTTCTGAACTAAAACCACCGGCCGCGAGGTCATCGTGGAGGCTTGTCAGTTTGATGTCGCGGGCGATGTCGCGTTGCACAACCTGGGTGCCGACGCCGCGTGTGCGCAGCAGCAGGCCCTGCGCCACAAGCGACTCGATTGCGCGCCGGACGGTCGGTCGCGACATGCCGAGGCGTTCACCGATTGAAATCTCATCAAGCAGCATCTCACCGGGCTTTATTTCGCCGCTGTTGAGTGCGGCGGTGAGCCTGGTGGTGAGCTGGGTGTGGAGCGGATCCGCCCCGGGCCCGCGCTGCGGCACAAAGTCGAGCGAAGCTGGCCAGACGGTGTGCTGCGATGCTGCCTTGTTCATGGTGTTTTGTATCAACCCCTCGAATTGTCACTTTGTTATTACAAAACCATTATGTATTATTGTTATGACAAATCAAAATTGTTATGACAAATGAGCAGCTGGAGGAGCAATGAGCAACATTCAGGTTATTCCACACTGGATCAACGGTAAGCGCTTCGAGAGCGCGAGCAACAACACAGCCCCCGTCTACAATCCCGCAACCGGTAAGCACATCGCCGATGTCGCGCTCGCCAACCAGGAGGAGATCGACCTCGCGGTTGCTTCCGCCGAGCGTGCACAGCGGGAGTGGAGCGGCTACTCGGTTGCGAAGCGGCAGGCGGTGCTGTTTAAGTTCCGTGAACTGCTCGCTGACCGCCGGCTTGAACTCGCCGAGATTATCACCCGCGAGCAGGGCAAGGTGCTGTCTGACGCAAACGGTGAGATCGGTCGCGGCCTTGAGGTGGTTGAGCTGGCGTGCGGCTTCCCGCACCTGATGAAGGGATCATTCACCGAAAACGCCTCAACCGGTGTTGACGTCTACTCGATTAAGCAGGCGCTCGGCGTCACCGCGATTATTAGCCCGTTCAACTTCCCGGTGATGGTGCCGATGTGGTTCTTCCCAATCTCCATCGCCGTCGGCAACTCCGTGATCGTTAAACCGTCAGAAAAAGACCCGTCAGCGCAGCTTTGGATCGCCGAGCTGTGGAAGGAGGCGGGACTGCCGGACGGTGTTTTCACGGTTCTGCAGGGTGACAAACTCGCCGTTGATGGGCTGCTGACCGCGCCGGAGGTGCAGGCGGTGTCGTTTGTTGGATCCACCCCGATCGCGCAATACATTTACGAGACCGCGGCGAAGCACGGCAAGCGCGTGCAGGCACTCGGCGGCGCCAAGAACCACATGCTTGTGCTGCCCGACGCAGACCTCGATTTGGCGGCGGATCAGGCCATCAACGCCGGATATGGCGCGGCGGGCGAGCGCTGCATGGCTGTCTCGGTTGTGCTCGCGGTTGAGCCGGTCGCTGACGAGCTGATCGCCAAAATTACCGAGCGGATCGCGAAACTCAAGGTCGGAAACGGTGCCGACAGCAACGAACCAGATCTCGGCCCGCTGATTAGCGCGCAGCACCGCGACAAGGTGCGCAGCTATGTTGACATCGCCGAAACCGACGGCGGCAAAATCGTTGTTGACGGCCGCGCGATTGAGGTTCCGGGCCACCCTGACGGGTTCTTCCTCGGACCAACCCTGATCGACAGCGTGCCGCTCGACAGCAAAGCCTACACCGAGGAGATCTTCGGACCGGTGCTGAACGTGGTCCGTGTGAAGAGCTTCGATGAGGGTGTTGCGCTGATTAACTCCGGCCAGTTCGGCAACGGCACCGCGATCTTCACCAACGACGGCGGCGCTGCACGGCGCTTCCAGCACGAGATCCAGGTGGGCATGATCGGAATTAACGTGCCGATTCCGGTGCCGGTCGGCTATTACTCGTTCGGTGGTTGGAAGGCGTCACTGTTCGGTGACGCGAAAGCATACGGCGTGCAGGGCTTCGAGTTCTTCACCCGCGAGAAAGCGGTCACCAGCCGCTGGCTCGACCCGGCAAAACACGGCGGCATTAACCTCGGTTTCCCGCAAAACGACTAGCAACCGCTAACCCGTGGCGGATCGGTGACTTTCACGTTAAGCACCGATCCGCCATAATTGTTTGTACCCATATTTTTGGTGCCCGCGAGCAACCCCGAGCTCGTAACCGGCCTAAAAAACACCCGTCAAAGGAGTGAGACCGTGGTGCGAGAGACATCAGAGACAGCGCAACTGCCACCGCTAACCGTTGGACCACACACCAGAAGACTCGGTGTGATGGCGATTGTCGCAACGTTCGGCGGACTGCTGTTCGGCTACGACACCGGCGTGATTAACGGCGCCCAAAGCTCGATGGCGGCGGAGCTCGCCCTCGACGACTTCGCGGTCGGCGTCGTCACCAGCTCACTCGTGTTCGCGGCCGCCTTCGGGGCGCTGTTTGGTGGCTCCCTCGCCGACAGAATCGGCCGTCGCCGCACAATTATCGCGCTCGCTGTGCTGTTCTTTGCGGGCAGCATCTGCGTTACCGTCGCCCCCGGATTCGCGGTTCTCGTGTTCGGCCGCATCCTGCTCGGCCTCGCCGTCGGCGGCGCCTCAACCGTTGTGCCGGTGTTCCTCGCAGAACTCGCACCCTACGAAATCCGCGGCTCCCTCGCGGGCCGCAACGAGATGATGATCGTCGTCGGCCAGCTGGCAGCGTTCGTGATCAACGCGATCATCGGCAACCTGCTCAGCGACTTCGGCGGCGTCTGGCGCGTCATGTTCGCGGTTTGCGCGATCCCGGCGGTGTTCCTGTTCATCGGAATGCTGCGAATGCCCGAGTCGCCACGCTGGTTGATGCGGCGGGGAGACAGCGCAGCTGCGCTCGCGGTGCTGCAGCGGATCCGCCCCCTAGATCGTGCGGAGGCTGAGGTGAAGCAGCTTGAGCAGCTGCTCGGCTCACGCGAACCGGGTGAACTCGGCGGCGCCCAGGCCGGTGCTTCTCAGGGGCAGGAGACGCTGCGGGGTCTTAGGCTGATTGCGAGCAATAAATGGTTTGTGCGGATCCTGCTGGTCGGCATCGGGGTTGGTGTCGCTCAGCAACTCACCGGCATCAACTCGATTATGTACTACGGCACATCGGTGCTGGAGGAGGCGGGCTTCAGTCACAGCACCGCCCTGATCGGTAATATCGCCCCCGGCGTTATCGCCGTGATCGGTGCATTTATCGCGCTTTACATGATGGATCGCTGGGATCGCCGCAAAACCTTTATAACCGGGTTCACGCTCACCACGATCAGCCACGTTGTGATCGGGGTGGCGTCGCTGACTGTGCCAGAGGATGCTGTGATCCGCCCGTACCTGATTTTGGCGCTCGTGGTTTTCTTTGTCGGATCGATGCAAACCTTCTTGAACGTGGTCACCTGGGTGTATATTAGCGAGATTTTCCCGCTGCGCTTCCGCGGTCTTGGCGTTGGTATCGCGATTTTCTGCCACTGGATTATGAACGGTGTGCTGGCGCTGTTCTTCCCGTCGCTGATCGCGGCAACCGGCCTGACCACCACGTTCTTCCTGTTCGCCGGTGTTGGTGCGCTCGCGCTGCTGTTCATGGCAACCTGCGTGCCCGAAACCCGCGGCCGTACCCTCGAATCGATGGAGGCGGACATCACCTCTGGCGCGATCTTCCAGAAGTAGCGCGCGGGTTCGTGGCGGGTTCGTGGCGGGTTCGCTGTCTTAGTGGGTGTTTCGCTGCTCGTTAGCGGCCTGGTTTTGCTGATGCTGTGCCTGCGGTCGTGGGGCGATTCTGCTGCTTCTGTTGCGTTCAGGCGGTGGCGTGCGATACCTGGTAGGCTAGATAGTGCTGTAAAAAGGAGATTCTCACCGAATCGCCGGCTTGAATCAGCTCGCCGACTTAGCTCAGGGGTAGAGCAATTCCCTCGTAAAGAATAGGTCACGGGTTCAAATCCCGTAGTCGGCTCCAATGTAATGTCCTGACACATCGTTCACAGTTTTTGTGGGTGTGCCAGGACATTTTTTTGTTTTTAGGTGCTTGTTTTGGTGAGTAGTTGGTTCTTGAGATAGGTGCTGTTTTGGTCGAGTTGGTAGGTGCCGAGTAGTTGCTCTGTTTGGGGGTGAATCACTCTTACCTGGTTTCCGATGAGTAGTACGCTGACGGGTTTTCCTGCGTGTTTTGTTCCTACGTATAGGCGGCGTAGTTGTCCGTGCCAGCGGAGTGTGATTTTGCCGCCTGTTCCTACTTTGTCGCGTCTGATTTTTTCTATTGGGCGGGAGTTGTTTTCGGGTGTTGCTCTTGGTGTTGCTTGGTAGGCTTCGGCGGGGACTGTTTTGATTGCGTCGTGGGGGCGTTTGAAGTGTCAGTGACGGTCGAAAAGTAGCCCACTAGCGCCGCTCGAAAAGTAGCCCAATTCATCTAAAAATGAAAGGGTGATTTCTTTGGATAAT
>NZ_RQYM01000010.1 GCF_003859945.1 Leucobacter sp. OH1287
GTTGTCCTTTCAAGTGATGCCAGTTAATGCTGGCAGTCTACATTCTGGACTCTAAAAACAGCCGGATCTAAAAACAGGGGTCAGGCCAGAGCATGGGTGTCATTCGGGTTAGTGAAGAGAACCGCCGGTCTAGTGAAAATCGTGACAGGAAGACAAGCTTAAATAAGGATGGTAGAAAACGCATCTCTTGGATTCACAAGGATCGCCCTCTGCCCCCCCAATGCTCTGTTGAGGCTCCCAGAGGACATTGTTCAGAAAATAATGTCCGGCAGAAGCGGTCAGCAGAGAGTCAATGAGCTTTTCCGTACTGTCCTAGAAACCAGGATCACACGTAACATCGTGGCTACTGTCGCTCAGCAAGATGACTATATGAAAAGGGTACGCGCAAACGGGGGTGCCCGGTCGATTCTTGCTGCTGAGGGAATACTCATCCTGTCTGGTGACTATAAAAACCAACAGCAGATTGCCAAAGAGCTTGATACTGAAGTGCCCCAAAGAGGTGAACTGGTTAGTGTTAAGGTTGCACCTTCATCGGATACTAGCGGTGTGCTAATTCAAGGCACACGCTGGATTCGAGTTCCGATGGAAACTGAAATCACAACAGCAGCTCCGATCGTTTGACCGATTAAGTGAGAGCTTTTCTTATTGCCGTGCCGATTGATGCAGCAACCGGTGGAGGAAAAGCGTTCCCTATTTGCCGGTACATTGAAGTCTTGCGACCAGAGAATTCCCAACTGTCATCGAATGATTGAATACGAGCAACCATGCGGTTTGTCAGCCTCGGAACGAAATCTACCGGTGCATCAGCGGGAGGAGCTGAATCTGCAATCCCTTTCCCATCAACTCCGAGCTTCAACCAGCTCGCTTTTGCGCGTGTGGGGCCAAGATCAGCTCCGCCGTGTTTTTTTGATCCGCCGACTACAGTGGGAGCGATATTGTTTGCTGTTGCTGCCCAAGAGTCAGCACCAGCCCAGCCGTTTTCTTGCATAAGATCTATAAGTGTTTCTCCCACGGTTGGTGGTTCAACGACTTCTGCAGGCCAGTTGAATCTAGAGAATAGATCAGTCTTCATCGCCACTAAGATAAAGCGTGGTCTGAGCTGGGGTACACCAAAATCGCTGGCTTTAACTAGCCTCCAGTCAGCTTCGTAGCCTAGCTTATGCAGCTTTTCCACAATTGATGCTCGGTATGCCTTGAACCGGTCCCCGGCTAAACCTCTTACATTTTCAATCATTACAGCGCGAGGCCGCACCTCGGAAACTAGACGAAGCGCCTCAGGGAAAAGATCACGTTCGTCACTGGCGCCAAGCTGTTGCCCGGCAATAGAAAAAGGAGGGCAAGGCACACCTCCAGAAAGCAAATCGACACCTCTATAGTCTTTGCCATTTATTTCTCGCACATCCCCATGATGCACATCCCAGTGTGGACGATTGAGCTTAAGTGTCGCAGCCGCATCTGAATCAATCTCTACGGCGAGAGCATGATCAAATCCTGCGCGCTCCAGTCCAAGTGATTGGCCACCCGCGCCAGCGCAGATTTCTAGTGTCGCTAATCTTTTGCTGGGCATGGGTTGATTACTCCTTAAATGTGCGGTTAATCACGGCCTGGTATGACCATCTATATTACCTCAGCTTAGGGACAAAAAGTTCAAAATCTAAAGCGAGTTTGCGAACCGATATCGATTTTCGAGAGTGTCCATAAAAGGTCAGAAGTTTTCTGGGGAAATAATCTTTCTCCGGTGCCGAAACGCAAAAATTTGTAAAATTACTCCACTTTGCTCCACCCCTTGATTTATATGGGATTAAGCGCGTCTAAAAATCTATTCTGAGGCATTATTCAACGCATTTTCTCAGTTTGTGGAGTAAAGTGGAGGGAGTGGATGGAGGTGAGCTGTGTTTCTTGGTACGTTTAACCCAAAATTAGATGACAAGGGGCGGCTCATCCTGCCTGCCAAATTCCGCGATCTTTGCAGCGGGGTTGTGATTACCCGCGGTCAAGAAAATTGCCTCTACATGTTCACTCAGGCGGAGTTTGAGCGGATCCACCAGGAAATCAAACAGGCGCCGCTCACCTCAAAACAGGGGCGCAACTTCCTCAGGGTGTTCCTGGCCGGAGCCCACGACGAGATGCCCGATAAACAGAACCGGGTGACAATCCCGCAGGCGCTGCGCAAGTACGCGAGCCTGGAGCGCGAGCTGGCTGTAGTTGGTGTCGGGTCGCGGGTTGAGATCTGGGACGCGAAGCAGTGGCAGGAGTACCTCGATGCCCAGGAGCAGGCATTCGCTGAGATTGAGGAGGAGGTGATTCCGGGGGTTTTCTAGCCTCGGTAACACATGACCAGGCACATTCCAGTGATGCTAGAGCGGTGCGTTGAACTGTTCGCGCCAGCCGTTGCGGCTCGGAGCGGTGCAGCGGCACCGGGCCCGGTGATTGTTGACGCAACCCTCGGTCTCGGCGGACACAGCGAAGCGCTGCTTGAGCGGTTTGAAAACCTCACCGTTATCGGCCTCGACCGAGACACCTCGGCGATTGCGCTCGCAAAACAGCGGCTCGCGCCATTCGGGGAGCGCTTCAAAGCGGTTCACACCGTCTACGACGGCATCGCAAAAGCGGTCGCCGACTGTGGTTTCAAGCAGATTGACGGCGTGCTGTTCGATCTTGGTGTCTCGTCAATGCAGCTCGATCTCGCGGAGCGCGGCTTTGCCTACGCGAAAGATGCACCGCTTGATATGCGGATGGATCAGCAGGCCGGCACAACCGCAGCCGAACTGCTCAACACGCTCAGCGAAACAGAACTGAAACAGCTTTTCCAACGCTACGGCGATGAACCGCTAGCAGCCCGCTACGCGGCAGCGATTGTGGCGGCGCGGGGGGCGGATCCGCTCACCCGCAGCCAGCAGCTGGTTGACATACTGCAGCACGCCACCCCGGCGAAAATCAAAGCGCAGCGTCACCCGGCAAAGCGAGTGTTCCAGGCGTTGCGGGTTGCGGTGAACGACGAAATGGCGGTGCTCGCCAGGGCGATTCCGAGCGCGATGCAGCTTTTGCGCGTCGGCGGGCGCATCGTCGTCATGTCGTACCAGTCACAAGAAGACCGTTTTGTGAAAAAAACCCTCTCCGCAGCTGCGGCGTCACAGTCGCCGCAGGGTCTGCCGGTTGAACTGCCCGAGTTTGCTCCTCGCTTTGAGCTGCTAACCCGCGGCGCCGAACAGGCAGACGAAACAGAAAGAAACCTAAACCCCCGATCAATTCCGGTGCGACTCCGTGCCGCACAAAGAGTGAGACCAGCATGAGCCAAGCACAAAAACAGCGCAGCACACAGGCCCTGCCACAGCTACACAGCAGCAGACAGCAGGCAGCAGTTGCCAAGCTGGCGCAGCAGCCACTGCGCACCCGGGCTGAGCGACCAAACCTGCGACTCGTTGCTCAGGCGAAACGCAAACCCAAGAGCATTCTGATGCCAACCCTCTGCGTGCTCGCGAGCGCAGTTATTCTCGGACTGCAGCTGATGCTCAGCATCCTGTCACAGCAGGACGCCTACGAGCTCAATCGCCTGTCCGGGCAGCAGCGAGACCTCAACCGTGTTTCACGGGTGCTAGAGCAGAGTGTTGAGGCGCTCAACTCACCACAAAACCTGGCAGAAAACGCTGTCTCGCTCGGCATGGTGCAGAACGCGCAGCCAGCGTACCTACGGCTCAGTGACGGGACGATGATCGGGGATCCGAAGGTTGCGGCCGCAACCCCGCAGGCAAACACCGTCTCCAACGCGATGCTCAGCCAGGTGCCGGTGATTGACGAGTCAGGGCTTGCGCTCAACCGTGAAGCACAGCTCTCCGCAGTAAACCCGGCAGCGGATCAAGGCGTGGCAACCAACGCGCCGACTGAGTGGGAAGGCGAGCTCCCAGCTCCAAATACCCACTAGTATTATTCAGGAGTATAAAAACTGCTTTTGACTGCCGCCGGTGGGGAATTGGGGAGTGAGGATGAACGAGGAGCGCAGAGCGTACCGCCGTCGCCTAATCACCCTGTTCGTGACCGTCCTCATTGCGGGACTGTGTATTCTGCGGCTCGGTGAACTGCAACTGATCCAGGCTGACGCACTCAACGCACAGTCGAAGGATCGCCGTGCGGTGCCGGTAACAATACCGGCGCTGCGCGGCAACATTATCGACCGCAACGGTGACATTCTCGCAACCACCGACGAACTCTACGATGTACAAATCTCACCCAAGAACACGAAGGTGAACAACGGCCGCTTCGGCCGCCAAGCGGGAGACATCGACAGTGGTAAACGCGAGATCGTCACAAGCGAGCAGGCATACGCGGAAATTGCCGAGGTGACAGGGCAGACCGCCGACGAGGTGAAAAAAATCGTCGACGACGCACTCGCCGAAAACCCGAAATCAGACTTCGCCTACATTAAACGCGGCATCAACCTCAACCAGTTAAAGAAACTGAAAAAGCTGCAGATCCCGTGGATGACCTTCGCCTCAAACTTCAACCGTATCTACCCGAACGGTGCCGTCGCCGGAAACCTCACCGGGTTCGTCGGCTCAGAAGGGCAAGGACAGTCCGGTGTTGAACTCTCACAGGACGCCTGCCTCGTCGGAGAAGACGGCAGCGAAGCCTACGAGCGCAGCGCAGACGGTGTCGCCCTGCCAGGCAGCACCGTCACAACCAAAGAGGTTGTTAACGGCGGCACCGTCGAACTAACAATCGACCGTGACCTGCAATGGCAGAGCCAGCAGATCGTCAACACAACCCTCGAAAACGCACAAGCAGAGTGGGTTTTCCAGGTGGTTATGGACGTTAAAACCGGTGAACTGTTGGCGGTTGCCGAGGACTACTCGGTGGATCCCAACGACGTCAGCGCCTCAGACCCCGGGCGGCGAGACGCGCGCAGCTTCATCAACCCGTACGAGCCAGGATCCACCCTGAAAACCGCGACAACCGCGATGCTGCTAAACGAGAGGCAGGCGACGCCAACAACCCAAAACCTGACACCCGACAGCTGGCGGCCAGAACCCAACGTGTTCTTCCGGGACGCCTCACACCACGAGGCGAAACGGTGGACCCTCGTGGGCATTATGGTTAACTCCTCAAACGTTGGTATCTCGCAGCTCGGCAGCAAGCTAAGCCCCGAAACCCGCTACAATTACCTGCGCGCGTTCGGGCTCGGCGAGTCAACGCAGGCGGGCCTGCCGGTTGAAGACAGCGGGCTGCTCTACCCGCCCGAGAAATGGGATCCACAAACCAGCTACAACACCATGTTCGGGCAGGCAGTCTCCAGCACCATCGTGCAGACAGCGGGCGTCTACCAAACCATCGCAAACGGCGGTGAGCGGATCCCGCCAACACTCGTGAAACGCTGCACAACCGCCGACGGCGCAGAGAAAAAACTCGACCATGGCAAACCGGTGCGGGTGATCAGCCCGGAAGCGGCAGCCGACACAACCGCGATCCTGGAAACCATCGCAAACAACCAGTACCCGGGCAAGATTATTGAAATCCCCGGCTACCGGCTCGCCGGAAAAACCGGAACCGCTGAGCAGCCCGACGGCCAGGGTGGTTACCGCTCCGAGTATGTGCACTCCTTCGCCGGATTCTTCCCAGCCGAGGCACCGCAGTACGTGATCGTCACCTCGGTTGGTTTCTCAAAACAGGGCGAGGGCGGCGTTCACGCGCTAACAGCGTGGAAGCAGGCAGCGGAGGCGATTATTCGCCACTACCACGTCGCGCCGTCATCCGGCAGTTTCGAGCCACTGCCGCACGAGTACTAAAACAGGCTCTCAGAGCACAGTAAACAGGTTAAAGTCTTTTAGGGTTAAAAGGTTAAAAAGTGGAACTAAGCTTCACCGTGATCGGCTCAGCCGGGAAAACAGCGACAGCAAAGGCACTGCAGCAGCTGGCAGCGCTCGCCGGTGCGCAAGCGAGCGTGCGGGTTTTGGGTGAGGCAGAGATGCTGCTGCTGAGCCGGGCAATCGCTGCCGGCACCGTCAAAAACAGTGAGCTTAACCGGGTCGTTTTAACCGGGATCTACGAGGAGCACAGCCTCACCGGCATCGAACTCGCCAACTGTTTCGCCTCTGCGCTAAGCGAGGGCGTTGCAACCGCCGCAACCGTGCAGGTTGATACCCCGGCAGCGGCCGCTGTTGCCGCGCGCAGCGGCGTCCCCGCAAGCAGGCTAGCGAGCGAGTACGGCGCCGCCGCCGACTGGCACCTCGCTATCACCAGCAACACTCTCGCGCGCACCTCCTTCGTTTTGCAGGGGCCAGACAACGCCTATTTCCGGGGGCGGATCGCGGGCTGTTCAGCGCAGTTGGTAAACAGCGTCGCCCTCGCACTCGTCGCCCTGCACGATGCCGGTGTTTCACTGACAGAACTAGAGCGGGCTACAAACCGCGGCAGCCTAGACCTCGACCTCGGCGTAAACAGCGCCCAGCGGGTTATCGGGGCGGATCCGGCAGCGGCCGCCGAACCCGGTGGCACCGCCTCTGTTCCCACTGCCCGAACCGTTGTGTTCGACAGCGCCTGCAGCGCCCCGCGTCTTTTGCGCATAATCGGTGAACTGGAGACGGTGCAGCAGGATCCACCCCGGATCGTGCTGGACGTTAACCGCCTGGCGGGCTCGGAACTAACCGGGGAACGCTCGCACCTGCAGCTTTTGGGTGCGATCCTCGCGAAGCACAGCGGCGGGTTCTTCCTGGTCGGCGGCGCGGCGGGCAGCGCGGCGGGCAGCGCGGCGGACGCTGAGACGGGAGCTGATGCCGGGGCGGGCAGCCCGGCAGCCGGTAAAACCGCGGCGATTGCGGAGACGATCCTCGACGGCGCCGGGCAGGTAAACGGCGGGGCAGCGGGCGTGCTTACAGACTGCGGCGAGGATGCGCTCGCGCAGGCGATTAAGCAAAGCAGCCCCGAAACGGCTATCCTTTATGCCGGGGTTAATAATCCCGAAACGGTTGACGAACTCACCAGGGCAGCAAGCCAGACAGCATTGGCTGGCCGCACAGAGTTGGCAGGCAAGACTGAGTTGGCAGGGCAGACAGGGCAGGCAGAGGCATGATCGCTTTAACGATCGCAGAGATGAGCGCGGCAGTTGACGGTAAAATCGTGATCCCCGCTGGGATCAGCGCAACCCCTGAGACGGTTGTTTCGGGTGAGGTGCAGACCGACTCCCGCGAGATCACACCCGGCGGTATTTTCGTTGCCAGACGCGGCGAAGCAACCGACGGGCACCTGTTCGCCGAAAAAGCGCACGAGCTTGGCGCGGCACTGCTGATCGTTGAGCGGGAGCTTGACGTGAAGCTGCCGCAGATCATTGTCGCCGACGCAACCCTCGCGCTCAGCGACCTGGCACGCGAGGTTGTTGCTCGGGTCCACGCGCTCGGTCAGCTGCAGGTTGTTGCAATAACCGGGTCAAACGGGAAAACCACAACCAAGAACCTGGTTTCGGCAATGGCGGCAAAACTCGGGCCAACTGTTGCCTCTGAGAAATCCTTTAACAACGAGGTCGGTGCGCCGCTAACAATGCTGCGGATCAGCGAAAACACGCGATTCCTGATCACCGAAATGGGCGCAAACGCCCCCGGCGATATTGCGAAACTCGTTAACATTGCAAAACCCGACATCGGGGTTGTTTTAATGGTCGGCATGGCGCACGCCGGCGGATTCGGCGGCATCGCCGTCACCGCCAAGTCAAAGGCGGAGATGGTGACCAGCCTGCCACCGACAGCGATTGCGGTGCTGAACGGTGATGATCCACGCGTTGCGGCAATGGCGGAGGAAACAGACGCGGAGGTTAGATACTTCGGCAGCGGGCAGCGGGTGAGCGCAACCGACATTGAAACCGGCTCATTCGGCAGCACCTTCAACTTGGTGATCGGTGAAAAACAACAGCCGGTTAGATTCAAGGTACTGGGCGAACACCACATCGCAAATGCGCTCGCCGCGGCAACCGTCGCCGACGCGCTCGGGCTCAGCCTCGATGAGATTGTGGCAACCCTTGAAGAGGTTGTGAAACCGGCAAGGTGGCGGATGGAGGTCACACACTGCCGCGACAACATCACCGTTATCAACGACGCCTACAACGCCAACCCCGATTCGATGGCTGCCGCGCTGAAAACACTCGCGCAGATTGCGGATCCGCACGGCCGCACAATCGCGGTGCTCGGGGAGATGAGCGAGCTGGGCGAGTACGCCGGTGAGGAACACGACCGGGTTGCGCTGCTCGCGGTCAGACTGCGCATCGACCAGGTTGTGATCGTCGGTGAAAACATTAGGCGGATGTATATTAGCTCGATCAACGAGGGAGTCTGGGACGAGCAGGAAGCGCACTACTTTACCGACCAGGACAGCGCGCTTGCCTACCTGAGCGAGCAGGTGCGGCAAAATGATACTGTGCTTATTAAGTCATCGAACGCAGCCGGGCTGAGATTCCTCGGCGATAAACTCGGGGAGGCGCTAGCTTGATCGCGGTTATTCTTGCAGGGGTTATCTCACTGCTTTACACGCTGGTGTTAACACCGCTGTTTGTGAAGGGGTTTAGGAAACTCGAGTGGGGTCAGTTCATTCGCGAGGACGGCCCGAAATCACACTATGCGAAACGCGGCACCCCGACAATGGGCGGGATCGTGTTTGTCACCGGCGCGGTGTTTGCGTACTTTGTTGCGAAGGCAATTATGGGGGAGACCCCGACCGTTTCGGCGCTGCTCGTTATCCTGATGTCGGTTGGCTGCGGTATTGTCGGCTTCGTTGACGACTACATGAAAACCCTCAAACAGCAGTCACTCGGTCTCGGCGGCTGGGCAAAAATCACCGGTCAGGTGGCTGTTGGTGTTGCGTTTGCGCTGATTGCGTTGAACTTCCCGAACGAGCACGGTGTCACCCCCGCCTCCACGAGCATTTCGCTGTTCCGCGACACCGCCTTTGATCTGATGGCGGCGGGCACAATTATCGGCCTGATCCTCTTCATCCTCTGGGTTGTGTTTATCGCAACCGCAACCTCCAACTCGGTTAACCTCACCGACGGTCTTGACGGCCTCGCCGCGGGCACCTCAATCTTCGTGTTCATCTCCTACATCATTATCGGTTTCTGGCAGTTCAGCCAGAGCTGTTTCGCGGGCCTTGAACCGGGCTGTTATGAGGTGCGGGATCCGATGGACCTGGTTGTTATCGCTGCGGCGTTCACCGGCGCAATCATCGGCTTCCTGTGGTGGAACACCTCACCGGCGCTGCTCTACATGGGTGACACCGGATCCATGGCGATCGGCGGTGCAATCGCGGCGCTCGCGATCCTCACCAAAACCGAGCTGCTTTTGATCGTGCTCGGCGGTGTTTTCATTATGGAGACACTCTCGGTGATTCTGCAGCGCCTGTTCTTCAAGGTCACGGGCGGCAAGCGGATCTTCAGAATGTCACCGATCCACCACCACTTCGAGCTCGGTGGCTGGCCAGAGGTCACGGTTGTTGTGCGGTTCTGGATTATGGCGGGTATTTTGGCGCTGTCGGGCGTCGGCATGTTCTACGGAGAGTGGTTGATTATCAATGACTAGCAGGGTTGATTCGCTGCGCAGCTGGCACGCAGACTGGCGGGGCCTAAAAACCGCGGTTGTTGGTCTCGGCGTTAGCGGTTTCGCCGTCGCAGACACCCTCGCCGAGCTCGGCTGTGAGGTTTTCGTTGTCGCGGGCGCACAAGACCCCGAGAGGCAGCCGCTGCTCGACGTTATCGGCGCAACCCTGTTTGTTGGATCCGACAGCGAGCAGCTTCACGCGATCCAGGAGTTTGAACCCGAACTGATTGTCATCTCACCGGGGTATCCCGCAGCGCACCCGATCAGGGCGTGGGCGACTGAAACAGACACACCAATCTTCGGCGAGATTGAACTCGCCTGGCGGCTGCGCGACAAGACCGGTAAACCCGCCGAGTGGATAACCATCACCGGCACCAACGGCAAAACCACAACCACCCAGCTGACCGCCCACATCTTCAAAAACGCGGGCTACCGGGTTGCCCCGCTCGGCAACATCGGAACCCCGGTGCTTGACGCGATCCGCTACCCGGACGGCTTTGACGTGCTGATTGTTGAACTCTCCAGCTTCCAACTGCATGACGTGCACACGGTTGAGCCGTGGGCGAGCGCCTGCCTCAACATCGCCGCCGACCACATCGACTGGCACGGCGACTTCGACGCCTACAAGCGCGCAAAAGCGAACGTTTTTGAGCGCACCAAAACCGCCTGCGTGTTTAACCGCGCTGACAGGGTGACGCTCAGCATGGTTGAGCAGGCAGATGTTCAAGAGGGCGCCCGCGCGGTCAGTTTCGGACTCGACACCCCGCTGGTTGCTGAGCTTGGGGTGTTTGAAGATTTGCTGGTGGATCGCGGATTCCACGCCGAAAGACGCACCAGCGCCCTGCCTCTGATCAGCCTGCACGAGCTGATCGAGCGCGGCATCGCCCAACCCCACATGGTGCAGAACGCTCTCGCGGCGTCAGCGCTCGCCAGATCATTCGACATCTCGCCGGAGGTGATCCATGAGACACTGCTCGAGTTCACCCCTGACGCACACCGGATGCAGCTGATCGCGGTGCACAACGGTGTCACCTGGATCGACGACTCAAAAGCAACCAACGCGCACGCCGCGCACGCCGCGCTGCAGTCACAGCCGAGTGTTGTGTGGATCCTCGGGGGCCTGTTAAAGGGAGTGGATCTCAGCGAGCTGGTTAAGACCCACGCGCCACGACTGCGCGGTGCGGTGATCGTTGGCGCGGATCGGGAACACCTAAAAGCGGTGTTTGCTGAGCACGCGCCCGCTGTGCCGGTGAACGAGGTTGATGCGGAGAAGGGGCTGCCGGTTATGCAGCAGGCGGTAAAGCTGGCCGATCAGCTTACGAACTCCGGTGACACGGTGCTGCTCGCGCCGGCCGCCGCCTCAATGGATCAGTTTGCCAGCTACAGTGACAGGGGAGAGCTGTTCATTAGAGCGGTTTCGGAGCATCTCGGGCTATAGTTTTTAAGACACCCTAAAAACCCCAGCGAACGAGGGCAGTAATGAGCAGCACTAAAAAACAGCGGCGCCTCCTAAAGCGCTCCCTGCCCGGTGTCTTAAAAACCAACACTGACCCGACCGTTGTCGGGCTGTGGTGTGCGTCGCTGATCCTCGTGGGCTTCGGTGTTGTGATGGTGCTCTCGGCATCATCTGTCACCTCCTACCTGCAAGACAAAGGCTTTTTGGGAACCGCTTCCCGGCAGGCATCATACGCGCTCTTCGGGTTGGTTGTGATGGTTGTTGCCGCCTACATAAAACCGGAGGTCTACCGGCGTTTCGCACCGCTGCTGCTGGTTGGGGCGCTGCTTTTCCAGCTGCTGGTTTTCACCCCGCTCGGTGAGGAAGTGTGGGGTAACCGAAACTGGATCCGCATCGCTGGCCTGTCACTGCAACCCTCCGAGTTCTTAAAGCTCGCGATGGTGCTCTGGGTTGCCTTCGTTATCTCGTCGCGCAGGCACCGGATGACAAACGTGAAAAACGAGGTGTTCCCGATGCTGATTCCGGGGGCGGCGATTATTCTGCTCTCCGTGATCCTCGGCCAAGACCTTGGAACCACGATTGTTATGGGCTTCGCACTGCTCGGCTGCATGTGGTTCGGTAACATCAGCCTGAAAACCATTATGCTAACAGTCGGAACAGCGCTCGTCGGTGTTTTTGTGCTCGTCGTCACAAGCGAAAACCGGATGCGCAGGCTCTTCAGCCTCGGCTCCGACAGCGGCGACTACAGCGGACTCGACTGGCAGCCAACCCACGGCCTGTGGGCGCTCGCATCCGGCGGCCTCTTCGGAGTCGGCCCTGGCAACTCCAGCGCCAAATGGTCCTGGCTGCCGGCCGCAGAAAACGACTATATTTTCGCGATCATCGGTGAAGAACTCGGCATGATCGGCGCCTCCGCGGTGATTACCGCCTATGTTGCGCTCGCGTTCCTGATGCTGCGGGTGCTAAACCGCGCAAAGGACCGGTTCAGCCGCGTCGTTGTCGGCGGCGTCCTCATCTGGATTGTCGGCCAGGCATTCATCAACATCGGGGTTGTTTTGCGGATCCTGCCGGTGCTCGGTGTGCCGCTGCCGCTGATCAGCTACGGCGGCACCGCGCTCGTCGCCTGTATGGGCGCGATGGGCGTGGTTATCTCAATCGCGCGAAACAACACCGCGGCCGCAGCAAAAGCCGATAGCGAGGCGGGCGGATCCGGGAAGCAGGCCGCGGGTCGCTCCGCTGCCGGAGAGCGCGATGCTGGTCGCGCCGCTGGCGGGGAGCGGAAAGCTGGTCGCTCCGGTGCTCGTTCGGCCGCCGACCCGGTTATGATCTACACCCCTGGGCACTAAGGAGGGCACAACAGTATGACCGTTTATCTGCTCGCGGGCGGTGGCACAGCAGGCCACGTCAACCCGCTGCTCGCGCTCGCCGAACACATCCGCAGGCACGAGCCGGACTCGACGATTATCGCGCTCGGCACCGCCGAGGGGCTAGAGGCAAGGCTCGTACCCCAGCGCGGTTTTGAGCTCAGCACAATCGCCAGGCTGCCCTTCCCGAGAAAACCGAGCCTCTACGCACTGCGGTTCCCGCAGCAGTATCGTCGCGCGGTTTCTCAGGTGCGCAGCCTCCTTAGGAACCGGGGCGTCGACGTTGTTGTCGGCTTTGGGGGATACGCAGCAGCGCCCGCCTACCGCGCCGCCCGTGCCGAGGGCGTGCCGTTTGTGATCCACGAGGCCAACGCAAAACCGGGGCTCGCCAACAAATTCGCCGCCAGGCACTCACCCTGGGTTGGTGTGACCTTCCCGGGAACCCCGATCCACAACGCGAAAACCGTTGGTATGCCGCTGCGCCCCGAGATTGAGGCGCTGGATCGCGCAGCCCTCCGCGCTGAGGCGCTCGCGCACTTCGGCCTGCAGCCCGACCGGCCAACCCTGTTGGTGACGGGCGGATCGCTCGGTGCTCGCGGTATCAACGAGGGTGTCTACCGCAGCGCCAACCTGCTAGAGCAGGCCGGTGCACAGGTTTTGCACGTCTGGGGAGGGCTCACCGAGGTGCGTCAAGAGCCCTCGGCTAACTATCACATTCTGCAGTACTGTGATCGGATGGATTATGCGTTTAGCTGCGCCGACCTGGTGATTTCGCGGGCCGGATCCACCACGGTCAGTGAGCTTTCGGGACTCGGCATCCCGGCAATTTTCTCGCCCTACTCGCACGGTAACGGCGAGCAGGCGTTTAACTGTCGGGCCGTTGTTGAGGCGGGGGGAGCCCTGCGCGTCGACGACAAAGACATCACGCCCGAGTGGGTTAGTGAGACGGTGATCCCGCTGCTGCTTGACGGTGACAGACTGCGGCAGCTGAGCGACAACGCGAGAACCGTTGGCAGGCTCGACGGCACCGCTGCGCTTTTTGCGATGGTCAAGCAGGCAATCGGCGCGTAACAGCGTATTCACTGCGATAAAACGGTACGCTAAAAGACATGATTCACGCTGATTTCGATTTAGAGATACCAGAGCAGCTTGGCCGTGTTCACTTCGTGGGAATCGGCGGCGCTGGAATGAACGCGATTGCGCGGATGATGCACCGCGCGGGAGTTAAAGTGAGCGGCAGTGACCGCAGCGACAGCTCAACATGTCAGGCGCTCAGGGACATCGGGATCCCCGTGGAAATCGGGCACGAGGCCCGCTACGCAGAAGACATCGACACACTGGTTGTTACCGGTGCGCTTAGGGAGGACAATCCAACCTATGTGCGGGCGCGTGAGCGCGGCATTCTGGTGCTGCACCGTTCGCAGGCGCTGCACTGGCTGAGCCGGCACGACCGCGTTATCTCCGTCGCCGGTGCGCACGGCAAAACCACCTCAACCGGTATGGTTGCGCACGGGCTCAGGCACGGCGGCAACGATGTGTCATACGTCAACGGCGCGGCAATCGTCGGGATGGGTGAGACGGCGAGTGCCGGCAGCGCAGACACCTTCGTGCTGGAGGCAGACGAGTCAGACAAGTCATTCCTGCTCTACAACACCGCGGTTGCGCTGATCACCAACGTTGATCCTGAGCACCTCGACTTTTACGGCTCACGCGAAAACTTTATGCAGGCGTTTGTTGATTTTGCGAACGCCGCAACCGAGGCGGTTGTTATCTCCGCTGACGATCCGGGCGCGAAAGAGGTTACCGAGCAGCTGGCAACCGACCGCGAGATCATCACCTTCGGGCAGAGCGAGTCCGCTGATGTTAGGCTCAGCGACCTTGACACAAGCGCCCGAGTGAGCTTCACCGTCACCGCAAACGGCGAGAGCCTGCCGGTGCAGCTGCGCCTGTTTGGCGACTACAACGCCTACAACGCAACCGGTGCGATCGCGGTGCTTTTGCACATGGGTTACACACTGCGTCAAGCGGTTGACGCGCTGCAAGACTTCCAGGGTGTGACCAGCCGCCTGCAGTTCTACGGCCGCGTTAACGGTGTTGAGGTTTACGACGACTACGCACACCACCACAACGAGATTAAGGCGCTGCTCGGCGCAACCCGAACAGTTGCTGGCAGCGGCCGGGTTATTGCCGTGCACCGTCCGCACCTCTACTCTCGCACACAGCTGTTTGCGAGCGAGTTCGCTGAGATTCTTGAGGCGGGAGCGGATCACACCGTTGTACTCGATCTGGAGGCGGCGCGTGAGGAGTTCGTGCCGGGAGTCACCGGCAAACTGGTCACCGACAAGTTTGTCGACCAGAGCAAGGTTGCGCTGATCGAGGACTGGGATGAGGCGTGCGAGTACATCGCAAACTTCTCACAGCCAGGCGACATTGTTGTGACCATGAGCGTTGGTAGCCTCTACCGGATCTGCCCGATGATTCTCGCCGCGCTTGAAAAACGCTACGGTGTTGCAGCCGAGCTGCCGCCGGGCGGGGGTAAGTAGCCGCTGTGAAGCGACCCGGGGGCTTTGACGGGATCAGTCGGCGCCGGAACGGTGCCGCTGACCAGAACTCGGCAACCCCCGAGGACTCCTTCGAGAGCGCCATTTTCGGTCGCGGCGGAGGTGACGAGGCCGCGGCAAACGCGGAAACCGCGAACCTCAATGCTGCGAATCTTGAAACCGCGAACCTCGACACAGCAAACCTTGACACCGCCGTTGTTTTTGACGGTGATGCCGCAAACGAGAGCAGCGCAGAACTGCCGCAGCGCTGGTTCAAACGTCTCGGCACAGACAGCACCGACTATGAACAGCTGCGCCGCCTGCACAAACAAGAAGAGCTCGCCAACTCGGTATGGGACGCGGATCGCGTCGCAACCAGCGCGGTTGCGGAACTCGACCGGCTAGCGGCGAGCGGCAGCGCCGGAAACGGCGACGCAGCGGGGCTCGCGGATCCGTCTCACCCCGACGCGCCACTGGCGGTGAGGGCCGCGAAACTGCGGCAGCGCCAGCGGGCAGCCGAGCAGGCGCTTGACGCTGAGCTGGCGGCTGACGCGGCGGCAAAACCGAGCTTCCTGTCGAGGCTAACCGGTGGCAGTGTTGCTGCGGCGAAGCGTGATCTGCGCCGCGCCAAGCGTGACGCGAAACGGCGGACGAAACAGCAGCGCCGACGCTTCCTGCGCTATTCTCGGCGGACAAAACGTCGCCTGCTGATTGCCGGTGCGATTGTTGCGCTGACCGCGGGCGCCGTTGCGATCGGCGTTTTAACACCGATTATGAGCGTGAAAGAGATCCGCGTCGAGGGTGTGACAACGCTTGATGCGGGCACTGTTGAGGCGGCGCTGGATCCGCTGCGGGGCACACCGCTCGCGCTCGTTGACGAACAGCAGGTGTTTGAGTCGCTCGGGCAGTTCAACCTGATTCAGCGGTATGCGATTGAGATTGTGCCGCCGCAGACGCTGATTGTGCGGGTGCAGGAGCGTGTGCCGGTTATCAGTATGCAGTCCGCTGAGGGCTATCGGGTGCTTGACGCGGCCGGTGTGCAGGTCGCGGAAACACCGGAGCTGCTTCCCGGAGCGCCGCTCGCGCAGGGGGAGTTGACGGATGTGACAAGCCCGGCGTTTGCCGCGGCGACCCGCGCGCTGCGTGACATGGATCCGGCGCTGCGTGAACAGTTTATTGCGGTCAGCGCCACAACCGCGAACGATATTACGTTCGCGATGGGCAGCGGGCTGACGGTTTTGTGGGGAGATGATTCACAGAATCAGCTGAAGGGTGTGCTGCTGCAGCAGATGATTGCGGCGCTCGGCGGCCGGGAGATCAGCCTGATTGACGTGTCCTCAACCGAAGCACCGGTGTTCCAATAAAAATTCGCTTTTGCAAATCGCGGTGTGTCTTCTGGGTTCTGTCAGGTTTTCACCTTACGGTTAAAAAGAATTACTCAGTATACACTTTAACCTTTAGGTTGAAGTTTAAGGTTTAAATCGGAGTTAAGGTGACATTTAGCAATAACCTCGCACAGATTAAAGTTGTCGGTGTTGGTGGCGGTGGTGTTAACGCTGTTAACCGCATGGTTGAACTGGGCATCAAGGGTGTTGAGTTTATTGCGATTAACACCGACGCTCAGGCGCTTGTGATGAGCAACGCCGACGTGAAACTCGAGATCGGTCGCGAATACACCCGCGGCCTGGGCGCTGGCGCAGACCCCGAGAAGGGTAAACGCGCCGCCGAGGAGCACACGGAGGAGATCGACCAGGTGCTGCGCGGCGCCGACATGGTGTTCGTTACCGCCGGTGAGGGCGGCGGCACCGGCACCGGCGCTTCCCCGGTTGTCGCTCGCATCGCTAAAAACAACGGCGCGCTAACAATCGGCGTGGTAACCCGCCCGTTCTCCTTCGAGGGCAAGCGTCGTGCCTCACAGGCTGACAGCGGCATCCACAACCTGCGCGAACAGGTTGACACGCTGATCGTTGTGCCAAACGACCGACTGCTGTCCGACTCTGATCCGGGCATCAGCATGATCGACGCCTTTGCGCAGGCGGATCAGGTGCTGCTCGCCGGTGTCTCCGGCATCACCGACCTGATCACAACCCCGGGTCTGATCAACCTCGACTTCGCCGACGTTAAATCGGTTATGGAGGGAGCAGGCTCCGCGCTGATGGGTATCGGTTCTGCAAGCGGTGCGGATCGCGCAGTTAAGGCCGCAGAGCTGGCTGTGTCATCGCCGCTGCTTGAGGCCTCAATCGAGGGCGCGCACGGTGTGCTGCTGTCGATCCAGGCATCCTCGAACCTGGGGCTCAACGAGATCCACGACGCCTCATCGCTTGTGCAGGAGGTTGTGCACGAGGAAGCCAACATTATCTTCGGAACTGTTATCGACGAGTCACTCGGTGACGCGATTCGGATAACCGTTATCGCCGCCGGTTTCGACGACAACGCCGTGCACGGCGGCGCAGACGCGAAAGGCGCTGTGAAGCCGCGCAGGGGAGTCTACGAGCAGGAGCCATCACCGGTGCCGCTGCAGGGATCCGCTGCCGGCGCTGTGAACGCAACCGGTCCGATTGAGACACCTGGCTCAAACGACACCGGCAACACCTCCTTCGCTGACTCGCTGGCGAACCCGCCAATTGAGACGCAGCTGCAGGATCCGGCGTTCGGCGCTGACGACGATTCAGACCTGGACATCCCTGATTTCCTGCGGTAGCGCTAAGGCCACAACTGAATAACGGCAAAAACACGGTTGCAATACAGCATATTTTTGCTGTGTGGAACTAAGCTCAGAAGTGTTCACGTGATTTTTAGGAGTAGATGATGAGCGGCGCAATTAAGAGGACGATGGTTATGTTGGGTCTTGCTGAGGAGGACCTCAACGCCAACAACAACACCGCGCAGATTGCTGAGTCTAAGCCTGAACCGCAGGCTCCAGCGACACAGCAGGCTGTTGCGCGCCCAGAACCTAAGATCACACCGCTGCGCCGGGTCACCCCCGTGCAGGAGCTGCCCGTGCAGGCGATGAACGAGATCCTCACCGTGCACCCGACACACTACGCGGACGCGCCGGTTGTTGCCGAGAACTTCCGTGACGGTGTGCCCGTGATCCTCAACCTGTCACGCCTCAGCGAATCCGACGCGAAGCGGATCATCGACTTCTGCAGCGGTCTCGTGCTCGGCCTCAACGGCCACATCGAGCGGGTAACCGGCAAGGTGTTCCTGCTCACCCCTGAGCACATCACCGTTGGTGAGCCGGTTGAGCCGGTTGCTGACAGCGCTGAAGAAGAAACCTTCTTCGTCTCCCCGGCCTCCTAACCCGGCATGAGCATCCTACCTCTCGCGCTGCTGATCCTGATATTCGCGCTGCGCGCCTACCTGATCGTGCTCTGGGCACGCTTCATCCTGGAGTGGGTGCGCGTCGTCAACCCGGCGTTTCGGCCCCGCAAGATTCTGCTGTTTATCGTTGAGCTGATCTATACGGTGACGGATCCACCCCTGCGCTTCATCAGGAAGGTTGTGCCGCCGGTTCGTATCGGGCAGGTGCAGCTCGACCTCGGTCTAATGCTGACAATGCTCGCGGTGTGGATCGCACTCTCACTGCTGCAGTCGCTGAGAATCTCGTTGCTGGTGTAGCTTTTTTGGTCGCCGCTGGGTCGCCGCTGGGTCGCCCTGGGTCGCCGCGGAGCGGGGGTTCTTGCCCTTAGCGGCCGGGCTTTTGGATACCTCAAAGCTGCTTAGATGCAAATTTCAGCTGTTTTTGGTAGCGTTGATGGGTAAGGGTTTTATATCTTTAGGAAGAGAAAATAATGGAAGAACAGATCGAAGTGCCATCAAGTGAGCTTTCAGCTGAGGACGTCCGTCTGCAGACCTTCACAATTACCAAGTTCCGTGATGGCTACGATTCAGAGCAGGTTGACACCTTCCTTGACCAGGTTCATGAGACCCTTAAAGGTCACGAGGCAACTATTGCAAAACTTAACGAGGAGATTGCCTCACTGACTGCAAAGCTTGAGCAGGAGAAAGAGCTCGTTTCGCAGGAGTCAAGCTCACATCAGACCAGCGGCGCATCACCTGACGCACAGAAGTCAAGCGCGATGCTGCAGATGGCTCTCGAACTGCACGACAAGTATGTTCACGACGGTGAGAACCAGCGTGACCAGCTGATCAGCGAGGGCGAAGCAACCGCTAAGCGCCTTGTTTCTGAGGCAGAGACCGAGCGTGCTGACGTGCTCCGCCTGCTCAGCAGCGAACGTGACGACTTGAAGGGCACCATCCGCGAACTGCGTGACTTCGAGTCAGAGTACCGCAGCACCCTGCGCTCATACATTGAGTCACAGCTGCGCGGCCTCGAGGGTTCACCAGAACCAGCCGGTGCACCAAACGTCGACTAGTCCTTAAAGCTGCATACACGAGTGACACAGCAAAGGGAAAACAGTTCTAAACGGCTCCCAGCGGTAATACTGTTGGGAGCCGTTGCTGTTGCCATCGCCGTCGCCGACCAGCTGATTAAACTGTGGGCTGAAAACACACTGCCGCGCGGGGAAACAGTGCCGGTTATCGGCGAGGCGGTGCAGTGGCTGTACGTCCTAAACCCCGGCGCCGCCTTCTCCTTTTTAAGCGGCCACACCTGGGTTTTCACGCTTTTCGCGGTCGTTGTTGCGGTGGTTCTGATCGTGCAGCTGTGGCGAGTACGCTCACGCCTGTGGGCGCTCAGCTACGGGATGCTGCTCGGCGGCACACTCGGCAACCTCTACGATAGGCTGCTGCGCGAACCCGGCTTCGCGATCGGCCACGTGGTTGACTACATCTACACGCCGTGGCTGCTCTCCGCGGTCTACAACCTCGCGGACATAGCAATCGTCGGCTCGGTTATTCTGATCGTCCTGCTCGTGCTGTTCGGGCTCAGGCCAGACGGCACCAGGTACAAGCGCGAGCGGGCGGCGGATCCAGAGGCAGAAGCAGAGGACGCAGACGCGGCGGAGGAAGCAGAGGATGCAGAGGATGCAGCGGCGGATCCCGCGGCGGATCCGGCAGCGGCGGAGGCAGCGGGATCCACCCGCCCAAAAACCGCGGAGCGGAGCGCTCGTGGCTGAGACGCGGCAGGAGTTCTTTATTGTGCCGCATCGGCTCTCGGACGTGCGCGTGGACGCCGCGCTGGTGGAGCTGATCGGGGTTTCTCGCAGCTACGCGGTGACGATTATCGCTGACGGTGGCGTTGAGCTTGACGGCCGGGTGCTGCGCAAAAGCGACCGGCTGGTTGCGGGCGCGCAGCTGGTTGTGAGGTGGCAGCCGAAGGAGCCGCCGCGGGTTATTCCAACCTTCGTTGAGGACTTTAAGATTCTGCACGACGACGACGATATTGTGGTCGTTTCAAAGCCGCCGGGCGTTGCCGCACACCCGAGCCTCGGCTGGCACGGACCAACCGTGCTCGGTGCGCTCGCCGGTCTCGGCTACAACATTGCAACGAGCGGTCCCGCCGAACGGCAGGGGATTGTGCACCGTCTCGACCAGGGAACCAGCGGTGTTATGGTTGTCGCCAAGAGCGAGTATGCATACTCGGAGCTGAAACGGCAGTTTCGCGACCGCGAGGTGAAGAAGATTTACCACACGGTTGTGCAGGGGCACCCGGATCCGTTCTCGGGGACAATCGACGGGCCGATCGGCAGGGATCCGCGCTCGGACTGGAAGTTCGCGGTGGTTGCCGACGGCAGGCACGCGATAACCCACTATGAAACACTTGAGGCGTTCGCGCACGCAACCCTGCTCGAGATCGAGCTGGAGACGGGGCGCACCCACCAGATCCGCGTGCACATGGCTGCGCAGCACCACCCCTGCGTCGGTGACACAGTCTACGGCGCCGACCCGCAGCTGTCGATGCGGCTCGGGCTGGAACGGCAGTGGCTGCACGCGGTGGAGCTGGAGATTACGCACCCCGCGAGCGCGAAACGGGTGAGTTTTCAGAGCGAATACGCGGTTGATCTGGCGGAGGCGCTGGAGCGCTTGGTGGTTTAACCGCGTGCGGCGTTGGATCAGCTGGCGCCTTACCCAGCTGACAGACTCGGAGCTTTGACTCCGATTTAGCCACTAGAATTGGAAGCTCACACCCAGCTGATTGGAGCACCCGCATGGCAGACCAGTTTGCACACCTTCACGTTCACACCGAGTACTCGATGCTCGACGGTGCGGCGAGGGTGAAGGAGCTGATCCAGGCGGTTGCTGAAGAGAAAATGCCGGCGATCGCGATGACCGACCACGGCAACATGTTCGGCGCCTACGACTTTTGGCGCACCGCAAAAGACAGCGGTGTGAAGGCGATTATCGGGATTGAGGCGTATCTCACCCCGGGCACACACCGCAGTGATCGCAGCCGTGTCCGCTGGGGTAACGGCGGCGGTGACGACGTCTCAGGCGGCGGCGCCTACACGCACATGACGATGCTCGCCGAGAACACAACCGGCATGCACAACCTGTTCAAACTCTCCAGCTACTCGTCAATGGAGGGGCAGTATTTTAAGCCGCGAATGGATCGCGAGCTGCTGCAAAAATTCGGTCAGGGCATAATCGCAACAACCGGCTGCCCGTCGGGTGAGATTCAAACCCGGCTGAGGCTCGGCCAGTACAATCTGGCACGGGAGGCGGCCGCGGAGTTCCAAGACATTTTCGGCAAAGAGAACTTCTTTTGCGAGCTAATGGATCACGGCCTCGAGATCGAAAGGCGCGTCACCGACGATCTGCTCAGGCTTGCAAAGGAACTGAACCTGCCGCTGGTTGCAACCAACGACCTGCATTACACACACGCGGCGGACGCGAAGGACCATGAAGCGCTTTTGGCGGTGCAGTCCGGATCCACGCTCGATGACCCAAACCGTTTCAAGTTCGACGGTGACGGCTACTATCTGAAAACCGCCGCGGAGATGCGGCAGGTGTTTCGGGAGCTGCCGGAGGCGTGTGACAACACGCTGCTGATCGCGGAGCGCTGCAACGTCGAGTTTAACGAGAGCGCAAACTACATGCCGAACTTCCCGGTGCCTGCGGGGGAGACCGAGGAGAGCTGGTTTATTAAAGAGGTTGAGCGGGGCCTCAATTACCGCTACCCGGACGGCATCCCCGACGAGGTGCGTAAACAGGCAAACTACGAGATCGACGTGATCAGCAAAATGGGCTTCCCCGGCTACTTCCTGGTGGTTGCCGACTTTATCAACTGGGCGAAAGACAACGGTATTCGCGTCGGGCCGGGGCGTGGATCCGGTGCGGGCTCGATGGCCGCGTATGCGATGCGCATCACCGACCTGGATCCGCTCAAGCACGGCTTGATCTTCGAGCGGTTCCTCAACCCTGACCGTGTTTCGATGCCGGACTTTGACGTCGATTTTGACGATCGGCGCCGGTCAGAGGTGATCCACTACGTCACCGAGAAATACGGTGATGAGCGGGTTGCGCAGATTGTCACCTACGGCACAATCAAATCGAAGCAGGCGATTAAAGACGCGGCGCGCGTGCTCGGCCACCCGTTCTCGATGGGTGACAAACTCACCAAGGCGATGCCGCCCGCGGTTATGGGCAAAGATATTCCGCTCAGCGGGATTGTGGATCCGGCCCACCCGCGCTATAAAGAGGCCGCCGAGTTCCGCAAGGTTGTTGATGAGGAGCCCGAAGCGCAGAAGGTGTTTGAGACCGCGCGTGGCCTGGAGGGGCTGAAACGGCAGTGGGGTGTGCACGCGGCCGGTGTGATTATGTCGAGCGACCCGCTAATCGACATTATTCCGCTGCAGCGGCGTGAACAGGACGGCCAGATCGTCACCCAGTTTGACTACCCAACCTGTGAGGGTTTGGGTTTGATCAAAATGGACTTTTTGGGCCTGCGAAACCTGACGATTATCTCGGACGCTGTCACCAACATTAAACAAAACCGCGGTATCGACCTGGTTTTGGAGGAGCTGAGCCTCGACGACACAGCCGCCTACGAGCTGATGGCCAGGGGTGACACCCTCGGCGTGTTCCAGTTGGATGGCGGTCCGATGCGTGGCCTTTTGCGGTTGATGAAACCGGACAATTTCGAGGATATTTCAGCGGTTTTGGCGCTGTACCGGCCGGGGCCGATGGGTGCGGATTCGCACACCAATTATGCGCTGCGGAAGAACGGGCTGCAGGAGATTACACCGATCCACCCGGAGCTTGCGGAGCCGCTCGCCGATATTCTTGACACAACCTACGGCCTGATTATCTATCAGGAGCAGGTTATGGCGATTGCGCAGCGGGTTGCTGGCTACTCGCTCGGCCAGGCGGATATTTTGCGCCGCGCGATGGGTAAGAAGAAGAAAGCGGAGCTGGATAAACAGTTCGCCGGGTTCTCCGCCGGTATGACAGAGCGGGGTTTCTCGGAGGAAGCGATTACAACGCTCTGGAATATTCTGCTGCCGTTCTCTGACTACGCTTTCAACAAGGCACACTCGGCTGCCTACGGTGTTATCAGCTACTGGACCGCGTACCTGAAGGCACACTATCCGGCAGAGTATATGGCGGCGCTTTTAACCAGCATCGGCAACAAAGACAAAGACAAACTGGCGATGTATCTTAACGAGTGCCGGCACATGGGCATTAAGGTGCTGCAGCCTGACGTTAACGAGTCGCTGCACAGCTTTGCCGCGGTCGGCGACGATATCCGCTTCGGGCTTGGGGCGGTAAGAAACGTCGGCGAGGGCGTTATCTCGGGCATTATTGCGGCGCGCGAATCCCAGAAATACGACAGCTTTACAAGCTTTGTGAAGCAGGTTCCCGCCGCCGTGCTAAACCGCCGCACCGTTGAATCACTGATTAAAGCGGGCGCGTTCGACTCGCTCGGGCACACCCGTCGGTCACTGATTGAAGCGTTTGAGCCGCTGATTGAGCAGGCGGTGCGCGACAAGCGTGATGAAGAGAAGGGACACGTCGGCTTCGATTTTGATTCGCTGTTTGACGACGCCGGTGACGCGGGCGACGGCGGTGCTGGCACGCAGCATAGCGCAAACAACGCGATCCCGGAGTGGCCGGAGTACGCGAAGGCTGACAAGCTGAAGTTTGAGCGCGACATGATCGGCCTGTATGTTTCAGATCACCCGCTCAGCGGCCTTGAAACCGTGCTGGCGGGGGAGGCAAGCCACTCTATTGAGACCGTGCTCAACTCAGAAAACGTCTCTGACGGCGAGATTTTAACCGTTGCGGGGCTTTTGACGAGCGTTGAGATCCGCACCGCCAAATCCGGTAACCAGTACGGCATGCTCGCCCTTGAGGACTTCTCGGGTGAGATTCAGGTGATGCTGCTCGGCAAAGCGTTCGAGGAGTGTGCGCCGGGGCTTGCGGCGGACCAGGTGGTTGCGATCCGCGGCAGGGTGCAGGAGCGTGACGAGAGCAGGTCGCTGCACGCCGCCTCGATCCAGCCGATCGACGCAGCAAACATCAACCTCGACAAAACCCTGAGGCTGACTATCCTCGACCGCAGGGCAACCGTTGAGCGGATGCAGGCGCTGGAACAGCTGCTTCGCCGTTTCGAGGGCGATGCTGAGGTGCAGTTGCAGCTCGTCAGCGGATCCCAGGTGCGCGTGTTCCAGCTGCGCCAGAGCGTCAGGGTCACCCCCGACCTTTACGGTGAGCTGAAAGCGGTGCTCGGTCCCCAGTGCCTGCAGGAGGTTTAGATCGGGGGCGGTGACCCGGTG
The DNA here is from genome assembly GCF_003859945.1 of Leucobacter sp. OH1287. Lineage (GTDB taxonomy): Bacteria > Actinomycetota > Actinomycetes > Actinomycetales > Microbacteriaceae > Canibacter. The sequence continues at coordinate 24,610 of NZ_RQYM01000010.1, forward strand.
ACATGGTGTTAAACAAACCACTAGAATCGAACTATGGTCAGACAAACCGAGATAGCAACCCGGCTGGGCGTCAACCCGGAAGCTGACGCGAAAAGTGAGATCCGCAACCGGGTGCGTTTCCTAGTTGAGTATTTTCAGAGCATTCCCGGCTGCCGCGGCTTTGTGCTAGGCGTCTCCGGCGGGCAGGACTCATCGCTTGCGGCGAGGCTCGCGCAGCTCGCGGTTACTGAGCTGCGGCAAGCAGGACACTCGGCAGAGTTCGTTGCTGTCCGGCTGCCCTACGGTGTGCAGCACGATGAGGCTGACGCGCAGCTGGCGTTGGAGTTTATCCAGCCCGATCTGACGCTGACGGTCGACATTAAACCGAGCGTTGACGCGCTAGCAGACTCCTGTGCCGCCGCGGAGAGGGCGGTGGTAGCCAAGGGCGCGGAGGCAACCGAGGGCGCGGTGGCAGCGGATCCGCCCGCCACCGATTATGCTGTGATCAGTGATTTTAACCGGGGCAATATTAAGGCGCGGATCCGCATGGTTGCGCAGTACACAATCGCCTCGCAGCGTTCCCTGCTGGTGATCGGAACCGACCACGCGGCGGAGGCGATAACCGGTTTCTACACAAAGCACGGCGACGGGGCAGCCGACATTGTGCCGCTCGCGGGCCTCACCAAATCCCAGGGAGCTGCGATGCTCGCTGAGCTGGGTGCTCCGCCGCGGCTCTGGCAGAAGGCCCCAACAGCCGACCTGCTAGATAATCAGCCCGGTCAGACCGATGAAGAAAGCCTCGGGGTGAGCTATCGGGAGATTGACGACTACCTGGCCGGTGAGACGGTTAGTGAGGCGGCAAGTAGTAAACTTACGGCGTTGTATCTAAAATCTGAGCATAAACGGCGGATGCCGGTTGCTCCAAGCGATGATTGGTGGCGTAAACAGTGACACAAACGGTTGTTTTAGGCGGCGGTTGCTTCTGGTGCCTCGATGCGGCGTATCGCAGCGTGAAGGGCGTCAGCGATGTGGTTAGCGGCTACACGGGCGGCTCAGTGCCAAACCCAGACTACCGCTCAGTGTGCCAGGGAACCACCGGTCATGCTGAGGTTGTTGCTGTCACCTTCGACGAAGAAACGGTGCCGTTCGACGTGATCCTCGACATTTTCTTCACTATCCACGACCCCACCCAGCTGAATCGGCAGGGCAACGACGTCGGCACACAGTACCGTTCCGCGGTTTTCTATGCGGATCCTGACCAGCTGGCCGCTGCGCAGTCGGCGGTTGAGCGGGCTAGGCAGCTATGGGACGGCGAGATTGTCACCGAGCTTGCGCCGCTGGGCGAGTTTTGGGACGCGGAGGAGTACCACCAGAACTATTTTGCGAAGAACCCAACACAGGCTTACTGCCTCGCGGTTGCTGTTCCCAAGGTGCAGAAGGTTCGGGCAAACTTCGCGAAGTGGTATCGCGGCGTTTAACCGCTGTTTAGTTGGTGGCTAGCCGCTGATTTTGGTGGTGATGAACCGCTGTTTTCGGTCTGTGGAAAACCCGTTTTGAAGGAGAGTTGTCCACAGAAACAGGGGCGTCAGCTCTTTTACTTTTAACCTGCGCAAGAATGAGTACAGAGGCACCGGTTGAGATATCCATGGCACGGCGCCGGTGCCTCTAAACCTATAAGAAACACACTCATATCAGCGCCCACAGGTAGGGCGCGACAAAGCAGCTGGGAGAGAGCAAATGAGCACCCATATTACTGTTGTAGGAACCATCGCAACGGATCCAAAAGCCATCAGGTTTGCTAACGGCGGCAGCAAATGCACGTTCCGTCTAGCAGAGAACGAGCGATGGTTTGACGTCAAAACAAGCACCTGGAAAGAGGGGCGAACCAACTGGTTTACGATTAACGCGACACGCTCACTCGGTGAGAACTCGCTGCGTTCGTTCCAAAAGGGGCAGCGCGTGATCGTGTCGGGTAAGCTGAGAATCCGCGAGTGGGAGAAGGCGGAAAACAAGGGGCTAACCATCGAGGTGGATGCCGATTCGCTCGGGCACGACCTGCGCTGGGGTGTCTCAAACTTCCAGCGAGCAATAAAAAGCGGCGGTGAGATGGGATGCGACTACAACTCCCATCACAGTCAGGCAAGCTGGGCAGACAGCACCGCACCTGCCACCTGGCAGGCAGGAAACCACGCCGGTCAAACTGACCCGAGCGCAGTTTTGTACGGAGCTAACCCCGCAGACGATGGCCCTGTTGTAGCTTCTGCTGGCGACACCAAGGCCACGGGAGACGCGCTTTCTGTTGACACCAGCGCCACGGAGGCCGATTCAGGGGGAGATTTAACGTCGGCACAGTAGAATTAGATCCATGAGTCTTTTCAGCAGTGCGCGCCAGAGTGTGGCAAAGCAAACCAGAATTGCCACCGTTATTGCGGCGGCTGTGGCAGTGACAACCGTGCTCAGCGGCTGTTCACTGCTGGATGGGCCAAAGCCTGAGGTGAAACGGCAAGAACAGCAGGTGCCCGAGAAAGAACCGCAGTTCTATCCCGGTGGATCCGCCGCAGAAAACGAAGAGTATTTTATTTGGATTATGCAGCAGTTCGCCACCTCTGAGACACCTGTTGCCGGGCAGCCACTCGTTGACCACTTGGTCGCGGCAGGCTTTAACAAAGCAGATATGACCGTTAGCTTCGATAAAACCAGAATCAACTTCGAGGCGGACTCAATCTTCGTTGCTGTCCGTGTTGGTGAGGAGTGCCTGCTCGGGCAGGTAGCGAAGGCGGATCGCACCTTTGTGGCGACCCGCGCTGATGCGCTTGGGGCAGAGAAAAACATCTGCATAATCGGTGAAACCAGGCCGATTGACTGGTAGTGCAGGTTGCCCGGTAACGCCGGTAGACTGGTAGTTTAGTATAGAAGTTTTATCAACCAAGCAAGAGGGGACGAGCCCAGCTCAACAGAAATGGCAGAGTACATTTATCAAATGGTTCGTGCGCGTAAAGCACACGGCGACAAGGTGATCCTGGATGACGTTACTATGTCGTTCTTCCCCGGAGCCAAAATCGGTATGGTTGGTCCGAACGGCGCCGGTAAATCCACGATCCTCAAGATTATGGCGGGCAAAGACACCCCGTCAAACGGTGAGGCGAAGCTAACGCCTGGCTTCACCGTTGGCATTCTGATGCAGGAGCCGGAGCTTGACGAGGACCTGACCGTGCTCGAGAACGTGCAGCAGGGTGTTGCCGGGATTAAAGCGAAACTCGACCGCTTCAACGAGATCAGCGCCGAGATGGCAAACCCCGACGCCGACTATGACGTGCTGCTGCCCGAGATGGGTGAGCTGCAGGAGCAGATTGATGCGCTTGACGCTTGGGATCTTGACAACCAGCTTGAACAGGCGATGGACGCGCTGCGCTGTCCACCGTCAGATGAGATTGTTTCACACCTATCCGGTGGTGAGAAGCGTCGTGTAGCGCTCTGTAAACTGCTGCTCGAAAAACCAGACTTGCTGCTGCTTGACGAGCCAACCAACCACCTGGACGCTGAGAGCGTGCTGTGGCTGGAGCAGCACCTGCAGCAGTATCCGGGCGCGGTTATTGCGATCACCCACGACAGATACTTCCTCGACCATGTTGCTCAGTGGATCGCCGAGGTGGATCGCGGTCGCCTCTACCCATACGAGGGTAACTACTCAACCTACCTCGAAAAGAAGGCTGAGCGTCTTGAGGTGCAGGGCCGGAAGGACGCAAAACTGCAGAAGCGTCTGAAAGAGGAACTCGAGTGGGTTCGCTCAAACACTAAGGGACGGCAGGCGAAATCCAAGGCGCGTCTTGCACGCTACGAGGAGATGGCTGCTGAGGCGGAGCGCACCAGAAAGCTCGACTTTGAGGAGATCCAGATCCCACCGGGTCCACGCCTCGGCAACACCGTGCTGGAGGCGAAAGACCTGAAGAAGGGCTTTGGGGATCGCGTCCTCATCGACAACCTCAGCTTCTCACTGCCACGCAACGGCATCGTTGGAATTATCGGCCCGAACGGTGTCGGTAAGTCCACACTGTTTAAAACAATCGTTGGCATTGAGCCGCTTGACTCTGGCGACCTGAAGATCGGTGAAACCGTGAAACTCAGCTACGTTGACCAGAGCCGTGCCGGTATCGACCCGCAGAAAACCGTTTGGGAGGTTGTCTCTGACGGGCTCGATTTTATTCAGGTCGGGCAGGTTGAGATCCCCTCACGCGCCTACGTTTCAAGCTTCGGCTTTAAAGGCCCAGACCAGCAGAAACCAGCCGGTGTGCTCTCCGGTGGTGAGCGCAACCGACTAAACCTCGCGCTCACACTGAAGCAGGGTGGTAACGTGCTGCTGCTTGACGAGCCGACCAACGACCTCGACGTTGAAACACTCGCGAGCCTTGAAAACGCACTGCTTGAGTTCCCTGGCTGTGCGGTTGTTATCACCCACGATAGGTGGTTCCTGGATCGCGTTGCAACACACATCCTCGCATACGAGGGCACCGCAGACAACCCCGCCAACTGGTACTGGTACGAGGGCAACTTCGAGGGCTACGAGAAGAACAAGATCGAGCGTCTCGGACCGGAGGCTGCAAAGCCGTCACGTGTCACCTACCGGAAGTTGACACGCGGCTAAACACAGACTCTAACCCACGATAAGGGGCTGGCCGGGAACAAACCGGTTAGCCCCTTATCGTGATTAAGCAGGCGAAACAATAGAGAGAAGAGAGACAAATGGCTCGCGCACACGTTGAAATTGAGCTTCGCTGGGGAGACCAGGACGCCTACGGGCACATCAACAATGTAGCCTTCGCCAGGTATCTGGAAGAGGCACGAGTGCGTCTCTTTTGGCTCGGCACCGCCCGCGAACAAACCGGACTGGAAGGGTACTTCCGTTCAGACGACCCGGCCGGCCCAAAAATGCTTGTTGCTGCACAACACATCGAGTTCTTGCGCGTCCTCGAATACTCTGAACACCCGATCACAATCGCGATGTGGATCGGCAAGCTGGGAGGATCAAGCATTGAAGTGCACTACGAGGTGATTGACGGATCCACCACAGCAGAAAATGGGGAAGCGCGGGTTGTTGCTCGCGCAATCACAACCGTTGTGATCGTCAACGGGGAGACAATGCAGCCGCAGCGGCTCGACAGCGAGGGACGCAAAATTGCGAAACAGTGGAGCGACGACCCGCTGAAACTCGGCCGTTAGCAGTCCGAGGTGATGAACTCGCGCAGAAGCGCCTGAAACTGCTCCGGTTTATCTGCGTGCACCCAGTGGCTTGCATCGTCAACCACAACCGGGTAGACATCCGGGAAAAGCTCCTGCATCCGGGGTAAATCACCCGGCCGAACATAGTCGGAGTTGCCGCCCGCTATCCACAAAACCGGCCCGTTAAAACTCGCGCCGACCGGTGGTGCAAACCCCATAATCGTCTGCAGACTGGCGTGCAGCAGCGGGAGATTCGGCTCCCAACAAAAACCGCCATCGCCGCGGATGAGACTCTGCAACAAAAACGCCCGTGTGCGCTCATCGGGGATTTTGTCGCGAAGCAGCCTGTCGGCATCGGTTCTTGAGCGGATCGCGTTCAGGTCAAGCTCAAGCAGCGACCCCAACAGATCCGGGAAGACACCAGCGTCCGGCCGGGGGACAGGGGAGATGTCAACAACCACCAGCGCGTGAACCAGCTCGGGATGCTGCAGCGCCAACTGCATCGCGGTTTTACCGCCCATTGAGTGCCCGATCACAATCACTTTCTCACCGGCGCCAAAGGCTGTTCGGATCGCGTCAGCAACATCGTCAGCCATGTCGGCGTAACTAAACTCGGCAGTCCACGGAGAAGCAGCGTGGTTGGTTTGATCCACCAGCAAGGAGGTTGCGATATCGGAGAGCGAGGTTGCGGTCTCAAAGAAATTGCGGCCCCTGCCCATTAGACCGTGCAGGAACACGAGCCGGTGCTTGCCGCCGCCAACCAGCTCGGTTTTCAGCTGCCTCGGGCCCGCAGTGGGCGTGCGGCCGGCAGCTGTGGTGCCTGCGGCTGCGGTGCCGGCTGCTTCGGTGCTGCTCTGGGCAGCGGCGCCGTTAATCCCGGTCACGCGCTGATCCTCACCATCGCCTCCTGCGCGACGCTCGCGACCAGTTTGCCCTCGCGGTTGTAGAACGAACCGGTGCTGAGGTTACGGTTTGAGCCGAGCGCCTTCGAGTCGATAACGTAGAGCAGCCAGTCATCAACCCGGAAATCACCGTAGAACCACATCGCGTGGTCGAGGCTCGCGGCCTTCAAATCCGGTGTGGACCAGCTCTGACCGGTGCTTCTTAGCGCAGGTTCGATTAGCAGATAGTCGCTCGCGAACGCCAGGGCGGCGCGGTGCAGCAGCTGATTCTCGGGCAGTTCATATTTGGTGCGCAGCCAGACATGCTGTTTTGTGTGCGGGGCGAGCGCCTCAGTGTAGATCGGCCCCTCAACGAACCGGAAATCAACCGGGCGGTTTTTTATCGCGGTCAGGCGTGGAACATCACCAACCAGCGTGGTTTCCAGGTCGGGGATTTCCGTGGGTGCGGGTACTGACGAGATGTCGAACTGTTCGGCGTGCACAGGCCCCTCCTGCGGGATTTGGAAAGAGGCGTTCAGCGAGAAAATCACCTCGCCCTCCTGGTACGCCTCCGAGCGGCGGTTACTAAACGACCTGCCGTCGAACTGTCTGGACACCTCAAACACCATCGGCGCGGTTGCGTCGCCTGGACGCAGGAAGTAGGCGTGCATCGAGTGCAGCGCCTGTGTGTCCGCAACGGTGCTGCCCGCGGCCATCAGCGCCTGCCCGAGCACCTGGCCGCCGAAACTGCGCCCCGTGTCTGCGGGGTTTGCGATGCCGGTGAAGATGTCATACTTGGTTCGCGCACCAACGTTCTGCACCGACAGCAGCGCTGCCAGATTCGGGACGGAACTAACCGGGTTTTGGCTGGTTTGCGGCATGGCTTTCCTCTCAAGAGACAAACACTTCTATTTTAGTACCCTAGAGGCTTAGCCGCCGGAGATATTTTCCCTGAGACAGCGCCGAAGCTAAGCGGCTAAGATTAGTGTGATGAGCTCGGCGATTTTGATTCCTGACCCGGCAGCAACCCGCGACCTGGTGACGTTCCTGTCTCGGCTATCACAGGTTGGGTTGCCGCAGGTGAGAGTGCAGTTCCGGGCTTTTGTGGGCGGATCCACCAGCCCCGCATCTTCTGGAAATACGGCGCCAAACGGGGTTTTTGCGATAACCGGTTGCACTATGGAGCCGCAGATGATCCTTGATGGGACGCCAACTGTGATGGTGCAGCGGGCGGTTCCGGCGGTGTCTGAGGCGGAATCGGTTGATAAGGTTGTGCTCGCGAAGGCGTTAACTGAGCGGTTTGCTCGTGTGGCAGACGACGGAGAGTTTTTGCTGCAGCTGCCGCCGAGTGAAACAACGGCCGTGTGGGCGGGGGTTTCGCCGCCGGTTAGCGGGTGGCAGTTTGCTGGAACGGTCACCGCCCAGTCACTGCGCGACGTTGCTAACGCGGGAATGCGCGAGATCAGCGAGGCGCTGCCTGTGGGCAGTGGGCAGCCGGTTGTGCAGAAACTGCGCAGTGAGGTGTGGGGTCGCAGTGTGCTCGACGGGGTTCCTGCGGGAGCGGCCTTCAGTCTTGAAACGCTCGGGTTTTTGGTGGGTGAGCGGGAGGTTAAGCTGTTTCAGGCACCAGGCTGGAGCAGATTAACGACAAAATATGGCGCTGTGATTGTGCGAGTTTAAAAGAAAACCGGTAGACTGTTTTAGTTGAAATAGGAAGGCAAATTTTATGGCTGTTTACGATGGCATTATTGATCCGCCGATTGATGATTTGCTCAAGAAGGTTGAGTCAAAGTACTCACTGGTTTCTTTTGCTGCGGTGCGTGCGCGTCAGATTAACGACTACTATGCGGATCTGCACGAGGGTAATCTGCTTGAAAACATCGGCCCGCTGGTCGACTGTTCTGTTGACGATAAACCACTGACGATTGCGCTGCGAGAGATCGCAGAGGGCAAGCTTGTTTTGAGTGAGGATATCGCTTAACCAACAAAACCCTAAGATTGGGAACAAAATGTCCCAGGGCGTCGGTAACCTGAATTTGTAAGGTCCGACGCTTACTTTTACCCATTTACCACCACCAAACCAAACAGGAAGGCAGCCGCTATGAACCTGCGATACTTTACATCAGAGTCAGTTACTGAGGGTCACCCAGACAAGATTTGTGACCGGGTCTCAGACACAATCCTCGATGCTCTGTTGGCGCAGGATTCGGGTGCCAGGGTTGCGGTTGAGACGATGGTCACAACCGGTCTTGTTCACGTTGCCGGTGAGGTGACAACAAGCGGTTATGTTGAGATTCCGCAGCTTGTGCGCGGGGTTATTAAAGAGACCGGTTACACCAGCAGCGAGATGGGCTTCGATGCCGCATCCTGCGGTGTTACTGTGTCAATCGGGCAGCAATCGGCAGACATTGCAGGCGGTGTTGACAGTTCGCTGGAGGCACGCAGCGGTGAGGTGCGAGACGAACTGAGCTTGCAGGGAGCTGGCGATCAGGGCATTATGTTCGGTTACGCCTGCGATGAGACAGCTGAGCTGCACCCGCTTGCCAGCTGGATCTCACACCGGCTTGCAGAGCGACTAACCGCCGTCCGTAAAAGTGGTGAGCTTGACTATCTGCGCCCAGACGGTAAAACCCAGGTGACCCTAGGGTACGACGGCGATAAGGCTGTGAACGTTGACACGGTTGTGCTCTCAACCCAGCACGCTGCGCACATCAGCCAGGAGCAGCTGCACCGTGACGTGGTTAACACCGTGATCAACCCGGTGCTTGAGCAGCTTGACATCAGCAGCAAAGACACCAGATTCTTGATCAACCCCGCGGGTCCGTTTGTGATTGGTGGGCCGATGGGCGACGCTGGTTTAACCGGCCGGAAGATTATCATCGACACCTACGGTGGTGCGGCCCGGCACGGTGGTGGCGCGTTCAGCGGGAAGGATCCGTCGAAGGTGGACCGCTCAGGAGCCTACGCGATGCGCTGGGTTGCGAAGCATATTGTGGCGGCTGGGCTTGCCCGCCGTGCAGAGCTGCAGGTTGCCTACGCTATCGGCAAGGCTGAGCCGGTTGGGCTGTATGTTGAAACCTTCGGAACCGAAACCGTTCCGGTAGAGCGCATCGAAAAAGCGGTGCGTGAGGTGTTTGACCTGCGCCCGCTCGCGATTATTAAAGAGCTAAACCTGCTAGAGCCCATCTACGCTAAAACCGCAGCATACGGTCACTTTGGGCGTGAACTGCCAGAGTTCGCGTGGGAACACCCAACCAAGCTTGCCGAGCTGCAAGAGGTAATCGGTAGATAGCGTACGGCAGACCATGTGCGCGGAGGGTGAGTTTAGTGTTGCGGCGGTGCTGCTTGATAGCAGGCTGCCGCAACTAGACCACCTGTTCGACTATAAAATACCTGCTGCGCTACAGGGTTATATCCGGGTCGGCCAGCGAGTGAAAGTGCCGCTCCGAGGCAACAGTCGCAGCAGCTTCGGCTGGGTTATCGAACTGAAACACAGCAGTGATTACACGGGAGAGCTCGCGGCAATCGACTCGCTGGTAACGCCAATCCCGCTGCTCATCCGCGAGGTGTGGCAGCTTGTTAGAGCGGCAGCGGATCGCGCCGCAGGTTCCGCCTGCGACATTATCCGGCTCGCAATCCCAACCAGGCACGTGAGAGCAGAAAAACAATTCCTCGCCGAGCTAGAGGCCGCCGAGCAAGACCCCTCCGAAAATGCAGCGGTTCAGCCGGGGGAAGAAACCCCCGCGGGGCTGCTACTCGGCGGTGCCAAACTCGCGATGGAGCTCTCACACGGTCCAGTGAGGCTGAGCAGCGGGCAGTGGGTAGGCGGTTGGTCGGAGCGACTGAGCGAGCTCGCTGGCGTGATCCACCAGAGCGGCCACAGCGTGATTATTTCTGTGCCAGACTATCGTGACCTGGAGCAGTTGACGGCGGCGCTCACTGCGCGGGGGGTGACAGACGTGGTTAGGGTTGACGCGAAACAGTCAAAATCAGACCGCTATCTAGCGCACCTGAAAACACTGCAGGAAAAGCCGACCGTGATCGTCGGCAACCGCTCAGCTGTTTACGCCGCGGCACACAACCTCGCAGCCGTGATCGTCTGGGATGACTCGGATCCGCTATTTGCCGAACCACTCTCACCATACGTACACACCCGCGATGCCGCGCTGTTAAGATCACAGCTGACCGGCTGCGGGGTGCTGTTTGCGGGGCATGTGCGCTCCATTGAAATGCAGCGGTTTATCGACAAGGGGCTGGTGTTAGCGCAACAAAATCCGCCACAACGGGTGACGATCAGGCACGCCGACGCCGGGGCTGCTCCCGCCTTCACCGGACGGATCCCGAGCGTTGCCGTGCAAACAATCAGACATGGCCTAAAAACCGGGCCCGTGCTCGTGCAGGTGATCAAACCCGGGTACAGCAGCGCACTCATCTGCCAAAAATGTCGCGCTCTCGCAGGCTGCAAGAACTGTTCCGGACCGCTGAAAGCCACCGCCCACAACCCCGAGTGTTCACTCTGCTCACTAGACAACACGCACTGGCAGTGCCGCAACTGCCGCGGCGTAAAACTCGCGATCGTTGGCCCCGGCAGTGAACGCACAGCGGCAGACTTTAAAAAATTATTCCCCGGCGTGCGGATCCTCGTCAGCGACGGCAAAACACCGATCGGCGCCATCGACTCAAGACCAGCGATTGTTGTTGCAACACCCGGGGCAGAACCAATCGCCGCGGGCGGCTACCGTGCAACCGTGCTGCTCGACGCCGAAAGGATGCTGTCAGCGCCAACCCTGAAAGCAGCAGAGAACACACTGCGCTGGTGGGAGAACGCCGCCGCTAAAACCGCGCCCGACGGGCTGTGTTTGCTCGCGAGCGGATCCGGCCCCGTAGTGCAGGCGTTCCTCACAGGCCAAATAAGCCCCTGGTTACAGTCAGAACTACAAGACAGAAACGCGCTCAGATATCCGCCAGCGGTCAGGGTGGCAGAGCTCACAGGCACAAAAACCCAGGTTGCAAACGCGCTCGCGGCCGTCGCAGAGATTCCGGGTGTGGACAACCTCGGCATGGTTAAAACGCCAAACGGGGAAGCGCAGTCACTTGTCAGGTTCGGTTACTCGCAGGGTAAACAGGTTGCGACCGCGCTACGCGCACAGGTTGTTACCGGAGCGGCAGGCAGCAAAGGAATCGCGGCGCAGCGGCAGAGTAAAAGCCAGTCCGGGCAAGGATATAGCGGGCAGGGCTACAGCGGCAGAAGAAGTAAAAACCTGCGGCTAAGATTTGATGATGTCACAATTTTTGACGACCTGGCGAAAGCCGAAACACTCGAAACCGCGGAGGAGAGCACAAAACTATGAGAGTAATATTTGCGGGCACACCAGAAACCGCGGTGCCGGTCCTTGAATCACTGCAGCGGGCAGGGCATGAAATCGTCGGTGTTATCACCCGAGCAGACGCACCCCAGGGTCGCAAAAAAACACTCACGCCCTCAGCCGTTGCACAGTACGCTGAAACAGCAGGGCTTGAAATCTACAAAACGAACCGGCTAGATGCGGAAGCAACCGCCTGGGCAGCCACAAAACAGCCCGACGTTGGCGTTGTTGTCGCCTACGGTGGCCTATTAAAAACCGAGCTGCTAGAAACACCAAAACACGGCTGGGTTAACCTGCACTTTTCAAAACTACCCAACTGGCGAGGTGCCGCGCCCGTGCAGCGCGCACTAATGGCGGGAGAAACCGAACTCTACATCTCAGTGTTCCGCCTCGTTATGGCACTCGACGCGGGCGCGATTCTGACAAGCGACAGCCTCACCGTGAAACCAGGCACCACCGCCGGAGAAGCACTTGAAAAGCTCGCGCAGCTCGGCACCAAAACCGTGTCCGACGCACTCGCGCTATTAGCGGCGGATCCGGCAGCAGGCACCCCACAGCAGGGTGAAGCAAGCTACGCCCACAAGCTGACAAGAGCAGACGGCAAACTAGATCCCGCCCTGCCCGCAGCCGAGATCCTCGCACACTGGGCAGGTGTCACACCGGAGCCGGGAGCCTACTTGGAGATCGCAGGCGCACCCCTGAAACTCCACGAGATCGAGCCGCTACCCGGCGAGAACGGTGAAGAGGGAAACGGTTCCGAGGGTCTCACACCTGGCACAATAACGCAGACAAAACAGGGCGTGATCTGGCAGACAGTTAACGGAGCACTGCTGCTGAAAACCGTGCAGCCTGCGGGCAAACCAAGAATGGCGGCGGCTGACTGGCTACGCGGCCGCGGCGGGCAGGTGACACTGTGAACCACAACCAGCGAAACAGTCGCGCCGGCGACGCGCGAACCCGCAAACACGGGAGGGCTAACGAGCCCGGCCACGGCGGTTTGCAAGGGCGCGGGAGGACGCAGCGGGCCGGTGCGGCGGGATCCACCAGGGCTCAAAAACCGCGGGTAGACAGGGTGCGGTTAGCCGCCTACGACATCCTGAGAGACGTTGATGATCGGGACGCTTATGCCAACCTGCTGCTGCCTTCAGTGATTAAAAAACACCGGTTTAACGTGCGCGACGCCGGATTCTTAACCGAGCTCGTGGCCGGGACGCTGCGGCTTCGAGGCAGATACAACGCGATAATCGCGCTCGCGGCAGAGCGCAACTGGCAGCAGATCGACGCGCGAACGCTCAGGGTTTTGCAGCTCGCGGCACACCAGATTTTTGCGACCAGGGTAGCCCACCACGCGGCAATCTACGAGTCCGTTGAACTGCAGCGGCTCGTCGCCAACAAAAAAGCCGCGGGCTTCGTCAACGGGGTGCTGCGGACGCTGACGCGCACACCGCTTGAGGGGTGGCTTGAGCGGATCCGCAAACAAGAGATTAGCGAGGACGCGAAACTCGCCCAGATCCACTCACACCCCGAATGGGTTGTTAGAGCGCTTCGAGAAGCACAGCAGCTCAACCTGCGAGCAGGCGACATCGACACTGCGCGACTGCTGGAGGCAAACAACGAGACCCCGCGAGTAAACCTCGCACTGCTGCCACGCAGCGGCGTCAGCCGAGAAGAACTGATTGTGCTCGCAGACAGCCTCAGTTACACCGACGCCGAAGAAGCAGGCGGCAGGGAAGCCGAGAAGGCAGCCGAAGCAGCAGGCGGCGGGCAAACCGAGAACGCAGCCGGCGCGGTCACAGGCAAAACCCCTAGCGAGGCGGCCGACGCGGCGGAGGGTGTGCTGGCCGAGAGCGAGTATTCGCCGTGCGGACTGGAGCTGCGGGGAGGAAACCCCGCAAGGCTGATCGAGGGATTAGAACTGCCGCCCGGAACCCTGCGAGTGCAAGACCAGGGGTCGCAGCTGGCGGCGCTGGCACTCGCGCGGGCGGGAGAGAGTGGATCCGCCGAAAAATGGCTCGACCTGTGTGCGGGCCCCGGCGGGAAAACCGCGCTGCTCGCGGCCGAAGCCGAAGCGACCGGTGCGAAACTGTGGGCAAACGAGGCACAGCAACACCGCGCCAAACTCGTTACCGAGGCGGTGTGCGGCTACCAAGACATCGTCACCGTCACCAACGCAGACGGGCGAGACGATGCCGCATATAGCGGCCAGATGTTTGAGCGGATCATGGTTGACGCCCCCTGCACCGGGCTCGGCGCGCTACGCAGGCGGCCAGAAGCGCGCTGGCGGAAACAGTCAGCAGAACTGCCGCAGCTCGTAAAACTCCAAGAACAGTTGCTAGACAAGGCGGTCACAAAACTAAAACCGGGCGGCTACCTCGCCTACGTCACCTGCTCACCACACCCGGCAGAAACCCGGGGAGTGCTAAAACGGACACTAAAACGCCACAGTGACATGGTCGAGCTAGACACCCTAGAGGTGCTAAACCGGGTAACCGGCAAACCACTAACCCAAACAGGGAAAACGCTATCCGTGCAGCTGTGGCCAGACAAACACGGAACCGACGCAATGTTTATCAGCCTGTTGCAAAAGGTCGTACCAGAGGATGAAAACACCGGCCGAAAGCAAAAAAATCATCAACCGGAGAATGAAATTAGGCTGAAAAGCGAACCGCGGGCTGCGAGAGAGACGAAGACAGTAGTAGATTGATAGACATGACACAGCAGCAAAACCCGCAAAACCTGCAAAATCAGCAGACATTCCCGCACAGCCAGCCATACGACCAAAGCCAGCACCCGTACGGGCGGGGCCAGCAGCCGTTCGTGCAGGCCCCGCAGGTGCCGCTGCGTGGCACAACAGACCCGCGCGACATGTCACTGCCGCTCTACACCGCAACCTTCTGGCAGGCAATCGCCCGATTCTTCCGCGGCTACTTCAAATTCAGTGGACGCGCCTCCATCCGCGAGTTCTGGTGGGCGCAACTAGGCATTTTGATCGCAAACGCTGTGCTGTGGCTGCTGATGCTGCCACTCTATCTGAATGTTCTACTCTACTTCGTCGACGCTATATTCGACTACGAGTCCTACTACGACCCATACCACTCAACCTCCGCCGAATACTTCTTTGCTTTCCTTGCGCTGTTTTTCACACCAAAGTTCTTGATAATGGGCTTCATCTCGTCGCTGTTCGGGATCGCGCTGCTACTGCCAACACTCGCGCTCAGCTGGCGACGGCTACAAGACGCAAACTTCCACGGCGCATTCTCCCTGCTGAAATTCATCCCAGGCGGAGACCTCGCCGTCCTCATCATGGCTGCACTGCCAGCAAAACCAGAGGGCCAGCGATTCGACAAACTACCAGCGGGCGGCGGATCCCAGCACCCAGCGCCAAACACCCCGTCACCGAGCTATCCAGCCCCGGGCTACGTGGGACCGCAGCCAACACCGCAACCACCAGCAGCGCCGCAGTATATGCAGCCGCCGGTGCAGCAGGATCCACCGCAGCAGCAATAACCCAGACCCGCCGGTTTAGCAGCGCCAAACCGGTTATCCCACGGCGGAGTCTGTAGCGCTAAGCGCCGCAGGCTCCGCCTTCTCCTGTTTCGCTCAGGCTCTAGCCAGCTAGTTCCAGAGCGCGGTGACTCCAACTGTTTTCACAGCGCCTATACGCCAGCTGATTATATATTTATGGCATGAGTAAGCAGAACGGAATGCTACCCCCCAGCCCTGAACAAAGGAGCCGTAAATCCCGCAGATTTAAGCCTCCCACTCTACGGGGCGACACCCGGGCAGGCGCTGAAACGGTTCTTTCGCGGTTACGTGAAGCTGAACGGCCGCGCCTCCCGCAGCGAGTTTTGGTGGCCACAGCTTCTGATGCTGCTGGTGCGGATCGTGATCCTGCTGCCGTTTCTGATCATCTACTATGAAGAAATCTCCGGGCCAGTCAGCTGGTACGCCGCATCGTTCAGGATTTACGGTTTTGAGGCGTTCATAATCGAGGACTTTGACATCTTCTATTTTCTTGAGCTGCTGTTCTTTATAGGAACCCCGCAGATATCTTTGCTGCTCTTTCTCAACGCGCTTTTGAGTATAATCCTGTTCCTGCCGAGCTTCGCGGTCACCTGGCGGAGACTGCAGGACGCTAACCTGCACGGAGCACTAACCTGGCTTGGGCTTGTGCCGTTCATCAACCTGGTGCTGGTGGTGTTTACACTGCTGCCGTCGAAAGCGGCGGGGCAGCGCTTTGATCCGGTACCGGGTAGCCGCCTTGCGGATCTGTATAACGGCTTCGCGCCGGTTCCCGGTGTTCCAAGCAGACAACGAAAAACAGTGGTCAGCGAAAACAAGTAAGCTAGCCTTGTGAACCCACAGCGAATCCACCCGAGTATCCTGTCCGCAGACTTCGTCAACATGGAGTCAGAGCTGCAGCGAATCAGCACAGCAGACTCCGTTCACGTTGATGTTATGGACAACCATTTTGTGCCTAACCTGACATTTGGGCCGCAGATGGTTTCCCGCATCCAGGATGTTTCGCCGATCCCGCTCGATGTGCACCTGATGATTAGCGACGCAGACAGGTGGGCGCCGGGATACGCCGAGATTGGTGCAGCATCGGTGACCTTTCACGCGGAGGCGGCCGCTGAACCGGTGAAGCTTGCCCGGAGGCTCAGGGAGATCGGATCCCGTGCCGGCATCGCGCTAAAACCGGGGACCGCGGTTGAGCCGTATCTGGAGCTGCTGCCAGAGTTTGACATGGTTCTGGTGATGACCGTTGAGCCGGGCTTTGGTGGGCAAAAGTTTATTTCTGAGGTGATGCCGAAGCTGCGGCTGCTCACCGAGGCGCGTCAGAAACACGGCACCCAAACCTGGTTGCAGGTTGACGGCGGTGTGACGGTTGACACGATCGGGATTGCCGCGGAAGCGGGGGCGGACATCTTTGTTGCGGGGTCTGCTGTTTACAGCGGGGATCCAGCTGAGCAGATTGAAAAATTGCGGGCCAGCGCACGGCAACACAGCTGCGGGGTTTAAAACTACCGCAAAAAACCGGTAATCTTATAGGGTGAAAACCTTTGACGAACTTTTTGCCGAGCTAACCGAGAAAGCCGAAACGCGCCCAGCGGGCAGCGACACCGTGAAGCGGCTGGATGCGGGGATCCATCAAATTGGCAAAAAGATTGTTGAAGAAGCTGCGGAGGTGTGGATGGCGGCTGAACACGAGTCAGATTCCGCCTGCGCAACAGAAATAAGCCAGTTGCTCTATCATTTGCAGGTTTTGATGCTGGCAAAAGGTCTAACCCTCGAAGACATATATAAAAAGCTGTAACAAGCAGCTTTTAGCAAGGAGCAAACAGTGCTGAGAATTGCTGTGCCCAACAAGGGATCGCTCTCAGAAACCGCCTCGCAGATGCTCGCCGAAGCGGGCTACCGTGGCCGACGAGACAGCAGATCGCTTGTTGCGGAAGACCCAAAAAACAGTGTTGAGTTCTTCTACCTGCGGCCGCGCGACATCGCCACCTATGTTGGTTCTGGCGCGGTTGACGTGGGGATCACGGGACGCGACCTGCTGCTCGACTCCGACACCGCGGCAACCGAGATCGCGTCGCTGGATTTCGCCGACTCAACCTTCAGGTTTGCAGCACCGGCTGACCAGATTTCTGAGCTTGCGCATTTACGGGGCAAGCGGATCGCGACAAGCTACCCGAAGCTGGTCGCCGACTTCCTTGCCAAGCACGGGATCGAGGCAATCCTCGTGAAACTTGAGGGCGCCGTCGAATCGGCTGTGCGCCTCGGCGTCGCAGACGCGGTTGCGGACGTTGTCTCCACCGGTGCAACCCTGCGCGCTGCGGGTCTCAGCGTGTTTGGACCGGTGATTTTAGAGTCCACCGCGCTGCTTATCGGCACCGATACAACCCTGCCGGATGTTAACCCGCACACGAAGCGGCTGCTGCAGCGTCTGCAGGGTGTTTTGGTTGCCCGTAAATACGTCATGATGGAGTACGACCTGGCGGAGGAGCACCTGGCGGAGGCAACCAGGATCTGTCCGGGCGCTGAATCGCCAACTGTTGCGCCGCTTGCCAACCCCGGCTGGGTTGCCGTGAAGGTGATGGTTTCCGCCTCGGAGGCAGCGCACATTATGGACCGCCTCCACGATCTCGGCGCGAAGGCGATCCTGGTGACCGCGATTCACGCAGCCCGGCTTTAGGTGCGGCAGTGAGAGCTGCGGCGCTAAGCAAACCAGATTGGCGATTTTTACGGATCCACCAGAGAAGGCAAAAATGACACTTGCGACTCGAGTTATTCCCTGCCTTGACGTTTCAAACGGCAGGGTTGTGAAGGGCGTCAACTTCTTGAACCTGAAAGACGCCGGTGACCCGGTTGAGCTCGCCGCGAAATACGCTGCCGAGGGGGCGGATGAGCTCACCTTCCTCGACGTGAGCGCGACTGTCGACAACCGCTCAACCACCTACGAGATGGTGAAACAGACCGCTGAGCAGGTGTTTATTCCGCTGACCGTGGGCGGTGGTGTGCGCACCGTTGACGATGTTGCGAAGCTTTTAAGCGTTGGCGCCGACAAAATCGGGATTAACAGCGCCGCGATCGCAAACCCGGAGCTGATTAACCAAATCGCCGACCGTTTCGGCAACCAGGTGATTGTGCTGTCGCTCGACATTAAACGCAGTGAGCGGATGCCGTCCGGGTTTGTTGTGACAACCCACGGCGGGAAACGCGAAACCGATCTGGACGCGCTCGCCTGGGCGAAAGAGGCTGTTTCGCGTGGCGCCGGTGAGCTGCTCGTCAACTCGATGGATGCCGACGGCACCCAGGCTGGTTTCGACCTGGAACTAACCGCCGCGGTCCGCAAAATCGCCGATGTGCCGTTGATCGCGTCCGGCGGGGCGGGCAAGCTCAGCGACTTCGCACCAGCGGTTTCTGCGGGGGCGGATGCGGTGCTCGCCGCCTCAGTATTCCACCACGGCATTTTCAGCATCCGAGAGGTGAAACAGGCGCTCGCGGACGCGGGTGTGACGGTGCGTGGGTAGGGGCAGAGCATGACAGAAAACGGCACAGAGTTTGATCCGGCGACGCTGAAGTTCAACAGTGACGGGCTAATCCCCGCGATTATTCAAGACGTTGCAAACGGGCAGGTGCTGATGCTCGCGTGGATGAACGAGGAAGCGCTCAGGCGCACCATCCGTGAGGGGCGTGTCACCTTCTGGTCCCGGTCGCGGCAGGAATACTGGCGGAAGGGCGACACCTCCGGCCACAAACAGTTTGTGCGGGAGATTAGCCACGACTGTGACAGCGACACCCTGCTGATCCAGGTCGAGCAGGTGGGGGCGGCGTGCCACACGGGGGAGCGCAGCTGCTTCGACGGGCGGAGGATTGCGGGCGGCGACGCTTAGCCTCCCAGCGGCGACGCTTAGCCTCCCAGCGGCGGCGCTTCGCCTGTCGGGCGGCAATGCCTGCGACTAACGGCTTTCCCATCTTCCCGGGGCATAAAAGCTATAAGATATACGGGTGAGTTTAACTACTGCAAAAGCCGAGTTTTTGGATCTTCGCACCAGGCAAACGGTTGTGCCCGTGTGTCGGGAGCTGTTTGCCGACGCAGACACCCCGGTCAGCATCTATCGCAAACTGGCAAACAACCGGCCAGGCACGTTTTTGTTGGAGTCCGCGGCGCAGGGAATCTTCGACCGTTACAGCTTCGTCGGCACCCGCCTGTTCGGTGTTTTAACCGAAAAAGACGGCAGGGCGCAGTGGCAGCAGGCAGAAAACTCCGATCTAACCGAGGAGCGCCTGCTACCCGGCGGCGTCTCACAGCTGCAGCCCGCGGCAGCTCTCACCGCCGTCTACGACCGCTGGCAAACCCCCGCGTACCCCGGCCTGCCGCCGCTCGCGAGCGGTTTTGTCGGCTACCTCGGCTGGGAGAGCGTCACCGAGTTTGAAAACATTATCCCGAGAACCGCCGACGCCCAGGAGGTGCCGCGGCAGTATCTCGGCTTCGTCTCCGACATGGTGGTTATCGACCACCGGCAGGGCACCGTTGTTTTGGTCGCTAACGTGCTTTGCGATGGGGTGGATCCGGCAGGCACCACCGCAGGCAGCGCCGAGGCAGCCAGCCCCACATCCAACCCCACCGCCAGCGCAGCTGACGCAACAGCCGCAGCTGACGCCGAGTGGGCTCGCGCGCAGGCGCGGCTGGATGAGATGGCGGCGGAGCTTGCAAAACCGCTGGCCGCCCCGATCCACACCTTTAACAGCGACTCGGAGGCAAACCCACGCAGGTTTACAACCGAGGCGGAGTTTACCGAGCAGGTGTTGGAGGCGAAGCGTCGGATCGTTGACGGCGATATTTTCCAGGTTGTGCTCTCGCAGCGTTTCGATCAGGAGTGCAGCGCGGATCCGCTCGATGTTTATCGGGTGCTTCGGCATCTAAACCCGAGCCCGTACCTGTATCTGCTCAGCTGCACAGACAGCGCGGGGGAGGTTTTCACCGTTGTTGGGTCGAGCCCGGAGGCGCTTGTCACCGTTAACGAGGGCTCGGTTTTGACACACCCGATTGCGGGATCGCGTCCGCGCGGCGACAATCCGGCGGCGGATCAGGCGCTGGAGGCGGAGCTGATCGCCGACAATAAGGAGCGGTCAGAGCATCTTATGCTGGTGGATCTCGCCCGTAACGACCTGTCGCGGGTGTGCGAGCCGGGAACCGTCGCGGTTAGCGAGTTTATGATCGTGGAACGGTTCAGCCATATTATGCACATCTCGTCCACCGTGGAGGGGCAGCTGAGGAGCGAGTGCAACCCGGTTGATGCGTTGAAGGCTACTTTCCCGGCGGGCACGCTCTCGGGTGCGCCGAAGCCGTGGGCGCTGCGCATTATCAACGAGCTGGAGCCAGTGAGGCGAGGCGTTTACGGCGGAGTTGTCGGGTATTTCGGCCTGGGAGGGCACGCGGACCTGGCGATTGCGATCCGCACCGCAACGATTAAGAACGGCGTTGCCACCGTGCAGGCGGGGGCTGGGATTGTGGCGGACTCGGATCCCGCCGCCGAGGCGAGAGAGGTTGAGTCGAAGGCTGCGGCTCCGCTGCGTGCGGTTGCGATCGCAAACAGTCTATCGGCTCCATAAAACAACAGCTAGGGCAGAACATGTCAGGTAACAGCAGAGCAAACAGCAACAACGCTAAGGGTGAATACAGTCTCACTGACACCGGCACCATCATCACCGGCGGTGCGGGCGGTGTCAGCGGGGCGCAACTGCCCGCTGGCCGGGCGATCAGGTTCTCGCAGCGCAACGTGGTGACGCTGCTCTGTGTTACCGCTATCGCGCTGATCGTGCTGATCACACAAACCTGGGTGACAGTGCAGCTGGACCCTGGCAGCTCCGCCGTCACCGAGCTATCCGCGAACGGCGCCGGAATGCACCCTGTGCTGCTTCCTGCCGCGATCGCGATGCTGGTTGCGTCGCTGGTTATCGCCATTGCTGGCAGGGTGTTCAAATACCTGCTCGCGCTCATCGTCATCGCTCTCGCCACCACGATTGTGCTGGTTAGCGCGTCTTTGTTGGCGGATCCGCTAGCCACCGTCGCTACCCAGCTCGGCGAGGTAACCGGGATCACCGGAGCGGGTCAGACGGAGCTTGTGACAGATCACAGCCTTTCAAGCCTGGTGTGGGTGACGATCTTTGTTGCCGTGCTCGGGCAGCTGCTCGGCATTATTGTGCTGTTTAGCGCTCACCGGTGGAAGAGCAGCAAGAAATATGATGTTGCCGCCGAGAAACACGAACACGATGACGAAAGAGTTGCCGAAGCTGCCGGTGAAGCTGCTGCTGAATCCGTGGACGAAAGTGACGCGGCTGATGACATTGACGACAGCGAAGATATTGCCGCTGACGAGAACGCTGCCGAGGATAACGACGCCAGAATCAGCGACTGGGACGAGCTTAGCCGCGGCAATGATCCGAGCGCTAGATAAGGCTCTAACCGGTCACTCACCCTCGGGCGTGTTAACCAGCGCGTGCGCGGCGCGCGTCACATAGTCACGGATCGCCGCGTCGTGCATCGGCGGCAGCTCTACGCTATCGAGCGCCGCATACATGTGGGTTAGCCACCTGTCACGCGCCGCCGGAGTGATAGGGAAGGGCTGATGCCGCATCCGCAGTCGCGGGTGGCCGCGCTGCGCAGAATACTCTGCCGGGCCGCCCCAGTACTGCTCCAAAAACGAGCGCAGCCGCCAGATCGCGCCCTCCCAGTCAGCGTCCGGGTACATGGGGGCGAGCAGCGGATCCACCCGCACTCGCTCATAAAAATTGCGGACAAGCGCCTCAAAAGTGGGGGTTCCGCCAACCTGGCTCCAAACCGTCTCAGTGACCGCGTCACCGGTTGGTCCGCTGCGCAGGGTTAGACGGGGCTTCGGGGTGCCAGCCGCGGCGGATGCGGCACCAGCAGAGTTAGCAATGCCAGAGTTAGCACCGGCGTTGGGCGCGGCAGTGTTAGACGCGGAGGCATCGCTCACGACTTTGCCTCACCGTTAAGCCCAGGCAGCCCCTGCAAATCCTGCAGGTCCGGCAGCTGTTTCGCCATCCGAATACCCTCGTTAGCGAACTGCTTCTTAATCTCCTTCAGAGCCGCCCGCTGCACCGACCAGTGCGCTTCCGGCCTGGTGCGGATACTGAACCGGACGGTTGCCCTGTCACTGGAGATGCTCTGCACACCCCACATCTCGGGGTTGCCGGTGATTTTCCGCTTGTATTCGGGGTTAGCGAGCAGTGCGCGGCCAGCCTCCAGCATAACCTCCTGCACCCTGTCGAGATCCTGGTCGGCGCGCACGGTGACATCAATAATCGCCTGGCTGTGACCCTGGGAGGAGTTGCCGAGCATCAGAATCTCGCCGTTCCTGACAAACCATAGCGTGCCGTCGATCGCGCGGATCTGGGTGACTCGCACACCAACATCCTCAACGGCTCCCTCAATCGTGCCGACGTTGATCCAGTCGCCAACACCGAGCTGATCCTCAAACACCATAAAGATGCCGTTCAAGACGTCTTTCACAATGTTTTGCGCACCGAAAGCGAGGCCCGCGCCAATAAAACCGGCGGACGCCAGGAGGGCGGTCAGGTTAACGCCGAGCTCACCGAGCACGAGAATCAGCGCAACACAGAAAACAACCCAGGTGCTGATGCTCCTACCGACCGCGCCGAGAGTGCGGGTGCGCTGAATCGAACGCTCTTTTACCAGGCCCGAAACCTTAATCTCTTGTGTGGAGTCGATGTGCTGCGACTTCTTCACACCGTGCACAATCTGCTCGACACTGCGCCTGATCAGGATGCGCAGGATCCACCAGCTAACAAGGGAGATGACGATGATCAGCACGATCCTCCACGCTGTTTCGTTTCCGGCGAAGAAGGCGGTAATCCAGGCCCAAACTTCCTTCACGAACATCTCCTCTCAGGGGTGGCTTGCTAAAAAATGCGCTGCCTGCGGTGAAAATAATTATATTCCCGCAGGCAGCGCCATTGTGGTTTAAGGATACTCCCTAACCAAATCGGTTAGCGGATACTCGCTAACCGACCGGTCAGTGGCTAGACACTAGCCGATTGCGTGCAGCGCTAGTGCGCGCTCCACATCAGACAGTGCCTCGCTGATCAGACGGCGCAGACCAGCTGGTGCGTCAGCGTTATCGTCGAGCCACTTCTGGGTTGCGTCACGCAGCTCGTCATCTGCGAGCGGCAGTGGGTAGAAGCCTTCAACGATCTCCTCAGCAATCGCGTGGCTTCTGGTGTTCCAGACCTCCAGCACGTTGGCGAAGAAGACGCTGATGAACGGGCGCAGCAGCTCCGGATCCGCTGAGCGAGTAAAACCGGAACCGGCGTGACGCACAATCGCGTTTGGCACACCCTCGGTTGCAACATAGTTCTGCCAAGCGGCCTCTTTCGCCTCCGCGGTTGGGATGCTGGCGCGCGCCTGGGCAGCATACTGGTTACCGTTAGCGGTTGTGTCCTCTTTCAGCATCGCCGCAATCTCGGTCTCACCGGCGCGGTTGCCGGCGGCGAGAGCCTTTAGCAGGGTCCAGCGCAGGTCAGTGTCGAGCTCAAACTCTGGCAGTTTGCGGTCGCCTGCGAGCAGCTCGGCAACGATGTTCAGCTGCTCCTCGCTGCTCGTGAGCGCAGCAAACGCGGTGAGGAATTGGAACTGGCGGTCAGAACCGGCAGGGGCACCCTCGGTTAGCTGCCAGAGAGCGTCAGCGGCAGCAACAATGCCCTGCTCGCGTTTCGCGTGCGGCAGGTAGAGAGTAACGGCGGTGTGGAACTGGCCGAGCACGGTGCGCAGGGTTGTTCCCTGATCCTCCGCGTGCACGTGCTGGGTGACCGCGTCAATAAAGGTTTGAGCGGGCAGCAGTGCGTCACGGGTAGCATCCCAGATGGCGCTCCAGATAACGGCGCGGGCGAGTGAATCCTCGCAGTCGCTGAGATGTGAAACCGCGGTCTTAAGAGAACGCTCATCGAGGCGGATCTTCGCGTAGGTGAGATCCTCGTCGTTGACGATGATCAGATCCGGCTGGGCAACCCCAACCAGCTCCGGCACCTCGGTTAGCGCCTCGGTTACATCGGCCTCAACCTGGCCGGTGCGGACGAGTTTGCCATCCACCACGCTGTAAAGACCGATCGCGATGTGGTGCGGCCTGAGGGTTGGGTAGTCGGGGTGGTAGCTCTGCTCAATCTTGAAGCTTGTGAATTTGCCGTCAGCGTCAACCTCGAAAATCGGGGTGAGGGTGTTTACGCCCGCGGTCTCAAGCCACGCAGCAGACCACGCCTTCAGATCGCGGCCGCTGACGCTCTCCAGCTCGGTGAGCAGGTCAGGCAGCTCAGTGTTTGAGTAGTTGTGCTTCTTAAAGTAGGCGCTAACACCGCGCATAAACTTTTCGCGGCCAACATAGGCGACGAGGGTTTTCAGCACGGAAGCACCCTTCGCGTAGGTGATACCGTCGAAGTTCACCATCACGTCCTCAAGGTCGCGGATCGGGGCGACAATCGGGTGGGTTGATGGCAGCTGATCCTGGCGGTATGCCCAGCTCTTTTCGCTGGATGCGAAGGTGGTCCAGCACTCGGTCCACTCGGTTGCCTCAGCGGTTGCGAGGGTTGAGGTGTACTCGGCGAAGGACTCGTTAAGCCACAGGTCGTTCCACCAGCGCATTGTTACCAGGTCACCGAACCACATGTGGGCGAGCTCGTGCAGGATTGTGACAACGCGGCGCTCTTTAATCGCGTCAGACACCTTGCTGCGGAAAATATACGCCTCGGTGAAGGTGACCGCGCCAATGTTCTCCATCGCACCCATGTTGTACTCTGGCACGAACATCTGGTCGTATTTGGCGAACGGGTACGGGTAGTCGAACTCTTTCTCAAAGAACTCGAAGCCCTCACGGGTTTTCTCAAAAATGTAGTCGGCGTCAAGGTGCTCAGCGAGTGATTTACGGCTGAACACACCGAGCGGGATCACACGACCCTCCGCGTTGGTCAGCTCCGAGCGCACAACATGGTACGGACCAGCAACAATCGCGGTGATGTAGCTTGACATAATCGGGGTTGGGCTAAACTCCCAGGTTGCGATCTCCTCGCCAGGGTTGTCTGCCTGCTCACCCGCAACACCGGCCGCGGTTGGCTCCGGTGTTGGCTGGTTGCTGATAACCTCCCAGCGCGCTGGCGCGGTGACAACGAACTGGAATGTTGCCTTCAGATCCGGCTGCTCAAAAACCGCGAAAACCTGCCTGGAATCTGGCACCTCGAACTGTGAATAGAGGTAGACCTCGCCGTCTGCTGGATCCTGGAAACGGTGCAGACCCTCACCGGTGTTGGTGTATGCCTGGGTGCTTTTTACAACCAGCTCGTTCCGCTCTTTCAGGTTTGGCAGCTGGATCCTGCTGTCGGCAAAAACCTCTGCCGGATCAAGCGCCTCACCGTTGAGCGTCACCGCTTCAACACTCTTGGCAACCAGGTCAATAAAGGTGCTGCCACCCGCTTTCGCACTGAATTTAACAGTGCTTGTTGAGTTAAAGGTCTTTGGCCCCTGCGTCAGGTCAAGTTCTACCCTGTAGCTGTCTACGCTGACCAGATCCACACGCTGCTGTGCTTCGTCTCGTGTTAGGTTTGTGCCCGGCACTAACCGCCCCCTTCTTATGTAGTTGATTATCTTCGTACGCTAGAGACTATTTTTAAGTTCTTGTACAGTCTCAGAGTCTACCTTTCGCGGCTGTGTCCTAGCTCTAGATTTACGGTTTTTCATCACATTAGCGGGTTATACTGGTTGCTATGGCTGAAAATAATCCTGCAAGCGTGGAATTCTGGTTCGACCCCATCTGCCCCTGGTGCTGGATGACAAGCCGCTGGCTAACCGAGGTTAGCAGGGTGCGCGGCTTCACAGTTGCCTGGCATCCCTTTAGCCTGAAAATCCTAAACGACGGCCGCAACATGAGCGACTCTCACCGCCACAGTCACGCAAAAGGCATGCAGGCGCTGCGCGTTATCGAGGCGGCGCGGGCGGATCACGGCGACCAGGTTGTTGGCGAGCTCTACACCCAGCTGGGTGAGCGGATCCACCCGGGCGGCAACTCCGATATCACCCAGGTAATTACCGAGAGCCTCGCTGCGCTCGGCCTGCCAGCTGAGCTGATTTCCGCGGCGGATCCTGACACCTCCTACGAGCCAGGAAACGACGGCCTCGACAAGATCCTCCGTGAAAACACCGAGCGTGCACTCGAACTGGTTGGAAACGACGTCGGTATCCCGATTATCGCGGTTGACGGCGTTGCTTTCTTCGGCCCGGTTGTCACCCCGGCACCAACCGGTGAGGACGCGCTGAAACTGTGGGACGGTATTGTGATGGCGGCGTCCGTGCCAGGTTTCTACGAGGTGAAACGCACCCGCACCGCACCACCGCAGTTCTAGTGCGCACCCCGAGAGAAACAGGTTAGGTTTTAAGATATGCGTATTCACATTGCAACCGAT
This sequence comes from Leucobacter sp. OH1287, assembly GCF_003859945.1. Lineage (GTDB taxonomy): Bacteria > Actinomycetota > Actinomycetes > Actinomycetales > Microbacteriaceae > Canibacter. Next base: position 51,047 of record NZ_RQYM01000010.1, read on the forward strand.
CACGCCGGGCTGGAGTTCAGCAAACTGGTGCAGGATCATCTGCGTGAGGCAGGACACGAGGTTATCGACCATGGGCCAAGCGAATATGATCCGCTCGACGACTATCCTACGTTCTGCATTAACGCGGCGCTCGCCGTCGCAGCAGATCAGGCGGCCGGTGAAACCGCGCTCGGTGTTGTGTTTGGTGGATCCGGCAACGGCGAGCAGATCGCCGCAAACAAGGTGCGGGGGATCCGCGCCGCCCTCGTCTGGAGCCTGGCAACCGCGGAGCTTGCGCGTGAACACAACAACGCGAACGTGATCGCAATCGGTGCGAGACAGCACACCGCCGCTGAGGCGATTGCGCTGATTGACCGGTTTATCGCAACCGATTTCCCGGGGGAGGAACGCCACGAACGCCGCATCGCCCAGCTCGCAGAATACGAGCAAACCGGTGATATTGCCGGTAAGGGCGTGAATCGGCCGGGGGTTTAGCGGGTATGCCAGAGGGGCACTCCGTTCACCGGATAGCGAGACAGTTCGAGTGCAACTTCTTAAACAAACCGGTTGCGGTGACAAGCCCGCAGGGCAGGTTTAGTGTCGACGCCGAACTGATTAACGGCCGCACGCTCGTCAGCTCTGCGGCGGTTGGAAAACAGCTGTTTTTAGGGTTTGAAAACGAGCTGTGGTTGCGTGTGCACCTGGGAATTTACGGCGCCTGGGATTTTGCGGGGGAGGTTAGGATCCACCCCGATATTGAGATTCACGGTGCTGGCGAGTTTGCCGCGGTCGATGAGAGTGCCGAGGACTCGGTCACCTCGATTGGCGCGCCACGCAAAACCAGGCTGCGCATGGCGGAGCAGGATCGGGTGCGCAGCGAGGCTGAGAAGGCTCAGGCGGTAAGCTGGCCGCCGGAGCCGGTTGGGCAGGTGCGTGCGAGGCTCCTCACCGACAGTGTTTGCGCGGATTTGCGCGGCCCGACCGTCTGCGAGGTAATCGACGGGGAGGCGGTTAAGCGGGTGCTGGATCGGCTCGGACCCGACCCCGCCAACGACAACAGTCAGGCTGCGAAGGCCCGGTTTGTTGAGCGGGCTCACAAAAAAGCCACCCCGATCGGGCTGGTTTTAATGGATCAGGCGGTGGTTGCCGGGATCGGGAACGTCTACCGTGCCGAGCTGCTGTTCCGCGCGGGCTTGAACCCGCACACCCCGGCGAAGCAATTGCCACCCGAGATTCTTCAGGAATTATGGGATGACTGGGCGAAACTGCTCGATATCGGGATCCGCGTCGGGCAGATGATTACGATTGACGGGCTGACCGGCAGCGCCTACGAGCAGGCGCTGATTAACCGCGATGACCGCCACTGGGTGTATAAAAAAGAGCAGAGCCCGTGCGCGAGATGCGGCACAAACATTGTGCTTGAAGAGTTTGGTGCGCGGAAGCTCTACTGGTGCCCCGGCTGCCAAAAATAGTGGCCACGCCAGAAGCGGTTTCTGTGCGGCAAAGAACAGCGCCTTTGGCAGCAAAAATAGTGCCCGCGCTAAGGGCATGTTTCAAGCTCACGACCGCTGAAATTTGATACGCTTTTGCTCATGCGTCATATGCTCTCCACCCTGGTTGGTAAAACTGTGCTGCGCCTCGCAAAATTACGTGGCGGCGGATCCGCGCTGCCCGGCCTCGTGGTCGATAAACTCGACAGTAACTACTTGGCGAGGATCCTTACCCGACTGCCCGGCGGTGTTGTGGTTGTGAGCGGCACCAACGGTAAAACCTCAACAACGAAGATGATCGTTGAGATGCTGGAGGCGCAGGGGTTAACGGTTTTTAGCAACAAAACCGGTTCGAATTTCTCGCGCGGTGTGATCGCGGCGGCTGTTGCGGAGGCGAACACCGCGGGCCACCTGGCTGCCGACATCGCGGTTTTAGAGCTTGACGAGGCGCACGCAATGCACTTCATCAACCGGGTTAAACCCGATTACACGGTGCTGCTTAACGTGCTGCGCGACCAGCTTGACCGTTTCGGCGAGCTTGACACAACGGCGAGGTTTTTAGAGCGGATCGCCGACGCCACAACCGGGCATCTGCTGGTGAACGGGCAGGATCCGCTGGTGAACGCGATCGGGGATAAGATCGCGAAAGGCGGCCAGGCGACCGTGCACAGGTTTGGGGTTAGTCGGGAGCTGGAGCGGCTCTTCCCGAGTGATGAGCAGCTGCACGATCTGATCGAGGTGATCCTGGAGGAGGATCCGGCGACGGCGAGCGATGCTGCAGTAGCTGCTGCGGCGGCGACCGGCGATTTTGAAACCGCCGATCAGGGCGCTATCGACCAGACGGTGACGCTTGTGGCAACGCGCGGCAACACCGCCGAGTTCTCGCTCGCGGGTGGGCGCTATGCCGCGGAACTGCAGCTAACCGGTCTCTACAACCAACTCAACGCGGCGGCCGCGCTCGGCATTGTCAAAATCATTACCCAGCAGCTCGGCCGTAAACCCGCGGACGCCGACCTGGTGAAATCGCTTGAACAGATTAAACCCGCGTTCGGCCGCGGTGAGCGTCTGGAGCTTGACGGCAGCCCGCTCGAACTCGTGCTGGTGAAAAACCCGGCAGGTTTCAGGCTCGGCCTCGCCTCCTACAGCAACGCCGACACCGCGGTGATGATCGCGATCAACGACCAGTACGCGGACGGCCGTGACATGTCGTGGCTGTGGGATGTTGATTTTAAAGCACTGAACGGCAAACCCGTTGCCCTGGTCAGCGGCACCCGCGCCTGGGATATGGCGGTGCGACTGGATCACGACGAGGTTACTGTGCAGCAGGTTGAACCCGATCTGGCGAAGGGGCTAAAACAGTTCCGGGAAACAAGCCGCGGGCAGGTGAAACGCATCTACTGCACCTACACCGCGATGCTCGCGCTGCGCAAAATCTTAAGCGAAATTACCGACGTTGAGGAGGTTTGGTGAGCAAGCAGGAGAAAACCGAGCAGCGCACGCTGCGGGTTGTGTCACTCTATCCACGCGACATGAACATGTACGGTGATCGCGGTAACGTCCTCGCGCTTTTGAAGCGGATCCGCCAACACGGTTTTGAGGCCGAGCTGGTGAGCGTCAACTGCGGTGACGAACTACCGCTTGACGGCGATATCTATGTCGGGGGAGGCGGGCAGGACTCCGGTCAGGTGCGCGTTGCTAAAGACCTGAAAAGCAAAGCCGCTGCGCTTAGCGAGCTGGCGGATCGCGGGGTGCCGATGCTGATGATCTGCGGCATGTATCAGCTGTTCGGCAAAGAGTTCCGGACGGTTAACGGCGAGATTATGGAGGGCGTTGGCATCCTCGACGTCACAACCGTTGGCGGGCAAACCCGCATGATCGGCAATATTGTGCTCGACTGCGGTGAGCTGGGGGAGGTTATCGGCTACGAAAACCACAGCGGCAACACCGTGCTCGGTCCCGACGCGGAGGCGTTCGGCTCCGTAAAGCAGGGCGACGGTAACAACCCCGAGGACGGCACCGAGGGAGCTCGCTACCGGGAGGTTATCGGCACCTACCTGCACGGGGCGCTGCTGCCGAAGAACCCGAGCATAACCGACCACCTGATCAGGGTTGCGGCGATTAACCGGTACGGCGAGTTTACCCCCGCAGCAATCGACGACACCGCGATAAACCAGGCACGCCAGGCCGCAAAATCTCGGCCGCGCTAGACCCCGCACGGGCGTGGGGTGGATCCGTACCCCGCCGCTAAACAGGTTGCGGGCTGCCGCGCTAGACCCGCGTTATTAGCACTGCTTATGGCAAGGATAAATATTTTTTCAAATTGTTGGAATAGATTCGCTGCCTGACCAGTTGTATTTGTCATGCGCCGAAGACACAACAGTCACCGGCAACAGACTGTAAAGGAGAAAAGCATGGCAATTACAGCAGCAGACATCGCAGGCTACCAGGAGGGTGTCTGGGCCATTGACCCCGTCCACTCAGAGGTGAGCTTCAGTGTTCGCCACATGGGCCTCAGCAAGGTGCGTGGCAACTTCAACACCTTCTCAGGCGAGATCACAACCGCGGCGGATCCAGAAAAATCCGCCGTCACAGCCACCGTTGCTGCCGATTCAATCGACACCAACAACGCTGACCGTGACGCACACCTAAAGAACGAGGACTTCTTCGACACCGAGAAGTACCCGGAGATCAGCTTCAAATCAACCGAGGTGCGCTTCAACAGCGCAGAAACCGGCGAGATCCACGGTGACCTCACCCTGCACGGTGTCACCAAGCCGGTTGTTTTCAGCTTCGAGCTCGGCGGCATCGGAACCGACGCCTACGATGCACAGCGTCTCGGCCTGACCGCGGTTGCGTCAATCGACCGTCGAGAGTTCGACCTCACCTGGGGTGGCACAGTCGAAAAGACCGGCAACCTGATTGTCGGCAACACCGTCACCCTGACACTTGAGATTGCGGCGGTGCTGCAGAGCTAAAACAGGGGTTAAGTGAGCTAGTGAGCTGGGGTTGGTTTTAGCGAATCAGCCCCAGCTCTTTTAGTTGCTGCCGCAAAACCGCCCCGTCAGGGCCATAAACCCAGGGCACACCGCTAACCGCGCGATGCTGTTGTGCCTTTGAGCGGCCACCCGCTAGCACCGCCTCACCGGTTGACAGCTGGCGGATCGCGACAGCAGCGATGTGATCCGGGAACTCCGAACTGAACTCGTGGTAGATCTCCTCATCCAGCTGACCGTCGTCACCGATTAGAACCCAGCGGGTGTTGGGGAACTCGGAGATAATCCGGCGCAGCTCCCGGCGCTTGTGCTCGGATCCGCTTCTAAACCAGCGATCATGGGTTGGACCCCAGTCGGTTAGCAGGAAAGGGCCGGCGGGGTAGAGGTGCCGTTTCAGGAAGCGGGTTAGTACCGGCGCCACATTCCATGCCCCGGTGGAGACATAAATAACCGGTGCGCCAGGGTTTGAGGCGCTTAAGTGATCCATTAAAACCGGCATGCCGGGGGTTGCCAGCCTGGCGTTCTCGTTGGCAACAAAGCTGTTCCAAGCGGCGACAAAGGGGCGCGGCAGAGCGGTGTTTAAGATTGTGTCATCAACATCGCAGATGATGCCGATCGGGGTTGAATTGTCGATGATCCGCACAACCGCTTTCGTGGAGTTGTGGGCTGTTTTCAGTTCAACCGTGTGCCAGCCGGTCGGTAAATCAACGTTCACAACCGCGTCAAGCACACCGCCTGAATCGGTTTTGGTGGTTGCCACCAGCTGACCGTTTGCGAAGATCTCAATCGACTCGTCGGCGGCGTGAACGCTCGTAAAAGAGCGCCAACCGCGCACCCGGGTGAGCGGGTGACCAGCCGAACTGTGGTGCTGATGCTCGGGACTTTCGGCGTGCAACAGCAGGGTTCTGCCGAGGATGCGGATCCACCTGTTAGAACCGTAGCTGTAGAAGGGGATAACCGTCGCAACCTTGCCGCGTTTCTTAGCTCGCTGCACACGCTTGCCGTGAAACCACCGTTCAAGGCGCAAAGGAAAACGCGGCTTGCTGCCGCCGTCAGAAGAATTCACCAGTCTATCTTACGGGAGTTTTCCTAGGGCAGAAACATTTGCCTGAATCTAGGCGGTGAATCTGCTGAAAACCTACGCAATTATCAGATGAAAGTGAGTATTTTAAATTAATATTTTGATATCGAAGCGAATTTTAAGATAATTCACAGCTTCGCTAAAATAGATCTTGTCGGCAACGGGCTGACACCATACCTTAGAAGTAACATATCTCAAAATAAGGTAAGTAACACACAGTGGGGTGCCAGGCACCTCGCCAGGCGCTCCCTCCTGATGGAGGTAATAAGTGTTTGAGATGCTTGACGCGGTAACGCTTGCCAGATGGCAGTTCGGGTTAACAACCCTCTACCACTTCATCTTCGTACCGCTGACAATCGGCCTTAGCTTTCTGATCGCTATCATGCAGACCATCTGGGTCCGCACGGGTAAAGACAAGTGGCTGCAGATGGTGCGACTGTTTGGCAAAATCTTTCTAGTCAACTTTGCGATGGGTGTTGTCACCGGTATCGTGCAGGAGTTCCAGTTCGGCATGAACTGGTCAAACTACTCACGCTTTAACGGTGACATCTTCGGCGCCCCGCTCGCTATGGAGGGCCTGATCGCCTTCTTCCTTGAAGCAACCTTTATTGGTGTGTGGATCTTCGGCTGGGACAAACTGCCTAAAAAGATCCACCTGATTTCAATCTGGTGTCTGTCAATGGGCACCTGGTTCTCAGCGTACTTCATTCTCGCCGCGAACGCCTTTATGCAAAACCCGGTCGGGTTCACAATCAATGAGGAGCGCGGCAGGGCCGAACTCGACAACTTCATCGACGTTGTGCTCAACCCGGTTGCGCTGCTGCAGTTCCCACACACCGTGTTCGCGTCCATTATGTTCGCGGCAACCGTGATCGTCGCAACCGCAGCCTGGCACCTGAAGCGCAACCAGCACACCGAGATGATGCGCAGCAGCCTGAAGTTTGGCCTCTGGGCAAACATTATCGGCTTCCTGGGTGTTGGCTTCTCCGGCCACGAACTGGGTATTGTGATGACCGAAACCCAGCCAATGAAAATGGCCGCCGCCGAGGCAATCTACGAGAGCGCCTCCGGAGCTGACGCCAGCTTCTCCATCTTCAGCCTCGGCACCCCTGACGGTATGCACGAGGTATTCTCCCTGCGGATCCCATACCTGCTGTCCTTCCTCGCAAACGGCACCTTCGACGGATCCGTTGAGGGCATCAACGACCTGCAGACCGAGTTCGCAGCCCACTACTGTGGATCACCAGACTCCCTGCTAACCTGCCCCGCAGACGGACAGTTCACTCCGATTATCTGGGTAACATACTGGGCGTTCCGCTGGATGATCGGTCTCGGACTGTTCGCGGCAATGGTTTCCGCGGTTGGCCTGTGGATCACCAGAAAAGACCGCAAACTGCCTAACTGGGTATGGAACGTCGCAATCTGGACAGCACCAATGCCAATGCTCGCCTCACTGGTCGGCTGGGTTTTCACCGAGATGGGTCGCCAGCCATGGATTGTGTTCGGTGTTATGACAACCGAGCAGGGTGTTTCACCGGGCGTACCGGCGTGGGCGGTGCTTGTGTCACTGATCGCGTTCACCGTGGTTTATGGCGCGCTCGCAGTGGTCGAGTTTAAACTGCTTGTAAAGGCAGCGCAGGCTGGCCCCGAAGAAATTAACAAAAACGATGACGGCGAAGTGGAACACAGCAGCTTCGCAACTGTCTACTAGGAGGGCAAGCAATGGAATTAACAACTGTTTGGTTCTTAATTGTGGGCGTGCTGCTGATCGGTTACTTTGTGCTCGACGGCTTCGATTTCGGCGTCGGCATGTCCCTCTTCTCGCTGAGCAAGGACGACACCGATCGTCGCGTGATGATCAACACAATCGGCCCAATCTGGGACATGAACGAAACCTGGCTGATCGTTGCCGGCGCCTGTCTGTTTGCGGCGTTCCCGGAGTGGTACGCAACCATGTTCTCAGGATTCTACCTGCCGCTGCTTTTGATCCTGATCGCGCTGATCCTGCGCGGCGTCTCTTTCGAGTACCGTCACCAGGGCAAGGGCAAGAAGTGGACTGCCTGGTTTGACTGGTTTATCCTGATTGGATCCGTGCTGCCGCCGCTGCTCTGGGGAACCGCTTTCGCGAACCTGATTCAGGGCCTGCCGATCACGAAAATGGACAACGGTGGCTGGCTCTACGAGGGCACACTGCTGACACTGCTGAACCCTTATGGTCTGCTCGGCGGTATCGCGGTGACACTGATCTGCTACAACCATGGACTCGTCTACCTCGCACTGAAGTCACTCGGTGAGATTCGCGACCGTGCACAGCAGCAGGCAAAGCGCGTCGGAATTGTCACGATTGTTGTTGCTGCAGCGTTCCTGGTGTGGACGATTATTCAGCACCTTTCCAACCCGAACCTGCCGCTGATTATCGCCTGCTCCGCAATCGCCGCGGTTGCGCTGATCGGCAGCTGGCTGCTCAACATTGTTGGGCGTGAGGGCTGGTCATTCACACTCAACGCGGTAACAATCGCGTTCGCACTGCTCGCGATCTTCAGCGCACTGTACCCACACCTGATGATCTCCAACATCGACCCGGCACAGTCAATGACCATCGCCGGCGCCGCCAGCACCGAAAAGACACTGGTGCTGATGACCTGGACGATTATCTTCACCCTGCCGTTTGTGCTCGCCTACCAGGCGTGGACGTTCTGGGTGTTCAGGAAGCGGATCAGCCGCAAAACTATTGAGGCGTCAGCTCACTGATCCGTCTCGGGGGCAAAATGAAAATTGCCCTAAAACAGGCCGTAAAAAGTCTGAGCAGCAAGTTAGGGTGAGGGCGTCCAGGTGCAGTAAAATAGCACCTGGACGTTTAACCCAAAACCGTTAAGGAAGCTGATTGAAACCCTTTGACCCGAGGCTTTTGCGCTACGCAAAAAGCGTGCGCCGGGTGCTTGGGGTTGGTGCGGCGCTCGGGGTTTTGCGGACCGTCGCAATTATTGTCTGGTGTTGGTGTATCGCCAACGCCCTTGCAACACTGATCGCCCCGTGGCTTAGGGGTGAAAAATACGGCCTGGTGTTAACCGGAATGTGTCCGCGTGATGACATCGGGTTTTTGCTTTTGTGCGGCTTTGCCGCGCTTGTCACCCGCTCGCTCTGCACCTGGCTGCTTGAAACCGTCAGCAGCCGCGGCGCCATCGCCGCGAAAGCACAGCTGCGTAGCACGGCGCTGAACCGGTTAGACACGAGCTATCCGGCGGCAGATAGCAACGGTGGATCCACCCGCCTGGCAACAACGCTCGGTCGCGGCCTCGACGCCCTCGACGGCTATTTTGCAAACTACCTGCCGCAGCTGCTTTTGACGGCGTGCGCAACGCCGGTGCTGGTTTTGATAGTGCTGTGGGCGGACTGGGTGAGCGGGCTGATCGTGATTATCGTGTTCCCGATTATTCCGGTGTTTATGATCCTCATCGGGCTCGCCACACAGCGCGTGCAAAACCGCCAGTGGGAGCAGCTAAACCAGCTATCAAGCGCGTTTTTAGACACGGTCTCGGGGCTTGGGACGCTAAAGATTTTCGGCCGGGAGCAGCGGCAGCAGGAGCGGATCCGCAAAATCTCTGACGACTACCGTCGCCGCACAATGCAGGTTTTGCGCGTCACCTTCCTGTCCGGTTTTGTGCTCGACCTCGCGGGCACCTTCTCGGTTGCGCTGGTTGCGGTGACGGTCGGCACGCGGCTCGTCTACGGTGACTTCCCGCTCGCGCTCGGACTGTTTGTTTTGCTGCTGCTGCCGGAGGTGTTTATCCCGATCAGACAGGTGGGTGTCGCCTTCCACGCCTCCGCGGAGGGGCTAGAGGCGGCGGGCGCCGTGTTTAAGGTTATCGAGGGTAAGGAGCTGCGGGCGCTGCCGGAGGCGGGAGCCGCAGACGGTGCTGGTTCGAATGGAGCTGGTGCGGGCGCTGGTGCGGCGGGCTTTGCTGGGCGGGAGCCTGGCATCGTGGTCTCGGATTTGACGGTGACTCACGGATCCACCGAAGAATCTGGCAGAGCCATCACCGTCGGCCCGCACAGTTTTACGGTCAGGCCAGGGGAGTTCGTTGTGATGGCCGGGCCTTCCGGGTCGGGTAAGTCGACCGTTGTTGGCGCGCTGCTCGGTTTTGTGCCGCTCTCGGGCGGTGAGGCGGCTGCGAACTGCGGCGTCTCCTGGTGCGGGCAAAAACCCGGACTGATGCAGGGAACCATCGCTGAGAATCTGTCGCTCGGCCACACCGGTTACGATCAGCGCCTCGGCAGTGAGGTGCTTGCGCGGGTGGGGCTGTCGACGCTGAACGCGGCGCAGCTACTCGGCGCGAGCGGATCCGGCGTCTCAGGCGGCCAGGCGCAGCGGCTCGCGATTGCCCGCTGCCTCTACAATGCCAGGGTTACGGGCAGCGACTGTTTGATTCTTGACGAGCCGACGAGCGCGCTCGATCACACCAATGAGGCGAGGATTTGCAGGCTGTTCCAGGAGCTTGCCCGGGAGGGGAAGGCGGTGCTGGTTGTTTCGCACCGGCCGCAGGTGATTGCGGCGGCGGATCGCACGGTTAAGATTGCGGCGGGTGAGGAATCCTGGGAAGAACGGCCGGATTCGGACGCAGTGGGGGAGCGGCTAGCCGAGGGAGCTGAGGGCCTGGCCGCCGGAGCAGCCCGGATTGCGGGGCGGGAGTGAAACAGCAGAGCGTGCTAAAACCAGACAGCCTGCAGCGGCGAGTGATCGCGCGGGCGATCCCGAACCGTCCCGCGAGAACCCCGGGGATTCTGCTCGGGATCCTCGCCGACGGCTGCGTTGTTGGTCTTTTGGCGCTGAGCATGTGGCTGATCATTCGATCCGCTGAACAGCCGCCGATTCTCTACCTCAACTTTGCGATTGTCGGGGTTCGCGCCCTCGCGATCGGCCGGGCTGCGTTCCGCTATGTTGAACGGCTCGCCAGCCACAATGCTGCATTCTCGCAGCTTGCGAACCTGCGCGCCGAAACCTTTACGGCGCTGATTCCCCGGGTGCCGGGTGCGATTGAGGAGAAGCGCCGCGGCGAGGTGCTTGCCGGGTTTATTGACGACGTTGACCAACTGCAAGACGAGCAGTTGCGCGTCCGCCAGCCGCTGATCGTCAGCACCACGGTGACTGTTCTGTCCCTGATTCTGGTTGCGGTGATCTCACCGGCCGCCGCCGTTGTTACCGCCATCTGTTTGGCGCTGACCGCGGTTTTAGCTATCTGGGTGACGGATCGCATCTCGGGTGAGACCGAGAAGGAGCTCGCCGCGTCACGTGCGGCACTAACCGACGCGATCTTAGAGCGGGCAGAAAACTCAGAAACGCTCGCCGCGTTTAACGGGTTTGCCAGGCAGCGTGTCCTGATTGAGAAAGCGCAGACGCGGCTTGCTGAGATTCAGTCGCGGGCCGCGATAACCGCCGGTTTAACCGCGGCGCTGCTCGGGCTCGGGCAGGGCATCGCAACACTGCTGGTCCTCTATTTTGCTGCGATCCCGTTCGATAACGGGGTTAGCGCGGCCGCTTTTGGTTTAATCGTGATCGTGCCGGCAGCAATCGCGGAGGTGTTTGTGCAGGCGCCAACCGCGCTCGCTGCCCGCAGGCGGGTTATGACGAGCGCCGCGCGGATCGCGGACCTCACCGAAAAACCGCTGCCGGAGCAGATTCCGCAGCTGCCAAGCGACCTCGCGGTTCCGGGCGAAGCGGGTGATGCCGAACCGCTTGCCGAGCCGCTTGCCGGGGCGCCGCTGCTTGAGATTCGACAGCTGAGCGTCACACACGCGGGGTCGCGCGATCCACAAATAACCGATTTGAACCTCACGGTCGCACCGGGCGAAACCGTTGTTATCAACGGTGAGAGCGGATCCGGCAAATCAACCCTCGCGCTTGCGCTGGTGCGACTGCTCGACTATCAGGGCAGCTACCGGATCGGCGGCGTTGAGGCGAAAGAGCTGGGGGCTGCGCGGGTGCGGCAGCTCGTTGGGCTGTGTGAGCAGCGACCACATATTTTCGACGCGGACCTCAGGCAGAACCTGAAGTTTGCCAAACCGAGCGCGAGCGACGCGGAGCTGCTGCGGGTGCTTGACCGGGTTGGCCTCGGCGAGTGGGTGTGCCAGCGTGGCGGGCTCGACACCCGGCTCGGGCAGGCCGGATCCCTTATCTCGGGCGGTCAGGCGCAGCGGATCGCGCTGGCTCGGGCGCTGCTCGCTGACTGGCGGGTGATGATTTTTGACGAGCCGACCGCGGGCGTCGACTACGATCTCGCGCAGCAGCTGGTCACCGACCTGATCGCTGCGGTGCCAGATGACAGGGCGGTTATTTTGATTACGCACTCAGATATTCCCGCTGATTTAAGCGTAAAAACAATTGAGATCGAGTCTCACACGGTACGATAAGAGTGTTTTATTTTTGCTGGTGGATCCGCCAGCGCTAATAACCTGAAATAGTTAAAAGAGGAACAGTGACTGAGCAAGCTGAAAACTACGATTTTCGCGCGATTCAAGAGAAATGGCAGCAGGTTTGGGAGGCTGATCGGCCATTCGACGTCAGCAACGAGGACACTGGGCGCCCCAAAAAATACGTGCTAGATATGTTCCCGTACCCCTCCGGCGACCTGCACATGGGTCACGCGGAGGCGTTCAGCATGGGCGATGTGCTGGCTCGCTACTGGCGGTCTCGCGGCTACGATGTGCTGCACCCGATCGGCTGGGACAGCTTTGGCCTGCCCGCTGAGAACGCGGCGATTAAGCGCGGTGTGGATCCGAAAGAGTGGACCTACAACAATATTGCGCAGCAGAAAGAGAGCTTCAAAGCCTACGCACCAAGCTTCGACTGGTCGCGTGTGCTGCACACCAGCGACCCGGAATACTACCGCTGGAACCAGTGGATTTTCCTGCAGCTGTTTGAGCGCGGCCTCGCATACCGGAAAGACAGCTGGGTTAACTGGGATCCGGTAGATCAGACTGTTTTGGCGAACGAGCAGGTGCTGCCGGACGGCACCTCTGAGCGGTCGGGCGCGATCGTTGTGAAGAAGAAGCTGACCCAGTGGTATTTCAAGATCACCGACTACGCTGAGCGGCTGCTTCAGGATCTCGACAAGCTTGAGGGCAAGTGGGCGCCGAAGGTGTTGCAGATGCAGCGCAACTGGATCGGCCGCTCCGAGGGTGCCGAGGTTGATTTTGTTGTTGAGGGCCGTGACGAGCCGGTGCGTGTTTTCACAACCCGCCCAGACACCCTGCACGGCGCAACCTTCATGGTTGTTGCGCCAGACAGTGATCTCGCCGCTGAGCTGGTTGCTGATGTTTCTGACGAGGTGAAGCAGCGTTTTGCCGACTACCTGGTGCAGACTCAGAAGCAGACGGAGATTGAGCGGCAGAGTGCGGATCGCGAAAAAACCGGTGTGTTCCTCGACCGCTTTGCAATCAACCCTGTTAACGGTGAGCGGATCCCGATTTGGGCGGGAGACTATGTGCTCGCCGACTACGGCCACGGCGCGGTTATGTCTGTTCCCGCGCACGACCAGCGCGACCTTGAGTTTGCGCTGAAGTTTGACCTGCCGGTTGTGCAGGTGTTGGAGGTGCTTGACGAGGACGGCAACCCGCTCGGCCACCCGGCAGAGACCGGTGTTGCCGCAACCGGCGACGGTGAGCTGATTAACTCGGGCGAGCTTAATGGACTCAGCAAGGGCGACGCCGTGAAAAAGCAAATTGCCCTGCTTGAGGAGGCTGGAACCGGCCGCGGCAAGGTTACCTACCGTCTGCGTGACTGGTTGATTTCTCGGCAGCGGTACTGGGGCACCCCGATTCCTATTCTGCACGGGGCTGACGGATCCATGCGCCCGGTGCCTGCGGAGCAGCTGCCAGTAACCCTGCCCGATGCGGCGGGGTTGGATCTGAAACCGAAGGGTGCTTCGCCGCTCGGCGCCGCAACCGAGTGGGCGACCGTCACCGACCCTGAAACCGGTGAGGAATTTACTCGCGACCCGGACACAATGGACACCTTCGTGGACAGCTCCTGGTACTTCCTGCGCTTCTACTCGCCGCAGGATGAGACCCAGCCGTTTGACCCGGCCGCAGCGAAGTTCTGGGGACCGGTCGACCAGTATGTTGGCGGTGTTGAGCACGCGATTTTGCACCTGCTGTATGCACGGTTTATCACCAAGGTGATGTTTGATCTCGGCTACATTGATTTTGATGAGCCGTTCACAACCCTGCTAAATCAGGGCATGGTGCTGCTTGACGGCTCAAAGATGTCAAAATCGAAGGGCAACCTGGTTGAGTTTGCCAGCGAGCTGCGGGATCACGGGGCTGACGCGCTCCGCACCTCACTGATTTTTGCTGGCCCGCCAGAGGACGACATCGACTGGGCAGACGTGTCAGTGCAGGGTTCAAGCAAGTTCCTGGCGCGAGCCTGGCGACTGGCGCGAGACGTTGAGAGCGAGCCCGGCGTTGATTTCGCGGCCGGTAACCGGGAGCTGCGTCAGGCAACTCACCGCCTGCTCGCGGACGTGCCGCAGCTGGTTGAACAGTACAAGTTCAACGTGGTTGTTGCCCGCCTGATGGAGCAGGTGAACGTCACCCGTAAGGCTGTTGACAGCGGATGCGGCGCGGCGGATCCGGCAGTTCGCGAGAGCGTTGAGACGATTGCGCTGATGATCAACCTGTTTGCGCCATACACCGCGGCGGAAATGTGGGACATTCTCGGCCACGAGAGCAACTGCGCGCTGGTTGAGTGGCGAGAAGCCGACAGTTCACTGCTCGTCGCTGACGAGATCACCGTCGCTGTGCAGGTTGATGGTAAAGTGCGTGACCGGCTTGTGCTGCCCGCCGATGTTAGCGAAGAGGATGCGCTCGCTCTGGCACTCGACGCTGACCGGATTAAAAAGTCTGTCGGTGAGCGCGAGATCGTGAAAACCTTTGTGCGACTGCCGCGAATCATCAGCATCGCGACCAAGGGGTAGCTGGCTGAGGCGGGGCTGAGGCGGGGCTTGGGCGGTTGCCTGGGCTGCTGCCTGCCTGACTGGGTGCTTGTGAAGTGCTTGGGCGGTTGCTGATACGGCCGCTTGGGCGGTTGCTTGGGCGGTTGCTGATTTAATGCTGTTGCGGGGCTGTTGATAACTCAAAAACACGGTGAGTTATCAACAGCCCTCGCATTTTTTGCGGGCTGGTTAAGACCGTGGTCTACGGTTTTGCCATGTCTAAATCAACTTCCCAAACAACGCCATCACCGCGTGACCCGTTTGATGACCCCTGGCAGAAGGCGCTCGCCTACGCTGCGCGGGGCAGCACTGCCGAACCTGACGCCATAACCCGCAGCTTTAGCGCTGTGATTGCCGACCCCGATGAGGCTGCGGGTTCGAGTGACAGCGTGCGATCCCGGGAGCCAGTGGCGGCCGCGCGCTCCCGGAGAGCGGGCGAGGATGGGCGATCCTGGGAGACAGAGGATAGCGCGGTGTCCGGCGCTGCAGCGTCGCTGTGGCATGAGGAGGATGTGCCGTTTCTCACTAAACTGCGGCAAACCCTCTCAACACCCGTGCTCGCCGCGGTCACAATCGCGGCGGTTGCGCTTGTCGCGGTTGTGCTGAACCTGGTGTTAAAACCACAGTCACTGCCTAATGCGGATCCCGGCACCTCCGACTCGGCTGCTTCGGCGTCCCAGGTAGGTGCCAAAAATACCGGTGGTGCTAGAAACAGTGCGGCTGGGAAAGCCGGAGCGGATCGGGGCAGTTCCGCTGGTTCGGGTGAATCTGGCGGTAATAGTGGTCGGGGAGCAGCTGGTCGTGGTGCGGACGTTCCCGTTGTCGCGCACATTATCGGTCAGGTGCAGCAGCCGGGAGTGTATGAGCTGCCCGCGAAATCTCGTGTGAAAGACCTGGTTGAGGCAGCTGGTGGCTTAACCGATGCGGCAGTTTTAACGGGTGTTAACCTGGCGCGCGTCGTTAACGACGGCGAACAAATCCATATTCCCACACAGCAGGAGATCGACAGCGGCGCATTCACAGGCGGAGCAGCGCAGGCGGGTGGCGCCGGTGCTGGCGGCGGCGGAGGCGGCGGCGGAGGCAGCGGTGGCGGCGGTAGTGGCGGATCGGGCTCTGGCGAAGGGAAGATTAATCTCAACACGGCCACGGTCGAACAGCTGCAGCAGCTGCCGCGGATCGGCCCCGCAACCGCTCAGAAGATTGTGGAGTGGCGCAGTAAAAACGGCGGGTTTAAAAGTATTGAGGACCTGCTGGAAATCCCCGGCATCGGCGATAAAACAGTGCAAAACATTGCCTCGCAGGTGAGTGTCTAAAATGCTGCGGCGAGGGGAGTTTTGGCGGGTCGGCCGGTTTGAGCGGGTCGAGCTAGGGGAGGGAAAACACCGGGGCAGAGACGAAGCCGGGCGCGCCTGGGCGGACGGTTTTGTTTCAGCCCCTGCGCAACAACAGCGTGCACAGCCCGCACAGTTTACGCTGTTTAGCGCAGCCATGCTCAGTTGGCTAACCATCGCAGTTGTGCTCGGCAGCGACATCAGCGTGGGGCAGGTTTTAGCGCTGCTCGCCGCACTGATTATTCTGTTCGCGGTCACGGTCGGGTTGCTCTCGAAGTGGGCATCACAAATGCGTGTGTCGCAAGTGCGGGCAGAGCGAACTCGGGTGGCGCAGAACAGAGTGACACAGCAGCGGGCAGCATTAAACGGTGAGACAGCAAACAGGGGTTTTCGCAGACGCTGGCTGCTGCTTTTGCGACTGCGGGGAGTAGTCACTTTTCTGCTTTTCGTGCTCGGGGTTGCTGCCCTGCTTGTCAGCCAACTGTTTGTGCAGGAGCAACAGCGAAACCAGGCGGTCAGCCAGATCAGTGAGCGCGTTAAAAACTTCCCGGTCGAACTGGTTGAATACCCCAAACAGAAAATGCGCGCCGGCGGCGACACAACCAACTGGGTGACCGCGAAAACCGTGAACGATCCCGCGGGAGTGCGAGTGCTGCTGTGGTTAAGCGGGCCCCAACCCGCTGAGTGGGCGCCCGGCACCAGGCTGCTGGTGACCGGCAGTGTTAAGCAGCTGCCGCGAGCCTCCGCAAGCGCGTTTAGCATCAGCGTGCGGGAGCTGAGCGAGGCGGTGGGTGGCGGATCCGCTCACAGGCCGCCCGGCCTGCTTCACCCCGTCAACACCGCCGCCGCCACACTGCGCAGCAGATTAACCGTGGCGAGCGGATCCACCCCGGGAGCCCAGCTGGTGCCCGGTTTTGCAACCGGTGACACCTCACTGATTACGGCGGACCAACAGCAGCAGTTGCTAAACACCTCGCTGACGCACCTGGTTGCTGTGTCGGGCGCGAACTGTGCGCTGGTGATTGTGGCGGTGACAAAAATCTTCGCCATGATGGGTGCAAATCGGGCGGTGAGAAACACGGCTGCGCTCGCTGCCCTGGCGGGGTTTGTGTTGCTGATCGGGCCGGACTCGTCAGTTTTGCGTGCGGCGTTGATGGCGGGCGTGTGTCTTGTTGCGCGGTTTGGCACGGTCGGGATTAATGGCACAGCTATTCTGGGGTTTGCGACGACGCTGCTGCTCTGGTTTGATCCGTGGCAGGCAATCAAACCGGGGTTTATGCTCTCAGTCAGCGCAACCGCGGCGATTCTGCTTTTCACAGACCCGATTCGGAAGCGCCTGCTGAGAATGCGGGTTCCTGAGATAGTCGCGATGCCCCTGTCTGTCACCGTCGCAGCACAGCTCGGCTGCACACCGTTTCTGCTGTTACTCTCCGACGGGATTACGGTGCTCGGGCTTATTGCCAACCTGCTCGCCGCCCCGATTGCACCGTTCGCGACCGGTTTTGCGCTGCTTGCGATGCTGACGCTCGCTGTTGTCGAACCGCTCGTTCAACTGGTTTTGGTGCCGGCCGCAGCCTGCTCAAACCTGGTGCTATTGATCGCAAACTGGTTGAGTGATGCCGCGGTCGCAACAAAAATTCCGTGGCCGCAGGGGCTGCTTGGCGCAGTGACGCTCTGCGCTGTTGTTTTACTGCCGCTGGTGTTTGGCAGGATCCGCAAAATAACCCAAAAACCCAGCCCCGGCCTGAAACCGCGACTGCGCACAGCGGTTGAGAGTGTTTTGATTGCGGCGGCCGCGGTGCTTGTCAGCATCAACGTTGTTGTGAAACCAAACCTAGGCGCGGGTGCGGCGCCAACGGATTGGGCGGTTGTTGGGTGCGATATCGGGCAGGGCGATGCGATTCTGATTCGCAACACAGCGGATCCCGGAACCGTGATGCTCGTCGACACCGGGGATGATCCCGGGCTGCTGCAGGAGTGCCTCGATGATTTTGGGGTGAGGCGGATCGCGCTGCTTGTGCTCAGCCACGATGATCGCGACCATGTTGGCGCGCTGTCGCAGGTCAGGGAGATCACAGAGCGGGCGCTTATCGCACCGAGAACGCTCGGGCAGGAAGAGCGAACCGTTGTAACCCAGCTTGAGAGCGCGGGCATCCCGTATAGCACCGGGGGTAGGGCAGAGGCGGGCAACAGCGGATCCGTCGGGCGCATCTCCTGGGAGATGCTGGGGCCGGGGCTGCCCTTCTATTCTTCCGAAACCAACGAGGCCAGCCTGATTATGCGGGTTGAGACGGGGGAGCTTAGCGTTCTGCTGCTCGGCGACTCCAGCGAAGAGGGACACAACCGGCTGCTCAGGGAGTTTGCGCCGGAGACGTTCGCGGTTGATGTTTTGAAAGTGGCGCACCACGGATCCAAGGATGCCTCACCCGAACTGACCGCGCTCAGCCACGCAAAATACGCGATCGTTTCCGCGGGAGCTGGCAACAGCTACGGGCATCCCGCGCCGCGCAGTCTGGAAAGCTACCGGTCAAGTGGGATTGTGCCGCTCCGCACCGACCTGTACGGGCACGTTGTTGTGCGAGCCGACGAGAACCTGAGCAACTGGGTTGAGAAGCCACCCGATTAGCTGGGGCGTTGTTGGTGGTTCCGCCAGGACCCCAAAAAATAATGCTGTGGTATGAAATCGCCCCGCGGTGGCCAAGAAAACAGCCAAAACTGAGCGATGGCAGCTAAAGTTGATTGTGTGACTGATAACAGAATGCCGCCTATTGCGTTGCTACGCAACAGACCGATCGCCTACCAGTGGGGTGAGCGAAACGGGATTAGCGACAGACTCGGTTACGCAGCAACTATGAACCATGAGGCGGAGCTGTGGATCGGATCCCACCCGAAAGCGCCGAGCGAACTGGTTGACTGCCCATTCACTGACCTGCACAGCTGGGAGACAGAGACCGGTTATCGCCTGCCTTACCTACTGAAAATGCTCGCCGTTGCTCAGCCGCTCTCGATTCAAGCGCACCCCACAACAGCGCAAGCAGAGCGGGGCTTTAACGCCGATAACAGCAAAAATCTTGACCTGTTTGCGGCAGAGCGCAACTATAAGGACCCGAACTCTAAACCGGAACTTGTGCTCGCGCTCGAAACCGGGTTTGAGGCGCTGTGCGGATTCCGGGATCCGGCAGACAGTGCGAAACTGCTCACCCGGATTACAGCCCAAAACACAGTCAACGAAGCCGGCGCGAAGCTTTTGGCGGATCTGACCGACCGGGTTACAACGGGCGGCCTGAAAGAAACCGTTAAGTGGGTTCTGGCTAACAGCGCGGAGGTGCAGGCCGTTCTCGGCGCGCTAACCGCTGCCGCCATCGGGATCGGTGAGGGTGGATTCACTGACGCCGACGCAGGTGCCGCTGCCGCCGGATCAGCCGGTGACGATGCGGCGCTCGCCGACTATGCGGGACTGATTACCAGACTGCAAAACTGCTACCCGAACGACCCAGGAATCCTAGTCGCCGCCCTGCTCAACCACGTGAAGCTCGCACACGGCGAGGCGCTCTGGCTACCCCCGGGAACTATCCACGCCTACCTCGGCGGCTACGGAATCGAGATTATGGGCCCCAGCGATAATGTGCTGCGCGGCGGACTAACCCCGAAACACATTGACATCCCCGAGCTGGTGAAGATCACCGATTTCACGCCGGTTGCGGATCCACGCCTCACCCCCGAAAAATTTGGCGCGGCCAAGCGATTCAACCCCGACGCTGCCGGGCAACACAGCAAACCGTTTGAGCTGTTGCACGTCGTAGGCGACGCCGAGTTTACGGCCGAGTCACCCTCCTGCGTGCTGGTTTGCTCGGGTGAGTTCCGGGTTTTTGACGGTGAGCGGATCGCGGAACGCCACCTGAAAATCGGCGATGCGGTGCTGCTTACTCCAGGCCGCTGGCAGATTACGGGCGCGGGCGAGTGCTTTGTTGCCTCCGGTCAGCTAGCGCCTTAACCCAGCTTAACGGGGAGATGCATAATTTGCCTCTTGTATAAATCTTGTACAAGTTGTACACTTGAAGCATGACTTCAGTTACCCTTTCAGAGTTCCGTAGCAAGCAGAGTGACTATATCGCCGCTGCGCAGCGATCTCCTGTAGAGATAACATCCCGCGGGGCGCGGCGTCGTGCTGTTGTAGTGTCACCTGAGTTCTTCGACCGGGCAGTGCAAGCGCTAGAGGATCAGGCGGATATACTGGCTGCTTCCAAAGCGCGCAAGGAGGTTGGCCGAGTATCTCACGAAGAGCTGTTGCGCAAGCTTGGAATCTAAGTACTTAACATGGCTTACTCTATTAGTTATGCGCCGTCAGCGGCGAAGAAACTTGAAAGGCTGAGTAAGGCAGACAAGAGGCTCGCGGTTCAATTACTCTCGGCAATTGAAAGACTCAAGAGCGATCCAAGACCTCCAGGGTGTATTCAACTCAAAGGGGGTAATGGTGAGTATCGGGTACGGGTTGGTAACTATCGAATCATCTACGACGTAATTGACAATGAGCTTGTTGTATTGGTGCTTAAGCTTGGTCACCGGCGAGAGGTGTATAGGTGATAAAGGGCTGATTCGAGAGTTCTCTAAAATTACGGGTAAGTGGATAAAATCGCAGATGCCCAGAACCTATCGGATAAGCCAACAGCTCCTGACCAAAGCTGGTCAGGAGCTGTATTCGTTGCGGGGGCTGGATTTGAACCAACGACCTCCGGGTTATGAGCCCGGCGAGCTACCGAACTGCTCCACCCCGCGGCACAGATATAAACTATACACCTCTTGTCGATATTGCGCAAATGCGGGGTAAGTGGACAAAATGTGTGGCATTTCTCGCCTAGTCCCAATCAAGCCGGTACGGGTCAGAGGTATGCAGCTCATGCCACATAAC